>NZ_VFOK01000001.1:2709512-3386891 GCF_006716095.1 Barrientosiimonas humi
CCCCGCCTCGACCGCCAGGCGTGGGTCGACGCCGCCCTGCGCGCCTGGGGAAAGTCCGGGCTCGACGCGGTGAAGGTGGAACCCCTCGCGGCCGGCCTCGCCACGACCAAGGGCAGCTTCTACTGGCACTTCGCCAACCGGGCGGAGCTGATCGACGCCGCGCTGGAGCACTGGGCGCAGGAGACGACGTCGGCGGTCATCGACGCCGTGCGGGCCGAACCGGAGGCGCGCCGCGGCGACCGGCTGCTCGAGGAGGTCTTCGGGCCGCACGAGACCGACCGCGCCGAGTGGATGATCTTCTCCGCTGCGGCCCACCCGCAGGTGCAGCCGGTGGTCGATCGCGTCCACCGTGCGCGCACCGACTACCTGGTCGAGCTGTTCCGCGGCCAGGGCGTCCCGGATGCGCGCGCCCGCGCCCGGGCGGCCGTCGCCTATGCGACCTACCTGGGCGAGCTGCAGCTGCGGATGACCGGCGCTACCTCGGCCGCGCACAGCGGGGAGTTCCGAGCAGAGCTGCGCCGCCTGCTCAGCTGACCCTGGGCGGACCCAGCGGCGAGCGCCGGTGACGTACACGCCCGCGCCCGCATCGACGTACACCACAGGAACGCACGAGGCGCACCGGCAAGCCGGTGCGCCTCGTGGACGTCGTTCAGATCGCGGAGATCAGAGAACGTTGTTGTTCAGGTAGACCTGCAGCGCCCGGGTGGTGCGGTAGTTCATCCGGTAGGCGCCGTCGCGCGAGATGCCGATGCGGGTCTGCAGCGCGGCGATGGTCTTCGGGCCGATCGAGCCGTCCTGGGTCACGCCGAGCTTGCGCTGCAGCGCGCGCTTGGTGATCGGGCCGAACGAGCCGTCCTGGGTGGTGCCGACCCACTTCTGCACGGCCTTGGTGGTGAGCGGGCCGAACGAGCCGTCGAGCGCCAGCTTGCTGGTGGTCGGGCGGGTGGTGTCGCGGCTCACCGAGTCGCCGCTGCCGACCACGACCGCGAGGCCGTTGGTGCGGGTCAGGCCGGCGCGCACCGAGCAGACCGGCCAGGCGCCGGGGCCCTGCACGCGCAGCGTGGCCTGGGCGATGAGGATCTGCTGCTCACGGGTGGCGCGGTTGGCGGTGTAGGCGTACTTCTGGCCGCCGAACGCCTTCCAGGTGGAGTAGGAGAACTGCAGGCCGCCGTAGTAGCCGTTGCCGGTGTTGATCGACCAGTTGCCGCCCGACTCGCACTCGGCGACGCGGTCCCAGACGTTGGTGGGGGTGTGCGCCTCGGCCTTGCCGGCGGTGCCGAGCCCGGCGCCGACGGTGGCCGCGGAGAGGATGACGACACCGGCGGCACGGCGACCGGTGCGAGAGACGGTCTTGGGTGCAGCGTGCTTCGGGGTATAAGGCACGAAGGGTTCCTTCCCTGACGAACGCCTGCGAGGTGAGCTGTCGGGTTCGAGCTGTCAGGTGCCCGGCCGGGTCTCCCCGGCTTCACCCCAGGACGCTGTCGCGCCCGGTGTTGGGTCCCCCGCCCTCGTCTGCGCCCCGGACCGTCCGGGGAAACGCGCCATGGGTGACGAGGTTCGGCGTTCTGGCGCGCGCACAAAGGGTTTTCAGTTGTCGCACGCCCTGTCGGTGACGGCACAGTTGTCATCGCCAGGGCCGCCAGAATGTTACGGCACGGAAGGGGTACGACGGGGGCTAGTTGAACCAGAAACTCACCGGCGCCGGGCGCGGCGACGGCGGACCGCCGACCGGTCCAGCGGTGAGGACATCAGGTCGCCGAGCACGATCCCGGTGCTCAGCGCGAGCGCCACGCCGGCCGCGCCGACCAGGGTGACGACGCCCTCGCTGGTGGCCGCGGCGGCGGCCTCGCCGACCACCGTGCCCGACACGGACTCGTACATCCCCTGGAAGATGCGCAGCCCGGGCAGCAGCGGCGAGATCGCGGGGACCACCAGCACCATCGGCGGCGCCCCGAGCCGCAGCGCGGTCACCCGGCCGAGCAGCCCCATGGCGATGGCGCCGACGGCGACCGCCGAGGTGGCGCCGAGGTCGATGTAGCGGGTGAGGGTCTGCGACACCAGCAGCCCGACCATGCCGAGCAGCGCCGTCGGCAGCAGCATGCGCAGCCGCGAGCGCATCGTGATCGCCGAGGCGAGCGCGCCGGTGGCGCCGCACAGGACCACCAGCCACAGCAGCGGCTCCTGCCCCTCGAACCGCAGCGCCCCGGGCGTGCTGAGCTCCAGGTCGAGCGCCCGGTCCAGCCGCAGGGTGAGCGAGAGCCCGAACGCGACGCCGATGATGATGCCCGCGCCGGTGAGCACGGTGGTGAGCATCCGGCCGGCGCCGGTCACCGGATAGCCGGTGATGGCGTCCTCGACCGCCGAGGTCATCGAGCGCCCGGGCAGCTGCACCACGATGCCGCCGGCGACGGCGTAGGCGAAGTCGACGGTGGACATCGCCCACGGCCCGTCGCCGAGGCGGCTGAGCACGAACGCCAGCCACCCCAGCACGGTCGAGATGGCGCCGCCGGCGGCGCAGACGTAGAAGTAGGGCAGGCCGCGCCGGCTCAGCCCCCGGCCGACCCGGTCGATGATGATCGCCGACACCACCGCCACGGCGATCGCGACGATGCCGCCGCCGAGCAGCGCGGCCACCGAGCCGGCGAGGCCGCCGTAGCCGAGGGTCACCAGCCAGCGCGGGTAGAGCCGCGGCTCGCGCTGCAGCTGCTTCAGCTCGGCCCCGGCCTGCTCGACGTCGAGGTCGTTGGTGATGATCCGGTCGACGAGGTCGTGCACGGCGGCGAGCCGGGCGAAGTCGCGGGTGGAGGTGCGCACGACGCGCAGCGCGGTGAGCGGCTCGCCGCCGCTCGGGGCCGGCCCCTGCACCAGCAGCGACTGGTTGGTGATGTCGACCTCCAGCCGCCGCAGACCGAGCGAGGCCGCGACCGCGATGACCGCGCTCTCGACGTCGCGGGTCGAGGCGCCGCAGCGCAGCAGCAGCTCGCCGACGCGCACCGACAGCTCCATCCGGCGGCGCCGCTCGGCGATCTCGCCGGGCTCGTCGCGCACCCGCGGGTCGCGGTAGGGCGTGTGCCGCAGCGACTCGCGCAGCGGCAGCGGGTCGGTGACCGGTTCGCCGCGCATCAGGCGACGGCGCACCGGGCGCAGCCTGGCCGCGGGCCGTTCGGGCGAGGAGGAGTCGGCCACGGGCGTCAGCCGGGCAGCTGCGGGATCCAGTCGTCGAGCGACCAGGAGCCCTGGGGGTCGAACGGCCACCAGCTGACCGCCATGTCGTTCGTGAAGGCCCAGAACGCGCACCACACCGCGATCACCACGCACAGCGCCATGACCGCCTTGGTGAGCGGCTCGCTGCGCAGCAGCCCGCGCACGATGCTGCGTGAGCCGCGCCGCATCGACGGCCCGCCCGGACCCCACCACAGCACCCAGGCAGCCATCAGCGTGCCGACCACCCAGGGCAGCGAGGCCTCCAGCTCGGGCCGGTCACCGGTGGTCATCGACACCAGCAGCGCCGTGGTGACGGCGGCGACGCCGCCGACGAAGGCCGGCAGCAGCAGGGAGAAGAACGTGGCGACGACGGCGCGCAGCCCGTGCCACGGCGAGGCGACCACGGCCATCACGCCGTCGGACCGTCGCGCCCCCTGCTGGAAGCGACGCAGCACCATCGAGGTCATCGACCGGTCGGTCCAGCGAGCGGCGATCGTCCACAGCACGAGCAGGCCGAGCCCGACGGCGGGCCACAGCGCCGTGATGCCGAGCAGCGCGAGCAGCAGCCCCGCGAGGCTGCCGGTGCGCGCCGACAGACCGATGCGCGGGTCGGGCTGACGCGCGGCCCAGTCGTGCGTCGCGGTCGGGCCGGTCGGCCCGCCGCCGGACTGCCACGGCTGCGGCTGGCCGCCCTGCGCCGTGGGGTACGCCGGTGTCGCCGGCTGCGCAGGAGCGGGCTCGGCCTGGGGCCGGCGCCCCCACCCGCGGCGGGCGGGCTGCGCGGGCTCGGGCCGGGTCGCGGGGTCGGGGCGGGTGCCCGGTTGCGGCCGGGCGACCGGCTCGGTGGGCGCCGGGCCTGCGGGAGGTGCGGCAGACGTACGGGCAGAGGCGGGTTCGCGCGTCGGCGTCGCGAACGGGTCGGTCTGCGCGGCAGGTGCGGCCAGCGGCAGCACCGAGGTCGAGGAGGGCTGCGCCTGCGGCTGCACCTGGGTGTGCGGGACGGCCGGGGTCTGCTGGGTGCTCGGCCGGCCCGAACCGGCGTCGGGCGCGGTGGTCTGCACCGGAACCCCGCGCGTATGACCGCCCGCGGCATAGCGCTCGAGCTCGTCGAGGACCGTGGCCGCGTCGGGCCGCTCCGTGGGCACCGGCGACAGGGCGGCGGCCAGCAGCGGCCGGAGCCGCTCGTCGACCCCCGACAGGTCGGCCTGCCCGCGCGAGACCCGGTCGAGCACGACCGGCATCGGGCCCTTGCCGAACGGCGCCTTCCCGGACGCCGCGAAGGCCAGGGTCGCCGCCCAGCCCCACCAGTCGGTGGACTCGGAGACGGGCGCGCCCTCGACCACCTCGGGCGAGAGGTATCCGGGGGTCCCCATGACCAGCCCGGTCATGGTCAGTCGCACGTCGTCGGCCGCGTGGGCGATGCCGAAGTCGATGAGCACCGGGTCGTCGCCGACCATCAGCACGTTGCCGGGCTTGAGGTCGCGGTGCACGACGCCCGCGCGGTGGATCTCCTCCAGCGCCTCGGCGAGGCCGCGGCCCAGCACGACGAGCTGGTCGGGCGAGAGCGGGCCGCGCTCCGCGACCACGTCGTCCAGCGGCGGGCCGGGGACGTAGCGGGTGACGAGGTAGGGGTTGGGTCCGTCGATGTCGGCGTCGAGCACGGGGGCGACGCCGTCGTGGCGCACCCGCGCGAGCGTGCTGACCTCGCGGCGCAGCCGGTCGCGGGCGCCGTCGTCGTGGGCGATGTGCGGCCGCAGCACCTTGACCGCGACCTCGGTGCCGTCGCGGTCGACGGCCTTGTGCACCACGCCCATGCCGCCCTCGCCGATCTTGTCGACGAGCAGGTAGGGCCCGAGCATCTGGGCCCCGGGGCCGAGCTCGAGCGTGGGGTCATCGTCGGGGCTCGTGCCGCGTCCCCCGCCGAGCACCGCGGTGGGCAGGCGATGCCCCTTGGTCACCGGGTCGCCGGAAGCGCGCTCCTGTGGTCCCCTCGGCGGGCGCGCGTCTGCTGCCATGCCTCCACGGTAAGCCGTCTCCCTCACAGATCCTGGGAGCCGGTCGGACCCGCGCTGGGTGTCAGCCCTGGATATAGGTGGTCAGGTGGTCGCGCTCGGCCTGCAGCTCGTCCATGCGCTGCTTCACGACGTCGCCGATGCTGACGATGCCCGCGAGCCGGCCGTCGGCGAGCACCGGCAGGTGCCGGATGCGGTGCTCGGTGAGCTGGCGGGCCACGCCCTCGATCTCGTCGTCGGGCTGGCAGGTCAGCACGTCCGTGGTCATGATCCGCGCGACCGGGCTCGCGAGGTAGTCGACGCCACCGTCGCGCAGCCGGCGGACGACGTCGCGCTCGCTGACGATGCCGACCGGCGCCGGGGCCTCGGGGTCGTCCACGACCACGACCGCGCCGATGCCGTGCTCGCCGAGCAGGTCGACGAGGTCGCCCACGGTCGCGTCACTGCGGATGGTGACGACCTGGTTTCCCTTGTTGCGGAGGACGTCGTTGATGCGCATGACTGAATCTAACGCCGGTCGCCGCGCCGCGTCACGGTCTGGCGCGACCGGATCGCGACCACCCCGATGGGTCGCGACCACCCGCGACTAGTGTCGAATCAGACGACTCGTCCACCCACCACCTGGGAGGCGGATTCCGGTGCCGAGCAGGACGTACGACTTCGTGATCGCGGCCAACCGGCTGCCGGTCGACCGCGTGGTCCGCGACGACGGCACCGAGGAGTGGCAGACCAGTCCCGGCGGACTCGTCACCGCGATGGAGTCGGTGATGCGCGGCCGGTCTGCGGCCTGGGTCGGCTGGGCCGGCATCCCCGACGAGACGCCCGAGCCGTTCACCGACGACGAGCTGCTGCTCGTGCCCGTCCCGCTGAGCCTCGACGAGGTCACCAGCTACTACGAGGGCTACAGCAACGACAGCCTGTGGCCGATCTATCACGACGTGATCGTGCCGGCGACGTTCCGGCGGTCGTGGGCGGCGGCGTACGAACAGGTCAACGAGCGCTTCGCCCAGCAGTGCGCCGAGGTGGCAGCCGAAGGCGCGACCGTGTGGGTGCACGACTACCAGCTGCAGCTGGTGCCGGCGCTGCTGCGCGAGCTGCGGCCCGACGTGCGCATCGGGTGGTTCAACCACATCCCGTTCCCGCCGGTCGAGCTGTTCGGGCAGCTGCCGATGCGCCGCGAGATCCTCACCGGCCTGCTCGGCGCCGACTTCCTGGGCTTCCAGCGGCCGGCCGACGCCGAGAACTTCCTGCGCGCCTGCCGGCGGCTGCTCGGCGCGCGGACCAAGGGCGACGTCGTCGACGTGCCGCACACCGACCGTCGCGTGCGGGCCGCGTCCGTGCCCATCTCGATCGACGCCGGCGGGCTGCGCGAGCTTGCGATGTCCGAGCCGGTGCAGGAGCGCGCCCGCGAGATCCGCGAGCAGCTCGGCAACCCGCGCACCGTGCTGCTCGGGGTCGACCGGCTCGACTACACCAAGGGGATCCGGCACCGGCTCAAGGCGTTCGAGGAGCTGCTGCGCGACGGGCGGCTGTCGGCCGACGACGTGTGCCTGGTGCAGGTCGCCTCGCCGAGCCGCGAGCGGGTCGAGGCCTACCGCGAGCTGCGCGAGCAGGTCGAGCGCACCGTCGGGTCGGTCAACGGCGCCTACTCCCCCATCGGTCACACCACGGTGACCTATCTGCACCGGTCGTTCCCGCGCGAGGAGATGGCCGCGCTCTACGTCGCCGCCGACGTCATGCTCGTCACGCCGCTGCGCGACGGCATGAACCTCGTCGCCAAGGAGTACGTCACCTGCCACGACGGGCCGGGCGCGCTCGTGCTGTCGGAGTTCACCGGCGCCGCGGGGCAGCTGCGGCAGGCGTTCATGACCAACCCGCACGACATCGGGGGCCTGAAGCAGGCGATCATGGACGCCATCGAGACGCCCGAGAAGGAGCGCGCCCGCCGCATGAAGGCGCTGCGCAACCAGGTCGCCAAGAACGACGTGCAGCACTGGGCCGAGACCTACCTGGCCGCCCTGCGCGCGGCGCCCGAGAAACCGGCGCCGACCGAGTCCTGACGAGCGAGTCCTGACGAGCGAGGAGATGTCGTGCCGACCGACCTGACGCCCGAGCTGCGCTCCGCGATCGACCGGTTCACCGCGCTCGACCGGGTGCTGGTCGCCACCGACTTCGACGGGGTGCTCGCCCCGCTGGTCGACGACCCCGCCGACTCGCGCCCGATCGACGGGTCGGTGGCGCTGCTCGAGCGCCTCGCGCGGGCCGGGACCCCGGCGGCGCTGGTGTCGGGGCGCGACCTGGCGTCGCTGCGGGCGGCGGCGGGAGTCGAACCCGCGTCGCCGGTCATCCTGATCGGGTCGCACGGGGCCGAGTCCAGCGTCGAGCTCGACCTGGGCGCCACGCTCGACGACCGGGCCCGGCAGCGGCTCGCCGACACCGTCGAGGTGCTCACCCGGATCGCCGAGCAGCACCCGCCGGTGCGGCTGGAGCACAAGCCCGCCGGCATCGTGCTGCACACCCGCGGGGTCGCCCCGGAGGTGGCCGAGCCGGCGACGTCGGCGGCGCTACGGGTACCCGAGGAGGTCGCCGGCGTGCATGCCATGCGCGGCAAGGACGTCGTCGAGCTGTCGGTGCTGCCGGTCTCGAAAGGCCAAGCGCTGCAAGCACTCTCGCGCGACCTGGGTGTCGCGGCGACGCTCTACCAGGGTGACGACGTCACGGACGAGACCGCGTTCGCGGCGCTGCGCGACGACGAGCGCAACGTGACCGTCAAGGTCGGTCCGGGCGAGACCCTCGCCGGCTTCCGGGTGGCTGGGCCGCCCGACGCGGTGGCGACGCTGCGCGCGGTGGCCGACCGGCGTACGGCGGGCTGAAGGGGGCGGCGCGCCACGCTGAAACGCGGCTTGAGCGCTCTGACCGGGTTGCAGCGGAGTCAGAGCGCTCAAGCCGCGTTTCAGCGCTCGGGCGGACGCCCGGTGGAGGCGCGGACGACCAGCTCGGGGGCGAACAGCGCCTCGCCCCGGCGGTGGGGCCGGCCGCCGATCTCGTCGACGAGCGCGCGCACGGCGGCGTGGCAGATGGCGGTGGTGTCCTGCCGGACCGTGGTGAGCGCCGGGTCGCTGAAGGCGGAGATGAGCGACCCGTCGTAGCCGACCACGGACAGGTCGTCGGGCACGCACAGCCCCGCCTGCCGAGCGGCGCGGGTGACGCCGAGCGCGATGACGTCGGAGCCGCAGATGACCGCGGTGGCGCCGGCCTCGATCAGGTCGGCCCCGGCCTGCACGCCGCCCTCCAGACCGAACCAGGTCTCCTGCACCATCGCATCGAGATCGAGGTCGGGCAGCAGCTCGGCGGCGAGCCGGCGGAACGCCTCGACGCGGCGCACCACCGGGACATAACGGTGCTGCCCGGTCGCCAGGCCGATGCGCTCGTGCCCGAGCTGCACCAGGTGCGCCAGCGCGACCTCGACCGCGGCGGCGTCGTCGTTGGACAGCGACGGCGCGTCGACCTCGGGGCGGTGCCCGTTGATCAGCACCATCGGCAGGCCGCGGGCGCGCAGCCGGTGATATCGCTCGAGGTCGACGTCGAGGTTGGCGTGCTGGCCGCTGACGAAGATCACCCCGGCCGCGCCGCGGTCGAGCAGCATCTGCAGGTAGTCGTCCTCGTGCACCCCGCCGGGGGCCTGGGTGCACAGCACCGCGGTGTAGCCCTCGGCCGCGAGCCCCATCTGGATGCTCTGCGCCATCACCGGGAAGATCGGGTTGGTCAGCTCGGGCACGATCAGCCCGACCATGCCGACCATCTGACGGCGCAGCAGGCTGGGTCGTTCGTAGCCGAGCACGTCGACCGAGGTCAGCACCGCCTCGCGCGTCCCGCGCGCGACGCCGGGCTTGTCGTTGAGCACGCGGCTCACCGTCGCCTCGCTCACGCCGGCGTGCTTGGCGACCTCGGACAGGCGTATGGCCATCACGGCACCTCTCTCGACCAGACCCAGACCCCGACACCGGCTCGGTCACTGCTCAGCGTGACGTCGCCGTCGACCTGGAGGGCAGCGCCCCCGACGACAACCCGGCGCTCGTCGACACCGGGCAGGTCGCGTGCGGGCACCCCCAGTCTGTACGCCGCCCGCGACACCGCGACCATCGCCACCTGCTCGGCGGTCTCGCGCAGGAACACGAGCACGTCGTCGTCGGTGTGCACCCAGCGCATGCCACCCCGCCGGAGCGGCTCGAGGTCGCGGCGCGCGCGGATCAGCTCCTGGTAGGCCGCGAAAATCCTGTTGTCCCAACGGGACTCGTCCCACGGCATCGGGCGCCGGCCGTCCTCGCCGAAGCTGCCGAGCATCCCGATCTCGTCGCCGTAGGTGATCATCGGGACTCCCGGCAGGGTCAGCAGCAGCCCCGCCGCAGCGATCACCTCGTCGGGGCTCTCGACCAGGGTGCGGATGCGCGTCGTGTCGTGCGAGCCGACGAGCGTGAAGCTGTGCGCGCGGCTGCGCCAGGGCACCAGCGCGGTGAACTCGTCCATCGTGTCGGCCACGGCGGCGCCGCCGAGCCGCGGCACCATCAGCGGCGAGCCGAGGAAGCTCGGGGCCGTGCCGGGGTGGCGCAGCCAGGTCCACAACGGGCGGGTGAACCCGCTGTAGTTCATCACCCCGTGCCACCCGTCGCCGTCGACGTCGCGGGAGTGGTCGTGACAGTGCTCGGCGATGAGCAGACCGTCGGCGCGAGTCTCCTGCACCGCGCGGCGCATCCGGCGCGCGACCTCGTGGTTGACGTCCTGGGCGCCCCACCGGCCGGTCATGTTCGCGACGTCGACGCGCCAGCCGTCGAGCCCGTCGGGCCCGGCCAGCCACCGGCGTACGGTCGCGTCGGGGGCGTCGAAGAGCCGCTCGGCGACGCTCGTGCTCTCGTGGTCGATCTTGGGCAGCGAGGGCACCCCGAGCCAGGAGACGTAGTCGCCGGTCTCGTCGTAGAGGTAGCGGTCGCGCTCGGGCGCGGCCGGGTCGGTCTGCGCGGCGACGAACCACTCGTGCCGGTCGCCGGTGTGGTTGGTCGTGAGGTCGCCCAGCACCCGCAGGCCGCGCTCGTGCGCCGCGCGCACCAGGCGGCGCAGCGCCTCGTCCCCGCCGAGCACCGGGTCGACCGCGTCGAACGTGGCGGCGTCGTAGCGGTGGCTCGAGCCGGCCGGGAAGAACGGCGTGAGGTAGAGCGTGGTCACCCCGAGTCGCTCGAGGTGGTCGAGGTGCTCGGCGATGCCGTCGAGGTCGCCGCCGAACAGCTGCCGCCCGGCGAGGTGCGGCTCGGCGGTGACCGGGTCGTCCCAGCCGGCCGGGATCGCCCAGTCGGGAGCGACCTGCGTCACGGGCGGGGCGGCGGCGGAGCGGGCGAAGCGGTCGGGATAGACCTGGTAGACCACGGCGTCCAGCGCCCAGTCGGGCGGCGGGTCGTGGGTCACGAGCCGGAAGTCGGCGGCGTCGGGCACGTCGCGGTCGTGCACGCCGGTGCCGTTGAGCCACTGGTAGCCGCTGGTCTCGCCGCTCAGCACGAACCGGTAGCCGGTGACCGGGTTGTGGCAGACGACCTCGGCCTCCCACCAGCTCTCCAGGTCGTCGCTCGCGACGCGGGTGGCCGGCCGGAACTCCGGCTCGCCGTCGGTCACCTGGCGCAGGTGCACCTCGGTCACGCCGGACGCGTGCGGCACCCGCACCCGCACGCGCACCCGCTGCCCCGGCCGCGGCGCGGGGTCGGCGACGTAGAGCGCCGACCCGTCGTGGTGCGGGCGCCGCAGCGGGGCCGGGTCGGTCACTTGACCGAGCCCGCGGTGGCGCCGCCGATCAGCTGCTTCTGGAAGGCGAGGTAGAGCAGCACCGTCGGGAGCGAGCCGAGCAGCGACCCGGCGGCGAACTGCCCGAACAGCCGGTTCGCCTCGTTGCCCTTGCTCATCGACCACAGCCCGACCGCGAGGGTCTGCTTGTCGGCGTCGAGCAGGAAGATGCTCGCCAGCATGAACTCGCCGAACAGGCTCACGAAGCTGACCATGAAGACGGTCACCAGGATCGGCATGACCAGCCGCAGGGTCATCGTGAAGAAGATGCGCGCGTGCGAGGCGCCGTCGACCCGCGCGGCCTCGTCGAGCTCGCGGGGCACGGTGTCGAAGTAGCCCTTGAGCAGCCAGATGTTGGCGCCCATCGCCCCGCCGAGGTAGGCCAGGATCAGGCCCCAGGTGGTGTTCAGCCCGACGCCCGGCAGCACGTCGCCGATCGCGTTGAAGGTCAGGTAGAGCGCGACCACTGCGAGCAGCCCGGGGAAGAGCTGCAGGAGCAGCAGGGCCATCAGGCCCGGGCGGCGACCCTGGAAGCGGAGCCGGGAGAAGGCGTACGCCGCGCAGGCCCCGATGAAGACCGTCGCCAGCGAGCCGACGAGGGAGATGATCAGCGAGTTGCGGTACCAGCTCGTGTAGGGCCGGGCCGGGTCGTTGAACAGCTGGGAGAAGTTGTTCAGCGAGAACGACTGCGGCAGAAGGGAGCTCGTCGACAGGGAGCCGGTGCGGTTGAGCGCGGCCGACAGCAGGAAGACGATCGGGAAGAGCGCCCAGACCAGGGCGAGGATCCCGAGCGCGTGGCGCCACCAGGTGGATCCGTGCCCGCGCGGCGGCTGCCGGTCGGCGACCGCGACCGACTCGTCGAGCTCGTCGCCGACGGCGGGGGTGATCGGGTTGGGCTGCGCGACGGCCGACATCAGTGGACCTCCTCCAGGGCGCGGGTGCGCCGGAACGCGGGGATGCTGATCAACGCCACGAAGGCGAAGATGAAGATCGAGACCGCTGACGCCAGACCGAAGTTCGGCGACGAGCTGGTGAACGCGAGACGGAACGCGTACGTGATGAGCAGGTCGGTGGACCCGATGCTCGCGTCGCCCTCGGTGAACGGGCCGCCGGCCGTGATCAGCCAGATGAGCCCGAAGTTGTTGAAGTTGAAGGCGAACGAGGCGATCAGCAGCGGCCCGACCGCCACCATCAGCAGCGGCATCGTGATCGAACGCAGCGTCCGCCAGGCCGACGCGCCGTCGACCCGGGCGGCCTCCATGACGTCCTGCGGGATCGACTGCAGCGCACCGGTGCAGATGATGAAGAAGTAGGGGAAGCCCAGCCACAGGTTGGCCAGCAGCAGCGCCACCTTGGCCGCCCACGGGTTGCCGAGCCAGTCGACGTTGAGCCCCGTGAGGGTGTTGATCAGGCCGAACTCCTGGTTGTACATCGAGGCCCAGACCAGCGCCGTCACGAAGGCGGGGATGGCGTACGGCAGGATCAGCAGGCTGCGGTAGATCCCGCGGCCGCGCATCCGGCGGTCGTTGAACAGCAGCGCGATGAACATGCCGAGCACGAACGTCGTGCCCACCGACAGCAGGGCGAACGCGACGTTCCAGGCGAAGATCTTGGCGAAGCCGGTGCGGATCGTGGAGTTGGTCAGCACCGTGCCGAAGTTGGCCAGGCCGACGTTCTCCTTCCACCCCACCGGGAGCGCCTCGCCGGTGCCGTCGCGCGGCACCCAGCTCGCGTCGCGCGGGACGTAGACCTCGCGGCTCTGGGTGTCGGTGAGGGTGTCGGCGTCCTTGTCCCAGACGAGCGTCGGACGGCCCTCGAACGCCTCGGACAGCCCGACCGCCTTGATGCCGCTGCCGCCGTCGGTGGGCACCGCGAACTCGCGAACATCGCTGCGGGAGTTGACTTCTCGCGCGTTGAGCACGGTGAAGCCGGGTGCCGAGAGTACCTTGCCGGTGGTCGGTGCCTGCTCGACCCCCTCGGAGGCCAGCGGCTCCAGGCCGGAGTCCGTGCCGTCGTACAGCTTCTTGTCGGGGCTGACGAGCAGGAAGTGCAGGTCGCCGGTCGCCTTCGGCTGCCCCTCGGGGACGGCCACGGTGAGGGCATAGCGGGGCGAGCCGGGGACCTCGCGCACGCTGTAGGTGAGGTTCTGCTGGGTCGCCTCCTCCTTGCTGGAGGTGTGCCCGTCGCCGTAGTTGGTGAAGCTGGTCAGCACGGTGTAACCGATCGGCCAGACCTGGAAGGCGAGGCAGAGCAGCATGCCCGGCAGGAGGTACTTCAGCGGGACCGCGCGGCCCGTGGCGTAGATGCCGAGCACGGCGACGCCGACCGTCCCGGCGACGACCGCGAACATCCAGTGGCCCGTCTGGGCGAGCCTGGTGGCGACGTACAGGGCCAGCCCGGCGGCGGCCACGATGGCCAGCCACTTGACCACGACCGCCCACACGGGGGTCTTGGTCGGGCCCAGCCTGAACTCGCCGTCGACCTCGGACTGCGTTGTGCGATAAGACATTCCGGCTCCGTGGGAGAAGGGCGACCGGTGGGGCGGCGAGCGCCGCCCCACCGGTCAGGGGCGTCAGCCCTGCTTGATGTTCGCGACGATCTCGGTCTGCGCCTTGCCCAGGCGGCCCTTCGGGTCCTGCCCGCTGATGATGTCGGCGAGCGCCTGGCCCAGCGGCTCCCAGACCGAGTTCATGGCCGGGATGTTGGGCATCGGCTTGCCCTCCTTGCCCGCCTCGAACCACGCCTTCACGTCGGGGTTCTTGGCGGCGACCTTGTCGTAGGCCGAGGTGAGGGCCGGCGGACGGTTGCCCGCGGTGAACAGCGCCATCTGCACGTCCTCGCGCGGGACGTACTTGGTCACGAACTCCTGGGCGAACGTGGCGTTCTTGGCCTTGGCGGAGACGTAGAACATCTGCACGCCGAGGAACGGCTTCATCGCGCCGCCGCCGTCGACCGTCGGGAGCGGGGAGACCTCGTAGTTGATGCCGGCCTTCTTGATGCCGTCGATCGCCCACGGGCCGCTGATCATGTAGGGCACCTTCTTGCCCTCGAACAGCGCCGCGACGTTCTTGTCGTCGACGTTGGTCGACAGGACCTTGTCCTTGCCGAGCTGGCCCAGCAGCTGACCGCCCTTCACCGAGCCGGCGCTGTTCACGATGACCTTGGCCGGGTCGTAGTCGCCGTTGGGCTTGGTGCCGAAGATGCCGCCGCCCTCGAACGCCGACAGGTAGGGGTAGCCGAAGTAGGCGTCGCCCTTCTTGCCGACCTGCTGGGCCAGCACGTTGGTGGCCTTCTTGGACGACACCAGGCCCTTGCCCGTGGTCAGCAGCTCGTTCATCGTCTTGGGCGCGTTCGGCGCGAGCGCGGTGTTGCGGATCAGGCCGATGTTCTCGATGGCGTAGGGCACGCCGTAGACCTGGCCGTTGTACTTCGTCGCCGCGATCGAGCTCGGGGCGAACTTGCCCTGGTCGGCGGCCGAGAGGTTCACCGGGGCGACCGCGCTGTTCTGCACCAGCTCGCCCAGCCAGTCGTGCGCGCCGACGACGACGTCGGGGCCCTTGCCGACCTTCGTGGCGTCCTTGAACTGCTGGCGGGTGTCTGGCGCGATCTGCACCGCGACGCTGATGCCGTTCTCCTTGCCGAACTGGTCGGCGTACTTCTGCACGACCGGCGCCCGGTCGGCGTCGGACCAGATGACCAGGTCGGCGGCCGCGCGGGCCGGGTCCTTGGTGGACAGCGTGGTGGGCGCGGCGGCCGCGCCGCCGGCGTCGGCGGAGCCGCCGGAGGCCGCGGGGGTGGAGCTGCTGGCTGACGAGCCGCCGCCCCCACCGCCGCACGCGGAGAGCAGCAGGGCGGCCGATCCGGCCATGGCGACGGCGATCTTGCGGTGGGACACGGGAGAACTCCTCTGAGCGGGGGCCAGGTGCGGCAGGCGCCGGCACGACGTGACGCACGTCATAGTGCCGGACGCTTTCAGAGTTCTGCAAGATTTTGCAGGAAGTTTGCAGATCTGCGACATCGTCGCGTCAAGCCGCCGCAGGAGCTGCCGGCCGCCTCGGCAGGCGCACGTGCGCGCGCAGCCGGGTGAGACGTACTGACCGGTCCGCTTGAGGGCAGCACCCCCGGTAGTGCAAGATCACTGCACCTGCGTCGCAGGTGAGTTCCATCACAACGGATCGTCCGGCACGTTCCTGCCGGTGACGGAAAGTAGGCATCGCCATGGCCACAGTCACGTTCGACCAAGCAACTCGCGTCTACCCCGGGGGCGACAAGCCCGCGGTCGACTCGCTCGACATCGACATCTCAGACGGCGAGTTCCTCGTCCTGGTCGGCCCGTCGGGTTCGGGGAAGTCCACCGCGCTGCGCATGCTCGCCGGCCTCGAGGAGGTGAACGGCGGCGCCATCCGCATCGGCGAGCGCGACGTCACGAACCTGTCCCCCAAGGACCGCGACGTGGCCATGGTCTTCCAGAACTACGCGCTCTACCCGCACATGTCGGTCGCCGACAACATGGGCTTCGCGCTGAAGATCGCGGGCACCCCGAAGGCCGAGATCCGTTCTCGCGTCGAGGAAGCCGCGAAGATCCTCGACCTCGAGCCGTTCCTGGACCGCAAGCCCAAGGCGCTCTCCGGTGGTCAGCGTCAGCGCGTCGCGATGGGTCGGGCGATCGTGCGCTCGCCGCAGGTCTTCCTGATGGACGAGCCGCTGTCGAACCTCGACGCCAAGCTGCGCGTGCAGACCCGCACCCAGATCGCGTCGCTGCAGCGCCGGCTCGGCGTCACCACGGTCTACGTCACGCACGACCAGACCGAGGCGATGACCATGGGCGACCGGGTCGCGGTGCTCAAGGACGGCCTCCTGCAGCAGATCGACACCCCACGGCGGATGTACGACCACCCCAACAACGTCTTCGTCGCCGGCTTCATCGGCTCCCCCGCCATGAACCTGCTGACCCGACCGGTGGTCGACGGCGGCGTGAGCGTGGGCAACTACGTGCACCCCATCGAGCGCGGCGCGCTCAACGAGGCGGGGCAGACCGTGACGGTCGGCGTGCGCCCCGAGGACCTGGTGCTCAACACCGAGGGCACCGGCATCCCGGTCGAGGTCGACGTGGTCGAGGAGCTCGGCGCCGACGCCTACGTCTACGGCCGCACCAACCTCGGCGACGGCGAGCAGCAGATCATCGCCCGCGTCGACGGCCGCACGCCGCCGGAGAAGGGGCAGCAGGTCTTCTTCACGCTGAAGGAAGGCCACGTGCACCTGTTCGACGCCGACAGCGGCGAGCGGCTCGGGGACTGACCCCGGACGTACGTCGGGCTGGAGCCGCCGTCCCCGCGAAGGGGCGGCGGCTCCGCCGTTGTCCCGGGGCTCAGTCGGGTCGGGCGCGCACCGGGATCGCCTCGGTGTCGGCGCCGACGATCGCCTTCTCGTCGGGCTTCTCGGGCAGCACGTTCTTGACGTAGTCGGCGATCGCGGTCTCGATGGGGACGTCCTTGCCGGCCTTCTCCGACATGTACCACCGGTGCTCGAGCACCTCGTGGAACAGCTCCGCCGGCTCCAGCTTCGCGCGCAGGTCGCGCGGCACCGCCCGGGTGATCGGCTCGTAGATCTGCGTCAGCCAGTCGTGCGCGACGAGGTCTTCGTCCTCGTTCTGCCGGTCGGTGGCCGCGCGGTAGGAGTCGAGGTCGTTGAGCAGCCGGCGCGCCTGGTTCTCCTCGACGTCGAGGCCGGTGAGGCGCAGCAGCCGGCGGCAGTGGTGGCCGGCGTCGACGACCTTGGGCTGGATGTGGATCTGGGTGCCGCCGATGTCGGTCGTGATGTCGAGCTCGCCCACGTCGAAGCCGAGCTCGTTGAGCCGCCGGATGCGCTCGTCGACCCGCCACCGCTCGCCGGTCTCGAACGACTCGGCCTCGGTCAGCTCGGCCCACAGCGTGCGATACCTCGTCATGATCAGCTCGCTGACGTCGACCGGGTCGAGCTCCGGCGAGACGAGGCCGCCGGCCTGCAGGTCCATCAGCTCGCCCGCGATGTTGACCCGGGCGATGTCCAGGTCGTGCTCGCGCTGACCGTCGCTCAGGCTGTTGCGCAGCTCACCGGTCTCCGCGTCGACCAGGTAGGCCGCGAACTCCCCCGCGTTGCGCTTGAACAGGGTGTTGGACAGCGAGACGTCACCCCACCAGAACCCGGCCAGGTGCAGACGTACGAGCAGCACGGCGAGCGCGTCGATCAGCCGCTGGACCGTGTCCGGCCGCAACGTCTGGCTCAGCATGGCGCGGTAGGGCAGCGAGAACTGCAGGTGCCGGGTCAGCAGGCACGCATCCAGCGGCTCGCCGTCGTCGTCGACACGACCGCTGACCACACCGACCGGCTCGACCGACGGCTGGCCGAGCCGGCGCAGCATCCGGAGCATGGCGTACTCCCGGCGGGCGATGTCGTCCTTGATCTCCTTGACGGCGATGACGCGGCCGTCGACGCGCACGAACCGCACGATGTGCCGCGAGATGCCGCGGGGCAGCGCCGCGAGGATCTCCTCCGGCCACTCCTCCAGCGGCAGCTGCCACGGCAGGTCGAGCAGGGCGGGGTACGGCCGTGCCGCCGTGAGTTCCAGGGCCACCACCCCAGCCTGCCACCCCTGCGCGGATCCGGGTACGACCTCGGACTCAGACGCGACCCTGTACAGGGCATGAAACCGGGTTACGTGCGTTTGACCTCAATCCATCAGGGTCATATGCACGTAACCCGGTTTCATGCCCGGGTGGCGGGGCTCGATCCGGGTTTCATGCACAGGCCGTGCGGCGGGCCGTACGCCCTCCACAGGCTCGAGCTGACGCCTTCCGTCCCGTGGTGGCCGGTCGGGACCGTGGCGTCATGACGAAGACAACGCCGGAGAAGAGAACGCTCGACCCGTCGCTCTGCCTGCTGGCCGGTGAACGGGCGGGGCTGTTCACGACGCAAGAGGCCTCGGCGCACGGGATGACGCCCACGCAGCTTCGGCTGGCGGTGAAGCTGACCCTGTGTCGGCCCGTGGTTCGCGGCGTCTACAGCATCGGCCCGCCGCCCGGCTCGAGGGAAGGGCGGCTGGCGGAGCTGACGATGGCGATGCTGTTGATCTGCCCCACGGCCGCCGCGACAGGGAGGTCCGCTCTGGCGCTGCGCGGCATCCCGCTGTTCGGAGTGAATCACGAACGGGCGCAAGGTGTTTGGACCAACAGGAGCAGCCAGCACGCTACCGCGCACATGGTGGTCAGGCGCCCGCTGGTCGCGCCGGAGGTCGAGGAGCACGACGGGTGGTTGCTGACGTCTCTTGCCTGGAACCTCGTCGACCTCGCCAGGGACGCTGGGGTCGAGGCCGGAGTCGTATCGATGGACGCCGCCCTGCATCAGGGCCTCGTGCAGACGGACGACGTCCTGGACATCGTCGACCGCCTCGGGACCTCCCACCGGTTGGCGAGCGTGCAGCGCATGGTCGAGCTGAGCGACCCCAGGTCCGAGTCGGCCGGTGAGTCGAGGCTGCGCCTGGACCTGCTCGAAGGGGGCATCGAGGTCGAGCCGCAGTTCGAGATCCGCCTCGCCTCGGGGCAGCTCTTCCGCTCCGACTTCCGGGTCAAGGGCACCAAGGTGCTCATCGAGTTCGACGGGCTGGTGAAGTACGCCGGCGCGGACGGCCGCGATGTCCTCGCCCGGGAGAAGGCGCGCGAGGACGCGCTACGCGCGGAAGGCTGGGTGATCGTACGCGTCACCTGGGCGGATCTGGTCCACCCGCGCCAGCTCGTGGCGCGCATCAAGGCTGCGGTCGCCGCGACCCTGCAGGTCGCCGGGTGACCACCCCCCACCCCCTTCCGCGCATGAAACCGGGTTACGTGCATCTGACCTCAATTCATCAGGGTCATATGCACGTAACCCGGTTTCATGCGTTGGAAGCGGGTCAGCCGGGGTAACCGTGCAGCTGGTTGTAGCGCACCGCGCCGGTGTAGCCGTCGACCATGCCCCAGACCCAGAAGCCGATCGCGAACGGGACTCCGATGAGGAAGAAGCTGAACAGCACGCCGACCAGGTAGCCCACGAGGATCCCGACACCCTTGCCCACCTCGCCGTTGATCATCGTCCCCACGCCGGGGAGGAAGAACGACACGATCAGGCTGAGCACCGGCTCCTTGCGCGGCATCATCGGCTGGCCGTACGCCGGCGGCACGTAGCCACCGGTCGGCTGGGCCGGGTAGCCGTACCCGCCCTGCGGCGGCACCTGGTAGCCGGCGTACCCGCCCTGCGGCGGTCCCGGGTAGGCACCGCCCTGAGGCTGCGGGCCCGGAGCCTGCTCCGGCGGCGGGTACGCCATCCCACCCTGCTGCTCGTACGGCACCGGGGACCCCTGGTCCGGGCCGTGCTCCGGCGGTCCTGCAGTCGACATGGCGTCCCCCTGGTCAGCGAGCGAGGCCGCGCTGGCGCGCGATCTCGTACAGCGTGACAGACGCGGCCACCCCGGCGTTGAGCGACTCGATGGCCGAGCTCATCGGGACGGACACGATCTGGTCGCAGGTCTCGGCGACCAGGCGCGACAGGCCCTTGCCCTCCGAGCCGACGACGATGACCAGCGGTTGGTCGGCGAGCGCGACCTCCGGCAGCAGCACGTCGCCGTCCATGTCGAGCCCCAGCACGAAGAAGCCGGCCTTGCGGAAGTCCTGCAGCGCGCGGGTCAGGTTGGTGGCCATGGCGACCGGGACGCGCGCGGCCGCGCCGGCCGAGGTCTTCCACGCCCCCGCCGTCATCCCGGCCGAGCGCCGCTCGGGCACCACGACCCCGTGACCGCCGAACGCGGCGACCGACCGCACGATGGCGCCGAGGTTGCGCGGGTCGGTGATGCCGTCGAGCGCGACGACGAGCGGGGTGCCCGGCGCCTCGGGGTCGACGAGGTCGGCGGGGTGGGCGTACTCGTACGGCGGCACCTGCAGCGCGATGCCCTGGTGCACGGCGCCGTCGCTGAGCCGGTCGAGCTCGGTGCGCTGCGCCTCGAGGATCGGGATGGCGCGGTCGGCCGCCGTCTTCAGCGCCTCGCGCACCCGGTCGTCGGAGTCGATGCGGCCGGCGACGTAGAGAGCCGAGGCGGGCACGGACGACCGCAGCGCCTCCACGACCGAGTTGCGTCCGGCGATGACCTCGGTCGAGGCCGCCTTGCCCCCGGCGCGCTTGCTCTCGCGCGCGGGCGCCGCCTTGCGCGGCTCGGCGGTCGACTCGGCCCGGCGGGCGGACTTGTAGGCCTTGTGGTTGGGGCGGTCGCCCGCCTTGGGCGTGGGGCCCTTGCCCTCGAGCCCACGGCGACGCTGGCCGCCGCTGCCGACGACCGCGCCCTTCTTGGACCCGGTCTTGCGCACAGCGCCGCGGCGCCGCGAGTTGCCAGCCATGTCAGGCCTTTCCGGCTTCGGGGTCGGTCTTCGTCAGGCTCCAACGCGCCCCGTCGGCGGTGTCTTCCAGGGCGACGCCGGCCGCGGCGAGCTGGTCGCGGATGCGGTCGGCGGTGGCGAAGTCCTTGTCGGCGCGCGCCTGCTGACGCTGCTCGATCAGGCCCTCGACCAGCGCCCCGACCGTCTGGGCGGCCTGGTCCTCGCTCGTCGAGCGCCACTGCGGGTCGAGCGGGTCGATGCCCAGCACGCCGGTCATCCGCACGACCCGGGCGGCGGCGTCGCGCGCCCGGTCGAGGTCGCCGGCGTCGAGCGCGGTGTTGCCCTCGCGCACCGTCTCGAAGACCACGGCGAGCGCGCCGGACACGTTGAGGTCGTCGTCCATCGCGGCGCGGAACGCCTCGGGGAACTCGGCCGCCGGCTCGACCTCACCGACGCGACCCAGGAAGCTCTCGATGCGCTCGACCGCCGCGGCGGCCTCGTCGAGCGAGCCCTGGCCGTACTCGATGGTCGAGCGGTAGTGCACGGCGCCGAGGTAGTAGCGCAGCACGAGCGGGCGGACGCGCTTGGTGAGCTCGGTGACGGTGAGGGTGTTTCCGAGCGACTTGCTCATCTTCTCGCCGCCTAGGGTGACCCACCCGTTGTGCATCCAGTAGCGCGCGAATCCCAGTCCGGCTGCACGCGACTGGGCCTGCTCGTTCTCGTGGTGGGGGAAGCGCAGGTCGATGCCGCCGCCGTGGATGTCGAAGGTGTCGCCGAGCCACCGCCGCGCCATCGCGGAGCACTCGAGGTGCCATCCCGGCCGGCCCCGGCCGTACGGCGTGGGCCAGCTGGCCGACTCGGGCTCGCCGGCCTTGTGCCCCTTCCACAGCGCGAAGTCGCGCGGGTCCTTCTTGCCCCGCGGGTCGGCGTCGCCGGCCGGCTCCATGTCGTCGATGGACTGCCGGGTGAGCGAGCCGTAGTCGGGCCAGGACTTCACGTCGAAGTAGACGTCGCCGCTGTCGTCGTCGGCGGAGTAGGCGTGCCCCTTCTCGACGAGGGTGTCCATCAGCTCGACCATGTCGGTGATGTGCCCGGTCGCGCGCGGTTCGTACGTCGCCGGCAGCACCCCCAGCAGGTCCAGCGCCGCACGGGTCTCGCGCTCGAAGCGGTACGACCACGCGGCCCAGTCCTGGCCGGCCTCGGCGGACTTGGCAAGGATCTTGTCGTCGATGTCGGTCACGTTGCGCACCAGGCGCACGTCGTAGCCGTGGCCCTCGGTGAGCCAGCGGCGCAGGATGTCGAACGCGACAGTGAAGCGCACGTGGCCGATGTGCGGCGCGCCCTGGGTGGTGAGGCCGCAGATGTAGATGCCGACCTTGCCCTCATGCTGCGGCACGAAGTCGCGCAGCCTCCGGGTGGCGGTGTCGTAGATCTGCAGAGTCACGCTCGGTGAGTCTACTGATCCTGCGGGGGTGCCTGTGCCACGCCGGGGACACCGCCGAGCGGCCCGTTCAGCCGGCGGCCGGCATCGGGTGCCGGTGCCGCAGCCCGGCCCGCTCGGCCAGCGCCGACGCCACCGCGGTCAGCAGGTAGATCCCACCGGCGAGGGGCATGACCAGCACCCCCACCAGCGACCCGAACGAGAGGTACGGCAGCAGCCGCTGGGTGCGCGCCATCGCCTCGGCCATCTCGGGCGAGGTGCCGTCAGGCAGAGCGGGCGCCACCGCGTGCGCCCGGGCGAACCGATAGCTCAGCCAGCACACCAGGAGCATCAACGCGGCCAGCACGGCGAACACCGGCACGACGGTGAGACCGCCCTCGAGCAGGTGCACCCCGAGCGGCGCCCCGAGCAGCGAGTGCTGCAGCAGGGCGTTGGTCTGCCCGGCGACCACCGGCGAGGTGAAGATCCGGTAGATCGCGAGCAGGAACGGCAGCTGCACGAGCACGGGCAGGCACCCGGGCCGGCGCTCGATCGCTGCGAGGTGAGCATGGCGTACGAGCGGGTGCAGCAGGAGCCGCAGCAGCAGGGTCATCGCGACGATGGCCGGGGCCGCGCCGAGCGGACCGGTGAGCGCGACGAGCGCGGCGTGCAGGGGCAGGACGAACGGGTCGAGCAGGGCAAGCACAGGAGCCTCCAGGCGAGTTCGGGAGAAGGAGTCGCGGAGGCGTGCGCGATATCGCGCAGAAGCGTTGTCAGTGCAGCAGATTCACGCGCACGCCGGGAGGCGTCCCGGGGCGCGGGAGCGGGGCCGACCGGGCAGGTCGGGCCGTCGCAGGGGAACGTCGAGCACCTGCCAGTGCCGACGCCGCTGCTGGGTGAGCAGTCGTGGGCGCGTCTGCAGCGCGGGCACCACGAGGGCGATCCGCACGACCAGCGCCGACCCCAGCAGCGCGGTGGCCACGGGCAGCAGGAGCAGCAGCGTCGCGACGACGTGCTGATCGGCCCAGGTGCTCACGGGACCAGGTTAGCGAGCCGGGCTCAGTGGCCCCGGTCGATCCACTCCTGCCGGTGCGGCTTCTCGTCGCCGATGGTCGTGGAGTCGCCGTGGCCGGTGAGGACGGTGGTCTCCTCGGGCAGGGTCAGCAGCTTCTCGCTGATCGACACGATGATCGTGCCGAAGTCGCTGAACGAGCGGCCGGTGGCGCCGGGGCCGCCCTGGAAGAGCGTGTCGCCGGTCAGCACCACGCCGAGGTCGGGCAGCAGGAAGCAGCACGAGCCGGGGCTGTGGCCGGGCGTGTGCAGCACCTCGATCGGTGTGCCCGCCACGTCGAGCCGCTGCCCGTCGGCGAGCTCCTGGTCGGGCGCCGCGGGCAGCACCCGGTCCCACAGCATCCGGTCGTCGGGGTGCAGGTAGGTCGGCGCCCCGGTGGCCTCGACGATCTCGGCCGCTGCGCCGATGTGGTCGTCGTGGGCGTGGGTGCACAGCACGGCCACGACCCGGCGGTCGCCCACGGCCTCGAGGATCGGGGCCGCGTCGTGCGCCGGGTCGACGATCACGCACTCGGCGTCGTCGCCGACGACCCACACGTTGTTGTCGACGTCCCAGGTGCCGCCGTCGAGGCTGAACGTGCCGGAGGTGACCACCGGCTCGATGCGCACCGCGGGCGTCTCGTCGCTGTCGGACATCACTGCTCTCCCTCGATCATGACGACGGAGCGCAGCACGTCTCCGCCGTGCATCTTCTCGAACGCCGCCTCGACGTCGCCCAGCCCGATCCGCTCGGTGACGAACGCGTCGAGGTCGAACCTCCCCTGACGATAGAGGTCGACCAGCATCGGGAAGTCGCGGCTGGGCAGGCAGTCGCCGTACCAGCTCGACTTCAGCGCGCCGCCCCGCCCGAACACCTCGATGAGCGGCAGCTCGGGCACCTTCATCTCCGGGGTGGGCACGCCCACCAGGACCACCGTGCCGGCGAGATCCCTTGCGAAGAAAGCCTGTTCGTACGTCTCCGGCCGGCCGACCGCGTCGATCACCACGTCCGCGCCGAAGCCACCGGTGAGCTCGCGGATCTTCTCCACGGCGTCGTCCTGGGCGCTGTTGACGGTGTGCGTGGCGCCGAGCTCGCGGGCCTTCTCGAGCTTCCGGTCGTCGACGTCGACGGCGATGATCGTCGTGGCGCCCGCGATGCGTGCCCCGGCGATCGCCGCGTCGCCGACCCCGCCGCAGCCGATGACCGCGACCGAGTCGCCCCGGTCGACCTGGCCGGTGTTGACCGCCGCGCCGAACCCGGCCATCACGCCGCACCCGAGCAGCCCGACGGCGGCCGCCTCGGCGTCGGGGTCGACCTTGGTGCACTGCCCCGCCGCGACCAGCGTCTTCTCCGCGAAGGCGCCGATGCCCAGCGCGGGGCTGAGCTCGGTGCCGTCGGTGAGGGTCATCTTCTGGTCGGCGTTGTGCGTGTCGAAGCAGTACCACGGCTTGCCCTTGGCGCACGCGCGGCACTGACCGCACACCGCGCGCCAGTTGAGGATCACGAAGTCGCCGGGCGCGACCTCGGTGACGCCCTCGCCGACCGCCTCGACCGTGCCGGCGGCCTCGTGGCCGAGCAGGAACGGGAAGTCGTCGCTGATGCCGCCCTCGCGGTAGTGCAGGTCGGTGTGGCACACCCCGCACGCCTCGACCGTCACCACCGCCTCGCCCGGTCCCGGGTCGGGCACCACGATGTCGACCAGCTCGACGGGCGCCCCCTTCTCGCGGGCG
This sequence comes from Barrientosiimonas humi, assembly GCF_006716095.1. Classification (NCBI taxonomy): domain Bacteria; kingdom Bacillati; phylum Actinomycetota; class Actinomycetes; order Micrococcales; family Dermacoccaceae; genus Barrientosiimonas; species Barrientosiimonas humi. The sequence continues at coordinate 2,734,133 of NZ_VFOK01000001.1, forward strand.
ACGACTCCCTTGACGGTCTGCGGCACGGTGGCTCCTCGAGGTCTCGCGAACAGGTGACAGGACCAGCCAACCCGAGGCCGGCGTACGTCGGCAACCGGGTGCGTGATTCGGCCACCCGGCCCCGCCGTACGCCGGTGGCCGGCCGCGCGATCCGGTCACCGCCCGCGCCGAGACGCGGGATCAGCGGCCGGCGCGGGATCAGGCCCCGGCGGGATCCGTCGCCACGACCAGCGCCGTCGCGATCGCGGCGATGCCCTCGCCACGGCCGGTGAGTCCGAGCCCGTCCGTGGTGGTGGCGGCGACCGAGACCGGCACCCCGCCGAGCGCCTCGGACAGCGCCTCCTGAGCCTCGACCCGGCGGGGGCCGAGCTTGGGCCGGTTGCCGATCACCTGCACCGCCACGTTGCCGATCGCAAAACCGTTGTCGGACAAGATTTTTCGAGCCTCGGCGAGCAGCCGCACGCCCCGTGCCCCGGCCAGCTCGGGGCGGCCGGTGCCGAAGTGCTGACCCAGGTCGCCGAGCCCGGCGGCGGAGAAGATCGCGTCGCAGATCGCGTGGGCCGCGACGTCGCCGTCGGAGTGCCCCTCGATGCCGCGCTCCCCCGGCCACTCCAGCCCCGCCAGGTGCAGCAGGCGGTCGTCGGCGGCGAACGGGTGCACGTCGACGCCGATCCCGGTGCGCGGCAAGCTCATCCGGCTAGTCAACCAGGGTCTGCGCGTGCGCCAGGTCGGCCTGGGTGGTGACCTTGACGGCCAGCGGGTCGCCGGGCACGACCAGGCAGCGGCCGCCCCACCGCTCGACCAGGGCGGCGTCGTCGGTCGCCTGCTCGCCGAGGCCGTGGGCGGCCTCCAGCGCGGCCCGCCGGAACGCCTGCGGCGTCTGCACGGCGCGCAGCCCGGCGCGGTCGGGCGTGGCGGTCACGACGCCGTCGGCGTCGACCTGCTTGATGGTGTCGGCGACGGGCAGGCCGGGCACGACCGCGTCGAACCCGTCGCGCACCCCGGCCGCGACCCGCTCGAACAGCGCGGTCGGCGCGAGCGCGCGGGCCGCGTCGTGCACCAGGACCACGTCGACCTCCGGGCGCAGCGCGGCGAGCCCGCACCCCACCGAGTCGGTGCGCTCGGCCCCGCCATCGACCAGCTGGACGTCCGGCAGCAGCGCGGCGAACTCCTCCCGGGCGGCTGCGGGCACCACCACGACGACCTGGGCGACGTCGGCGGCTGCCGACGCCCGGCGTACGGCGTGCACGACGAGCGCGTGACCGCCCACCTCGACGAGGGCCTTGGGACGCCCGGCGCCCAGCCGGGTGCCGGACCCGGCCGCGACGACGACGACGCCCGTGACGGATGCGTCACGGGCGTCGCTGCGGGCGGTGGGCTCGCTCAGGAGGCGAGCACCTCGTCGAGCGTGGCCTCGGCCTTGTCCTCGTTGGTGTGCTCGGCGAGCGCGAGCTCGGACACCAGGATCTGGCGGGCCTTGGCCAGCATGCGCTTCTCACCGGCGGACAGGCCGCGGTCCTGGTCACGGCGCCACAGGTCGCGCACGACCTCGGCCACCTTGATGACGTCGCCGGAGGCCAGCTTCTCGAGGTTGGCCTTGTAGCGGCGGGACCAGTTGGTCGGCTCCTCGGTGTAGTCGGCGCGCAGCACCTCGAACACCTTGTCGAGGCCCTCCTTGCCGACGACGTCGCGCACACCGACGAGGTCGCAGTTCTCGGCAGGGACCTCGATCGTCAGGTCGCCCTGGGCCACCTTGAGGACGAGGTACTTCTTGTCTTCCCCCTTGATCTTGCGGACCTTGATCTCTTCGATGAGTGCGGCGCCGTGGTGCGGATACACGACGGTCTCGCCGACCTTGAATGTCATAGGTGATAAGCCCCTTTCGCGGGGTCCAGGATACCACGCGTGGCGGGGGCCACACACACGTTCTTGCAGGTCAGCGGCCTGCACGCACCCCGAGAGGCACTTGACAACCGGCTCCGATCCGTGCATCTCGCAGCCCTCCGCAGACCCGGTGGCCGACGCCCCACGAGCCGCTCCCCCGCGGCCGGTAGGCTGACGCGCGTGACGCGTCGACCTGTTCTCACCAGCCGCCCGGGCCGGGCGTTCGCCGGCACCGCCACGGTCGCCTCCGCCCTGATCCTCAGCGGCTGCGCCGGACTGTCGCAGCAGGCCACCTTCCTGGAGTACGACGCCGCCGACGGCGTCTCCGCGCAGGTCGGCTCGGTGCAGCTCACCGACGTGCTGCTCGTCAGCAGCGGACAGGGCGGCGCGGCCCGCCTGCTGGGCACGGCCTACAACCCCGGCAGCACGCCGGTGCAGATCGCGGTCGCGCCGGCCGGCGCCGGCTCGCCCTCGAACATCAACGTGACCGTCCCGCCGGGCAACACCGTGCGCTTCGACGGCCAGCCCTCGGGCAACAACACCGCGACGGCCGCCCCGGTCTCGCTCCCGAGCATCACCGCCGCCCCGGGTCGGACCACCCCGGTCACGTTCACCAGCGGCAGCGCCGGCACGGTCTCGGTGTCGGTCCCGGTGCTGCTGAACCAGTACCCCTACGGCACCGCGAGCGTCACCCACGCCCCGGCCGCCACCCCCACCGCCGAGGGCGCAGAGGGCGGCGAGGGCTAGGCCGCCTCGGCGACGATGCCGGCAGACCGGAGCGCGCGACGGGCTGCCGGAGGAGGAGCTGAGGCAGGCGGGATCAGGCGGCCTCGAACTTGTAGCCGAGTCCGCGCACGGTGACGATGAACTGCGGGTTGCCCGGGTCGGGCTCGATCTTGGCGCGCAGCCGCTTCACGTGCACGTCGAGCGTCTTGGTGTCGCCGACGTAGTCGCTGCCCCACACGCGGTCGATCAGCTGCATCCGGGTCATCACCCGGCCGGCGTTGCGCAGCAGCATCTCGAGCAGCTCGAACTCCTTCAGCGGCAGCGCCACGGACTCGCCGTTGACGGCGACGGTGTGCCGCTCGACGTCCATCCGCACCGGGCCGCTCTCGAGCGTCGCGGGCAGCAGCTCCTCGTTGTCCTGGCCGCGGCGCAGCACCGCCTTGATGCGCGCCAGCAGCTCGCGGCTGGAGTAGGGCTTGGTGACGTAGTCGTCGGCGCCCAGCTCGAGCCCGACCACCTTGTCGACCTCGGTGTCCTTCGCGGTGAGCATGATGACCGGCACGTTGGAGCGCTGCCGCAGGTTGCGGCACACGTCGACGCCGGACATCCCGGGCAGCATCAGGTCGAGCAGCACCAGGTCGGCGCCCTGCCGGTCGAAGTCGGACAACGCGTCGGGGCCGGTCTCGGCGACCAGGACGTCGTACCCCTCCTTGCGCAGCAGATAGGACAGAGGGTCGGAGTAGGACTCCTCGTCCTCGACGACCAGGATGCGGGTCATGTGCGGTCCTTCCGGGTGCTGGGGCTGGCAGTCATCAGGTCCTCAGGGCGTACGTCCTCGCCCGGCTCGGCCGGCGCCTCGCGCTCGGGCACCGCGAGGGGGAGGCGGATGGTGAAGGTGGAGCCGGAGCCTTCCTCGCTCCACACCGACACCTCACCGCCGTGGTTGACGCACACGTGCTTGACGATCGCGAGGCCGAGGCCGGTGCCTCCGGTGGCCCGCGAGCGCGCGGTGTCGACGCGGTAGAACCGCTCGAAGATGCGGCCCTGCTCCTCCTGCGGGATGCCGCGGCCCTGGTCGGAGACGGCGATCTCGACGACCTCCTCGAGCGTGCGCACGGTGGCCACCACGCGGGTGCCGGCGTCGGAGTAGTTGACGGCGTTGGCGACCAGGTTGCGCACGGCCGTGGTGATCAGCTCGGGGTCGCCGTAGACCTGGGGCGGCACCGGCGGCAGCGCGTGCACGAGGGCGATGTCACGGTCGTCGGCGACCAGCTGCACGTGGTCGAAGGCCTCGACGACGCAGGATCCGACGTCGACCAGCACCGGCTCGTGCAGGGTGTCGGCGACCTGCAGCCGGGACAGCTCGACGATCTCGCGCACCAGCCGCCCGAGCCGCTCGGTCTCGATCTGCATGCGGCCGGCGAACCGGGCGACGGCCTCGGGGTCGTCCTTGGCGTCCTCGACCGCCTCGGCGAGCAGCGACAGCCCGCCGACCGGCGTCTTCAGCTCGTGGCTGACGTTGACGACGAAGTCGCGCCGGGTCTCCTCGACGCGGCGGGAGTGGGTGCGGTCCTCGATGAGCAGCAGCACCAGGTCGCCGTGCAGCGCGACGGCGCGCACACCGAGGGTGATGCGGCCGGTGCCGAGCGGGCCGCGCGGCAGCTCCAGCTCGACCTCGCGCACGACCCGGTCGCGGCGCACCTCGCGCACGAGGAAGCGCAGCTCGTCGTGCACCAGGCTCTGCCCGCGCACCAGGCCGAGCGCGGGCGCCGACGGCGACGAGCGCAGCACCGCGTCGGAGGAGTCGAGCACGATCGTGATGGAGCGCAGCGCGGTGATGACGTCGAGCGCGCCCGGGCGCAGCCCTTCCTCGCCGGCCGCAGCCTGGGGTGCGGCGCCGGCGCGAGCCGGCTCGGGCGTACGGCCGCGGCGGGTCAGCAGCACGGTCGCCGCAGCGCCGAGCGCGAGCCCCACGAGCACGCACAGCAGCGGCACGACCAGATCGGACACGACCTCCAATGTACGGCCGTCGCGGAGCGCCTCCGACCACTCCCTGCCCCGTGCGGCCGGGGATGCCGACTGTTCACCTTTCGTCTTGCGGTCGTTCACGACTTGCTGAGAGGGTCACCGCGACGGTGCCCCGACAGGGCACCCACCCGTGTGTGCCCGCGACCTGCGCGGGCTTGCTGGGCCGCAGGCCCGAGGAGGATGTCCCCCCATGCGCGACGCGTTCCACGAGGATCTCGACCGCATCTCCGACGAGCTCGTGCAGATGACCGGCATGGTGCAGCAGGCCATGTCCCGCGCCACCACCGCGCTGCTGCAGGCCGACCTGAGCGTCGCCGAGAGCGTGATCGCCGGCGACGACGACATCGACGAGCTGCGCCGCAGCGTCGACGACAGCGCCGTCGACCTGCTCGCCCGCCAGCAGCCGGTCGCCACCGACCTGCGCATGGTCGTCACCGCGATGCACATGGCGTCCGACATCGAGCGGATGGGCGACCTGGCCCGGCACATCGCCAAGGCCGCGCGCCGCCGCTACCCCGAGAACGCCGTCCCCGAGCAGCTGCGCCCGGTGCTGTCGGAGATGGAGCGGGTCGCCGAGTCGCTGGTCGTCAAGACCGGCCAGGCGATCGCCAACAAGGACGTCCTGGCCGCCGCCGACCTGCAGCGCGAGGACGACAAGATGGACGAGCTGCACCGCCGGGTGTTCGCCATCCTGCTCGACCCCAGCTGGCAGGGCGGCACCGCCGGCGCGGTCGACGCGACGCTGCTGAGCCGCTACTTCGAGCGCTTCGGCGACCACGCGGTCGCCGTCGCCAACCGCATCGTCTACCTCGTGACCGGCAGCTACGGCTCGGTCGACGAGGGCGTGGTCACCGACCCGCAGGCGGTCTGAGCGACCGCTCCCCGCACGTCGAGCGCCCCCGGTCCGATGCGGACCGGGGGCGCTGCCGTCGTACGTCCGCCGGCTCGCGCGGGTCAGCGGCCCTGCTTGGCCACGGCCTCGGCGGCCGCCTTCGCGGCCTCGGGGTCGAGGTACTCCCCGCCCTTGACGGTCGGCTGCAGCTGCTCGTCGAGGCGGTAGACCAGCGGCATGCCGGTGGGGATGTTGAGGCCGACGATGTCGTCGTCGGAGATGCCGTCGAGGTGCTTGACCAGGGCGCGCAGCGAGTTGCCGTGCGCCGCGACCAGCACGGTCTTGCCGTCGCGCAGGTCGGGGACGATCGCCGACTCCCAGTAGGGCAGGAAGCGCTCGATGACGTCCTTGAGGCACTCGGTGCGCGGCATCTCGTCGCCGAGGTCGGCGTAGCGCGGGTCGCCGGCCTCGCTGAACTCGCTGCCGGGCTCGATGGGCGGCGGCGGCACGTCGAACGAGCGGCGCCAGGTCATGAACTGCTCCTCGCCGAACTCCTCGAGCGTCTCCTTCTTGTTCTTGCCCTGCAGCGCGCCGTAGTGCCGCTCGTTGAGCCGCCAGTCGCGGCGCACCGGGATCCAGTGCCGGTCGCAGGTGTCGAGCGCGATGTTCGCGGTGGTGATCGCGCGGCGCAGCAGGCTGGTGTGCAGCACGTCGGGCTGCAGGTCGGCCTCGCGGATCAGCTCACCGCCGCGGCGGGCCTCCTCGCGACCCTTCTCGGTCAGGCCGACGTCGACCCACCCGGTGAACAGGTTCTTGGCGTTCCACTCGGACTCACCGTGGCGCAGCAGGACAAGCGTGTAGGTCATGCGCCCATCCTAGGAAGAGGCGTCGTCCCCGTCTCGGGCGAGCACCTGCCGGAACGCCTCGAGGTTGCGGGTGGACTCGCCGCGCGAGATGCGCCAGTCCCACTCCTTCTGCATCGACGTGCGGAAGCCGATGAGCAGCAGGTCGTTGAACGGCTCGTCGCAGGCCGCGAGCAGCACCCCGAACAGCTGGTCCAGATAGGCCTCGGTCACCGCCTCGAGCGGCACCTCGCCGACGACGAACACGTCGCCGAGCTTGTCGATGGCGTACGCCAGGCCGGGCAGGCGCAGGTTGCGCAGCAGCAGGTGGCGGTAGAACGCGTCGTGGTTCTCGTCGGGGGCGCGGATCACGAACGCCGACACCGACATCCCGCGCTCGCGCAGGATCAGCGAGACGACCGTCTTGAGCTTCTTCTCGCCGGGGAGCGTGACGGCGTACTCGCCGTCTGCGACGCCCGGCTCCCACTCGATCTCGGCGTCGGCGAGCGCCGACTCCAGCACCCGGGTGGCTTCGTCGAGGGTCATGGGATCACCGCCGTGGGTACGCCCGCGAGGGGCTGGTCGTGGGGCGCCTGCTCGCCCTGGCGGCAGGCCGTGCGATACAGCTCCAGCAGCTGGTCGGCCGTGCGGTCCCAGCCGAAGTCCTGCGCGTGGCGCAGAGCCCGCTCGCCCAGCTCGCGGCGCGCCTCGGGGTCGTCCAGCAGCGCCCCGAGCGTCTCGGCCCAGACCCTCGGGTCGTGGCCGTCGACCAGCACGCCGCCGTCGCCGACCGCCGTGGGCAGCCCGCCGACCCGGGCCGCGACCGTGGGGGTGGCGCAGCCGGCCGCCTCGACCGCGACCAGCCCGAACGACTCGCTGAACGAAGGCACCGCGAGCAGGTCGGCCGCGCGGTACCACTGGGCCAGGGTGGGCCGGTCGACCGGCGGGAGCAGGCGTACGACCTCGTCGAGACCGAGCTCGCTCACCAGGTCGGAGAGCCAGGTCGGATGGCGCAGGCCCGAGCCGCTGGGCGCGCCCAGCACGGCGACCACCAGGCGGCGGTCGGGGCGCGCGGCGCGCAGCCGGGCGGCCGCCCGCACGAGCACGTCGGGGCCCTTCAGCGGCTGGATGCGACCGACGAACAGCAGCACGTCCTCGTCGTCGCCGAGCCCGAGCTCGGCGCGAGCCGCGGCGCGGTCGCCGGGGGTGAACGTGGCCAGGTCGACCCCGGGGCTGACGACGTGGACGCGGTCGGGGTCGGCGGCGTACAGCTCGATCAGCTCGCGCCGCTCGCTCGCGGTGTTGGCGACCAGCCAGCTGGCCGCGCGCACGACCTGCTCCTCGCCGATCTCGCGGCCGGGCGGCTCGGGCGAGTCGTCGGCGGCGAGCTGGGCGTTCTTGACCCGGGCCATCGTGTGCATGGAGTGCACGATCGGGAGCCGCCACCGGTCGGCGACCAGCCAGGCCACCTGCCCGGAGAGCCAGTAGTGGGAGTGCACCAGGTCGAAGTAGCCCTCGGGCAGACCGGCCAGCACCCGCATCACCCCGGCGGTGAAGGCGCACAGCTGACCGGGCAGGTCGTCCTTGCCGAGACCCTCGTAGGGGCCGGCGTCGACGAAGCGCACCCGCACGCCGGGCGCGGCCTCGACGAGGTCGGGCTGGGCGGCGGTGGTGCGGCGGGTGAAGATCTCGACCTCGATGCCGCGGCGGCCGAGCTCGCGGGCGGACTCCAGGACGTAGACGTTCATGCCGCCCGCGTCGCCCTGGCCGGGCTGCTCCAGGGGCGAGGTGTGCACGCTGATCATCGCGACCCGCTGCACGGGGCAGCCCCCGGTGGGGTCCGGCCGCGTCCCGCGGTCGTCCGCAGCGTCGGTGGAGCTCACGACTTCGAGTCTCGCACGGGCCGCGGATAGCCTCGCGCGGTGACCAGCAGGCGGCCCGTCGGTGTCATCACGCGAGGGACCACCAACCCCAACCGGCTGCGCCGCTGCGACCGCTGGCTCGTCGCGACCCAGGCGCACCGGCTGCGCGGGGCGGCCCGGCCACCGGTGGTGGTCGACCTGGGTTACGGCGCCTCTCCCGTCACCGTGCTGGAGCTCGCCCGGCGCCTGCAGCCGGTGCGCCCCGACGTCGAGGTGGTCGGCATCGAGATCTCCCCCGAACGGGTCGCCGCGGGAGAACCGTTGGCGCGCAAGGGAGTTGGCTTCCGGCTCGGCGGGTTCGAGGTGCCGCTCGACGGACGTGACGCGCAGCTGATCCGGGCGTTCAACGTGCTCCGGCAGTACGACGAGGGCGAGGTCGCCGCCGCGTGGGAGCGGTTGCGCGGCCGGCTGGCACCCGGCGGGCTGCTGGTCGACGGCACCTGCGACGAGCTCGGCCGGATCGCCTCGTGGGTCGCGCTCGAGCGCTCCGGGCCGGTGTCGCTCACGGTGTCGCTGCACCTGGGCTCGCTCGCCGACCCTGCGGTCGTGGCCGAGCGGCTGCCGAAGGCACTCATCCACCGCAACGTCCCGGGCGAGCGGGTGCACGACCTGGTCTCCGACCTCTCCGGTGCGTGGCGACGCGCGAGCCCGTTGATGGCGTACGGCCCGCGGCAGCGCTTCCTCGCGACGGTCGAGGCGCTGCGCGAGCAGGGCTGGCCGGTGCTGCACGGCCCCCGCCGCTGGCGGCTCGGCGAGGTCACCGTGGCCTGGGAGGCCGTGGCCCCGGCGCCCTACCCGGCATGAAACCGGGTTACGGCCGTTTGACCCTGATGCATTGGGGTCGAACGACCGTAACCCGGTTTCATGCGGGGCTGGGTGGGGTCGTACGCCCGGGCGGGCGTGGCCGGTCAGGCGGACCCGGGCGGGCGTGGCCGGTCAGGCGTCGCCGGGGGCGGCCAGGAAGACGCGGGGGCGGGCGGCGTCGGAGGCCGAGCCCGCCTCGGCGGGGGCGGCCGCTCGCACGTGCGCCCGGTCGCCCGCCTCCAGGAAGCATCCCTGGCCGGGGGCGACGCGCACGGTGGCCTGCGGCCCGACGACCTCGACGGGGGCGTCGAGCGCGAACAGGATGCGCGGCCGTCCGTCGGCCGGGACCGGCAGCGGGTCGGCCGCCACGGGGGCGGTGCGCAGCATGAAGTACGGCGTGCTCGCGGGGAAGCAGGTCCAGCCCTCGTCGAGCACCCCACGCTCGGGCTCGATCTGCCGGTCGAGGTCGGCGATGCGCAGCAGCTCGTCGACGTCGATGTGCTTGGGGGTCAGGCCGGCCCGCACGACGTTGTCGGAGTTGGCGAGGATCTCGACCACCACCCCACGCACGCCGGCGTGCAGCACGCCCGCGTCGACGAAGGCGTAGTCGCCCGGCCGCAGCACGACGTGCCGCATGACCAGCAGCACCACGAGCCCGATGTCGCGCGGGTGCTGCTCGGCGATCCGCACGACGGCGTCGAGCGCCGGCTCGGCGGGCGCCAGCGGGCGGCACGCCTCGACCACCGCGTCGGCCAGCTCGGCCTGCTCGTCGGACGACAGGTGCAGCAGGGTGGCGAGCAGCGCGCGCGCCGGCTCGGGAGCCTCGGTGGCCGCCGCGACGTGGCCGGTGAGCGCCTCGACGTCGAGCAGCTCGGCGAGCGCTCGGGTGTCGTCGAACCGTCGCAGACCGGCGAAGACCTCGAAGTCGGTGAGGGCGTACCACGCCTCGGGCTTGGCCCAGCCGTCGCCGTAGGTGCCGGCGGGGGCGCTGGCCGCCTCCTCGACGCTGGGGTGGGCCTGGATCGACAGCGCCTGCACGGGCGCGAGGACCTTGAGCAGGAACGGCAGCCGCCCCCCGAAGCGCGCGGCGAGGTCGCCGAGCACCCGCTGCGGGTCGGCCGCGACGAGCCCGTCGAGGTGGCCCTGCGCCCCGTCGCCGAGGAGCCGGCTCGGCGCCGCCTCGTGCGCGCCGAGCCACAGCTCGGCCTCCGGCTCAGGGGTCGGCGCGGCACGCCCGGTCATCCGGGCGATCACCTCGTGGGACCCCCAGGCGTAGTGCTGGATGTGCCCCTCCAGGAGCTGCACGTCGTCTCTCCCCCGCTGCCCTCAGCCCAGAAACTCGCCGACCAGCGACCGTACGCGATCGCGGTGCTGCCACATGATGCCGCCCGGGGGCAGCACCTCGAGCCGGCAGTCCGGGATCAGGTCGGCGATCTGCTCGGCCACCGGGACCGGGTGGGCGGGATCGCGCTCCTGCGCGAGCACGAGCACCGGCGCGGTCACCGCGCGCAGCGCGGCCCGGTCGGTCATGGCGGTCTCCTGCGGGATCGTCCGCAGCGCCCGGCGTACGTCCGTGGCCACCACGACCTCGGCCTGTCGCCGGCACCACGCGCGCACGTCGGTGCGGGCCCGCACCTGCGCCGGCTGCTCCTCGAGCAGCAGCTGCATGACCCCTTCGACGTCGCGCTCCTCGGCGAGCTCGGCCATGCGCAGCAGCCGCTCGCGCGCCTCGTCGCGGCGCGGGGTGTCGAGCACGGCCGGGATCACCAGCACGATGCGCTCGAAGCGGGACGGGTCGTCCTGCAGCAGCCGGCAGATCGCGCCGGCGCCCATGCTCACGCCGAGCGCGCGGGTGGCCCCGGTGCGGCGGGCGACGGCGTCGAGCTCGCCGGCGAGCGCCGCGTAGGTCCACGGCGTCTCGGGCGAGGAGGAGGCCCCGTGGCCGCGGAAGTGGAAGAAGACCTTGCTGCCCGGCACTCCCCCGCCGAACGGCCGGGTCGTGTCGATGGTCCCGCTCAGCCCGTGCGCGAAAACCGTGACCGGAGAACCGGATCCGGTGATGGCGTACTCGATCGCGCCGTCTGCCGTCGGCAGCATCGACGTGATGCGGGAAGCGGTGGGCAGCGGCATGCTCACCAGGGGCCGTAGGGCCCGTTGTTGCGGCCGCCCCCGACCATGCGCTGCACGGCCGGCCGCACGTCGGCGAGGTAGACCGAGGCGCCGACGACGGCGAGCAGGCTGAAGATGTTGAGCGGGTTGGTCACGGTGATGAAGCCGATGGCGGCGCTGGCGCCGGTGATGCCGCACCAGGCGGGCTTGTTGAGCTTGCCGGCCGCGGTGTAGGCGTCGGCGCGGTGGCGCAGGGAGTCGACGAAGGCGAAGACCTCGAGGGCCAGCACCGCCACTCCGAGCAGGAGGGCGATCGCGTTCTGCACCTGGAACACCGAATCCATACCGAGGAGCCTAGACGTCGACCAGCACGGTGAACGGGCCGTCTCCCACGAGCTCGACCTGCATCATCGCGCCGAACCGGCCGGTGGCCACCTCGAGGCCGCGGCCGCGCAGCGCCTCGACCACCGCGTCGACGAGCGGTTCGGCGACCGGGCCGGGCGCCGCGGCCGACCACGAGGGCCGCCGCCCCTTGCGGGTGGCGCCGTAGAGCGTGAACTGGGAGACCACCAGCACGGGGGCGCCGGCGTCGAGCAGCGACTCCTCGTCGCGCAGGATGCGCAGCTCGGCGATCTTGCGGGCCATCGCCTCGACCTGCTCGGGTCCGTCGTCGTGGGTCGCGGCCACCAGGGCGACCAGGCCCGGGCGGTCGATGCGGCCGACGACCTCCTCCTCGACCGTGACCGCCGCGCGGGTGACGCGCTGCAGGACCGCCCGCATCAGATCCCTCGCACGACGACCCGGCCGACCGGCTCCCCGTGGCCGAGCACCGGCACGTCCCCGACGCGGTCGAGCACCGGCTGGTCGACACCGGCCGTGCGCAGCAGCCGCGCCATGATCGGCGCGCGGGCGCGCTGCCCGCCGTCGACCACCTTGACCGCGAAGCCGCGGCCGTCGGCGAGCCCGACGGCGTAGACCGCCTCGGCGCCGTCCTTGGCGACGAGGCCGCCCACCCCGGCGATCAGCTCGGTGACGTCGCGCCCGTCTCCGCCGAGCATGCGCGGGTGGGCACCGATCGCGTCGCGGACCCGCGCCTCGGGGGTGCCGGGCGCGGCGGCGGCGATGCGTCCGAAGCAGCGCGCGAGCCCGGCCACGCTGATCGCCATGACCGGGGCGCCGCAGCCGTCGACGCCGACCGCGCCGACACCTTCGCCGGCGAGGTCGGCGAGCGCGGCGGCGATCGCCTGCTGCAGCGGGTGCTCGGCCTCGCGGTAGGTCGCGGTGTCCCAGCCGGCCGCGACGCAGGTGGCGAGCATGGCCGCGTGCTTGCCCGAGCAGTTCTGGGTGATCGACTCCTTGTCGTGGCCGGAGCGGATCCAGGCCAGCCGCGCCTGCTCGCCGTACGGCAGGTCGGGCGTGTTCTGCAGGGTCGCCACGGGCAGGCCCGCACCGGCGAGGATGCGCTGCACCCCGTCGAGGTGGATCTGCTCGCCGGAGTGGCTGGCGCAGGCCAGCGCCAGCAGGTCCGGCGGCAGGTCGAGCCCGGAGCGCAGCATCCCGATCGCCTGCATCGGCTTGTTGGACGAGCGCGGGAAGTGCGGGGCGTCGACGTCGCCGAAGCGGCGGGTCACGGCGCCGTCGGCCGCCACCTCGACGGCGATCGCCCGGTGCAAGGACTCGACGAATCCGGACCGCTCGACGTGGGCCAGCACGGGCGCCTCGGACAGCGCGGAGATGGGGTCGCTCACGCGGATCAGGCTAGCCAGACGCGCCGGAGCCCCCGGCCAGCGGCTGGTCGGGGGCTTCGGGTGCGGGCGAGCGGTCAGCGGTCGTTGCGACCGTCCTTCTCGCCGGTGATGGCGTCCTTCACCTTGTCGAAGAAGCCCTTGCGCTCACCGTCGTTCGCGTCGCCGCGGCCGGGGTCGCCGACGGTGCCGTCACCCGGGGTCCGCTCGACGCGACCGGCGTCGCGGTCGGTGCCGAGGCCAGCCGACTCGTCCAGCGGCGAACCGCTGCTCGGGCTGCCGTACGTCCCCGCACCCGGCGCGCCGGACGCGTCCGCGGTGCTGCGCTCACCCGGGCGGTCGAACGTGTCGCCGGCGCCGGTGCCCGCAGCGCCGGTGCCCGCGGCGCCGGTCGTGCCGGGACGGTCGAACGTGTCACCGCCCGTGGTGCCCGGCCGGTCGTAGGAGCCGGTCCCGGGGGCGCCGGCCGAGCCGACGTCGCCCGGGCGGTCGTACGAACCCGCGCCGGGCGAGCTCGGCGCACCCGGGTCGCCCGGGCGGTCGAACGTCGACGGCTGGGTGGGCGGCACGCCGGGAGCACCCGGGTGGCCGGTCGTCGGCTGCACGTCGGGCTCCGGCGCGTCGGGACGACCCGGAGCCGGCGGCACCTCGGGCGTGCCCGGCTCGGGCGGGACGCCCGGCTGGCCGGGCTGACCCGGCACCGGAGGTACGTCGGGCGTGCCGGGGGTGCCCGGCGTGCCCGGCTGCGTCTCGGGCAGACCCGGCTCGGACTGGGTGCCGGTGCGCGGCGTCGTCTCGCGACCGAAGCCGGAGTCACGGTCGGTGCCGAACGCGCCGGTCTGGTCGCTGTGCTGGCGGTCGCCGAAGCCTGCGTCACGGTCGCCGCCGAGGCCACGGTCGCGGTCGCGGTCGCCGAAGCCTGCGTCACGGTCGCCACCCAGGCCACGGTCACGGTCACCGCCGAGGCCGCTGTCCTGGTCGCGGACCGGGTCGAGGCCGGTCGCGGTGTCGCCGCGGCCGGTGCCGGCAGCGGTGGTGAAGCCGGTGTCGCCCTCACGGCCACCGGTCAGGCCGGTGTCGCGGTCGCCGCCGAGGCCGGTGACACCGCCACCGACACCCGCGTCACGGTCGCGGTCGAAGCCGCCGGCGCGGTCACCGGTCAGGCCGGCGTCCCGGTCGCGCTCGGCGCTCAGGCCACCGTCACGGTCCCGGTCGCCGAAGCCACCGTCGCGGTCCCGGTCGCGGTCGCCGAAGCCACCGTCACGGTCGTTGTCCCGGCCCAGGCCGGTGCCGGCGGCACCGGCAGCGCCGGCCACACCCGTACCGGCTGCCCCGGCCACACCGGCGTCGCGCGCGTTGTCGTCGCGCACGCCGTCGCCGCGCAGACCGGCGTCGCGGCCGGTGCCGTCGCCGAGCTGCCCGTCGCCGCGCTGCCCGTCGCCACGCTGGCCGACGCCACCCGCGGCGGGCGGCTGCAGGCCGTAGTGGGAGTAGAGCTGCTGCTCCTGCTCGACGTCGAGGTGCTGGTCGGCGTCGACACGCGGCGCGTCCTTGACCTGATCTTTGGTGAACGACAGCTGCACGTCCGTGCCGGAGAGCTCGGCGCCCTGCAGCGGCACGAACGACTCGGACGTGCCGAACAGGCCGGTGTTGACGGTGATCCAGGCGGGCTGCCCGGTCTGGTCGTCGAGGTAGACCTCGCCGATGGTGCCGATCCGGTCGCCGTTGCGGTCGACAGCGGTGCCGCCGCGGATGGCTTGGACGTTCTCGTTCGTGATCACGGTGTAGTCCCTTCGATCGTCGGAGTCACGGTCGGGAGGAAGACCTCCGTCCTGCTTTCCACCCGACCATCGCGGCCTTGCTGGCCTGTTCACCCTAAGGCATATGAATCCGCGAAATCTGGGGACGCGAACGATGACGGCGCGCCCCCTTCGCGGGGACGCGCCGTCATCGGGGTGAAGCGGGTCAGGCCTTCTTGGCCGTGCTCGCCGTGGTCTTGCTGGTCGAGCTCTTGCGCGCGGGGGCCTTCTTGGCGGTGCGCTTGGCGGGCGACTTCTTCGCGGTGCGCTTGGCCGGAGCCTTCTTGGCGGGCTTGGCGGGCTTGGCGTCGACGGCGCCGTAGCGAGCGGCGGAGGAGCGCACCTCGGTGCGGGCCTCGTCGCCGAGCTTGCCGGCCTCGGCGCCGAACTTGCCGGCCGCGGACTGCGCGGAGTCGGCGACGGCCTCGACCTGCTTGGCGGCCTCCTTGCGACCGGCCAGCACGGCCTTGGTCGCGAGGTCCTGACCGTCCTCGGCGGCCTTGCGGACGCCGGCGACGGTGGCCTTGCCCTGGCCGACGACCTGCTGGGTCTGCTCCTGGTTCCACAGCGCGGCCACGACGTCGGCGCCGCGCTTGCTGAGGCCGACGTAGGACTCCTCGGCCTGGGCGACGGTCGCCTTGCGCTGGGTCTCCAGCTGCTTCGGCAGCGCCTGGACCTGCTCGACGGTCTCGTTGGCAGCCTGCTGGGCCTTGCCGGCCAGCGCCTGCGGCTTGAGCTGGGCGCGCAGCTCGGCGGCGCGCTTGCCGGCCTCGTCGGAGGCGGCGACGACGCGGGCGACGGCCAGGTCGGCCGCGCCGACGGCGGCATAGAACGGGGTCGGGTCGGTCAGGGACTTCTTGAGGTTCTGCAGGGCGTTCATCGCCTGTTCCTTTCGGTGGTGAACCAAGGGTCGTGGACTTCGGTTACTCGCCGACGAACGACGCGTACACGTCGAGCAACGCCTTGCGCTGCTGTGCCGTCAGGCGGGGGTCTGCGTGGATGGCCGCGCGCACGTCGAGGGTGGACCCCTTGTCGTGGTCGGGCTCGAGGATGCCGGCGTGGACGTACAGCTGCTCGGCGGAGATCTGCAGGCCCTTGGCGATGGACTGCAGGATCTCGGCGCTGGGCTTCTTCAGGCCACGCTCGATCTGCGACAGGTACGGGTTGCTGATCCCGGTGCGCTCGGCCAGCTGCCGCAGGGACAGCTCGGCGGCCTGACGCTGCTCGCGCAGGTAGCCGCCCAGGTCGGGCAGCTCCGGCACGGGGAGTCGCGAACTCATGCCCCCATTGTGCTTGCTGCAGTTAGCACTTTGCAAGCCGGAGGCAGCGTGAGCCGGGTCACACGACCCGGCGAAGGCGTACGTCGGGGTCGGGTCAGGGCTCGACGATCACCGTCTGCGCGGCGGCCACGTCGCCCACCTGCAGGTCGACGTCGGCCGGGGTGCTGCGCTTGACGAGGGCCAGGGCGATCGGGCCGTCCTCGTGGTGGCGGGCGACCGAGGTGAGCTGACCGACCGGGCGCGGGTTGCCCGGCGCCATGACGTCGGTGCCGGGCTCGGGCAGCACGTGCCCCGAGCCGTCCAGGTGCAGGAAGACCAGGCGGCGCGGCGGGCGGCCGAGGTTGTGCACCCGCGCGACCGTCTCCTGCCCGCGGTAGCAGCCCTTGTGCAGGTGCACCGCCGTGCGCAGCAGGTCGAGCTCGTGCGGGATGGTGCGGTGGTCGGTGTCGACGCCCTGCCGGGGCCGCCACGCGGCGACCCGCTCGGCCTCGGCGGCCCAGGTGCCGGCGAGCCCCCGCTCCCCGACGTACGCCTGCAGCGCCTCGCGCGGCACGATCACCTCGCGCCAACGCCGGCCCTGCGCCGGGTGCGGGCCCTCGCCGCTGTAGGAGGCGGTGTCGTCGCCGAGCTCGGGCCAGCGGTCGACCCAGACCGCGACGGCGGGCGCGTCAGCCTCGGTCCACTCGCGGTCGTCGACCTCGCCGACCACGGCGAACTCGGCGGTCACGTCACGGACCTCGACGCGCAGCATGAACCGCATCGAGTCCAGCCACGCGGCCGCCGCCTCAGCGGTGCCGGGCTCGACGGTGATCCACACGGTCTCGCCGTCGTCGACCAGGTGCAGGTCGTGCTCGACGTGCCCCTTGGGGCTGAGGATCAGCGTCTCGGCCGAGCGCCGCGGCGGCAGGTCGGTGAGCCGGGCGGTGGTCAGCGAGTGCAGCCAGCTCAGCCGGTCGGGGCCGCTGACCTGCAGCACCCCGCGGTGCGACAGGTCGACCACGGCCTCACCCGCGACCAGCCGGCGCTGCTCGCGCATCGGGTCGCCGTAGTGCGCCGCGACCGCCGCTTCGAGCCCCTCCCCCGCGACCGCGCCGG
The DNA here is from genome assembly GCF_006716095.1 of Barrientosiimonas humi. NCBI lineage: Bacteria > Bacillati > Actinomycetota > Actinomycetes > Micrococcales > Dermacoccaceae > Barrientosiimonas > Barrientosiimonas humi. The sequence goes on from NZ_VFOK01000001.1 coordinate 2,751,199, forward strand.
GGCGGTCGAGCAGAGGCGAGCGAAGGTCGGGCACCGCTGGGGAAGTCACGACTCCAGCGTACGTCCGGCGGCGAAGACACGTTGCCGCCGCAGGTTCAACAGGGTCACCGCCGATCCGTGTCGTCGCGAACCCCCGACAACGCGGTGGGCACATCCGACTTCACAATCGCGAAACAGCGGCTCGAGGGGCTCGACCGGCGTGATGGCGCGGCCTCATCGACGGGCTCGGCGGCGGCCGACGCCTGGTCACCGCTCCCGGGTCCCGCGCAGGCTGCGCACCTACACTGACCGCTATGCCCGATGACGACGCCGATGACCGCAGGCTGCGGCTGACCGACGACGCCGACGAGCCGACCGACGGGCGTGACGACGCCGAGGCGGACGAGCAAGGAGAGGGGTCGCGCCGCTCGCGCCGGCGACGCGAGGGCAAGCGCCGCAACCCGCTGGTCGTCGCGCTGCTGGTGCTGTTCACGATGGCGCTCATCGTGGCCGTCGCGCTGGGCGGGTTCGCGCTCTACCTGACCAACAAGTTCGACAACAACGTCACCCGCAGCAGCCTGCTGCCCGACGGCGACCGCGCCACCCGCGCCGCGAGCGCCGGCAACGCGCAGAACATCCTGCTGCTCGGCTCCGACAGCCGCACCCAGGAGCTGCGCTCGGGCGCCCGCGCCGACGTCATCCAGCTGGTGCACGTGCCCAACGACCGCAAGTCGCTGCAGGTCATCCACTTCCCGCGCGACCTCTACGTCGACATCCCCGGCCGCGGGAAGAACAAGATCAACGCGGCGTACGCCTTCGGCGGCGCCCCCCTGCTCGTCCAGACCCTCGAGCAGCTCCTCGGCGTGCGCATCGACAACGTCGCGGCCATCGGCTTCGACGGCTTCAAGGAGCTGACCAACACGGTCGGCGGCGTGCAGGTCAACGTCGACCAGCCCTCGACCAGCCAGGGCTACACCTTCACGCCCGGCACCATGCAGATGAACGGTGACCAGGCGCTGGCGTTCGTGCGCGAGCGCAAGCAGCTGGCCGGCGGCGACATCGACCGCGGCAAGCGGCAGCAGGCGTGGATGAAGGGTCTGATGAGCAAAACCCTCAACACCGGCACGCTCACCAACCCGGTGAAGCTGTCCGGGATGGTCGACGACGTGTCGCAGAACCTCGTGGTCGACGAGAGCTTCAGCACCGGCGACATGCGCAGCCTGGCGTTCAGCATGCGCGGGGTGCGGCAGGCCGACATCACGTTCATGACCGCGCCCTACTCCGGCTTCAGCTCGGTGCGCGGCATCGGCTCGATCGACGTCGTGGACGAGCCGCGCATGAAGCAGCTGGGTCAGGCGCTGCAGGAGGACACGATGACGACCCTGCCGGGCCAGATCACGAACCCGGGCTGACCGGCTCGGCCACGTCGACCACCAGCGGATCGAGCGCGGCGACCAGGTCGTCGCGCTCGACGGTGATGCCGACGCCGTGCGCGCCGCCGCCGAGCGAGATCGGCCCGCTCACCGACGCGTCGAGCACGACCGGCAGCGGGGTGCGGGTGCCGAACGGCGTGATCGTGCCGCGCACGAAGCCGGTCACCTCGCGCGCCTCGTCGGCCGACGGCATGGTCAGCCGGTTCACGCCGAGCGCGGATCGCAAGCGGGGCCAAGCGATCTCGCGGTCGCCCGGCACCAGCACCAGCCGGTGGTCGTCGGCCGACAGGCGCACCACCATCGTCTTCAGCAGCTGCCGCGGCTCGACCCCGCGCGCGGCGGCGGCCTCCTCCAGCGAGCGCACCCGCCCGTGCCGGGTGACGGTGAACGGCAGCCCCGCCCGACGCGCTCCGGCGAACGCGCGCAGCTGCGCGTAGTCGCCCGCCCCCTCGGCGGCCAGCTGCTCCAGCGCCGCGGCGGTGTCGGGCACGAACGGACCGGTCTCGACGAGCGGGCCCAGCTCCTCGGGGAGCACCCAGCGCCCGTCGACGACCTCCTCGTCGGGCCAACGGATCTCGCCGTCCCAGACCACCTCGAAGAGGTGCTCGAACAGGCGGGTGGTGCCGTCGGCGTACGCGTGCGTCCCCAGCCCACGCAGCTCGGCTCCGGCGATGCCGAGCTCCTCCTCGAGCTCGCGTCGGGCGTTGTCGGCCGGATCCTCGCCGGCGCGCAGCACGCCGCCCGCGGCGGCGTCCCAGTGGCCGGGCGCCCAGTCCTTGGTGCGTGCGCGCTGGTGGACGTAGATCGCGCCGTCCGGCCGGCGGACGAACACCCCGGTGCCCGCGTGCGGCAGGTTGTCGGCGCGCATCACCGACCGGGGCGCGCTGCCCGCCGGTTCTCCCGCCTCGTCGACCAGCTGGACGGACTCCTCGGCGCTCATGGCGACCAGCCTACGAAGCAGCGGCGCCCGCCCCGCCCGTGGATACCATCGGGTCGTGCCGTTCGAACTGGACCCAGACCTGCCCCCCGCACTCGCCCCGCTCGCCTGGCTCGTCGGGCGGTGGGAGGGCCGAGGCGTGCTCGGCTATCCCGGCGTCGACTCGGTGAACTTCGTGCAGGAGATCGAGTGCCGGCACGACAAGCAGCCGTTCCTGTCGTGGAGCGCGCGCATGTGGGAGGTCGGCGACGACGGCGAGCGGGGCAAGCCGCTCGCGACCGAGCTGGGCTTCTGGCGGCCGCTGCCCGACAACGAGGTCGAGCTGCTGCTCGCGCACCCGACCGGCGTGGTCGAGATGTACGTCGGCACCACCGAGCCGGCGAAGGCCCAGCTGCAGACCGACGCCGTCGTGCGCAGCCCGCAGGCCGAGGAGTACACCGCCGCCACCCGGCTCTACGGCTACGTGCACTCCAACCTGATGTGGGCGATGGACATGGCGGCCAAGGGCCAGCCGCTGCAGACGTACGCCTCCGCGGAGCTGCAGCGCGCCCAGTGAGCCGAGCACATGCTGGTCGAGTAGGCGCGAGGCGCCATGCTGGTCGAGTAGGCGCGAGGCGCCATGCTGGTCGAGTAGGCGCGAGGCGCCATGCTGGTCGAGTAGGCGCGAGGCGCTAGCCGAGCGGCGTATCGAGACCGGAGCCCCGCACCGCTCGACTCGACCGGCTTCGCTCAGCGCTGCAGGGCCCAGGCCGCGACGTAGGGCAGGGCGCCGAGCAGCAGCAGCGCGGCGGCACCGACCGACACCTGGGCGCTGGCCCAGCGGGCGCTGGAGAGCATCGTCAGCACCCGGCGTACGGCGTGCGAGACACCCGCCGACGCGACACCGAGCGCGAAGGCCGGCACGGCGTCGACGCTCCCCTGCGCCACCCCGACGACCGCGCCGCCGGCGGCGCCCAGCGCCATCGACAGCGGCAGCGCCCACTCGGCGTGCTGGGTGCGGTGCATCAGCAGGTCGACGAGGCCGGAGAGCACGGCGGCCAGCACGGTGATCGCCACCAGGACCGGACCGTCAGGGGCGTCGGCCACACCGACGTAGCACGCACCAGCTGCCAGCACCCCCGCGCCGAGCGCGGTGCCGCCGAGGGTCGCGACCAGGCGCGCGCGGCCGTCGCGGCGCAGCAGCTGGTGCAGGAAGCTGCCGACGAGGGTGACCGCGAGCGCGACCGGCAGCCAGCGCAGGTCGGGGCCGGGCTCGGCGAGCGCGGCCAGCACGCACGCGGCCGCGGCGGCGGTCAGCACCGCCCGCACGCCCTTGGGGCTCGGGAGCCCGAGCAGCGTCGGCCAGCCGAACGCGACCAGCACCCCGGTCAGCAGGACGGTCGCGGCGGTGGGGCCGCGCCCGGCATACGTCGAGAGCACGAGCAACGTCCCCAGCACGAGCGTCGTCGCCGGGGAGGCCAGGGTCAGGACCCGTCGCTCGTGGTCAGGCACGCCCGGAATCCTGCCAGAGAAGACGGGGTCGCCGTAGGACGGTCCGCGACCCGTCAGCCCCCGGCGAACGGGGGCAGCACCTCGACGGTGACCCCCTCGGAGAGCGGCTCGTCGCCGCGCACCGCACGCCCGTCGAGCAGCAGCGAGGCGACCTCGAGCACCGGCTCGAGCGCCGGGTGCGCGGTCGCGAGGGTCGAGCGCAGCTCGCGCGTGTCGGACGCCCGCACGGTCTCCTGCTCGAGCCCGGCAGCGGCACGCGCGCCGGCCCAGTAACGGACGGTCACGTCGACGGGGGTGCTCACGGGGAACCGGTCTCCTGCGGGGGTGCGGGGCGTGTGGCTCTGGCCACGGTACGTCCGAGGGACGGTCACCGAGAGGGGGGTCCACCTATTCTTCGGTGGATGGCCCGGCTGCTGCTGCTCACCGACTCGCCCGGTGCGAGCGTCGATGTGCTGCCCGCGCTGGGTCTGCTCGCGCACCGGGTGCGCATCCTGCCGCCGGAGGCGCAGGCGCTGGTCGACCCGCCCGACTGCGAGGTGGTGCTGCTGGACTGCACGCGCGACCTGGCCGGGGCCAAGGGGCTCTCGCGGATGCTGCGCTCGACGGGTCTGTCCGTGCCGCTCATCGCGATCTTCGCCGAGGGCGGGCTGGTCGCGCTCAACGGCGAGTGGCAGGTCGACGACGTCGTGCTCACCACCGCGGGCCCGGCCGAGGTGCAGGCGCGCATCACCCTGGCCGCCCACCGCGGCGGTCAGACCGAGGACGACGACGAGCCCAGCAAGATCACCGCGGGCGGCCTCGTGATCGACGAGGGGGCCTACGCCGCCAAGCTGCACGGCAGCGCGCTCGACCTGACCTACAAGGAGTTCGAGCTGCTGAAGTACCTCGCGCAGCACCCGGGCCGGGTCTTCACCCGCGCCCAGCTGCTGCAGGAGGTCTGGGGGTACGACTACTTCGGCGGCACCCGCACCGTCGACGTGCACGTGCGTCGGCTGCGGGCCAAGCTCGGGCCCGAGCACGAGTCGCTCATCGGCACGGTGCGCAACGTGGGCTACCGGTTCGTCGGCACGCCGCAGCGGCCGGCCGAGGACGCCGATGCCGCCGAGGCCCGCGACCCGGCCGCGCAGGACTGAGCCGGACCCGACGCCTCCCGCCGGGTGCGAAACACTGGGCGGCATGAGCGATCCCGTGCAGCAGGTCGAGGAGCTGGCCGCGGCGGCCACCGAGGTCGACGGGGTGGCGCCGTTCTCCGAGCAGCCCCTGCTCGACCTGCGCAGCCACGCCGGCTCGTCCGAGGTGCCGGCGAGCCTGCGGCCGGTGGTCGTGGAGGGCCGGCTGGTCGCCGCCGCGCTGCACCCCGACGACGACCCGGACAGCGTCGAGGTCGTCGTGCACCCCGACCACCGGCGCCGCGGCCTCGGCGGCGAGCTGGTGCGGGCGGTGCTCGCCGACCGGCCCGCGGCCCGCTTCTGGGCGCACGGCAACCTCCCGGCCGCCCGCGCCGCCGCCCGCGCGACCGGGCTGGAGCTGGTGCGCGAGCTGCTGCGGATGGAGCGGGAGCTGGGCCCGACCAGCGTGGGGGGCGTTCTGCCCGAAGGGTTCTCGGCGCGGGCGTTCGAGCCGGGGCGTGACGAGGAGGCCTGGCTCGCGGTCAACGCGGCGGCGTTCGCGCACCACCCCGAGCAGGGTCGGATGACCCGCACCGACCTCGACCGGCGGACGGCCGAGCCGTGGTTCGACCCGGCCGGGCTGATCCTCGTCCACGACGACACCACGGGTGCGCTCGCCGGCTCGCACTGGACCAAGGTGCCGACCGACCAGGCCGAGGGCGAGCCGCGCCGCGGCGAGGTCTACGTCGTGGCGGTGGCACCGGCGTACCAGGGTCGTGGGCTGGCCCGACCCGTCACCGAGCTCGGGCTCGCGCACCTCGCGAGCGTGGGTATCGACGTCGTCGAGCTCTACGTGGAGGGTGACAACACCCCGGCCCTGAGGACGTACGAGCGCCAGGGCTTCACCCGTGCGGCTACCGATGCGATGTATGCGCGCGCCGTTCATGGGGCAGTGCCAAAATAGGGTCATGAGCGCCCCCTCGGACGTGCGACCGCAGGTGCCACCGCAGCCCAGCGACGAGGAGGTCGAGGCTGCCATCCAGACGGTCGCCGAGGGCGGCTCGGTCGTCAAGCTCAAGGCGCGTCAGCCGCGACCCCGCGGCGCCAACGGCCGCTTCATCCGCGTCACCCCCGACACCCCGCCGCCGGCGGCCCCGCCCGGCGAGCTGCCGGCCGACCGGTTCCTCGACCGCGAGATGTCGTGGCTGCAGTTCAACGAGCGCGTGCTGCAGCTGGCCTCCGACGACAACATCCCGCTGCTCGAGCGGGCCCGCTTCCTCGCGATCTTCGCCAGCAACCTCGACGAGTTCTTCATGGTGCGCGTCGCCGGCCTCAAGCGGCGCATCGCCGCCGGCATCGCCGTGCGGTCCGCGTCGGGGCTCGAGCCGCGCGAGGTGCTCGACGAGATCTCCCAGGGCGCGCACGAGCTGATGAGCGTGCACGCCCGGGTCTTCCAGAACCACATCCGCCCGCAGCTGGAGGAGGAGGGCGTCACCATCGTGCGGGCGAGCGAGCTCACCGACGACGACCGCGAGCACCTCGGCCGGCTGTTCCGCGAGTCGATCTATCCCGTGCTCACGCCGCTCGCCGTCGACCCGGCCCACCCCTTCCCGTACATCTCCGGGCTCTCGCTCAACCTCGCGGTGCTGCTGGTCAACCCCAAGACCGGCCGCGAGCACTTCGCCCGGGTCAAGGTGCCGCCGTCGCTGCCGCGGCTGGTGCGCCTGCCCGACCACCCCGACGCCGACGAGCTCTACGACGCCCGCTTCGTCGCGCTCGAAGACGTCATCGCCGAGCACCTGGAGTTCCTCTTCCCCGGCATGGACGTGCGCGAGCACTTCACCTTCCGGGTCACCCGCAACGAGGACCTCGAGGTCGAGGAGGACGACGCCGAGAACCTGCTGACCGCGCTCGAGAAGGAGCTGACCCGGCGCCGGTTCGGCCCCCCGGTGCGGCTCGAGGTCGCCGAGGACATGGACGAGCACGTGCTCGACATGCTGATGCGCGAGCTGCGGGTGCGCCGCGACGAGGTCTACCCGCTGCCCGAGCCGCTCGACCTGCGCGCGCTCAACATCGTGGCCGACCTGGACCGCTCCGAGCTGCGCTGGCCACCGCACACCTCGCTCACCCACCCCGACCTGGCCCCGGTCGAGCGGGCCGCGGCGCCCGACGTGATGGGCGCGATGCGCGAGCACGACATCCTGCTGCACCACCCGTACGACTCGTTCTCCACCTCGTTCGTGTCGTTCATCGAGCAGGCCGCCGACGACCCCAACGTGCTGGCGATCAAGCAGACGCTCTATCGCACCAGCGGTGACTCGCCGATCATCGACGCCCTCATCGAGGCCGCCGAGGCCGGCAAGCAGGTGCTGGCCGTCGTCGAGATCAAGGCCCGGTTCGACGAGGAGAACAACATCACCTGGGCGCGCAAGCTCGAGCGCGCCGGCGTGCACGTCGTCTACGGCATGGTCGGCCTGAAGACGCACGCCAAGCTGTGCCTCGTCGTGCGCGAGGAGGACGGCAAGATGCGCCGCTACTGCCACGTCGGCACCGGCAACTACAACCCCAAGACCGCGCGGCTCTACGAGGACTTCGGCCTGCTCACCACCGACCCGGCCGTCGGGGAAGACCTGACCCGGCTGTTCAACCAGCTGTCCGGCATGGCGCCGCGCTCGAAGTTCAAGCGGCTGCTCGTCGCGCCGCGCACCGTGCGCACCGGGCTGCTGGAGCAGATCGAACGGTGCGCCGAGGCCGCTGCCGACGGCAAGAAGGCCCGCATCGGCATCAAGGTCAACTCCCTGGTCGACGAGGCCTCGATCGACGCGCTCTACCGCGCCTCGCAGGCGGGGGTCCAGGTCGACGTGTGGGTGCGCGGCATCTGCGCGCTGCGCCCGGGCGTGCCGGGCCTGTCGGAGAACATCCGGGTGCGCTCGATCCTCGGCCGATACCTGGAGCACTCGCGGGTGTTCCTGTTCGAGATCGAGGGCCAGGATCCGGTCTGCTACATCGGCAGCGCCGACCTGATGCACCGCAACCTCGACCGCCGGGTCGAGGCGCTGGTGCGGCTGAAGGACCCCCGCCACGTGCAGACCATGCACGACCTGATGAAGCTCGGGATGAGCGAGGGCACCTCGTCGTGGCACCTGCAGTCCGACGGCAGCTGGGTGCGCCACCACCTCGACGACGAGGGCGAGCCGCTCACCGACGTGCAGTCCGAGCTCATCGAGAGCTACGCCCGCCGACGGCGCAAGGCACGCCGGCGGTGATCGACCCTCGTCCACGTGCCGTCGCCGCCGCCGGCACGCTGCTGTGGCGACGCCGTCGGGGGCGCCTCGAGGTAGCGCTGGTGCACCGCCCGCGCTACGACGACTGGTCGTGGCCCAAGGGCAAGCTCGACCCCGGCGAGATGTGGGCCGTCGCCGCGGGCCGCGAGACCGAGGAGGAGACCGGTCTGGTCGCCCGGCTCGGCATCCCGCTCCCGCGCGCGCTCTACGTCACGCCCCGCGACGAGCTCAAGGAGGTCCGCTACTGGGCGGCCACCCCCACCGGGGGCCACGGCGAGCTGCTCAACGAGATCGACCGCGTCGAGTGGCTCGCGCCCGACCCGGCCCGGCTGCGGCTGAGCTACGCGCGCGACGTGCTGCAGCTGCGCGCCCTGCTCGAGGCCGAGCGGGCCGGCCACCTCGACACCTGGCCGCTGCTGGTCGTGCGGCACGCGCAGAGCATGCCGCGCTCGCAGTGGAGCGGCGAGGACGGGCTGCGTCCGCTCGACCCCGACGGGCTCGCCCGGGCGCGCGCGCTGGTCCCGCTGCTGCAGACGTACGGCCTGGACCGGCTGGTCAGCTCGCCGTCGGTGCGCTGCGTCGACACCGTCAGCCCGTTCGCCGAGTCGGCCCAGGTGCGGGTGCGCACGAAGAAGGGACTCTCCGAGGAGGGCTACGAGGCGCGGCCCGAAAAGGCTGTGCGGCATACGGATTCGGCGTTGCAGCGCGGGGTCGCCGCGGCGCTGTGCACCCACCGCCCGCTGCTGCCCGACGTGCTCGGGCACCTGGCCGAGCGAGCGGTCGCGGGGTCGGCCGCGCGGCGGACGCTCTCGGCGCTGGCCACGGCCGGCATCGACAAGGGCGAGGTGCTGGTCTGCCAGGTCAGCGGCGCCGGCGACGAGGCGGTCGTGGTGACCGTCGAGCGGCACCGGCCCTGACGCTCACTTCTTCGTGTCGGTGGTGGCGATGCGCGGCTTGTGCCGGCCCGAGCACAGCTCGGCGTGCTCGAGGGCGTCGCGGCGGGCCTTCTCGCGGGCGCGCCGCCCGCTGCCCTGCCAGTCGCACGACTTGCAGTAGCCGTACGCGAACGAACCCTTCTCGCGGGTGTCGCCCGGGCGCTGCTCCTCGCGCGGAACCTGCGCCTTGAGCTCCTTGCGGCTCATCTCCGCGAGGCGCTCTCGCACCCGTCTGCGCTTGCCCACGACTGACATTCTGCGCCCGAAACCTGTGCTCGGTGCCCGATTCGGGCGTGAGATGTACCACCCTTTCGGGTGCACGGGCTCAGGGCAGCAGGATCTCGTCGAGCTCGGCGTCGGTGAGCGGGCGGGCGAGCATCGCGACCGCCGCGACCAGTCTGGCCACCAGCTCCAGCTCTCCGTCGACCGTCGCGTCGTGCACCGCGGCGGCACCGCCGACCGCGCCGCGGGGCGGCTCGGGCGCGACCGGGAGGTTGCTCATGGTCGCGAGCGTAGGGCCGGGGCCGGGCGCGCGGGGCGCTGCCGACCGATCAGCCGAACCGGCCCGAGATGTAGTCCTCGGTCGCCTTCTCGGTGGGGTTGTTGAAGATCTTCTGCGTGTCGTCCATCTCGATCAGCCGGCCGGGCTTGCCGGTCGCCGCGAGGTTGAAGAACGCGGTGCGGTCGGAGACGCGGGCCGCCTGCTGCATGTTGTGCGTCACGATGACGATCGTGTAGCGGTCCTTCAGCTCGGTAATCAGGTCCTCGATCGCGAGCGTCGAGATCGGGTCGAGCGCCGAGCACGGCTCGTCCATGAGCAGCACCTGCGGCTCGACGGCGATCGCGCGGGCGATGCACAGCCTCTGCTGCTGGCCGCCGGAGAGGCCGGCGCCGGGCTTGTCGAGGCGGTCCTTGACCTCGTTCCACAGGTTGGCGCCCTTGAGCGAGCGCTCGACGACCTCATCGAGCTTGCCCTTGTTCTTGACGCCGTTGAGCTTCAGGCCGGCCACGACGTTGTCGCGCACGGTCATCGTCGGGAACGGGTTGGGCCGCTGGAAGACCATGCCGACGGTGCGGCGCACGCCGACCGGGTCGACGCCGGGGGCGTACAGGTCCTGGTCGTCGAGCATGACCTGACCCTCGACGCGACCGCCGGGGATGACCTCGTGCATCCGGTTCAGGGTGCGCAGGAAGGTCGACTTGCCGCAGCCCGACGGGCCGATGAACGCCGTCACCGACCGGGGCTCGACGGTCATCGACACGCCCTCGACCGCCTTGAAGTCGCCGTAGTAGACGTTCAGGTCGCTGACGTCGATCCGCTTAGCCATGGGGTTTCGTTTCCTCAGTCTCAGAAAGGGTTGTCGAGTCGGTGGGTCAGCTCTTGACCTTGCTGAACCGACTGATCAGGCGACCGGCGATGTTGAGCACCAGGATGATCAGGATCAGCGTGCAGGCCGCGCCCCAGACGCGGGCCTCGGTCTGCGGCAGGCCCATGTTGTCGCGGCCGCTGTACATCATCGTCGGCAGCGTGCCCATCAGCCCGGAGAACAGGTTGCTGGAGATGCCGAAGAAGTACGGCCCGAGGATGATCAGCGGCGCCGTCTCGCCCATGACCCGGGCCAGGCCGAGCAGGATGCCGGTGACGATGCCGGAGAAGGCGGTCGGCAGGACGACCTTCATGATCGTCTTCCACTTGGGCACGCCCAGGGCGTAGGACGCCTCGCGCAACTCGTTAGGCACGAGCTTGAGCATCTCCTCGGTGGAGCGCACGACGACCGGGACCATCAGAAGTACCAGCGCGAGACACACGGCGAAGGGCACGCGCTGGAAGCCGAACGTGGTGACCCAGACGGCGTAGATGAACAGCGCGGCGACGATCGAGGGGACGCCGGTGAGGATGTCGACCATGAAGCTCACCGCACGGGCGAGCTTGCCGCGGCCGTACTCGACGAGGTATATCGCGGTCAGCACACCGATCGGCACCGCGATCACTGAGGTCACGGCGCCCTGGATCAGGGTGCCCTGGATCGCGTGGGTCGCGCCGCCGCCCACGTTGCGGGCGGTGATGCCCAGCTGGGAGTTGGTCCACCACTGCGCCTCGAGCAGCATCGCGCCGCCCTTGACGACGACGGTGCCGAGGATCCAGATCAGCGGCACGAGAGCGACCAGGAACGCGCCCCACATGACGATCTGGGCGATCCGGTCCTTGATCGCGCGCCCGGAGGACTTGGGGCCGAGCCCGGAGCTGACGTTGCCCCGCTCGGCGGTCGCAGTCACGTCTCCGGCGGGATAGGTCGAGTCGAGGGTGCTCATTCGGTGAAGGCCTTCCGACGCTCGATGACGACACGGGCGATGGCGTTGACGACGAAGGTCAGCAGGAACAGCACCAGACCAGCGGCGATGTACGCGCCCGTCTTGGTCGGGCTGTCGAACTCGCCGTAGTTGTTGGCGATCTTGGAGGCGAAGGTCTCACCGCCGTTGAAGATCGACCACGACCAGGGGGCGCCCTCGGGCAGCGAGGACACGATGATCATCACCGCGACGGTCTCACCGAGCGCGCGGCCGAGGCCGAGCATCGAGGCCGAGATGACGCCGGGCTTGCCGAACGGCAGCACCGCGGTGCGGATCATCTCCCACTTGGTCGCGCCGAGCGCGAGCGCGGCCTCCTTGTGCGTGCCGGGCGTCTGCGCGAAGACCTCGCGCGACAGCGCCGTGATGATCGGCAGGATCATCACGGCCAGGACGATCGAGACGAACGCGATCGTGCTCGCGGCGCTGGCGCCCTCGTCGGCGAACAGCGGGATCCAGCCGAAGACGCTCGTGACGAAGTCCTGGATCGGCCGGAAGTACTGGCCGACGACGTACGCACCCCACAGGCCGTAGACGATCGAGGGGACCGCGGCGAGCAGGTCGATGAGCGAGGCGGCCGGACGGGCCAGCCAGGTCGGGGCGTACTGCGTGATGAACAGGGCGATGCACACCCCCAGCGGGACCGCGAGGATCAGCGCGAGCAACGAGGAGATCACTGTCACCCAGAGCAGGCGCGCGATCCCGAACGACATGCTGTCGGGGTTGGCGACGTTCCACTCCGTCGAGGTGAGGAAGTTCGCGTTGTTGCGGCTCAGCGCGGGGATCGCCTGCGCGATGAGGAAGACACCGATCAGGGTGACCAGCGCCACCACGAGGATGCCGGAGCCCTTGGCGAGGCCGCCGAAGATCTTGTCCCCGAGGCGGCCGCTGTCGGCCTGGTCGGACTCGAGCGGAGCTCGACCGTCGGGGTCAGGGGACTGGTCGGAGACCGAGACCCCGGTGATGGAGGACATGCGCTACCTGTTCTGCCGAGGGAGACGTACGTCGTGCGGTGGGGCCGGGCGTGACGCCACGACCCCACCGCACGAGTGAATCACTGGATGGCGTTGACGGCCGTCTCGACCTTGCCCTGGATCTCGGACGGCAGCGGTGCGTAGCCGACCTCCTCCAGGCTCTTCTGGGTCTCGCTGCTGCCGAAGTGGTTCAGGAACGCCTTGACGCCCTTGCCGATCTCCGGGTCGGAGTACTTCGAGCAGACGATCTCGTAGGTCACCAGGATGATCGGGTAGGCCCCGGCCTCCTTGGTGGCGTAGTCGAGCTTGAGCTTGAGGTTGTTGCCCGAGCCGTCCTGGGTGGCGGCGGCGACGGCCTTGCCGGCGCTCTCACCGGTCAGGGCGACGGGGCCCGCGCCGTTGTCGACCTGGGCCATGCCGAGCTGGTTGTCCTTCGCCGAGGACCACTCGGCGTAGGTGATGCCGCCCGGGGTGGACTTGACGGCGTTGGTGACGCCGGCGGTCTTGGCCTTGCCCTCACCCTTGCCCGACCACTTCTTGGCCGGCTCGGCGGTCCAGTTCTCCTTGGCCGAGGCCGCGAGGTACTTGGTGAAGTTCTCGGTGGTGCCCGACTCGTCGGAGCGGAAGAAGACCTTGATGTCGACGTTGGGGAGCGTGGTGCCCTTGTTGACCGCGGCGATCTTCGGGTCGTTCCACTTGGTGATCTTGCCGTTGAAGATGTCGGCGATCAGCGCCGGCGTGAGCACCAGCTTGTCGACGCCCTCGAGGTTGTAGGCCACGGCGATCGGGCCGGTCACCATCGGGAGGTTCCACGCGGGCGAGCCGCAGGCCTTGTCGGCGTCGGCCTGCTCCGTCTTGCCGTCGCTGCTCTTCAGCGCGGAGTCGGACCCGGCGAAGTTGACCTGCTTGGCGGTAAACTGGTTGATGCCGTTGCCGGAGCCGGTGCCGTTGTAGCTCACCGACTGCTCGGGGCAGACCGACTGGAAGCTGGCGATCGCTTCCTGGATGGCGTTGTCCTGGGCGGTGGATCCCTCGGCCTTGATGGCCTTGGTGCCACAGTCGACGTTGCCGGCGCCGGCCTGGTCGCCGCCGGACTTGGCGGCCGACGACGAGCCGTCGCCGCTGCCGCCGGAGCCAGTGTTGTTGTCCGAACCGCACGCCGAGAGCGCGAGCGCTCCGACCAGGGCGATGCTGGAGACACGGCCGATGCGCGTGATCTTCACGTCAGGGACCTCTCGAGGTTGGGGAGTTCGTGGGCGGCACGGGAACACCGCCTCCGTGAAGGTAGGGAGCGCGGGTGACGCGAGGTCCTTGGGTGGGTGAACTCGGGGTGAACGCGGATCGAGAGTGTGTAAAGCGTGTGGCGGCGGTCACGTGAGCACCAGGTGAACGAGCCTGTCGGAGCGCCCGGGGCGAGGGGCGTGGCCCGGGTGAGCCGGACGTACGTCCTCGGGCGGCGCGCGCAGACCGGCGCGGCTCGCGCCCGAGGGAAGTGGGTCGCGTCGGGCCGGGAAGCGCCTCACGGCGCATGGCCGCTCGTAGCGGCAAATATTGGGACCCGGGGCTACCGCGGCCCGACGCGCACCCAGCCTAACTACCGATCGGGCCGGGATGTTCCACGGGCGCCGTCAGGTCAGTCGTGAGTCACGCCACAGGGCGGCCGCGCGCTCGAGGTCGTGCGCCGTGGTGACCAGCGAGCCGGCGGTGCGCGTGGCGCGGGCGGCGCCCTCCTCGTCGAGCCCGTCGCGATCGTCGGCGCGGTGCGCGCGGCCGACGGCGATGACCCGGCAGAACGCGGCGGCCCGGTCGAGCGCCACGGCCAGGTCACCCTCGTAGACCCCGCGCACGATCGCGTCGCCGAGGTCGCGCACCTCGTCCGGGCCGGGCGGCTCGGCGGCGCCTGCGACCACGTGGGCGACGTCGGCGTGCTTCATGCCCTCGGTGTAGTCGGCGGAGGCCCCTGCGGGGTCGCGCTGCACCCACTCGCGCAGCATGTAGAGGCGCCACAGCGCCCCGGGGAGGCTGACGGCGGGCCGCTGCGCCCACAGCTCGGCGACGGTGGCGACCCCCAGCTCGTCGACCAGGTGCACCAGCCGCTCGCGCAGCGCGGGGTCCTGCGAGGCGCGCCCCTGACCGACGAGCGCCGCGGCGGTCTCGTGCGCGACCTCGCTCACCTCGGCGGGGTCCAGGGCCTCTCCCCCGGCCGCCTCGAGCTCGGCGGGCGTGCGGAACTCGGGCCGGCGCGGTCGTCTCTGGTCAGCCACGGCTGGCCTCCTCCGTCGTGCCGGTCGAGGTGACCGGCCCCAGCAGCAGGGTGGCGTCGGGGCCGAGGCGGGCGGCGCCGGGGTGCAGCAGGTCGGCTTGCCACGCCGCGAGCACCTCGTGCTCGCCGCCGGTGGGCAGGTCGAGCGTCTCGTCACCGAGGTTGACCAGGAGCAGGTGCTCGCCGCGGCGCACCCGCAGCACCCCGCCCTCCCGACGTACGTCCTCGCGGCCGAGCGCAGGGTCGCGCAGCTCGGGCCGTTCGCGCCGCAGCCGGATCAGCGTGGCGTACCACTCCAGCAGCCGGGCGTGCTCGGGCTCGCGCAGCTCCTCCCAGCGCAGCGTCGAGGCGTCGGCGGTGCCGCGCGCCTGCGGGTCGGGCACCTGGTCGGCCCAGCCGTGCTCGGCGAACTCGGCGCGCCGGCCCTGCGAGACCGCTCGGGCGAGCTCGGGATCCTCGTGGTCGGTGAAGTACTGCCACGGCGTGCTGGCGCCCCACTCCTCCCCCATGAACAGCATCGGCGTGTAGGGCGAGGTCAGCAGCAGCGCCGCCCCCGCGGCGAGCCGGCCCGGCGGGACGAGCTGGGAGAGCCGGTCACCGGTCGCGCGGTTGCCGACCTGGTCGTGGGTCTGCAGCGAGGCGACGAAGCGCCAGCCCGGCGTCTCGTCCGGGTCGACGGGCCGGCCGTGCCGGCGACCGCGGAAGGTGGACGTCGTGCCGTCGTGGAAGAAGGGCGTACGTCCGAGCACCTTCGCGGGCGCGTCGGCTGCCGCGAAGTCGGCGTAGTAGCCCTGCGTCTCGCCGGTGAGCAGCACGTGCAGCGCGTGGTGCACGTCGTCGGCCCACTGCGCGTGCAGGCCGAGCCCGCCCGAGCCGCCGTCGCGACGCGGCGTGACGGTCGCCGGGTCGTTGCGGTCGGACTCGGCGATCAACCAGAGCGGATGCCCCAGTTCCCTTGAGAGAGAGTCGGTCTCGGCCGCAAGCTCCTCGAGGAAGTGCACGGCGCGGTCGTCGATGAGCGCGTGCACAGCGTCGAGGCGCAGGGCGTCGACGTGCACGTCGCGGAACCAGAAGCGGGCGTTGTCGAGCAGGAAGCGGCGCA
Organism: Barrientosiimonas humi; assembly: GCF_006716095.1. Classification (NCBI taxonomy): domain Bacteria; kingdom Bacillati; phylum Actinomycetota; class Actinomycetes; order Micrococcales; family Dermacoccaceae; genus Barrientosiimonas; species Barrientosiimonas humi. Next base: position 2,767,055 of record NZ_VFOK01000001.1, read on the forward strand.
CCTCGTCGCTGTCCGGACCGTCGAGGTTGACCGCCCAGCCCCACGGCGTGTGGTGGGCGTCGGTGAAGTAGGGGCCGAACGTCGCGAGGTAGTTGCCGCTGGGGCCGAGGTGGTTGTAGACGACGTCGAGGCAGACGCCGAGCCCGCGCTGGTGGCACGCGTCGACGAACCGCTGGAACGCCTCGACCCCGCCGTAGGCCTCGTGCACCGCGAACAGGTCGACCCCGTCGTAGCCCCAGCCGCGGCGGCCGGGGAACGCCGCGACCGGCATGACCTCGACGATCGTGACGCCGAGGTCGGCCAGGTGGTCGAGGTGCTCGACGGCGGCGTCGAAGGTGCCTTCGGGCGTGAAGGTGCCGATGTGCAGCTCGTAGACGATCGCGCCCTCCAGCGGAGCGCCCGCCCAGTCACCGTCGCCCCACTCGTGCGCCGTCAGGTCGACGACCTCGCTGGGCTCGTGCGGCCCGTCGGGCTGGGAGAGCGAGCGCGGGTCCGGGCGGGGGTCGCCGCCGTCGACGGAGAAGGCGTAGCGCTCGCCCGGCCGCGGTGCGCGGTCGGTCTGCCACCAGCCGTCGTCGCCGCGCTCGAGGGCGACCCGCTCGTCACCGAGCACGAGATCGACCCCCTGCTCGGCCGCGGGGGCCCACACGCGATATCCGGTCACGAGTCCCTCCTCTCCAGCAGCGCCACCGGGCGGTCCGCGAAGAGGTCGCGCGCCCGGATCTGCCCGTCACTGTTGATGATTCGCCCGTCGAGGGCGTCTCGCCAATCACCCTCGGGGAGGGTGAGCAGCCGCTCGCCCCAGCCGCCGTCGCGCTCCAGCCGGGCCGGGGCCCGGGTGACCGCGACGAGCACGTCCGGCTCGGGCACGCGTCCGAGGGCGCCGGCGAGCCGGCCCGCGGCCGGTCCGCGCAGGAACCCGGCGGCGTGCTCGTCGCCCGACTCCCACGGGAGGTACGTCCCGCCCGGCCCGAGCGACTCGGCGCGGCTCTGCCGCAGCTGCAGCACGGTGCTCGTGAGGTGCAGCTTCTCGTCCCCCAGGCCACCCAAGCCGGTCGAGGATGCCGAGCCGCCCACGCTGGTCGAATCGCCCGAGCCGCCCACGCTGGTCGAATCGCCCGAGCCGCCCACGCTGGTCGAGTCGCCCGAGCCGCCCACGCTGGTCGAGTAGGCCGAGCCGCTGGGCGAGGCCGTATCGAGACCACCCTGACCATGGCCCCGGTCCAGAGCCGTCGACAGCGCGGCGTAGTCGACAGGTCGCCGGTTGTCGGGGTCGACCAGCGACAGGCTCACCGTCTCGCACCCCTGGTAGGTGTCGGGCACCCCCGGCAGGGTCAGCTGCAGCAGCTTGGCCGCGAGGGTGGTCGCGCGAATCGCGTTGGCATTGCTCGCGATCAGCTCCTCGACCGCGTCGTGCAGCGGGCCCTCGGTCGAGGCGGCGACGGCGAAGTCGATGACGCGGCGCTCGTAGTCCTCGTCGCCGTCGACCCATGCCGTGTGCTGCTTGCCCTCGCGCAGCGCCTTCTGCAGGTAGTCGCGCAGCCGCTCCTCGCCGATCTCGCCGACGCCGAGGAGCGTCTGCCAGACGAGGTGGCCGGTGGGCAGGTCGACCCCGGACCGCTCGGCCTCCGCGCTCGCGACGGCGGAGACCTGCTGCCAGCCCTGGGTGTCACCCGCGACGGCGAGCAGCCGGGCGCGCACGTCCTCGCTGCGCTTGGTGTCGTGGGTCGTGAGCGTGGTCATGGTGCGCGGCCAGTGCTCGACCTGCGCCTGCGCCCAGTCGTGCATGAGGTCGGGCGAGGCCGACGCGACGACAGTGGGGTCGCTGCCGACCTCGTTGAGCGCGATCAGCCGGTGCCAGCGATAGAAGCTGGTGTCCTCGATGCCCTTGGCCATGACGGGGCCCCAGGTCTGCTGCAGCCGGACGCCGAAATCTGTTGCGGCGTCGCTGTCCTCGGCCATCACGGTGACGGGCAGGAGCGCGTCGAGCTCGGGCTGCAGGTCGGGCCGCGCGGTGAGCGCGGCGCTGAACGCGTCGGTGAGCCGGCGCCGCGCGACCTGACCGATCTGGTGCTCGGGCCGGACGTACGCCCGATAGACCTCTCCCGCGACGAGCAGCTCGACGACCGCCTCGCGCAGCCGCTCGGGGTCGAGCTCGGGCAGCGCCTCGCGCGCGCGCCGGGTCAGCCGCTCGACCTCGGGGGCCAGCGACTGCTCGACGACCTGCCGCTTGGCCTGCTCGACGACCACGTCGAAGTCGGGCTCGCCGCCGGTGGCGCGCCAGGTCGCGTCGAGCGTGTCGGCGGCCTCGGGGTCGGTGAGCGCGGCCTGCACGACCCGCAGCGCGTCGTACCCGGTCGTCCCGGCGGTCTGCCAGCGTCGGGGCAGCCGCTCCTCGCCCTCGAGGATCTTCTCGACCCACACCGGGGTGTCCGGGCGGCAGGCCGCGGCCAGCCGCTCGAGGTAGTCGGTCGGGTCGGCCAGGCCGTCGGGGTGGTCGATGCGGAAGCCGTCGATCAGCCCCTCGTGGTGCAGCTCGAGCAGCAGCCGGTGGGTGGCGTCGAAGACCTCGGGCAGCTCGACCCGCACGGCGATGAGCCCGTCGACCTCGAAGAACCGGCGGTAGTTGAGCACGTCGTCCTTGTCGCGCCACGAGGCGAGCCGGTAGTGCTGGCGCTCCAGGATCTCGGCGACGTCGCCGGAGGTCTCGGTGCCGAGCGCGACGGGGTAGACGTGGTCGTAGTAGCGCAGCACCGGGGCGGGCTGGCCGGTGCCGGGGTCGGCGTCGATCTCGTCGAGGGTGAGCCGGCCGGCCGCGAGCACGTCGGCCAGCGGCTCGCCGAGCACCGGGAGCCCGATGCGCCCGCCGCCGGCCTTCCAGTCGATGTCGAACCAGTCGGCGGTGGCGGCGTCGCGCCCGTCGCGCAGCACCTCCCAGACCTCGCGGTTCAGCGACTCGGGCGCGACGAACGCCATGTGGTTGGGCACCACGTCGACCACGACGCCGAGGTCGTGCTCGTGCGCGGCCGCGACCAGCCGGCGGAAGCCGTCCTCCCCGCCCAGCTCGTCGCTGACCCGGCTGTGGTCGACCACGTCGTAGCCGTGCTGCGAGCCGGGCACGGCCTGCAGGATCGGCGACAGGTACAGGTGCGTGACGCCGAGGTCGGCGAGGTAGGGCACCTGCCGGGCGGCGTCGTCGAAGGTGAACTCGCCGTGCAGCTGCAGACGGTAGGTGCTGGAGAACGCGGCGCTCATGCCTTCACCCCACCACGTCGAGTCTGTTCAGGCCCAGCACGACGATCACCGGCGCCCCGGCCTCGTCGGAGGCGGCCAGCGGGATCTGCGCGTCGATGCCCCAGTCGCCGTCGTCCTCGGGGTCCTCGATCACCTGACGCACCTCCCACATGTCGGACTTCTGCGTGATCCGCAGGTACGCCGGCCCCCGCGCGCTCGCGCCCGCCCCCATCTCGTCGTGGTCGGCGAAGTAGGCGGCCAGGTCGTCGTGCCAGGCGCCCTCGTCCATGACGATCTCGGTGGGCGGGTCGGTCGACTCGGCGGCGGCCCGGTCGAGCGCGGCCAGCGCGACGACGTCACGCCGCGCCGCGAGCTGCACGCGGCGGAACATCGCGTTGCGCACCGAGACCCGAAAAGCCCTGGGGTTGCTGGTGATCGGCCTGGGCGCGACGGTGGTCGCGGAGGGCGCGCCGCCCTCGAGGGCCGCCTCCTCCGGGTGACTCAGCGCCTCCCACTCGTCCAGCAGGCTGGAGTCGGTCTGCCGGACGGTCTCCCCCAGCCACTCGACCAGGTCGTCAAGCTCCTCGTCGCGGTAGCGGTCGGGCACCGTCTGGCGCAGGGTGCGATAGGCGTCGGTCAGGTAGCGCAGGACGATCCCCTCGGAGCGGGAGAGGTCGTACTGCTTGACGAGATCGCCGAAGCTCCAGGCGTTCTCGTACATCTCGCGCACGACGGTCTTGGGCGACAACGCGCTCTCGGCGACCCACGGCTGGCCGCTGCGATAGGTCTCGAACGTCGCGTCGAGCAGCTCGGCGAGCGGCTGGGGCCAGCTGATGTCCTCGAGCAGCTCCATGCGCTCGTCGTACTCGATGCCGTCGGCCTTCATCTCGGCGATGGCCTCGCCGCGCACCTTGCGCCGCTGGGCGAGCAGCACCGGGCGTGGGTCCTCCAGGATCGCCTCGATGACCGAGACGACGTCTCGGGCGTACGTCTCGGACTCGGGGTCGAGCACGTCGAGCACCGCGAGCGCGAACGGCGCGAGCGGCTGGTTGAGGGCGAAGTTGTCCTGCAGGTCGACGGTCAGACGCACCTGTCGACCGTCGGCCTCGGGCACCGACAGCTTCTCCACGACCCCGGCGGCGAGCAGCTCGCGGTAGAGCGTGATCGCCCCCTTCGCGAGGCGCGCCTGCCGGCGCGGGTCCTCGTGGTTCTCACGCACGAGCGAGCGCATCGCGGGGAACGGATCCCCTTCTCGCGCAATGACGTTCAGCAGCATCGAGTGGGTGACGCGCATGCGTGACTGGAGCGCCTCGGGCTGGGCGGCAACGAGCTTGTCGAAGGTCTCCTCCGACCAGCTCACGAAGCCCTCGGGCGGCTTCTTGCGCTGCACCTTGCGCTGCTTCTTGGGGTCGTCGCCCGCCTTGGCGAGCGCGCGGGCGTTCTCGATCGCGTGCTCGGGCGCCTGCACCACGACCGAGCCGCTGGTGTCGTACCCCGCACGCCCGGCCCGCCCCGCGATCTGGTGGAACTCGCGCGCCTTGAGCAGCCGGTTGCGTGACCCGTCGAACTTGGTGAGCCCGGTGAACACGACGGTGCGGATCGGCACGTTGATGCCGACGCCGAGGGTGTCGGTGCCGCAGATGACCTTGAGCAGGCCGGCCTGCGCGAGAGTCTCGACCAGCCGGCGGTACTTCGGGAGCATCCCGGCGTGGTGCACGCCGATCCCGTGGCGCACCAACCGGTTCAGCGTCTTGCCGAAGCCGGCGGAGAAGCGAAAACCGCCGATCAGCTCGGCGATCCGGGCGCGCTCCTCCTTGCTCGCGACCGACAGGCTCATCAGCGCCTGGGCCCGCTCGAGCGCGGCGGCCTGGGTGAAGTGCACGACGTAGACCGGCGCCTGGTGCGTGGTCAGCAGCTCCTCGAGCGTCTCGTGGAGCGGGGTCATGGCGTACGAGAAGCTCAGCGGCACCGGCCGCTCGGCGGTCGCGACCGTGGCGGTGGGGCGGCCGGTGCGACGGGTGAGGTCCTCCTCGAACCGAGCGACGTCGCCGAGGGTGGCCGACATGAGCAGGAACTGCGCCTGCGGGAGCTCCAGCAGCGGCACCTGCCAGGCCCAGCCGCGGTCGGGCTCGGAGTAGAAGTGGAACTCGTCCATGATGACCATGCCGACATCGGCGCTGCGCCCCTCGCGCAGCGCGATGTTGGCGAGCACCTCGGCGGTGCAGCAGATGATCGGGGCGTCGGCGTTGACCGCCGCGTCGCCGGTGAGCATCCCGACGTTGTCGGCGCCGAACTGCTCGATGAGCGCGAAGAACTTCTCCGAGACCAGCGCCTTGATGGGTGCGGTGTAGAACGAGACCTTGTCCTGCGCGAGCGCGGTGAAGTGCGCCGCGGTCGCGACGAGCGACTTCCCGGAGCCGGTGGGGGTGGCGAGGATGACGTTGGCGCCGCCGACCAGCTCGATGATCGCCTCGTCCTGGTGCGGGTAGAGGTCGATCCCCCGGTCGCCGGCCCAGCCCTGGAACGCTTCGTAGATCGCATCGGGCTCGGCGGGTGACGGGGTGCGGTCGGTGAGACGAGGAGTCATGGCGTGCCCATTCTCTCCAAGCCGGTCGAGCAGCCGCGCGAGGGACGAGCCCGGCGCACCGAGACCCCGCCCGAGCTGGTCGAGCAGCCGCGCGAGGGACGAGCGCGGCGCACCGAGACCCCGCCCAAGCCGGTCGAGTAGCCGCGCGAGGGACGAGCGCGGCGTATCGAAACCCGCCCGCCCCACTACAGTTGCCCCGGCGGCGTCGCCGCCCCGGGCCTCTAGCTCAATCGGTTAGAGCTGCGGACTTTTAATCCGTAGGTTGTGGGTTCGAGTCCCACGGGGCCCACCGTTGCCCCCGTCCCGGACAGTTCGACAGGACGAACCGAGCGGCTCCCCCGGCCTTCCGCGGTTCTGGGTCGCCCCCGCCGCCTTCTTCCTGTCCAGATGTACGCCGTCGCCTCAGCAGACCCCCGCGGCCCGCGCCTCACCCGCGGCCTCGACCCGTCCGGTGTGGAGGCGCAGCGTGACGGCTCGGCGCCCCTCCGCGCCATCGATTTTCGCCGCCCCCGACCCCGGCGTACGCCCTCGAGGTCCACCGCCGAACCGTGCGCCCAGGCACACCCACCTGCGGGCCACCGCCCAACCGTGCGCCCGGGCGCACCCACAAGCGGACCACCGCCCAACCGTGATCGCCGCTGCTCGTGCAGATGGACAGGAGGAACGCGGGCCGGCCCCTGGAATGCCGCGGCTCTCGGCGGTACCGGGGGCCTTTGTCCTGTCCAGATGTCCGCGCGCACCCCATCACCGACCACCACCTCGCGGTCCACCGCCCAACCGTGCGCCCGGGCGCACCCGTCGGCGGACCACCGCCAGAGCGTGATCGGGCCGGGGCGCACCCCATCACCGACCACCACCTCGCGGACCACCGCCCAACCGTGCGCCCGGGCGCACCCGTCGGCGGACCACCGCCAGAGCGTGACCGGGCCGGGGCGCACCCCGGCGCGGACCTCCGCTAGAGCGGGAAGGCGCGCACCGGGCCGAGCACGCGGACCGAAACCCGCTCGCCCCGGGTGAGCGAGGCGCCGGAGCCGAGCACCCGGGCGCGCACGCGGACGAGGATCTGGGTGCGCGGGTCGAGGTGGTCCAGCTCGACGAGGGCGTCGTGGCCGAAGTAGACGACCCGACCGACCTCGGCGTCGAACATCCCCGCGCCGGCCGGCCCGACCGCGAGCTGCTCGGGGCGGAAGAGCACCTGGCAGCCCCCGGCGCGCACCTCCTCGGCGAGCGGGAACTCGCCCAGCGGGCTGTTCACCGAGCGGCCCGAGGACTCCCCAGGCAGCAGCACCGCGTCGCCGAGCGACCCGGCGACGTGGGCGTCGGCCGGCGACTCGTAGGCGACCCGCGGCGCCGCGACCTGCCGGAACCGGCCGTCGCGCAGGATCGCCACCTCGTCGGCGAACGACAGCGCCTCCTGCTGGTCGTGCGTCACCAGCAGCGCGGTCGCCCGCGCGGCACGCAGGGCCTTGCCGGTGGCCTCGCGGGTCGCCTCGCGCAGGGCGGTGTCGAGCGCCGAGAACGGCTCGTCGAGCAGCACCACCGACGGCTCCAGCGCGAGCGCCCGGGCCAGCGCGACCCGCTGCTGCTGCCCGCCCGAGAGCTGGTCGGGCGTGCGGTCGGCCATCTCGGCCGGCAGCCCGACGAGGTCGAGCAGCTCGAGCACCTTCGGCCGGTGCCGGCGGCGCGGGAAGGGCAGACCGAAGGCGACGTTGCCCGCGACGGTCAGGTGCGGGAACAGGCCGCCGTCCTGGCGGACGTACCCCACCCCGCGCCGCTCGGGCGCGACGTGCACGCCGGGGCCGACGACCGTGCGCCCGCCGATCGCCACCGACCCACCGATCGGAGCGACGAAACCGGCAATCACCTTGAGCAGCGTGGATTTTCCCGACCCGGAGTCGCCGAGCACGGCGGTCGTCGTGCCCGTCGGCACGCGCAGGTCGATCTCGTGCAGCACGGGTTGCCGGCCGTAGCCCGCGGTCACGCCGCTGACCTCGACGTCGCTCATCTCACGCCCTCCCGGATGTGCGGATCTGCTGGCGCAGCACCAGGGTGAGCGGGGCCGACAGCACGATCATCATCGCCGCGTAGGGAGCCGCCGCGGCGTAGTCGAGCTCGTCGCTCGACGCCCAGAACGCCAGCGCGAGCGTGTCGGTGCCGGTCGGGGCGAGCAGCAGGGTAGCCGTGAGCTCGGTGACGATCGCGAGCGCCACCAGCACGAAGCCGGTGAGGAACGACGGCAGCGCGAGCGGCAGCACCACGCGCCAGAAGGTCGCCGCGCCACCCTGCCCGAGCGAGCGCGAGGCCTCCGACAGCTCCGGCGGTGCCGCCGCCAGCCCCGCCCGCAGCGAGACCATCGCGCGCGGCAGGAACAGGATGACGTACGCCAGCAGCAGCAGCCCGACGGTCTGGTACGTCGGCCGCGCCCACCGGATCGACAGCGTGATCAGCGCCAGGGCCACCACGACCCCCGGCAGCGCCGAGGCGATGAACGTGACGCGCTCGAGCACCATCGGCGCGGCGCCGCGGCGCCGGCTCAGCAGCCAGGCGCCGGGCAGCGCGGCCAGCACCGCGGCGAGACCGCCGGCGGCGGCGAGCCCGAGGCTGCTCAGGGTCACCCGCGCGAGCCGGCCCGCGTCGACCACCGAGTCGTCGATGCCGGCCCACACCCACCGAGCGACCAGCGCGACCGGCACGACCAGGGCCAGCGCCACCACCGCAGCGAGGGCGAGCAGGGCGGGGACGGTCCAGCGCCCGAGGGGTACGCGCGCGGGGGCCTGGGCGGTCCCGCTCCCCACGCGCGCGACCCGGCGCCGGCCGCGCGCCAGCACCTCGAGCAGCAGCACGCCCACGCACAGCACGGCCAGCACGAGCGCGAGCAGGCTGCCCTGGGCGTCGCTGTAGCCGACGGCGTACTGCTGCAGGATCGCGGTGGTGAAGGTCTGGAAGCGCATCATCTCCAGCACGCCGAACTCGGCCAGCAGGTGCAGCGCCACGAGCAGCGCGCCGCCGCAGATCGCCGGCCGCAGCCGCGGCAGCACGGTGCGCACCACCGCCCGCCCGCGGCTCAGGCCGAGCGAGCGGGCGACGTCCTCGTCGGCGCCGTCGAGCGCGCGCAGCATGGCGGCGACGGGCAGGAAGACGAAGGGGTAGTACGCCAGCGTCGTCACCAGCGCGGCAGCCCACAGCCCGGTGAAGCCGGGCCGCACGGAGATCCAGGCGTAGGCGCTGACGAACGCCGGCACCGCGAGCGGCGCGAGCAGCAGCATCCGCCACACGCCCGCGAACGGCAGCGAGGTGCGCTCGACCAGCCACGCGGCGGTGACGCCCACGACCAGCGCGGCCGGCACGGTGATCGCGACCAGGGCGCCCGTGTTGCCGAGCAGCTCCAGAACCCTTGGGCGCACGAGGTATTCGGCGGCGGCGCCGAACCCGATCGACAGCCCACGGACGCCGACCACCACGATCGGCAGGATCGTGACGAGCGCGACCAGCGCCGCCGCGGGGACGGCGACGCCGGTGCGCGAGGCGGGTGAGTGGGTCCTAGAGGATGCCGGCATCGGTCATCAGCTTGCTCACCCGGTCGGAGTTGAGCGTGAACGGGTCGACCGGCGGAGCCTGCAGCGTGCCGAGCGCCGGCAGCGCCGGCGCCGACGTGGCGCCCTTGCCGACGGCGTACTCCATCGACCCGGAGTCGACGAGCACCTTCTGGCCCTCGGGGCTGAGGACGTACTGCAGGAACTGCTGGGCCTGCTTGGCCTTCTTCGAGCTCTTCAGCACCCCGCCCGCCGACAGGCTGACGAACGCGCCGGGGTCCTGGTTCTTGAAGTAGTGCAGCTTGGTGTTCTTGGTGCCGGCCTTGTCGCCGGCCTGGTCGCGGTACCAGTAGTAGTGAAAGATCACGCCGGCCGGGACCTCGCCCGCGTTGACGGCCTTCATCGTCGCGATGTTGTTCTGGTACGTCTTGGAGTTGGTCTTCAGGCCCTTCAGCCAGGCGGCGGTCGCCGGCTCGCCCTTCTGCGCGAGCATCCCGGCCACGATCGCCTGGAAGTCGGCGCCGCCGGACGCCGCGCCCCACCGGTCCTTCCACGCCGGCTGCTGCAGGTCCATCAGCGACTTCGGCAGCTGGCCGGCCGGCAGCTTGCTGGGGTTGTAGACCAGCACGGTGGAGCGGGCCGCGATGGCGGTCCAGTCCTTGCTCGTCGGGACCAGCTTGGGGTCGATGCTGCTCAGCGTGCCGGCCTCGACCGGGGCGAGCAGCTTCGCGCGCTCGACGACGGTCATGGCCGGGGAGTTCTCGGTGAGGAACACGTCGGCGGGCGAGGCCGCGCCCTCCTCGACGATCTGCTGCCCCATCGAGGAGTCCTGGCCGCGGCGGATCTGGGTCTTGATCCCGGTCTTGGCGCTGAACGCCTTGGCCCAGCTCTCGGTGACCTCCTTGTGCTGGGAGGAATAGATGATCAGCGCGTTGGGGTCGGCCGCGAACTCCTCCTCACCTCCGCAGGCTGCCAGCAGGGGGAAGGTGACGCCCACGGCCAGCAGGCCGGACAGGAGAGTGCGACGACGCACGGTGGTTCCTTTCGACGGGAAGGGGGATCAGCTGTTGGAGGCGGCGGACGAGCGGGTCCGCCAGGCGCCAGACGAGGCAGCCGACGACGAGCGCGGCGGCGACCCGCAGCGCCGCGGACGGCAACCGACCGCCCACGTCGGGCACCAGGTCGAACACCTGGAACTGCACGAGGTAGAGGTACAGCGAGGCCGCGCCCACGGTGCCGGCGGCGGACGCGAGGCGGCGCGGCAGGCGTACGGCGGGGACGAGGGCGAGCAGCACGATGCCGGCGAGCACGGTGGCGTTGCGGATCGGGTCGTCGAAGAAGGTGACGATCCCGATCGTGGCCAGCGCCAACGTGATTCGGCGTCGGCGGGCCGTGCCGGCGTGCGCCAGCGCGACCCCGGTCGCGAACAGCCAGAAGACGGTCGGAGCGATGCCGCGGATGGTGCCGTCGGCGACCGCGAGGATGACGAACCGCGGCACCAGGGCGATCGCCGCGACGGCGACGCTGACCCGCCACGGGTCGCGGGCGTACGCCCGGGAGACCGGCGGCAGGCTCAGCGCGGCGACCATGATCGCGACCGACGCGAGCAGCGCGTCGACGAACCAGAGCTCGTTGCGGCTGCCGTACGTCACGTCGCCGGCGATCCAGTTGACCGCGCCGACGTTGGCCCAGCCGTAGCGGCCGGTGGTCACCAGGCCGACCAGCGCGACGACCGCGGCGGGCACCAGGATGCCGAGGCCGGTGCGGGCCGAGGCGAGCGCACGGCGCACCGGGTCGACGCCGGAGAGGCTGAACCGGCCGGCGTTGTAACCGGCGACGACGAGCAGCACGTGCGCCCCGCCGACGATCCAGAACAGGTCGGCGTGGGTGCCGAGGATGATCAGCGCGGCCACCGCACGCAGCACGACGGAGGTCTCCAGCGGCGTGCGGCCCTGCTCGCCGCCGCCCGCGGCGAGGTCGCGCAGCGACCGGTGGTGCCAGTCGCGGGGCAGCTCGCCGAGCAGCTCGGCCAGGCGCGTCGCGGCCTGCACGTGGCTGAGCGAGTCGCCGCCCAGCTCGACGAAAGACCTTGCGGTGTCGACGGACTCGGGGTCGAGACCCAGCACGCGGGCGACCGTGCCGGCCACCTGCACCTCGAGCGGGGGCCCGTCGCCGGGGCGCTCCGGCGCGGGGTCGGCGCCCTCGGTCTCGAGCGCGGCTCGCACCAGCGCGTCGCAGCCGGGCCGGTCGACCTTGCCGTTGTCGCGACGGGCCAGCGGAGCGACGGCCACCGCGACCGCGGCGGGGCCGAGCCCGGTGAGCTCCGCGACGAGCGCCCGGAGCCGGCGGGCGGTGGCGGCCGCGTCGTGGCGACCACGTGCGGCGCTCGACCGGTCGCCGCCGACGGTCGGCGGCTCGACTAGCACCCGCAGCTGCGCGTCGCCGCCGGTCACGCAGGTCTCGAATCCCGTTGCCTGCAGGGCGTTCTCGACCTGGGCGACGTCGATGCGGTGGCCCATGACCTTCACGAACCCGCTGCGCCGGCCGACCATGCGCACCAGCCCGTCGGCATCGACGGTCGCGAGGTCGCCGGTGCGCAGCTCGTGCTGCATGCGGCCGACGGCGAGGTCGTCGGGGTGCTCGGCATAGCCGAGCATCACGCCCGGCCCGGTGACGACCAGCTCGCCCACGTCACCGGTGGCCTGCGGGACCGACCGGTCCAGGCGTACGCCCGTGCCCGGCACCGCGCGCCCGACGGCATCGGGGGCGGCGGCCACCTCCGCCGGCGGGAGCACGGCGATGCGGGCGGTGGCCTCGGTCTGGCCGTACATCACCGCGAGGTCCCAGCCGCGGCGCGTGCCGAGGTCGGCCAGGTCGAGCACCGCCCCAGGCTCGAGGCGGCCACCGGCCTGGGTCACCAGGCGCAGCGACGGGTGCGGGTCGGCCAGGCCACCCGCGAGCGCGAGCCGCGCAGAGTGCGGGACGACGGCGAGCGTGGTCACGCCATGCCGGTCGACGGCCTCCCAGAAGCCGGGCTCGTGCACCGAGCCGCGGTGCAGCACCACCGAGGCGCCGGCGCGCAGGTGGGAGTGCAGCACCGACAGGCCGTAGCAGTAGGTCAGCGGCAGCGACGTGATCGCCCGGTCGGCCGCGGTGAGCGACAGCGCCTGGGCGATGGCGTCGGCGTTGGCGCGCAGGTTGTCGTGCGAGAGGCGCACCAGCTTGGGCGAGCCGGTGCTGCCGGAGGTGCTGAGCAGCAGGGCCAGGTCGGGGTGCAGCAGGTGGCGCGGACCCGTCCACGGCTCCTCGCCCAGCACCTCGACCGTGTCGCCGAGGAAGGCGAGGTCGGGGCGGTATCGGGTCAGGATCGGCGCGGCCGCAGGCCCGGGCGCGGCGACCAGCGCGACGTGGCCCGCGTGCAGCGTCGCGAGATAGGCGACGAGCGCGTCGAGGTCGGGGCGCGGAAAGACCTGCACCAGGCAGCGCCCGTCGGCGGCGTCGGGCAGGCGCGCCGCCGCCCGGTCGACCAGCTCGCGCAGCTGCGCATGGGTCACCGCACGGTCGCCGACCACCAGCGCGGGGGCGTCACCGACGGCCGTCGCCCCCGCGAGCACCGACGTCGCCGCGGCGCGCGGCGACGGCAGTAGGGTCCCTGTCATGAAGGTGAGGCTAACTTAAGTGCCGGCTGTGACTCTGCGCGGTTCCGAAGTCTGGTGGGCGCGGCTCGCCCTGGCCGACATCGCGCTGGTCCGCACGCTCAGCCCGGTCGAGCGCGCGCGCCTGGACGCCCTCGCCCGCCCCGCCGACCGCGCCCGCTCGTTGCTCGCCGCCGCGCTGGTGCGCGCGGTCGCCGGTCGGCTGCTCGACCTCCCGCCCGGCGACGTGCCGGTCGAGCGCACCTGCCCCGACTGCGGCCGACCGCACGGCCGCCCGCGGCTCGACCTCCCCGGAGCGCCCCAGCTGTCGGTGTCGCACTCCGGGCTGCTCGTGGTGGTCGCCGCGCACGACGGCCCCGTCGGCGTCGACGTGCAGCGGATCGCGGACGTGCCGGCCGGGACCGACGCCGGCGCCTGGGTGCGCGACGAGGCCGTGGTCAAGGCGGGGCTGGTCGCCGGCGCCGCGCAGGTGCTCGGGCTCTCTCCGCCGCTGCCCGGTTACGCGTCCGCGCTCGCGCTGCCGAGGGCGTACGCCGGGGGGCGGGTGGCGCAGCACGACGCCGCCGCGCTGCTCACCCCCTGATCCCGGCGCCGACGGTCAGGTGCCGTCGACCGTCTTGGCCGAGGTGACGAAGCCACCGATCGGGGTGCCCTTGCCCGCCACCTTCGTGCTCTTCAGGTTGGCCAGATCGAAGCGCACCAGGTCGCCGTCGCCGCACTGACCGCCCCAGCTCGTGAGGTAGGCCGTGTCGCCGTACGCCCCCGCCACCTGGCGGGTGTCGCTTTCGTCGACCTTGAGCGGCTCGTAGCTCGCGCCGCGGGAGATCCAGGCGGATCCACAGACACCCGGCACCTCGTAGACCAACCCCGGGTTGACCCGACGCGCCTGCGACGCCTGGTCCCCGTGGTCGACCAGCCGCTGCGGAGCGGCCGTCCCGTAGAACTGCGCCATGTACGCGGTGGAGCCGCTCGGGTCCGCGTCTCCCGGTGCGGAGCAGTCCATGGTGAAGTCCTCGTACGACAGCTGCGGACCGGGCGAGCAGGACGCACGTCCAGACGGCACCTCGATCTGCCGCAGCTCGGTGCCCGACCTGAGGTCGAACAGGCGAATCCGACCTCCGTCGTCGGCGATCCAGAACCGCTTTCCGTCGGCGGAAGCGACGACCTCGGCTGACGGCGAGAAGCTCCCTTCGTACGTGCGGACCGGCTTGCCGGAGCGGTCGAACAGCTGCGGCGACTGCTTCGGGCGGGCGACGAGCAACCCGTCCTGCACGAGCACGGCGTCGCCGCCGTCCTTGACCCGGACGTACGTCGGCTTGCCGGTCGCGGTGTCCCAGATCGTGTAGCGCGACTCCCCGCCGCCCTTGGCCCGGATCGCGGTCACGACCGTGCGGGCGTTGCTGCTGATGTCGGCGACCTCGGCGCCGTCGGACACCTCGCCGACGGTGGCGTGCCGGCCGTCGGGCGCGCGCAGCACGAGCGTGCCCTTGCCGTCCTGGGGTCCGGTCTCGTGCCGGACGATCGCGGTGAATCCGAGGGCGGTCTTGGAGCCGGCCGCCGGGACGATGCTGCCCGCGCCGCGCCCGGACCCGTTCCCCGAGCCACCCTCGGACCCGCTCCCCTGGCTCGGCGACGAGGTCGCCGCCCCGCCGGGTGCCGTCGCGCCCTGGTTGGTGGTCTGGCAGCCGAGGCTGCCGATGGACCCCAGGCCCAGCAGCGCCAGCGTGGCGCCGGTCGTGAGCGTGTGCCGAATTCCCTTGCGTGCCATGACTTCCCCTCGAGTCGAGTACGGATCGTGCCCCCTGGCACGAGATCCTTCACCGGGTGCGACCGGTCAGCGGCGTGTGCCGATGCTCCGACTGCCAGCCTGGCGATGCCGTTCCCCCGATCGGCACCAGACTTGGACCGATCTTTCGCCGACCCTGGTCCTAGGACCTCAGACGAGAGCGCCGATCCACCACCCGAGCCCCGCCGCCGCGGTGGCGCCCACGACGACGCCCAGCCCGGTCAGCAGCCCGGCCGCCCACCGGCGCTCCTGCAGCAGCCGCACCGTCTCGAGGCTCGCGGTCGAGAAGGTGGTGTAGCCGCCCAGGAAGCCGGTGCCCGCCACCAGCTGCCACTCGGCCGGCAGCGCCCGGGCGGCGACCAGGCCGGTGAGCAGCCCGAGGAGGAACGAGCCGCTGAGGTTGATCGCGATCGTGCCCCACGGCAGCGCGCCGGAGGTGCGCTCGCGCACGAACCCGTCGATCACGAAGCGCGCGGCGGCGCCGAGTCCGCCTGCGACACAGAGCAACCCGAAGACCACGGGCGTGACGTCACCCACCGCGCGCCTCCCGCGATCGGTGCGTGACGGCGGCGAGCGCGATGCCGGCGAAGGTCGCGGCGGCGCCGACGACCACGGTGAGGAGGGCGTACGTCAGGCCGGCGGTGGTGCGCCCGTCACCGAGCAGCCGGGCCGCGTCGGTCGCGAGCGTGCTGTAGGTCGTGAAGCCGCCGAGCAGCCCGGTGCCGAGCAGCAGCCGCACCGGGCGGCGGCGGCCACCGTCGGGGCCGCGCCGGGCGAGCCCGTCGAGCAGCCAGCCGAGCAGGAAGGCGCCGACGACGTTGATCACGAGGACCGCGACCGGGATGCCGTCGACGGGCGGGAACGCGAGGCTGATCCCTTCGCGCGCACCGGTGCCCAGCGCGCCGCCGACCAGCACCAGCAGCAGGTACGCCGGGCGCAGGTGCGGCGGTCGATGCCTGGCCTCCGGTGTCACGCAGGACAGCATGGCGAGGCCGGGCGCGCGAGTCGAGCAGCAGCGACCTCGTGCTGGTCAGCGGTATCCCGCCGCCTGCAGCGCGTAGAGGTCGGCATAGCGACCGCCCGCCGCCATCAGGTCGGCGTGCGTGCCGACCTCGGCGACGCCGCCGTCGGCGAGCACGATCACCAGGTCGGCCGCCGCGACGGTGGAGAAGCGGTGGGTGATGAGCAGCGTGACGCCGCCACGCCCGCCGGTCGCACGAGCCGCCTCGGCGTAGCGGTCGAAGAGCGCGTGCTCGGTCGCGGGGTCCAGCGCCGACGTCGGCTCGTCGAGCACCAGCAGCAACGGGTCGAGCCGCACCATCGCGCGGGCGACCGCGAGCCGCTGCCACTGCCCGCCGGAGATGTCGACCCCGCCCGGCCAGGCGGCGCCGAGCTGGGTGTCCAGCCCGTCGGGGAGCGCCCGCAGCACGTCGCTCGCCGAGGAGTCCTCGAGCGCGCGCAGCACCCGCGAGTCGATCTCTGCCCGCCCTGCGTCGAGGACCTCCACCGACCCGGCGCCGACCGCCTCGCGGGCGGTGAGCTCGAGCCGGGCGTGGTCCTGGAAGGCGCCGGAGCACCGGGCGCGCCAGGCCGGCAGGTCGAGCGCGCGCAGGTCGACGCCGTCGACGAGGATGCGGCCGGAGGACAGGTCGTGCATGCCGGTGAGCAGCTTGACCAGCGTCGACTTGCCGGCGCCGTTCTCGCCCACGACCGCGACCACCGCGCCGGCCGGCAGGTGCAGGTCGATGTCGCTCAGCGACTCCCGGTCGGCACCCGGATAGCGAAAACCCACGCCCTGCAACCGGATTCCGTCGGTCAGCCGCGCGGGCGGGGCGGCCGTCCCGGCGTGCTCCTCGTCGACCGTCCGCGCGTAGTCCTCCAGCCACCGATAGCGACTGACCGCGCGCAGCGCGCCCGACAGCCCGCTGATCACCCACTGCAGATCGGTGACCGACTCGCGCAGCTGACCGACGACCAGGACGCCCGTGACGAGCCGCCCCGGGTCGATCCGGCCATCCAGCGCGTCACGCACCATCCAGGCCAGGATCGCCGCGGCCGCGCCGAGGTAGCCCACCGCGAGCACGATCGACCACCCGGCGGTGCGCACCTCGGCGGTGCGGTGCGGGTGACGCCACCGGGCGGCCTCGCGCGACAGCAGGTCCAGCGCCCACCGGCGAGCGCCGAGCACGCGCAGCTCGGACGAGGCGACCGGTGCCGTCGCCGCGCCCAGCAGGTGCGCGCTGCGGCGACCGGCCTCCGCGCCCGCCTTCTCGGCCTCCGCCTCCCACTGGATCGACCGGCGCCCGAGCCAGGTGGCCGGCAGCGCGACCGCGAGCAGCAGGAGCAGCCGCCAGTCGGCGGTGGCCGCGACGACGATCGTGATGACCGGTCCGGCCAGGTTGTTGAGCACGTTGACCAGCAGGTTGTACGCCATCCCCACCCTCCCCAGCCGCTCGGCCAGCGCCTGGGCCTGGTCCTGGTGGGCCGGGTCCTCGAGGTGGTCGAGCGTGGCCGCCTCGCCGGACAGCTGTCCCACGCGCAGGTCGATGGCGTGACCGACCCGCTCCATCAGCACCAGCCGCGACTCCACCCCGACGATCACCAGGAGGAAGTTGAGCGCCCGGGAGAGCACGAGCCCTCCAGCGCCGAGCAGCACGAGCGTCAGGTCGCGGGCCGCCAGGCCGCCCACGACGAGTCCGGCGAAGAGCGGGAAGAGCGCCGTCAGCACCCGGGAGACGACCTCGAGCAGCGCGGCCACCGCGTGCCCGCGGCCCTGCTCCCACGCGATGCGCGTGACGAGGCGCAGCGAGGTCCACCAGCCGCCGTTCATGCCTGCACCCGCCCACCGGCCGAGGCGAACCGCGCCGCCTGCAGGCGGAACATCCGGGCGTAGTCGCCGTCGCGGGCGAGCAGCTCCTCGTGCGAACCGTCCTCGACGATGCCGTCGGGGCCGAGCACGACGATGCGCTCGGCGTGCCGCACGCTGGACAGCCGGTGGCTGACCAGGACCGTCGTGACGCCGCGGGTGACCTGCAGGAACCGGTCGAAGATCTGCGCCTCGGCCCGCACGTCGAGGGCCGCGGTCGGCTCGTCGAGCACCAGCACCCCGGCGCCGCGGCGCACGGCGAGCAGCGCCCGCGCGAGGGCGACCCGTTGCCACTGACCGCCGGAAAGGTCTGTGCCACCGGCATATCCGGGGTCGAGCACGGTGTCCCAGTCGCCGCCGACGCGCCCCAGCACGTCCTCGCCCGCGGCGTCGGCGAGCGCCTCCTCGAACGCGCCGGGCTCGCGGCCTTCGGACATCGTCACGTTGTCGCGCAGCGACAGGTGGTAGCGCACGAACTCCTGGAAGATCACCGCCACCCGACGGCGTACGTCGTCGGCGGCGGCCGGGTCGAGCCCGTCGATGCGCACGGTCCCCGCGTCGGGTGGGTAGAGCCCGCACAGGAGCTTGATCAGCGTCGACTTGCCGACGCCGTTGACGCCGACGATCGCGACTGACTGCCCCGCCGGGACGTGCAGGTCGAGCCCGCGCAGGGTGGGCTCGGTGCGCGAGGGGTAGGTGAACGTCACGTCGTCGAGGTCGACGCGCGCGGCACCGCGTCCGGCGGCGCTCGCCGCGGTCGTGAGGGCCGGCAGGCCGGCTGCGCCCCCGACGAGCTCTGCCAGCCGCAGCTCGGTCTCGCGGGCCCGCCCGCTGCGCACGCTCTGGTCGCCCAGGGCGCCGAAGGAGGCCAGCCCGTCGATGCCCTGGACGATCGTCACCACCGCTCCGACGCCGACGGCCCCGACCCAGGCGTCGCGCACCAGCCACGCCAGCGCGGCAGCGATGCCCGCCGAGAGCAGCACGGCCCCCGCGAGGGACCGCCGCATCGCACCGCGTCGGGCGCGAATGCTGTTGTCGTTCACCGCTTCCCAGGTGCGTGCGTACTCCCCCAGCAGCCACGGGGTGAGCCCGAACAGGCGCACCTCCTTGGCCGCGTCACGGACCGTCAACCGCTGGAACAGATAGCGGGCGCGGCGTCGCTCGACCGAGCTCTCGGTGAGCAGCTCTCGGTTGACGACGTCGATGTAGCTGGTGAACAGGTGCCCCTGCACCAGCTGCGCCAGCAGCACCCCGAGGGCGATCCACCACGACCACGAGGCGACGACCACCAGGGCGGCCACGCCCGTCGCGCGGATGGCGAGCACCCGCCAGACCGAGCCGATCTCCTGCAGCCCCACCGCGGAGCGCACGTGCTCGGTGAGCGCGGCCACCCGGCCGGCCTGCTGCGGGTCCTCCAGGTGGCCGATGCCGTGCGGCGCCAGCGCGGCCTCGGCGATCATCCGGTGCCGCTGCTCGGTGAGCCGCACCTGGTGCACCGCCCCGACCGCGTCGAGCGCGGCCATCGCGACGGGCTGGGTGATCATCCCGGCGACGACCAGCGCGAGCCAGGTCCAGACCGGGTCGCCGTCGACCACCGCGGTGACCAGCCGACCGGTCGCGACCATCGTGGCGAACGACGCCACCGCCGCGAGCACGACCAGCCCCGGGCCCACCACCGTGCCGAGCGGGTACGCCCGCCGCGCGTGCCGCCAGAACGTCACCTCGCGCTGCCACCGCTGAGTCGTCTGCGTCATCTGCCTCCCCCTTCGTCGCCGTCGCGGCGACGCTAGAAGTCGACCTACTTCGACGACAAGACAATATGCTGAGTAGGTGACGACGCACCCCGAACCGCCCGACGAGCAGGTCATCACCGACCCCGAGGTCGCCCGCCTGCTGTCCCGCCGACAGGCCGCGCTGCACGTGAGCTCCTTTCTGGATCAAGACCGGTCGATCGCCGAGTCGGCCGCGCGGCTCGAGCGGCCCATCGGCCAGGTGCACCACTGGGTGCACCGGCTGGTCGCGGCCGGCGTCCTGCGCGTCGTCGAGGTGGTGCCCCGGGCCGGGCGTCCGATCAAGCGCTACCGCGCGGTCGCCCGCTCGTTCCGGCTCCCGGCCGCGCTGGTGCCGCCCGAGCACTACGAGCAGCAGATGGCCTTGATCAACCGTGAGGTCGTCGATGCCGTCGCATCGGTCGCCGACATGCCCAACCAGGACCTCACGATCCGCCTTGGCGAGAGCGGACAGGTGTCGTTCAACCGTCTCTCCGACCGCGGGGTGGCGTCGTCGCTGCACTCGCTGCAGACCTCGATGGGCGGCCTGTTCCTCACCGAGGAGCAGGCCGACGAGCTGTGGTCCGAGCTCGACGCGCTGCGGCAGAGGTGGGCCGAGGCCGGCCACGACCGCGGCACGCCCGGCACGGTCCCCTACCTGGTCCAGCTCACGATGGTCCCGCGCCCCGAGCGCTGAGCCTCAGCCGGCGAGCCCGTAGACCAGCACCGAGTAGGGCGCGATGCTGACCCGCACCCGCGTCTGGCCGTTCTCCTCGAACGCGTCGGCGTCGCTGCCGAGGTCGCCGTAGTCGTCGCTGTAGATCTTCGCGTCGCTGTTGACGAGCAGCCGCCAGCGTCCGCCGGCGGGCACCGGCACGACGACGTCGCGCCGCTCCTGGGCCGAGGCGTTGACCACCACGAGCACGTCGTCGCCGGGTCCGCCCTGCGCGCGCCGGACGTACGCCATCAGCTTGGCCTGGTCGTCGAGCAGCGTCACTGCGGTCTGCTGGCCGCGCAGACCCGCGCTGGCGCCGGATGCGTTGCGGCGCAACCGGATCAGGTCGGCGTAGAGCCGCTCGATGCCGTGGTAGGTCTCCTTGAGCGACCATTCCAGCGGCACGTCGTCGCGGAACCACTCGTCCTCGAGGAACTCCTGTCCCTGGAAGAGCATCGGCACGCCCGGGCTGGTGAGGGCGAGCGCGGCGCCGAGGGTCGAGCGCTTGCGGGCGTGCCAGGCCCGCGGGTCGTTCCCGTCGATCTCCTCGGGGAGGCGCGCCTTGCCGTTGGCCACCTCGTCGTGCGACTCGGTGTAGACGACCCGCTGGAACGCGTCGTCGTTGTAGCGGGTGGTGACCGCCTCGGCCAGCGAGCCCATCGAGCGGCTGCCGTCGTCGAGCGCCTTCATCGCCGACCGCACCGGGTGCACGAACGCGCCGTCCCACTGGGTGTGGAACCCGGCGCCGTCGCCGCGGGTGATCTCGGGCTTGCGCTGCATGTCCTCGGCGATGAACACCACGTCCGAGAACTGTTGCTGCAGAGCGGAGTTCACGTCGTGCATGAGCGACCAGCCCTCGGGCAGGTCGCGCCCGCCGCCGTCGACGCTGCGGATGTAGGGCGTCATGTCCCAGCGCAGCCCGTCGACGTGGAAGTCGCGCAGCCACGACTGGGCGTTGTCGAAGATGAACTGCCGCACCTCGGCGCGGCCGTAGTCGGGGCGGGTGTCGCCCCACGGCGTGCTGGACCGGTCGTCGTTGAAGAAGTAGATCCCGCCCTTGCCGTTCTCGCTCCACCCGTCGAACTGCCACAGGTCGAGGTCGCTCGGGCCGAGGTGGTTGTAGACGACGTCGAGGATCACCGCGATGCCGCGTCGGTGCGCTTCTCGCACAAAGGTTTTCAGCGCGTCCGGCCCGCCGTAGACCGACTCGACCGCGAAGATGTGCGCGGGGTTGTAGCCCCACGACCGGTCGCCGGCGAACTCCATGATCGGCATGACGTGCACCGCGCTCACGCCCAGCGCGACGAGGTGGTCGAACTTGCTGAAGGCCAGCGCGAACGTGCCGGGCCGGTTCGGGTCCTCGGTGAAGAACGAGCCGATGTGCAGCTCGTAGATCACCAGGTCGTCCATCGGCGGAGCCGCGAAATCGTCGCCCTGCCAGTCGAACTCGGCGTGGTCGTAGACGACTCCGTTGCCGACGGAGGAGGTGACGCGGCGGGCGTACGGGTCGATCTTGCTGAGCTGCTGGCCGCCCGCGCCGGTCAGCCGGAACTTGTACTCCGCGCCGCTCGTGACGCCCGGCACGTCGACCGACCACCGCCCGCCGTCCTCGCGCTGCAGCGGCACCGGCCGCTCGTCCCAGCCGGTGAAGTCGCCGACGACCGAGACGTCCTGCGCGAACGGTGCCCAGACCCGGAAGGTCGTGCCCCCGTCGTACGTCGTCGCGCCCATCCCGGGACGCGTGCTCGCAGCGCTGGTCTCACCGGGGTTCTGGCTCATGGTCGGCCACGCTAGTGGCGCTCAGGCCAGGTAGGACGCCCAGCCCTCGCTCGGCGCGCTGCCGAGCTTGCGCAGCTTCTTCAGCACCTCCGGGTCCTGCAGGTCGAGCCAGTCGCACAGCTGCCGGAAGGACACCAGCCGGGTGTCGGGCTCGGCGGCCATCTGGCCCATGACCTCCTCGACGGCCTCCATGTAGATGCCGCCGTTCCAGTTCTCGAAGTGGTTGCCGATGACCAGCGGCGACCGGTTGCCGTCGTAGGAGCGGCGGAACCCGGCCATGAACGAGTCGACCGTCTGCTTCTTCCACTTCGGGCGCTGCGCCTTGTCGCCGTTGACGTCGCCCGACTGGTTGGCGAGGAAGTTGTAGTCCATCGCGATCACCTCGCGGTCGGACCCCGGCATGGGCACGGCCTGCAGCGACAGGTCCCAGATGCCCTCGACCTTCTTCGGCCAGGTGGGGTAGCGCGCGCCGCTGGAGTCGTAGCGCCAGCCCAGCTCGGCCGCGGCCTTGCGCAGGTTGTCGACGCCCTCGAGGCAGGGCGCGCGCCCGCCGACGAGCTCCTTCTCGTAGTCGAACGGCAGCGCCGGCAGGTCGGTGATCCCGGTGTTCGTGCGCCAGGTCTTGACGAACTTCTTGGCCTGCTCGATCTCGGACTTCCAGTCCTCGACCGACCAGCTCGCCACGCCCTTCTCGCCGCAGAAGTGGCCGTTGAAGTGGGTGCCGATCTCGTGGCCCGCGAGCCAGGCCTTGCCGATCTGCTCGATCGTGCTGCGCACGAACCGGTCGGGGAAGTAGCCGATGTCGGACGCGCCCTGCTTCTTGCGCGGCGGGGAGTAGAGCATCTTCTTGCCGCCGGGGAGGAAGTAGATCCCGGTGAGGAAGTACGTCATCGACGCGCCGTGCCGCTTGGCCACCTGCTGGAAGTGGCTGTTGAGCTTCAGGGAGGTCTCGCCGCCGCCGTCCCAGGAGATCACGACGAACTGCGGCGGCTTCTCGCCCGGCTTCAGCCGGGTCCAGCGCGGCTGGTGCGGCTGCGGGCCCGTGTCGGACGTCGACCCGTCGCCGATCGGCTTGCCCGCCGGCCGGGTCGTCGTGGTGGTGCTCGGCGGCTTGCGGCCGCCGCCGGTCTCTCCGGCCGAGACCGGCTCCTCCTTCTCCGAGCTGCAGCCGGCCAGCAGCGCCGCGCCGGCCAGCCCGCCTCCGATCACGGTGCGACGTCGAACGTCGGTCATGGTGCTCTCCCCCGTTGTCCCTGCGTCCCCATCGGTGCCGGGGACGCACTCCAGGGTCACCCAGACCACCCGCGGCAGGGGTTAACCGTGTCGGCATGTCGGATGACGAGTCGGCAACGGGACCCGGCCGAGGACGTACGCCAGGGTCGGGTGGGAGCCGATCGGCGCCTTCGCGCGTCGCACGAGCAGCGGCGACCCCCGGTCCCGACGCCGCCACCCGTGAAAGACTCCCGGCGACGGGTGCCCGTGACGCCACGTCACGGGGGGACGCGAGCGAGGAGGGCCCTATGGGGCGAGCACAACAGATCCGCGAGGCCGCGCAACAGATCGCGCAGGGCGGCGGGGTGCAGCAGGCCGTGCAGCAGGCGGTGCAGGGGGTGACGCAGCAGGCAGCCGAGCGGCTGCCCGGGGGGCTCGACCCCTCCGACTTCGCCACCGCGCGCACCCAGGGGTTCTCGACCGGCACGCGCATCGTGCAGCAGACGACCTCGCTGGAGAACGCCAGCGAGACGCTGAACCAGTCGAGCTACCAGCCTGGCCCGAACGGCGTGCTGCACGTCATCACGCCGATGGTCATCCCCAAGGGCCGCCGGTTCGTCGGGATGCTCCCGGTGCTGGTGCTCGCGATCGTCGGCATCTTCGGCTTCGTGGCGCTGATCCCCACCGACGGGCTCAACGTCGCGCTGTTCGGCCCGCACTACTGGGTCATCCTGCTGCTGCTCGCCGCGTTCCTGTGGTGGCGCCTCGGCATGGTGATGGTCCCCGAGGGGTGCCAGGCCCTGATCAGCCGCTTCGGCAAGGTCGAGAACCAGGTGGGCCCCGGTCTGGTGACGCTGTTCAACCCGTGGAAGCGGGTGTCGTACATCGTCAACACGACGCGGGAGTACCCCTACAACGCGCCGATCCACCAGGCGCCGACCAAGAGCGGCGTGCAGGCGAGCGTCGACCTGTTCCTGCAGTTCCGGATCGTCGACCCGCGGCAGTTCATCTTCTCCCTCGGCGCGGTCCAGGGCTTCCAGGACAAGCTCAACAACGCGATCTCGGAGACCACCCGCTCGCTGATCTACGAGCAGGAGGCCGCGGGCATCTACGACCTCGTCGGCGAGAGCACCCAGCGGCTGCTGGAACAGCTCAACACCCAGTTCGCGCCGGCCGTGGAGTTCACCCACGCCAACATCACGCACGCGGAGCCCTCCAGCCAGGAGTACCGGATGGACCTCGCCGCGCCCGAGATGGTGCGGGTGGCCAAGGAGGCCTACACCTACGAGTACGAGCTGCAGCTGAAGAAGGAGCAGAACGAGGGTGACCTCAACCGCGACCTCGCCTCGCTCAACGAGACGCTGAGCTCGATCCAGGCCGACATCGCGAAGTACCAGGCGCAGATGGACACCGCGCTCGAGCGCGAGACCAACCGCGCGACGGCGATGGCGCGCCAGCGGTTCGTCGAGGCCGAGTCCGAGGCCAACGCCAACGCGGCGCTGCTCGAGGCGCAGGCGCTGGACATCCGCGCGATGAGCGCGGCCGAGGCGCCCGAGATCCTCGACTACCGGTACCAGCAGGACCTGCTCGCCCGCCTCGAGCAGGTGCGCGACAGCCTCCCGCAGATGGTGCAGATCGGTGGTCAGGACGAGAGCGTCGACTACCTCAAGATCGCCCAGGGCCTCGTCGGTGGCGGCAGCGCCAACCTGTTCAGCGCCGAGGAGCTGGACCAGATCCGGCAGCGCCGCGACGAGATCTCCGCGCGCATCAGCTCGCGGGAGAGCTCGATCACCGAGCTGCTCAAGCCGCCAGAGACCCCGGAGATGGAGGAGCTGGCCGAACCCAGCAGCGACGAGGAGCTGCCGGGGGCCGAGCGGATGGAGGAGATCCGCCGCTCGGTGTCGGTCGACGAGCCGACCGGGGCCGGTACGCCCGAGCCGGCCGCCCAGCGTCCGGCACCTCGTGGACCGGGTGGCGCGAGCCCCGCACCGGCCGGGCCGGCGCCGGGCGGACCCCGCCCGGGTGCGGACGGCGTACGGCAGGCTCCGGCCACCGACCCGACCGCGGTGCCGATGGCCCAGGCCGGGGACCCGAACGCCACGCAGGGGCTGCGGCTCGGCGAGACTCCCCCGCCCCCGCCCCCGCCGCCGACCAACGACCGACACCGGCTTCCCGGCCAGGGTGAGGAGGGCCAGCGATGAGCGCCCCGATGCAGGAGGAGATGGCCTCGCGTCCGCGCGGAATGTCATCGATCAAGGAGGCCCTGGGCAGCTGGGGTGACATCCGCCAGCTGCTGCGCGGCGGCGACCAGGGTGCGATCGTGCCGGTCGTCATCCCCAAGGACGGCCGCGGCCTGCGCTGGCTGACGCTGGTCTGGATCGCGCTGTGGGCGTTCCTCAGCGCGGGCATCGCGACCACGACCGACGCCGACTGGGCAATGGTCCCACTGCTGCTGCTGGGTGTGCTGTCGCTCGCGGGCGCGGCGCTGTGGTGGTGGCGCTCCTCGATCATCGAGATCGAGGAGGGCACCGTCGGCGTGCTCACCAAGTTCGGCGCGATCTCGGGCCCGGGCCTCACGCCCGGTCGTCACTACCTGTGGCACCCGTGGGCGCGGGTGGCGTACGTCGTCGACGTCACCACCGAGATCCCTTACAACGCACCGGTGCTCGCGTGCCCGACGCACGAGAACGTCCCGCTGAAGTCGATCGAGTTCTTCCTGAAGTTCCGGATCGTCGACGCGCTGCAGTTCGTGCAGCGCATCGGTGCCGGCAACTTCGACCTGGTGCTGTCGAACTCGGTGCAGGACGCCATCCGGCAGCGCTCGCGGCAGGTGCGCACCGAGCAGGCCTACGACCTGCGCGGCTCCGACGTGCAGGACATGCAGGACCTGCTCAACCGGCAGCTGGCCCGCTACGGCGTGCAGATCATGGGGTGCAACATCCCCGACGTGCAGCTGCCGACGCAGTACCGCCAGCACATCTCCACGCGCGAGCGGGTGGCCAAGGAGCTGCAGGCCTACGAGAAGGAGTGGGACCTCACGCGCAAGCGCCGGGTCGACACCCTGCTCATGGACATCGAGCGCTCCAAGAAGGTCCGCGACGCCAAGGTCGTCGAGGTCAACGCCTCGCTGAACCAGGCCCGCAAGGACGTCGCCCAGATGCTCGAGGAGCAGGAGACCGAGGCGCAGAAGGTCAAGTACGAGATCGAGACCCGCGGCCGCACCAACCTGGTGGCCGCCCAGGGTGAGGCGCGGGCGCAGGAGCAGCTGGCGACGGCGTACCGCGACAACCGGGCCGTCCTCGGCTACGAGCTGGCCCGGCGTCGCCTCGACGTGGGCGCCCAGCTCGCGCAGCACGCGCCGCAGCCGGTCATCGTGCAGACCGACGGCGGCGGCTCGGACAGCTCGGCGCTGTCCACCCTGCTGCTGGCGCAGATGCTGCCGCGGCTCGGCGAGCAGCAGTCCTCGACCCGGCCGAAGCCCCGGCAGGTCTCCTCCGAGACCGTCGACACCGCGCAGCAGGCGCTGACCGACGCGGCCAAGCAGATGATCGGCAACCGGTCGGGCGGCAAGCAGGGCTGACCGCCGTACGTCCACGGCAACGACCCCCGTCCCTCACCGTGAGGGACGGGGGTCGTTCGCCGTTGCCCGGCGAAGGGCCGGGCGAGCAGTGCCGGGTCAGCCGCGCGGGACGTACGGCTGGGACTGCGGGTTGAACTCGTCCATCTTCACGCCGGCGGCGGGAGCGACGTCCTTGCCGGTGACGCGCAGCACGTCGAGCCCCTTGCCGAGGTCGGAGGAGTAGATGTGCCCGTTGTAGTAGTACGACGACCAGGTGCCGCCGCCGTCGTCGCCGGCGGCCGGGCCGCGCTCGAAGTAGGCGATCTCGCGCGGGTTGGCCGAGTCGGTGAAGTCCCACACGCTCGTGCCGCCCATGTACCACGACTGCACCATCAGGTCCTTGCCCTTGACCGGGATGAGCGAGCCGTTGTGCGCCACGCAGTTCTCGGAGTCGAACTGGTCGCGCGAGATCTTGAAGTAGGACTTGAACGACAGCCGGTTGTCCGAGCCCAGGTCGTAGATCGCGTCGGCGCCGCGGGTCGGGCCCACGGCGTCGTTGCAGGTCGCCGCGCCGCCGCCGCCGAGCTCGTCGGTGAAGACGACCTTGGTGCCGGAGTTGTTGAACGTCGCGGAGTGCCAGAACGCGAAGTTGGGGTCGGTGACCCGCTCGACGACCCTGGGGTTCACCGGGTCGCTGATGTCCATGATGATCCCGTCGCCCATGCACGCGCCCGCGGCGAGCTTGCGCGCCGGGTAGGCCGTGATGTCGTGGCAGCCGGAGGTGTTGGCGAGGCCGCCGTCGGGGAACAGGTTCGGCGTGCTGACCACCTTGGCCGCCGTCGGGTTCGCCTTGGGCACCTCGACGATCGAGATCGAGTCGTGCGGCGGCGCGCAGTCGGGGTAGGCCGCGTTGGGGGCGTAGCTCGAGACGTAGAGGTAGTCGGTGCCGGCGTCACCCGGGACCAGCGTCTGGGTGTGCGAGCCGCAGCTGGTCTCGACCGCCTTGAGGTAGCGGGGGTTGGTGGGGTCGCTGATGTCGAAGATCTTGATGCCCTCCCAGCTGTCCTTCTGGGTAGCCGGCTGCGAGGTCGAGGCGCACGAGTCGTCCGAGCGCGAGGAGTCGGTGCCGAGGTAGAGCAGGTTGCCCGAGACGCTCACGTCGTTCTGCGCGCCGGGGCACACCACCTGGGAGAGCATGCGCGGGTTCGCCGGCTTGGAGACGTCGTAGATCGTGAAGCCGTCGTAGTTGCCGACGTAGGCGCGGTTGCCCTCGAACGCGATGTCGGTGCCGGTGCTGTCGGCCAGCGGCCCGGCCGGGTTCACGTTCTTCAGCAGCTCCATGTTGGCGCTGCGACCGATCTGGTCGGGCGCCAGCTGGGTGCCGGACAGGCCGATGCCCGCCGGCTTGCCCGTGCCGGCCTTGGACGAGGTGCTGGTCCGGACGCGGTCGTCGCCGTCCGGGCCGGAGCCGTCGCCGGGGTCGGCGCTGGCGGCGGAGATGCCCAGCCCGAACGTCCCTGCGAGCAGGGCGGCGGCGAGCGTGGACAGTCGGCGGTGCGGTCGCCGAGATCTCATGAGCGCTCCCATCTGAGAGTGACCGGCGCCTGCGCGCGCGGTCGGGGATTCGCTCAGCATCGCCTGGGGTCGCGTGCCCCGGGCCGGTCCGCACGTTCAAGAGATGGTCAAGAAATGCCAGCGGTCCCCCGCTCCGGTCCCGCCGCGGGTGAGGATCGGCGCATGCCTCTCGCCCCCGGCCTGCGCGTCGCCGCCGCCGTCGCCGTCTGCTGCGCGGTGCTCACCGGCTGCAGCGAGGACGCCGCGCCCCGGTCGAGCGCCACCTCCCCCGACGCCCCGGTGCTGCAACCCGGGCGGCCCGGGCAGGACAACCAGACGCTCACCGGCACCCGCGCCGTGCCGAGCCCGAGCGCCAAGGCCAGCCCCGCCGACGTGCGCTTCGTGCAGAACATGATCGTCCACCACGCGCAGGCGCTCACCATGGTGGACATCGCGTTCGGCGGGCTCACCGACGGCCAGGTGCGCTCGCTCGCGTCACGCATCCGGGCCGAGCAGGGGCCGGAGATCGGCTACATGAAGCGCTGGTTGGAGAAGCAGGGCCAGCGGGTGCCGCCGCAGGCGACCAACACCCGGATGGCCGGCGGCCACGACCCGTCGATGCCCGGGATGGCCTCCAAGCAGCAGCTGCTCACCCTGCAGAACGCCTCGGGCCCGGCCAAGGACCGCACGTTCCTCAACCTGATGATCACCCACCACCAGGGCGCGATCTCGATGGCGCTGCTGCGCGACAAGTCGGGCGGCACCGACGCCGACATCGAGAAGCTCGGCGGCGACATCCGCTCCAGCCAGGGCAGCCAGATCACCCGCATGGAGAAGCTGCGCGCGGGCCTGCCCGCCGCCTGACCCGCGCTCCCGGGCAGCGGACGCGGGTTCATGGAGGGATGCTTCGACCAACCGGACGTGGATCGCCAGCTACAAGTACGAATATTGGCAGCCAGTGAACTACGCCCTTTGCTCGGGCGGGGGCTTTTCCGCACGTGCAAGGTGGTCTCGCGCACCGCCCTCAAGACGAGCATTGACCTTTGGGTAATGGCACCTCGTTGGCGTCGTAACGTCGTCTTGTGAGGGGTATTATGGACCGCGCCCAGACTGGGTCAAGAACGCCGTGAACATCTAAGAAGGGGCCCGCCTGTGAACGCAGCAGGGCTGGATCCGCGTGCCCGCTTCATGGCTGACACGCTTACGGCAGCGGCCGACCTGGAACGTCGCCTCGATGGCCCCGCGGTACACGCCGTGGAGTTCCGAAACGACGTAGCAGTCATCCACTGGGTGCGCGGCAGTGCGATCTGGGATCCCTCGCGGGGAGTCAGTGCCTGCGCAGCCGAGCTGGAAAGGGATTTCCCCGGCGACGTCAGGCCACAAGGCTCGACGGCCTTCGATCCCGAACAGCCATGGGCGGAACTGCTATACGACCTCGGAGCCAACATCGATCTTCTCGGCAGGCAAGGACTGTGCTTGCGTTACACCCGGGTAGCGCACACCCCTTCACCGTCAGAGACGGATGCGGCAGATGTTCGGCTCTCCGACGGTCGCTCCACGTTCCACTTTGTCGTGCCGTTGAATGACATCCATGTCGGCCTGCCAGACGCACTGCAGAGCCAGATCGCCCGCTCACCAGATGGATTCGCCGCACCGATGTATATGTAAAGGGACTGCTGAAGGTTCGGTTGACACCTGACCTGTGGGGAACCGAGGGGTTTCCCAGGTCAGGCCACGACTGGCGTAGATCCGGACGAGTTCCGGGCGGCGTGGAGGTCGTACACTCGGACACCGAACAGGGCTCCGCGTGGCTGTGAGGTGGGACAGCACGCACCGCCTCGTCCTCCCCGGAGAGCCCGTGTCGCAATATCGCTCCTTGTTCGGCCTGACCGGCCTGACGTACGTCGTCGTCGCCTTCCTCGGTCGCATCCCCCTGGCCATGAGCCAGCTCGGCGTCATGCTGCTGGTCGCCGACGACACCGGCAGCTACGGCGCAGGGGGCGCGTGCGCGGGTGCCCTCGCCGTCGCCAACGCGGTCGCGGCCCCGTGGTGGGGCAACCGGGCCGACCGGTTCGGGCAGCGCCCGGTCGTGCTGATCCAGTCGCTCGCCGCGGCGACCGGTCTGCTCGTGGTGCTGGCGCTGGTGCCGACCGACCTGGCCTGGGGCTGGGTCGCGGTGGCGGCGACGGTCGCCGGGTTCTTCCTGCCGCAGGTCGGTCCGCTCGCGCGGGTGCGCTGGCGCCCGGTCGCCGAGCGGGCCGGCGCCCCGAGCAAGCTCGTCGACACGGCGTTCTCCTACGAGGGTGCTGCCGACGAGGCGGCCTTCGTGCTCGGCCCGGCCCTGGTCGGGGTGCTCGCGCTGCTCGGGCCGTCGGTCGCGCTGTTCGTCGCGGCCGCGATGCTGGCGGTGTTCGGCACCTGGTTCGCGCTGCACGAGACGGCGCGCATCACCTTCCAGGCGCCCGAGGACGAGGGCACCAGCACCGCACGGCTGCTGACGCCCGCCCTGCAGGTGCTGTGCCTGGCGCAGCTGGCGATCGGCAGCGTCTTCGGCTCGGTGCAGAACGGCACGAGCGTGCTCGCCACCGCCGCCGGCCAGCCGGGGCTGACCGGCCTGTTCCACGCGCTGCTCGGCATCGGCAGCGTGATCGCCGGACTGTCGCTGACCGTGCTCCCGGCCCGCTGGAGCCTGCCGGCGCGGCTGCGCTGGTTCGCGCTGGCGTTCGTGCTGCTCGCCCTGCCGCTGCTGCTCGTCGACTCGCTCGCCCAGCTGGCCCCGGTGCTGCTCGTGCTGGGCCTCAGCGTCGCGCCGTACATGATCACCACGTTCACCCTCGGCGAGCGGGTGACGGCCCCGAGCCGCACCGGCGCGGCCATGACGCTGCTCGCGGGCGCCACCGGTCTCGGGTACGCCGTCGGCGCCGCCGTCGCCGGCCGTCTCGCCGACCACGGCGGCCACACCCCCGCCTTCGCCGTCACGATCTGCGCCGGCGCGCTGATGCTGCTGACCGCGTGGCTCGGCGGCCCGGTCCTGCAGCGCGGCCAGCGCCCCCGCGCCCTCGTCGACGCGGACTGAACGAGACCGACGGAGCACGAGCCGAGACCAATACAGTGGCGATATGACTGCGCGCAGCTTCCTTCGCTCCCCCGCCGGCAAGAACCTCACCTCGGCCGCGATCGCCGGGGTCGTGACCTATCTGCGGCCGGCGCGGGTGCCAACCTGGGCGCGGCGCAGCCTGCTGGCGACCAACACCGCGGGCACGGGCACGGCGATGCTGCTCGGCACCGACGCCAAGGCAGGTTCGGCCGCGCCGCTCGCCGGGAAGCTCGGCTCCAAGGCCGGCCCGGTCGAGGGCGTCGCGGGCGCGCTCACCGCGGTGACCGCGGGCGTCGGGCTGCTCACGTCCAAGCCGGGCCTGAAGCTCGACGCGAAGGTCGAGCAGATGCTGCTGAACCGCGGCGTCCGCCGCCCGCGCCTGCTCATGGCCGTCGGCGCCGTGGGAGTGGTGTACGTCATCGGCGTGGTCACCGAGCGCGCCGCCCAGGCGGCCGAGAAGAAGGCGGCCGAGATGCAGAACGACGAGCGCGCCCAGCTGCCGCGCACCTCCTGAGGCTCAGCCCCGCCAGACCAGCAGGAACGCCGCGACCAGGCCGAGCGCGAACGAGACGTAGGCGTACGGCTTGCTCGTGCGCACCACCACGTCGGCGACCTCGCCGCTGGCGCCCACGTCGGTGAGGCGCTGCTGGACGCTGCGGCGCACCTGCACCCGCCGCTGCCGGCCGGCCGACGCGTCGCGTCCGCTGGCGATGCTGCCGAGCGGCACGATCAGCGCGATCACGAGCAGCAGCAACGGGATCCGCACGGCGTCCAGACCCCACTGCGCCTGCGCGAGCGCCGCGGCGGCGATCAGCAGCACCCCGGTCAGCGCCACCGCCGTCTGCCAGGTCAGGGTCACGACCCGCGCCCGACGCGGGCTGCCCTTGGCGGCGACGACCAGGCGCTGGAGGTACTTCGCGCGCAGCGTGCGGCGCATCCACCAGACCCACAGGCCGGCGAGCACGAGCACGACGGGCACGAGCCAGGTCCGCATGCGGGGACCCTATCGAGACCGCTCTAGGCTCACGGGATGGAGCCGTTGGACGCCCTGCGCCGGATCGCCTTCCTGCTGGAGCGCTCCCGGGCCGGGACCTATCGCGTCAAGGCGTTCCGCACCGCTGCCGACACGGTCGTCAAGACACCGCGCGAGGAGCTCGAGTCTCGTTCTGCCGCAGGCACGCTCAGCGACCTGCCGGGCATCGGCAAGGCGACCGAGAAGGTCATCCGCGAGGCGCTCGCGGGCCAGACGCCGACGTACCTCGTCGAGCTCGAGGAGGCCGCGCCCGAGCACCTCACCGAGGGCGGTCTGGCCTATCGCGAGGCGCTGCGCGGCGACTGCCACTGCCACTCCGACTGGAGCGACGGCGGATCCCCGATCCAGGAGATGGTGGCGACCGCGATGGAGCTGGGCCACGAGTACCTCGTGCTCACCGACCACTCCCCCCGGCTGCGCATCGCCAACGGCCTGTCCAAGGAGCGCCTCGGCAAGCAGCTGCAGGTGATCGACACGATCAACGCCCACGTCGACGGGTTCACCCTGCTCAAGGGCATCGAGGTCGACATCCTCGACGACGGCGCGCTCGACCAGACCGAGGCGATGCTGCAGCGGCTCGACCTGCGGGTCGCGTCGGTGCACTCCAAGCTCAAGATGGGCCCGCAGGCGATGACCCGCCGGATGGTGACGGCCGTGAGCAACCCGCTGGTCAACGTGCTCGGTCACTGCACCGGGCGGCTGATCGAGGGCGACCGCGGCAAGCGTCCGCAGTCGCAGTTCGACGCGCGGGCGGTCTTCGAGGCGTGCGCCGAGCACGGCACCGCCGTCGAGATCAACAGCCGGCCGGAGCGTACGGACCCGCCGGACGACCTGCTCACGCTCGCCCTGGAGATCGGTTGCCTGTTCTCGATCGACAGCGACGCGCACGCCCCCGGGCAGCTGGACTTCGTGCAGTACGGCTGCGAGCGGGCCGAGCGTCTGGGGGTCCCGATCGAGCGCATCGTCGACACCTGGGAGCGCGACAAGCTGCTGTCCTGGGCTGCCGGAGAGTGAGCCGCGCACCTCGTTTTGGTGGTTGCGCCGGGCACCCCCTATGCTTGCCGAGTCCTCGACGGATCCGAGCTTCGCTTGGCGGGTTGGGACCTTTCGAACAGGACAGGTCCCCATCGTCTAGCGGCCTAGGACCCCGCCCTTTCACGGCGGTAGCACGGGTTCGAATCCCGTTGGGGATACACGCAAGAAGGCCTTGCAACCAAGGCCCCGTAGCGCAGTTGGTTAGCGCGCCGCCCTGTCACGGCGGAGGTCGCGGGTTCGAGTCCCGTCGGGGTCGCCAGCACTACCTGGCCAGGTAGCTCAGTTGGTAGAGCGAGCGACTGAAAATCGCTAGGTCGGCGGTTCGACCCCGTCCCTGGCCACCACCCACGACGGGCCGCGACCACTCCGGTCGCGGCCCGTCGTCGCTCCCGCCCCCCGGCCAGGGGGCACACAGGTTCACGCCCCACAATGACGCGCGTGAAAACAGCGGCACGCCCCCTCACAGTCTTCTTCGTCCTCCTCGGCCTGCTCGGTCTCGGGGTCGCGAACGCGCCCAGCGCGTCGGCCCACGACCGGTTGCTGCGGTCGACCCCCGCGGACGGTGCGACGGTCAGCGCCCCGGACACGGTCGGGCTGACGTTCAACGCCGAGATCGTCCCCGCGGGCTCGCGCATCCAGGTCACCGGCCCCGACGGGCAGCAGGTCACCTCCGGCGACGTCAGCATCGACGGCGTCTCGGCGAGCCAGGCGGTCGACATCAGCGCCCCCGGCCGCTACGCCGTGACCTGGCGGGTGACCTCCAGCGACGGGCACCCGATCTCGGGCAACTTCGCGTTCACCGTCGAGGGCGGCGCGTCGCAGACCGGCTCCGAGACCGGCACCGCGCCGGCGACGGGCGACTCGGGCACCGAGACCGGGACCGCCACCGAGGCCCCGACCAACGAGACGGCCGAGAGCCAGCCCGGCTTCGAGGCGAGCAGCAGCACCCCGCCCGCCACGCCGAGCGAGCAGGTCGACACCAACGCCACGAACAACCAGCCCTGGCTCATCGTCGGGCTCGGTGTGCTGGCGCTGCTCGTCATCCTCGGCGGCGGCTGGTACGCCCGCGGCCGGGTCCGCGACGACGCCTGAGCAAACACCCCTTCCCACCAGGGATGGCGCGGACTCCGCGCCATCCCTGGTGCCGTCTCCGGCACCGTTTCCGGCACGGTCGGCGGGGCGGCTCGCGGCATCCGGACCGATGCCCGAGCACGGCTCCGACTGAGGTACCGTTTGTCCCACGACAGAACTGAGGATCCCCGAGAGCCGTGGGTGACGACGACGCAGCACTTGCGCCGCCGTTGCTTGCCGTTCTGGGCAAACACAGAGGGGGTCACGCCATGGGGCGCGGCCGGGCGAAGGCAAAGCAGACCAAGGTGGCCCGGGAGCTGAAGTACTTCTCTCCCGACACCGACCTGAGCGCACTCGAGCGCGAGCTGCGCTCAGGCAACTCGTCGCACCAAGCCGACGAGCCGCGAGGCGGCGATCAGGGTGAGCCTGACGACGACTACGCCGACTACGAGAAGTGGGCCTCGGGCGACCGCTGAGCGGACTCCCCGGCCCGGCAGTCAGTCGGCGAGCGGGTGCTCACCCACCAGCTGACATCCGCCGCCGACGCTGCCCTTGGCACCGCTGACCACCTCGACGCCAGGCTCAGCCGCCGCCGGGTCGATCACCTCGCCGAGCACCCACGCCGGCAGACCGAGACCAGCACAGACCTCCAGGGCCGTGCCCGCCTGCTCCGCGGGCAGCACGGCGCAGAAGCCCACGCCCATGTTGAGCGTGCGCTCCAGGTCGGTCACGGGCACCGACCCCACCTGGCGGATCACCTCGAAGATCGCCGGTGGTGTCCAGCTGGCGCGGTCGACCCGCGCGAGCGTCCCGGCCGGGAGCACCCGCGCGAGGTTGGCGGCGAGCCCGCCGCCGGTGACGTGCGACAGCGCGTGCACGTCGATGCCCTCGGTGCGGATCAGCTGCAGCAGGTCGGCGGTGTAGACGCGCGTCGGCGTGAGCAGCGCCTCGCCCAGCGTGCTGCCCAGCTCGGGCACGTCGCGGTCCAGCGCCCACCCGGCGCGGTCGAACACCGCACGGGCCAGCGAGTATCCGTTGGAGTGCAGGCCCGAGGCCGCGAGCCCCAGCACCACGTCACCGACCTGCACCCGCTCGGGCAGCAGCAGGTCCGCACGCTCGACGACGCCCGTGGCGGCGCCCGCGACGTCGTACTCGTCCTCGGCGAGCAGCCCCGGGTGCTCGGCCGTCTCGCCGCCGATCAGCGCGACGCCGGCCTGCTCGCAGGCGGCGGCGATGCCGGAGACGATCGCGGCGACCCGCTCGGGCACGACCTTGCCGGTGGCGATGTAGTCGGTCATGAACAGCGGCTCGGCGCCGCAGCAGACGATGTCGTCGACGACCATGCCGACCAGGTCGAAACCGATCGTGTCGTGCCGGTCCATCGCCTGGGCGATGGCGACCTTGGTGCCGACGCCGTCGGTCGAGGTGGCCAGCACCGGGCTGCGCATCCCGGCCAGCAGCGAGGCGTCGAACAGCCCGGCGAACCCGCCGAGCCCGCCCATGACCTCGGGGCGCTGCGCCCGGCGGACGGACGCCTTCATCAGCTCGACGGCCTTGTCGCCGGCTTCGACGTCGACGCCCGCGGCGGAGTACGTCATCGGGGAGTCGCTCATCGGGCCTCGCTGTTCGGGGGTGGTCACGGGCGCAGGAGGGCGTTCTCGGCGCCGCCGGCGACGCCCAGCGACACGCCCTCGGCGTCGGGGCGGCGCGGGACCTCGTCCTCGGGACGGTGCCGGATCGAACGGTCGTGGCCGGTGCGGACCTCGACGGGCAGGGTCTCCAGCACGTGCTTGCCGAGGGAGTCCTCGTCGGGCAGACCGATCGGGTAGACGCCGTCGAAGCAGGCCGTGCACAGCTGGCTGGGCGGCTGCTCGGTCGCGGCGACCATCCCCTCCTGGGAGATGTAGCCCAACGAGTCGGCCCCGATCGACGCCCGAATGCCTTCGGTGTCAAGGCCGTTCGCGATCAGCTCGGCGCGGGTGGCGAAGTCGATGCCGTAGAAGCAGGGCCAGGTCACCGGCGGCGCCGAGATGCGCACGTGGACCTCCTTGGCGCCGGCCTCGCGCAGCATGCGCACCTGGGCGCGCTGGGTGTTGCCGCGCACGATCGTGTCGTCGACGACCACGAGCCGCTTGCCGCGGATGGTGTGCTCGAGCGGGTTCAGCTTGAGCCGGATGCCCAGCTGGCGCAAGGTCTGGCTGGGCTGGATGAAGGTGCGCCCGACGTAGGCGTTCTTGACGAAGCCCTGGCCGAACGGGATGCCGCTCTCCTGGGCGTAACCGGTGGCGGCCGGCACGCCCGACTCGGGCACGCCGATCACCAGGTCGGCGTCGACCGGGTGCTCGCGCGCCAGCCGGCGACCCATGTCGACCCGGGCCTCCTGGACCACCCGGCCACGGATCACGGCGTCGGGCCGGGCGAGGTAGACGTACTCGAACACGCAGCCCTTGGGCCGCGGCTCGGCGAAGCGGTGGCTGCGCAGGCCGTCCTGGTCGATGGCGATGAGCTCGCCGGGCTCGACCTCGCGCACGACGCTCGCGCCGATGGTCTGCAGCGCGGCCGTCTCGGACGCGACGACCCAGCCGTTCTCGAGCCGGCCCAGCGCCAGCGGGCGCACGCCCTGGGGGTCGCGGGCGGCGTACAGCGTGTGCTCGTCCATGAACACGAAGCAGAAGGCGCCCTTGAGCAGCGGCAGCACCTCGCGCGCGGCGTTCTCGAGGCTGCGGTCGGGGTCGGCGGCGAGCAGCGCGGTGACCAGGGCGGTGTCGCTGGTGCTGCCGCGGCCGAGCTCGCCGGAGTAGCGGCCGTTGGTGCGCTGGTCGACGAGGTCGCGCAGCTCGACGGTGTTGACCAGGTTGCCGTTGTGCGCCAGCGCGACCGTGCCGCCGTCGTGGCCACCGAGCGTCGGCTGGGCGTTCTCCCAGGTGCTGCCGCCGGTGGTCGAGTAGCGCGTGTGCCCGATCGCGAGGTGCCCGCGCAGCGAGCCCAGGCTCGACTCGTCGAACACCTGGCTGACCAGCCCCATGTCCTTGTAGACCAGGATGCTGCGCCCGTCGCTGGTCGCGATGCCAGCGGATTCTTGACCCCGGTGCTGCAGGGCGTAGAGCCCGAAGTAGGTGAGCTTCGCCACCTCTTCACCGGGGGCCCAGACCCCGAAGACCCCGCAGGCGTCCTGCGGGGACTTCTCGCCGGGCATGAGGTCGTGCGAGAGACGTCCGTCACCAGCCACGGGTCCAGTGTCCCACGTCGGGAGGGATGGTCGAGCCCAGGTGGTGGGGCAGTGCGGGGGGGCGGCTGGGGCACGGGCCGCTGGGGCACGGGCCGCTGGGGCACGGGCCGCTGAAACGCGGTTAGAGCGCTTTGACCGGGTTGCAGCAGAGTCAGGGCGCTATAACCGCGTTTCAGCGCGTACGTCAGCGGCGGCGGGAGCGCTTGTCGAGCGCGAGCGCGATCGCCGTGGCGATCATGACGCCGATGGCCCCGAACAGCACGGCGAACAGACCCATGGCGGTGGCGTCGGAGTAGCTGCCGGACTCGCCGCGCTGGCCGACGTACAGCCCGAGCAGCACGCCGATCAGCCCGCCGATGATCATGAACTGCGGGAAGTTGGGCGCGCGCCGCACCGGTCGACGGTTCGTCGGCGGCGGCTGCTCACGGTCTGACACGACGACAACGGTAAGTGGTGCCCGGTATCGCGCCACGCCTAGGGTTCGAGGCATGAAATGGCTCGTTCTGCTGCTGGTCCTGCTGGTGCTGTTCGGTGTGGCGTGGTGGTACGTCCGCGACCCGCGCAAGGGTGCCGGAGGCACGGTAGGGATCCAGGGTGTCGACCGGAAGGGTCGCGTCGAGGCTGCCGCTCCGGAGTCGGAGGCGCCGGCCGGTGAGGTCGAGGCCGGGGAGCCGGCTGCCGCGGGCACCGCTCAGAAGGGCACGTCCGCGGCGGCCGACGAGGCGAAGACGACCGAGACGGTCGAGTCGAAGCCGGCCGACCAGACCGCGGGTGCGAAGGCTGCCGAGGCGAAGGCCGACGCGGCGAAGACCGACGCGGCTGAGCCGGCCGAGGGGCCGTCGGGCGGCAAGGCGGCGGCTGCCGCGGCTGGTGCCGGTGCGGCCGGTGCAGGTGCGGCTGCGGTCGCGGGCGCCTCGGAGGGTGAGCCCACGCCGGCGAAGACCGACGAGCCGCAGGAGGCTGCGGCCGGCACCGCTGACGACTGGGACGCAGCGCCGCCCGCCCTCGACGACAACAAGACCGCCGAGGCCAAGAGCGAGCCCAAGGGCGAACCCGCCCCCGCCGCTGGCGGCGACGACTGGGACGCCGCGCCGCCAGCGCTGGACGACAACAAGGCCGGCGAGACCAAGACCGAGCCGGCCACCGAGGCACGTCCGACTGAGACGGACACGACGGAAGCCCCGGCCGCAGCACCAGCCGCTGGCGGGGACGACTGGGACGCTCCCCCGCCCGCCCTCGACGACAACAAGACCGCCGACAACAAGACCGCCGAGCCCAAGGGCGAGCCCGCCCCCGCGGCTGGCGGCGACGACTGGGACGCCGCGCCGCCCGCGCTGGACGACAACAAGGCCGGCGAGACCAAGAGCGAGCCGGCCACCGAGGCACGTCCGACTGAGACGGACAGCACCGAGGCCGGGGCCGACACGGGCACCGAGACCGCGCGTCCGACTGAGACGGACACGGCGGCTCCCGCCGCGGCACCGGCAGCGTCCGGGGGCGACGACTGGGGCACCCCGCCCCCACCGCTGGACGACAGCACCCCCGCCAGCACCACGACCGAGCCGGCCGCCGAGGCGCGTCCGAATCAGACGGACACGACCGACGCTGGCGCAGCTCCGGCAGAGCAGACCGAGCGTCCGACTGGTTCGGACACCGGCGACGCTGAGGCCACCAGCACCAAGGCCGACACCGCGGCCGAGCGTCCGACTCAGACGGACACGGCGGCGGCTCCCGCCGCGGCACCGGCAGCGTCCGGGGGCGACGACTGGGGCACCCCGCCCCCGCCGCTGGACGACAGCACCCCCGCCGGCACCACGACCGAGGCGCGTCCGACTGAGACGGACACCTCCGCCGAGGCGGGTGCTGCCACCGAGCCCGCGCGTCCGACTGAGTCGGACAGCAGCGTCGGGGCGGCCACGGCAGGTGCCGAGGGCGCGCGTCCGGCTGAGACGGACACCGGCGCCGAGGCGGCTGCTGGCACCGAGACCCCGCGTCCGACGGATTCGGACAGGACGGCCGAGGCCACCGAGCCCACCGGGGTCGCGCGGGACGAGGCACCCGCAGCGCCCGCGGCCCCGGCGGCGAAGGGCGGCGACGACTGGTCCACGCCGCCGCTCCCGCTGGACGAGGCCGACGCGCAGCCCGCAGCTGGGTCGTCGCCCGCGGCTGAGTCCGACGCAGCTCCGACGACGGACCGGCAGAACACCGCCGGGACGGCCGAATCGGGCGCCTCCGAGACCGTTGTGCCGGTCGGCCGTCAGGACGACGCCACGCCGGAGTCCGCCTCGGCGCCGGCCGCCGCGCCCGCCGCCGCACCCGCCGCCGCGCCGGAGGGCTTCACCGAGGGCCCGTTCGACGGGTCGGTGCTGCCTGCCGACGACGGCTCGGGACCCGAGGGCTGGATCAAGGGCAACGCCGACTCGATGGTGTTCCACGGCCCCGACTCCCCGGGTTACGAGGCCACCGAGGCCGAGGTCTGGTTCGCCAGCGAGGACGCGGCCAGGGGCGCGGGCTTCCAGCACTGGGACGCCGGCCGCCGCTGACCACCCCGCGCGGCCGACTGACCGGCCGCAGCAGCCACAGCCAGCAGGCCCCCTGACCCACCCGGGTCAGGGGGTCTGCGGCGTCCCGCTCAGTTGGGCCGACGCGCGGGTGACCTGCCCAGACCCGCTCAGCGCACCCCGAGGCGCACCCGGCAGAACCTGCCGCGACGCTCAGCGCCAGCGGGGCAGCACCTCGGAGGCCACGCGCTCGAGCACGCCCTCGTCACCGGCGTACGGCTCGCTCGGCCGCGGCCAGTGCGCCACGAGGTCGGTGAAGCCGAGCTCGGCCGCGCGCCCGACGTGGTCCTCGAAGCGGTCGACGCTGCCGAGGGCGTACGAAGCGATGTCGAGGTTGAGGTAGCGGCCGAAGCCGGCGGGGTCGCGCCCGGCGGCGGCGAGCGCTGCGTCCATCCGCTGGCCGAGGTCGCGCAGGCTCGCCCACCACTCGTCCTCGGTGTCGCCCTTGCGGCCGTACGTCATCCAGCCCTCGCCCTTGCTCGCCGCGAGGCGCAGGCCGCGAGGCCCGTTGGCGGCGACGACGAGCGGCACCCGCTCGCCGACCGGCCCGGGCAGGGTGCGCGCGTCGACGGCCGAGAAGTAGTCGCCGCCGGCGAAGACGTGGTCCTCGCGGCGCATCCGGTCGAACAGGTCGACCCACTCGACGAAGCGGTCCATCCGCTCGCGCATCGTGAGGTCGGGGCCGCCGAGCAGCCGCGCATCGAGGTCGCCGCCGGAGCCGACCCCGCAGACGAACCGGCCGCCGGAGACGTCGTCGAGCGACAGCACGTCCCGCATGAAGGTGACCGGGTGGCGGAAGTTCGGCGAGGTCACGAACGTACCGAGTCCGATGCGCGAGGTGATCAGCGCCGCGGCGGTCAGCGTCGGGGTGGTGCCGAACCACGGCGAGTCGGGCAGCCCCGCCCACACGAGGTGGTCGTAGGTCCAGGCGTGGTCGAAGCCCAGCTCCTCGGCCCGGCGCCACAGCGGCGCGGCCTCGGCCCAGGGCATCTCGGGCAGGATCGCGATGCCGAAACGCATGCTGGCGACCCTAGGCCGAGCCGTCGGCGAGCGGCACCAGCGGCAGGTGGCGGCTGAGGTCGGCCCGTTGCCCGGAAGCACGCACGGCGCCGCTGTCCTCGGCGTCGACCCAGCGCGTCGCGCCCGTGGCGAGGCGCAGCCAGACCTGGGCGTCCATCTCGACGACGTTGGTCGGGGTGCCGCGGGTGTGGCGCGGTCCCTCGATCACCTGGACGGCGGCGTACGGCGGGACGCGCACCTCGACCGAGCGCCCCGGCGCGAGCAGCGACAGCTCCTCCAGCGTGTAGCGCACCGCGGTCGCGACCGTGCTCCGGTCGGCGGCGTCGGGATCGGCGTGCCAGGCCACGACGGCCTCGCGTCCGGCGACGGGATCGATGCGGCGGCGCGGTGGCATGCCGCCATCATCGCTCCCGCGCGGTCCGGGCGCAGCGGCGACCGGGCGCGGCCAGGGTCGGTCGCGGCGAAGGCTGCGCCGTGCGGCGCGCTACCGTCGCGGCGTGCCGGACTCCACCAACCTCGAGGTGCGCTGGGACGAGCGCGGCGGGGCGACCGTGGTGCGCGACGGGCATCCGCAGTCGTACGTCGCGCCGGACGACCCGGAGCTGCTGGTCTTCGAGTACGTGCAGCACCTTGCGATCGGGCTGGATCTGTTGCCAGCGGGGCGGATCGGCGTCACCCACGTCGGCGGCGCGGGGCTGACCCTGGCGCGCTACGTCCAGCACGTGCGGCCGGGCTCGGCCCAGATCGTGCTGGAGCCGGACGAAGCCCTGACCGAGCTCGTACGCCGGGAGCTGCCTCTCCCGCGCGGTCACCGGATCCGGGTGCGGCCCGTCGACGGCGCGACCGGGCTGGGCGCGCTGAAGGACGCGAGCGCCGACGCCGTGGTCGTGGACGCCTACGACCGGGGCCGGGTGCCCGCCGACCTCACCCACTCCGGCACCGCGGCGGCCTACGCGCGGGTGCTGCGGCCGGCCGGGCTGCTCCTGCTGAATCTCGCCGACGAGCCGGGCCTGCGCTACGTGCGTCGGGTGATCGCCACGCTGCCGGAGGTGCTGCCGCACATGGCGCTGGTCGCGACGCACGAGGTTCTCAAGGGAAAGCGGTTCGGGAATCTCGTTGTGCTGGCGTCGGATTCGCCGTTGGACGAAAACTCTTTGCGACGTCGCGCTGCTGCCGCCGACTTCCCGACCGGGGTGCGCGGGCTGGCCGAGACGCGGCGGCTCGCACAGGGCGCCACGCCGCTGACGGCACCCGGCGAGGAGTCACCCCAGCCACCGGACGCGGGTCGCTGGCGGCTGCGCTGACCCGGGGTCGACGGCGAGACGCAGCAGGGTCGGAAGCCCAGCCCGGCCCAGAAGGCACCCGGGTCGTCGAGCAGCCCGACGCTCGTCAGCCACACGGTCAGCGCCATGCCGTGGGTGCCGAGCACGAGCACGCCGTCCGGCCCGGCCGCCGCGAGCCCGTCGTCCACGGCGGCCTGCAGGCGCGCGGCGACCGCGGCGCGCGGCTCCCATCCCGGGTGGTCCGCGCCGTCGACGTACGCCCGACGCCGCTCCCGGAACCCCCGGCCGAACGGCTCGTCCCGGTCGACCTCGCGCAGCCGCGCGTCGCGGGCGCAGGTGCGGCCGGCGTACGTCTCGAGGGTCTGCCAGGCCTTCGGCTCGGGGCTCGCGAGCAGCGTCGCGCCGGGCGGCGGCAGGGGGCGCAGTGCCGCGGCGGCGGCCAGGCCGTCGGCGGAGAGGGGCCAGTCGCTCGACGGCACGTCGGGGTCGACCGAGGGCATCGCGTGCCGGAGCCACCAGATCTCCACGCGCCGATCCTGTCGCAGCAGGCGGATCGGCGGGTCAGGATGGGGGCATGAGCTCCGACCCGCTCCGCGACCTGCTCGCCGACCGGCACCTCGCCGTGCTCGCGACGATCCGCCGTGACGGGCGACCGCAGCTGTCGACGGTCGTCTACGTCTACGACCGCGACCGTGACCTCGTGCAGGTCTCGATCACGGACGACCGCGCCAAGACCAAGAACCTGCGGCGCGACCCGCGCGCGACGCTGCACGTGAGCGGCGCCGACGGCTGGACGTACGTCGTCGCCGAGTGCCGCGCCGAGGTCGGCCCGGTCGCGACCGAGCCCGACGACGAGGCCGTCGAGGAGCTGGTGGACATCTATCGCCGGGCAAGCGGCGAGCATCCGGACTGGGCGGACTACCGCCGCGCGATGGTG
The DNA here is from genome assembly GCF_006716095.1 of Barrientosiimonas humi. Lineage (NCBI taxonomy): Bacteria > Bacillati > Actinomycetota > Actinomycetes > Micrococcales > Dermacoccaceae > Barrientosiimonas > Barrientosiimonas humi. The sequence goes on from NZ_VFOK01000001.1 coordinate 2,810,571, forward strand.
GCCGAGCGGCGCGTGCCGCTGCGGCTGTTCGTCGAGCGGCTGCTGGGCACCGCCGGCTAGGCCCGGCTGCCGGAGGACACGCGTCGATGAAGCTGACCAGCGCCGTCATCACCTCACCCCCTTGAGCGGAAGGCTAGGAGCGAGCACCGACAGCGGCTCGGTAACCTGGAGGCTCACCGCCGCCCGCCCCGTGGAGACCCCAGAGATGGCATCGCCGCACGACCTCGTGCTGACCACGTTCGAGGGCGGCGCCGCGCTCTCCGACTTCCGCGCCGCGGGCCTGCTGGCCCGCATCACCGCCGTCGCCCCGCAGGTGACCGGCCTGAGCGCGCGGTACGTCCACCTCGTCGCGACCGAGCAGCCGCTCGACGACGACGCGCGCGGACGGGTGGAGCAGCTGCTGACGTACGGGCCGCCGGCGGTCGAGTCCGGGGGCGCGGGTCTCGACTCGGCGGGCTCCGCGGCCGACGCGGTCGAGGTGGTCGTCGTGGGGCCGCGGCTGGGCACGGTCTCGCCGTGGGCGTCCAAGGCCACCGACATCCTGCGCAACTGCGGGGTCGAGCTGCGCCGGGTCGAGCGGGTCGTCGAGCATGCCCTCACGCACCCGGCCGGGCAGCCGCTCAGCCCCGATCAGCACGCCGCGGTCGTGTCGCTGCTGCACGACCGGATGACCGAGTCGGTGCTGGCCTCGCGCGACGACGCGCGCCACCTGTTCGACGAGCGCGACCCCGAGCCGATGGAGCACGTCGATGTGCTCGCGCGCGGCCGGGCTGCGCTCGAACAGGCCGACCGCGCATACGGATTGGCGCTCTCGGACGACGAGATCGACTACCTCGTCCAGGCGTTCACCGGGCTCGGCCGCAACCCGACCGACGTCGAGCTGATGATGTTCGCCCAGGCGAACTCCGAGCACTGCCGGCACAAGATCTTCAACGCCGACTTCGTGCTCGACGGCGAGCCGCAGACGGCGAGCCTGTTCGGGATGATCCAGCACACCGAGAAGGTCGCCGGTCAGGGCACGGTCGTCGCCTACAAGGACAACGCCTCGATCATGGAGGGCGGCACGATCACCCGGTTCGCGCCCGAATCGCCTGACGGGCCAACGCGATACGCCCCGCGCGAGACTCCGGCGCACGTGCTGATGAAGGTCGAGACGCACAACCACCCGACCGCGATCAGCCCCTTCCCCGGCGCCGCGACGGGCGCCGGCGGCGAGATCCGCGACGAGGGCGCGACCGGTCGTGGCTCGCAGCCCAAGGCCGGACTCACCGGCTTCGCCGTGTCCAACCTGCACCTGCCCGGCACCGACGAGCCGTGGGAGCGGGAGACGTACGGCCGGCCCGACCACATCGCCGCCCCGCTCGACATCATGGTCGAGGGGCCGATCGGCGCCGCCGCGTTCAACAACGAGTTCGGCCGCCCGGGCCTCGGCGGGTTCTTCCGCGTCTACGAGCAGACCGTCGACGGCGTGCGCCGCGGCTTCCACAAGCCGATCATGAGCGCCGGCGGGCTCGGCTCGATCGACGCCGACCAGACCGAGAAGGTCCGGTTCCCCGACGGCACGCTGCTCGTCCAGCTCGGCGGCCCGGGCATGCGCATCGGCATGGGTGGCGGCGCCGCCTCGTCGATGGCCTCCGGCGCCAACGCGGCCGACCTCGACTTCGACTCGGTGCAGCGCGGCAACCCCGAGATCGAGCGGCGCGCGCAGGAGGTCATCAACCACTGCTGGGGCCTCGGCGCCGACAACCCCATCCTCGCGATCCACGACGTCGGCGCGGGCGGCCTGTCCAACGCCTTCCCCGAGCTGGTCGACGACGCCGGCCTCGGCGCGCGTTTCGACCTGTCGGCGGTGCCGCTGGAGGAGACCGGGCTCGCGCCGAAGGAGATCTGGTGCAACGAGAGCCAGGAGCGTTACGTCCTGGCGATCGCGCCGGAGTCGCTCGACCGGTTCGCCGCGCTCGCCCGGCGCGAGCGCTGCCCCTACGCCGTCGTCGGCGTCGCGCGCGGCGACGGGCGGCTGCTGCTCGACGAGGCGGGTCTCGACTCGCCCTCCGCCGGCGCTCCGGCCTCCTCGACCAGCGTGGACGCCGCGGTCGACATGCCGATGGAGGTGCTGCTCGGCAAGCCGCCGCGGATGACGCGCGACGACCAGCACGTACGCCGGTCGACCCCCGATCTCGACACGTCGGCTCTCGACGTGCGGGCTGCCGCCCTGGACGTGCTGCGCCACCCGACCGTGGCGTCGAAGCGATTCCTGGTCACCATCGCCGACCGCACGGTCGGCGGCCTGACCCACCGCGACCAGATGGTCGGGCCGTGGCAGGTGCCGGTGGCCGACGTCGCGGTCACCCTCTCCGACCTGCACGGACTCGCCGGGCAGGCGATGGCGACCGGCGAGCGGATGCCGCTGGCGGCGGTCGACGCCCCCGCCTCGGGCCGGATGGCGGTCGCCGAGGCGATCACCAACCTGCTGGCCGCGCCGATCGACCTGCCGCGCGTGAAGCTGTCGTGCAACTGGATGGCCGCGGCCGGGGAGCCGGGTGAGGACGCCGCGCTCTACGACACGGTGCAGGCGGTCGCGATGGAGCTGTGCCCGGCGCTCGGCGTGAGCGTGCCCGTCGGCAAGGACTCGCTGTCGATGCGCACCCGCTGGGGCTCGGGCGACCAGCAGCGACAGGTGATCTCGCCGGTCTCGCTCGTGGTCACGGCGTTCGCGTCGCTGCCCGACGTGACCGGCACGCTCACGCCGCAGCTGCGCGGCGACAGCGCCCTGGTGCTGGTCGACCTCGGCGCCGGGGCCGACCGGCTGGGCGGCTCGGTGCTCGCCCAGACGCGGGAGGAGTTCGGCGGGGCCGTGCCCGACCTCGCCGACCCCGCGCGCCTCGTCGCCCTGGTCGACGCCGTCAACACCCTGCGCGACCAGGGCCTGGTCACCGCCTTCCACGACCGCTCCGACGGTGGGCTGTGGGCCGCGGCGTGCGAGATGGCGTTCGCCGGCGGCGCCGGCCTCGATCTCGAGACGCCCACTCCCGCAAGCCTTTTCGCCGAGGAGCTGGGGGTGCTGCTCGAGGTCCCGCGAGAGCGTCTCGACGCCGCGACGGCAGTCCTCGCCGACGCCGGGCTCGGCGACCTCACGCGCGTGGTCGGCAGTCCCAACGAGGACCGTCGCATCCGGGTCTCGGTCGACGGCGAGCAGGTGGTCGACGAGGCGCTGCCCGACCTCATGCAGGTCTGGGACGAGGTGTCGTGGCGGATCAGCCGGCTGCGCGACAACCCCGCGACCGCCGACGAGGAGCACGCCTCGGTGGGCGCCGAGGCGCCGGCCCTGGTCGTCTCCCCCACGTTCGACCCCACCGACGACGTCGCCGCTCCGTTCCTCAACCTCGGCGCCCGCCCGCGGGTCGCCGTGCTGCGCGAGCAGGGCGTCAACTCCCACGTCGAGACGGCGTACGCCTTCCACCGGGCCGGTTTCGACGCGTTCGACGTGCACATGACCGACCTGCAGTCGGGGCGCACCCGGCTCGACGACTTCGCCGGGCTCGTCGCGGCCGGCGGCTTCTCCTACGGCGACACCCTGGGCGCCGGCGAGGGCTGGGCCCGGTCGGTGCTGTTCGACGACCGACTCACCGACCAGTTCGCCGAGTTCTTCGCTCGCCCAGGCACGTTCGGGCTCGGCATCTGCAACGGCTGCCAGATGTTCGCGGCGCTGGCCGACCTCATCCCGGGGGCCGACGCGTGGCCGCGGTTCACCCGCAACACCTCGGAGCAGTACGAAGCTCGCCTGTCCCTCGTCGAGGTGCTGGACAGCCCGTCGCTGTTCACCAGCGGCATGGCCGACAGCCTGCTGCCGATCGCGGTCGCGCACGGCGAGGGGTTCGCCGACTTCTCGCGGCGGGGCGACCTCGCGACGGTGCAGCGCGTCGCGCGGTTCGTCACGCCCGACGGCCAGGTCGCGACCACCTACCCCGCCAACCCCAACGGCTCCCCCGAAGGGCTCACCGCCGTCACGACCCCCGACGGCCGGTTCACCGCGATGATGCCGCACCCCGAGCGGGTGCAGCGCAACGCGCAGCTGTCGTGGACCGACGCGCCGATCGGCGACGAGAGCCCGTGGCTGCGGATGTTCCGCAACGCGCGCGCCTTCGTCGGCTGACCGGGGCGCCCCGGAGTGGGGCCTGAGCGTCAGGCCTGTGGGTGGTGCCCGACATCGGCGCGGCGCGCGATCGTGGCCTGCGCGCGGTGCACCGCGCCGACCGGCACCGTCGGGACGATGTCCTCCAGGAAGCCGTAGCGGCGGCGGACGGCCAGGTCGTACGACGTGCGCCCCTCTCCGTCGCGCACCCGGTGCCACCAGTCGGCGATGTCGCCCCAGCCGGGCGCCGCGAGCGACCCGCCGAACTGTTGCACCGCGAGCCCGGCGCACAGCGCGGCGAACGCGACCCGGTCGGGCAGCCGCCACCCGGCGAGCGTCCCGGTCGCGAGCGCCGCCCCGAACACGTCGCCGCTGCCGGTGGCGTCGAGCGCCGACACCCGCAGCGACGGCACGCTGACCTCCTCGCCCGTGGCGGAGTCGATCGCGAGCGCACCGTGCGGACCGTTGGTGACGACGGCGAGCGGCACCCGGTCGGCGAGGGCGTACAGCGCGTCCTGCGGGGTGTCGGTCCTGGTGTACGCCATCGCCTCGTCGGCGTTGGGCAGGAACGCGTAGCACAGCTCGAGCGGCTCGATCATCTCGCGCGACCACGCGCCGGTGGAGTCCCAGCCGAGGTCGGCGAAGATGAGCGACCCCTCGTCGCGCGCGCCGCGCAGCCACTCGAGGCCGGCCGGGTCGCGCACCTCGGGGCTGCCGAGGTCGGCGATCACCGCGCGGGCCGCGGGCGGCGGCGGCACCGGGTCGTCGGCGTAGCCCGGCGGGCGGTGGGCGTGGGTGACCATGCTGCGGTCGCCGGAGTAGGCGTACGACACGGTGAGCGGTGAGTGCCACTGGCCGTAGCGGCGCGAGCTGGCCAGCCGCACCCCCTCCTCGCCGAGGGTCTCCCAGCAGAAGTCGCCGTAGTAGTCCTCGGCGAACGCGGCGCTCAGCGCGGTGCGCAGGCCGAGTCGGCTGGTCGCGACCGCGAGGTTGGCGATGCCGCCGGGGCAGGAGCCCATGCCGCTGGCCATGACCTCGGTGCCGTCGGTCGGCCGGGAGTCGAGCCCGGTGAAGATGATGTCGAGGAAGACGGTGCCCCACAGGGCGACGTCGACCCGCTCGTCGCCCGGGTCGCGGATCCCGCGCAGCGGGTCGTAGGCCGGCTCCTCCACCTGACGCTCCTTCGCTCGATGTTCCCCCATCCTCGCCTGCGAGACTGCAGAGGCAAAGTGGACACATCGCGAGCGAGGGACCCATGCGGCTGACGATCCTCGGGGGCGGCGGATTCCGCACTCCCCTGGTCTATTCGGCGCTCCTGGACGACCAGCACGAGCAGCGCGTCACCGAGGTGGTGCTGCACGACACCTCCGCCGCGCGGCTGTCGGCGATCGAGGCCGTGCTGCGCCAGCAGCGTTCTGCCGCAGGCGGTTTCGGCCCGGCCGTACGCACGTCGACCGTCCTCGAAGAGGCGCTCGCCGGGGCGGACTTCGTGTTCTGCGCGATGCGGGTGGGCGGGCTGCAGGGGCGCGTCGCCGACGAGCGGGTCGCGCTGGACCGGGGCCTGCTCGGCCAGGAGACGATCGGGGCGGGCGGCATCTCCTACGGCCTGCGCACGGTTCCGGTGGCCGTCGACGTGGCCGAGGCGGTGGCGCGGGTCGCGCCCGGCGCGTGGGTCATCAACTTCACGAACCCGGCCGGCCTGGTCACCGAGGCGATGCAGGGCGTGCTCGGCGAGCGCGTCGTGGGCATCTGCGACTCCCCGCTCGGGCTGGCCCGCCGCGTCGCGCGTGCGCTGGACGTGCCGCTCGACGTGGGCACCCTCGACTACGCCGGGCTGAACCATCTCGGCTGGCTGCGCGGACCCGGGGCCGAGCAGCTGCTCGCCGACCCCGCGAGGCTCGAGTCCTTCGAGGAGGGAAGGCTTTTCGGCGCCGACTGGCTGCAGCAGCTGGGGGCGATCCCGAACGAGTACCTGCACTACTTCTACTTCACCCGCGACGCGGTGGCGGGCATCCTCGCGGAGCCACGGACGCGAGGCGAGTTCCTCGTCGGTCAGCAGGACGACTTCTACGCCGACGTGGCCCGCGAGCCCGCCGCGGCCCTGACCACATGGCGGGCGGTGCGGGCGGCGCGCGACGCGACGTACATGAAGGAGTCGCGGGCCGATGGCGAGGAGCGCGACGAGCAGGACGTCGCCGGCGGTGGCTACGAGGGGGTCGCCCTGGCGCTGATGGCCGCGATCGCCCGCGGCGAGCAGACCGCGCTGATCCTCAACGTCCGCAACGGATCCACCCTGCCCGGCCTGCCCGCAGAGGCCGTGGTCGAGGTGCCGTGCCGGGTCGACGGCCGCGGCCCCGCGCCGCTGCCGGTGTCACCGCTGACCGGTCACGCGGCCGGCCTCGTGCAGCAGGTCAAGGAGGTCGAGCAGCGCACCATCCGGGCGGCGCTCGAGGGCGACCCCGACCTCGCCCGCAGCGCGTTCGCGCTGCACCCGCTCGTCGACTCGGTGACGGTCGCGGGAGAGCTGCTGCAGGCGTACCGCGGGCGGATTCCTAGCCTGGAAAGGGTTTTTCGTCGCTGACGATCGCTGCCAACGTCCACACTTCACTGGCCAGGTAGCGACGGCCCCGTCCCGTCGGAGGACCACGGCGCCCACAACCCCAGCCACGCCAGACCCAGCGCAAGGCCCACCAGAGGCACGGCCCAGCGAGCAGTCCTGTGGCTGCGCAGCACGGTGAACGAGAAGACCAGGCCGAGCACCCGCCGAACGGAATCAGGAACCCTGCCACGACAACGGCCAGCGTGCACGCCAGCACGAGCCAGCGCGCACCTGCGGACCGGCGAGGGCGGGATGCTGCTTGCACCATCGCGTCGTCCCCCTTGTCGGTGCTTCGGAAGAACTACTTACTCCCCCACCTGCGTGAGGGACCGGGGTCAGCCGAAGCGCTGGCCGGTGAGGCGCTCGTAGACCTCGACGTACTTCGCGCGGGTGCGCTCGATGACCTCGTCGGGCAGGGCGGGGGGCTCCTCGCCGGAGTCCTTGCTCCAGCCGCTCGCGGGCGAGGTGAGCCAGTCGCGCACGAACTGCTTGTCGTAGGACGGCTGGGCGCGACCCGGCTCCCACTCGTCGGCCGGCCAGAAGCGGGACGAGTCGGGGGTCAGCACCTCGTCGGCCAGCACCAGCTCGCCGTCGGGGCGCACGCCGAACTCGACCTTGGTGTCGGCGATGATCACGCCGCGGTCGACGGCGATCTCGTTGCCACGGGCCAGGATTCGCCGGGTGAGATCGTCGAGCTGAGCGGCGCGCTCGGCGCCCACCATGTCGACCACCGTCGAGAACGGGATCGGCTCGTCGTGCTCGCCCATCGGGGCCTTGGTGGAGGGGGTGAAGACGGGGTCCGCGAGACGTGAGCCGTCGACCAGTCCGTCCGGCAGACGTACGCCCGAGACCTCGCCCGTGCGCCGGTAGTCGGCCAGTCCGCTACCGGTGAGGTAGGCGCGGGCGACGCACTCGACCGGCACCATGTCGAGCCGCTCGACCAGCACCGCGCGGCCCGCGACCTGCGGCGGGACGTCGGTCGAGACCACGTGGTGCGGCAGCAGGTCGGCCAGTCGCTCGAACCACCACAGGGACAGCTGCGTCAGCACCGCACCCTTGTCGGGGATCTCGCTGCGCAGCACGAAGTCGAACGCCGAGATGCGGTCGCTCGCGACGAGCAGCAGCTGGTCGTCGCGCGGCTGGCCCGCCGCGTCGAGCGGGGCGTAGAGGTCGCGCACCTTGCCGGAGTAGGCGTGCGCGAACCCGGGCAGCTCGGGGGCAGCGGTGGTGGGGTCGTTGCTCATCGGGAACCTTCCGGGGACGGCACGGCGACAGCGCCCCGCTCGGCGGCGAGACCGATGTCGGTGCGGTGGTGCGAGCCGGGCAGATCGACGAGATCGACTGCGGCGTAAGCCTTTTCGCGTGCCTCGGCCAGGTCGGAGCCGAGCGCGACGACCGACAGCACCCGGCCCCCGGCCGACTGCAGCGTGCCGTCGTCGCCGATCGCGGTGCCCGCGTGCAGCACGTAGGCGGCGTCGTCGTCGATCTGGTCGAGCCCGCTGATCGGGTCGCCGGTGCGCGGCTGCGCGGGATAGCCGTCGGAGGCGATCACCACGGTCACCGCCGTCTCGGGCCGCCACGCGAGAGGCTCCAGCTGGTCGAGGCGCTCGCGGGCCGCGGCCTGCAGCAGGGCGCCGAGCGGGGTGCGCAGGCGCGCCAGCACCACCTGGGTCTCGGGGTCGCCGAAGCGGGCGTTGAACTCCACGACCCGGGGGCCGCGCGAGGTCAGGGCGAGGCCGACGTACAGGACGCCGGAGAAGGGGGTGCCGCGGCGGCGCATGACGTCGACGGTCGGCTGCGCGATGCGCTCGACGACCTCGTTGGTGAGCGACTCGGGAGCCCAAGTGAGCGGCGAATACGCCCCCATGCCACCGGTGTTGGGTCCCTGGTCGTCGTCGCCGACGCGCTTGAAGTCCTGCGCCTGGGCGAGCGGGAGCACGGTGGTGCCGTCGGTGACGCAGAAGATCGAGACCTCGGGGCCGTCGAGGAACTCCTCGACCACCACGGGCGAACCGCCGTCGATGCACGCGCGCCCGTGGGCCAGCGCGGCGTCGAGGTCGTCGGTCACGACGACGCCCTTGCCGGCGGCGAGCCCGTCCTCCTTGACGACGTACGGCGCCCCGGTCGCGTCGAGCGCGTCGCGCAGCTGGGTCTCGTCGTCGCAGACGTACGCCCGCGCGGTCGGCACGTCGGCCTCGGCCATGACCTCCTTGGCGAAGGCCTTGGAGCCCTCGAGCCGGGCGGCGTCGGCGGACGGCCCGAAGCAGTCGATGCCGCGAGCGCGCACGGCGTCGGCCACGCCCGCGACCAGCGGAACTTCGGGCCCGATGACGACCAGGTCGGCGCCGAGCTCCTCGGCCAGGTCGGCCACGCCGTCGCCGTCGGTCAGCCCGCCGGGCAGCGGACGGCAGTCGGCGACGAGCTCGATGCCCGGGTTGCCGGGGGCGGCGAAGACCGCCTCGACGTCGGGGTCGGCGAGCAGGGCGCGGACGAGGGCGTGCTCACGCGCGCCGGATCCCACGACGAGAGGCTTCACGCCCGTCAGGGTAGTGGCCGCCTCCCCACCCCGCCGCCACGGTCCACCGCCGAACCGTGCGCCCCACCGCACCCTCCGGCGGACCACCGCGACAGCGGGAGCGGGGGGCGGGCGGACAACGGCGAGCCACGCGTACGCGGACCACCGCCGAACCGTGCGCCCCACCGCACCCTCCGGCGGACCACCGCGACAGCGAGAGCGGTGAACAAGACCGCAAGCAACCGCCGGCGACGACCGGGCACCGAAGGCGGGGACTACGGCCGCCGTGCCGACGATGCCGGCGGGCCGGAGCTTGCGACGGGCCGGCGGAGGAGGAGACGCGGCCAAAAAGAAAAAGGCCGCGGGCCCTCCCGAGAGTCAGGGGGGAGGGTCTCCCGGGAGGGCCCGCAGCGTGAGCATTGGGGTCAGCCACTAGGGGGGGGTCGGCGACTCGTCCAAGTGCTCGCATCAGCCCGTGGGCTGACAGGTTCAATATTGCACCATCTCCCCTCGGGTGCCGCATTGTTCAATGTCGGAATAGGGTCAATGTCGGGACTCCGCCAAAGGAGGTCCTAGGACGAAGGGGAACCACACCATGAGCGCGACCGGGCAGGACCGCGAGCGAGCCGCGATGCAAGCGATCGGGAGGGGCGGTCTGGAGTCGCTGCTGGACCTGCTGAACCAGGACGTCATGACGACGGTCTACGTGCAGATGGTGCAGAACCCGCGGTTCCGGCCGGAGCAGCTCGACACCCACGGCGCCTCGCCGGAGGAGGTCGAGCTGTGCCTGCGCATCTTCGAGTCGCGCGGGCTGCTGCACCGGGTCGACGACGGCAGCTGGGTGACCAACGCCCCGGAGAACGCGCTGGCCGACCACGCCTCGCGGCTGGAGGAGCGGGCGCGCACCCTGCGGGCGGCGACCCCTGGCCTGTCGCGCATCTACTACGACGCGATGGCGCGCAGCCCGCGCAGCCTCGAGGCCGTGGGCGTCGAGCTGCTGGAGAGCCTGGAAGACGTCAACGCCGCGATGAGCGAGCTGTTCGCCGCGACCCGGCGCCAGGTCGTGTCGATGCGCACCCGCTCGCCGCGCGTGCTGATGATCATGAACCGCACTCCCGAGCGGATCGCCGAGCCGGTCTTCAACAGCCACGGCGAGACACTGCGGCTGCGGGTCAGCTTCGACTCGGGGCTGCTGGAGGAGCCGGCGATGCCCGCCGCGGTGGCGGCGCGCACCCAGGCCGGCGACGAGATCCGGTTCGCCAACGCCATCCCGTTCACCGCGACGACCTCCGACAACGGGGTCACGGTCATGGACATCGACGACCCCAGCGGCACCTCGGTCGGGATGCGCATCACCCACCCCGGCGTGAGCGCGGCGATCAAGCGGGTCATCGACGACACGTGGGTGCGCGGGGTGCGCTGGACCGGCCGCGGCACCGTGACGCGGGCCGACGCCGAACCCCTCGACGACCGCGACCGCGACATCCTGGCGCTCATGCTGGGCGGCGTCGCCGACGCCACGATCGCCCGCCAGCTGGGCGTCTCCCAGCGCACCGTCGAGCGCCGCGTCCGCCGGCTGCTGGAGCTGCTCGGGGCCGCCACCCGCTTCCAGGCCGGGGCGCAGGCGGTGAAGCGGGGGTGGATCTGAGCGGGCCAGGAGGTGTCCGGGAGACGTCCGGCCGGGGGCCGGCAGGTGGCTGCCCGGGCCCACCCCCGCCAGGGGGCGGACCCCCGCAGCGGCGCGGACGTACGTCAGTAGACTGGTCGACTTGCAGCCGCTCGGCACCGCACCGCTCCAGCACGCCTCGTGGGGGGACCTGACCACGTGACCGCACCCAACGCCAGCGCCACCGCGCCCGCCCCTGAGGTGGCCGAGGAGATCGAGCGCGAGCAGGCCCATGTCACCCGTGTGCACGAGGAGCTGGTCAAGGCCGGCGAGCGGGTCGCGCTGGTCGAGGCCGAGGGCCTCGCGCGGGGTCGCACCGACCGCACGGGCGAGGCCCGCGACGAGGAGCTGTCGGGTCTGTTCGAGCGCGACGCGCTGATGTTCAGCGCCGGTCGCCGGCGGGTGTCCCTGGAGCAGCAGTACGAAGGGCTCGTCTTCGGCCGGCTCGACCTCGACCACTCCGGCGAGGAGGGCAACGGGCCGCAGGAGCAGCACGAGGTGCGCTACATCGGCCGCATCGGGGTGCGCGACGACGACTACGAGCCGCTGGTCATCGACTGGCGCGCGCCGGCCGCCTCCCCGTTCTACCGCGCGACCCCGGTCGAGCCGATGAACGTCGTGCGCCGCCGGGTGCTGCGAAGCCGCGACGCGCTGGTGCTCGGCATCGAGGACGACCTGATGGTCGCCGAGGCGCCCGAGGGGATGGTCGTCGTCGGTGACGGCGCGCTGATGGCGGCGCTCACCCGCAGCCGCGGCGCGCAGATGCGCGACATCGTGGCCACCATCCAGCGCCACCAGGACGAGGCGATCCGCGCCGACTCGCGCGGCATCACCGAGATCACCGGCGGCCCCGGCACCGGCAAGACGGTGGTGGCGCTGCACCGCGCGGCGTACCTGCTCTACAGCGACCGGCGGCGCTACGAGAGCGGCGGTATCCTCGTCGTCGGCCCCTCGTCGGCGTACACGGCCTACATCGAGCGCGTGCTGCCCTCGCTGGGCGAGGACACGGTCACGCTCCGCTCGCTCGGCGACGTCGTCGACGGCGTGACCGGTGACCGGCTCGACTCGCCCGCGGCGGCCGCGATCAAGGGCTCGCTGCGCATCCGGCAGGTGCTCGCGCGAGCCGCTCGCGACACGCCCCCCGAGGCTCCGACGCGGCTGCGGGTCATGGTCGCCGGGCACGCGGTCAACCTGGATTCCGCTGCGCTGCAAGCGATTCGGCGACGCGTGCTGCGCAACCACAACCACAACTCGGCGGTCGAGTCGGCCACCGACGCGCTCGCCGAGGCGGCCTGGCAGCAGGTGCGCAGCCACGTCGGCAGCATGGAGAAGCCCGAGTTCCTCGACCGGTTCCGCGACCATCTCGACGTCGAGACGTTCGTACGTCAGTGGTGGCGTCCGCTCGACCCGCGCGAGGTGCTGCTGTGGCTGGCCGACGAGGAGCGAGCCCGGGCGTACACCGCCGGCGTGCTGCCGCCCGAGGACGCCGCCGAGCTCCGGGCCTCAATGGACGAGGCGCTGCGCACCGGCACCTGGAGCGTGGCCGACGCGGCGCTCGTCGACGACCTGTCGGCACGGCTGGGCCTGGTGCCCGAGCAGGTCAAGGAGAGCAGCTTCTACGACGTCGAGGAGCTGGACAACCTCAGCGACTACGGCGTGACCGAGGTCGAGGTCACCGGATCGCGCCGGCAGCCCGGCGAGGTCACCGCCGAGCGCAGCCCCACCGAAGCGCGCGAGCGGCTGCTCGCCGGGCGCATCGAGAAGCGCGCGGAGTTCTCCCACGTGCTCGTCGACGAGGCGCAGGACCTGTCGCCGATGCAGTGGCGGATGGTCGGCCGGCGCGGGCGCTACGCGTCGTGGACGGTCGTCGGCGACGCCGCCCAGTCGTCGTGGCCCGACGCCGAGGAGTCGCTGGCCGCGCGCGACGAGGCGTTCGGCAGCAAGCAGCGCCAGCGCTTCCACATGCAGACCAACTACCGCAACGCGCGCGAGATCTTCGACTACGCCGCCGAGGTCGTCCGTCGCGAGGTGCCCGACGCCGACATCCCCGACGCCGTGCGCGAGACCGGCCACACCCCGAGCGTGCGTCGGGTGACGCGCGAGTCGATGGTCGACGCCGCTCTCGACGCCACCAAGGCGCTGCTCGACGAGGTCGAGGGGTCCGTCGCGATCGTCGCGCCGGCCGCGTGGGCCGGTGAGCTCGCGCACCTCGGCGACCTCGCGCCGGGCCGCACCCTGGTCGTCGACCCGATGTCGACCAAGGGCCTGGAGTACGACGCGACCGTCATCGTCGACCCCGCCGAGATCGTGCGCGAGTCGCCCGGCGGCGTCCGCGTGCTCTACGTCGCGCTCACCCGGGCCGCCCACCGGATGACCGTCCTGGAGATGGCATGAGCGAGGACCTGCACGCCAGCCCCGAGTCCGGGGCGAGCGGCGTCGACCCGCGGCTGACGGCGTACCGCCAGTCGATCGACAACATCGACGCCGCGCTGATCCACCTGCTCGCCGAGCGGTTCAAGATCACCCAGGCGGTGGGCGAGTACAAGGCCGCCCACGACCTGCCGCCCGCGGACCCCTCGCGCGAGGACCGGCAGATCGCGCGGCTGCGGGCGCTCGCGACGGCCGCTCAGCTCGACCCGGAGTTCAGCGAGAAGTTCCTGCGGTTCGTGATCGACGAGGTCATCCACCACCACGAGCAGATTCGTGACGACGCCTGACTAGTTAGCCAGCGGTCCCTGAATCGGTCCACTCTACCTCAATCTCACCCGCCGCAACGCCTGCCAAAAGTTCAGAAAGGCCGAACAGCGTAAGGTCAGATGTGGAATCCATCTCGTCATCACTGAATGCAAAATAGGAAACGAGGAAGTCGATCAGGTCGCCAAGATCCCCCAGGGAACTCGTGTCCGGGTCAAGATCCTCCACAAGGAGATGCGTAAACACGCGCCCTTGTTCCGACCGATAATAGCTCCCCTGGACGGCGGAGAACGAGTGGATACCTTGTTCTCGCCACCGGGCAAAGACGCGCATGAACATCGATTCCAACTCGTCGAGCGTGACCGTATATCTCCCACCCGCGCTGCCTGACTCTGTGATCAAAGGTCCCATCCCACTTACGCATGGCATTCCTGCGGTGCAGATTCGTTTGGTTGCGGAGATTCTGCAGCCGAGTCACATAAACCTGTCTAGCGCGCCTCGCTCCCCGCCCGGATAGCCAGGGCTAAACGCCCCGCCGAAACCCCATCGTAACCGAACCGCCGCAAATCCTCAAAGGCGAGTGAGGATGAGAACGAAGATAGTCAAAAGCGAACATTTGCGATCCCGCGAATACATTCGCTAGTGCCGCGTTGTAGACAGCGGCGACCAAGAAACTGACTACTAGCACCCATCCGCCCGTCTTAGGCGCATGTGCGGCACTCGTAATCAGTGCGCCATGAGCTGAGAGCGGCCCGCACGCGCCGATGGGCCATTCGATGCTCACTCACGAATGCTCCACGGGTCGGGGAATCCGCTGGCATCGATCCCCCGCTCCTCGGCCACCTCGCTCATCAGGTCGGCCAGGCCGCCGGCGATCCCGACTTCCTCCTCGTCCTCGATGGCCGCGACGTGCCGTCGGAACGCTTCGACATCACCGGACTCGGCCACCTGCGGCGCGAGCAGCGCGGTGTGAGCACGAAGGTCCAGGAACACGTCCCCCGACAGCCAGTCCCACCCCGGCACGCTCACCGCAGCATCCCAATGCGCCTGAGTACCAAGGTTCGACACCAACGCGCTCCAGCCCGCCATCACCGGCTTCGCCTTGGCCTTCGGTAACCGCTGGACCGTCGCGACGACACACTCCACGCGATCGTCCACGTCACCCCCCGCCTTGTCGGCGCACTCCCGCAGCACGCTCAGGACGGGATCCAGCTTCACCGGGCGCGGCTTGGGAACCTGCAACCGGCCAACCCACTCCGGCGTCTCCGGCTCACCATGCTCCGCGACCCAGGCCTGCTCGGCCCTCGTGCGCGGCAGCGGCCCCGGCGCCGACCAGCCACGCCACTCACAGTACGCGGCCACCGCCGACTCGTACATCAACAGAACCCGTAGCGCCTGCTCAACATTGTCGCCTCGCTCGAAAGGATACGGAGAATCCTTAGGCGTTTGGATGCGGATGACATTTAGGGTGACCGGAATGTCGACAGTAGGTCTGATGATCTGCAGTTTTGTCTTCCCTATCTTCGAGTTTCCGGACAGAACTTCGAGCTGCACAGATATCCGACTTGCTGGACCCGACTCTCGCCCCCTCCAGGATAATTCGCTATCGGCGTCGAGGCCAGCTTTTTGAATGCGCTGCTTTGCATTCCCACCAATCAGCGGCGAGCTCAATGGGGGTACTAAGGTGAAATCACTCTCATCAATTTCCCGGTACCACCCTTCAACCATTGCGTCAAACCTCCCTACTTACATGGATAGCGTTGCCCCGGCGGACACTGCCCGTGCCACCGCTTGTAGGCCATGATTCTTCCATACTCCCACTGGCGGGGCTCGATAGTAGGAATAGCCGACGACCTTGATCGAGTACCTGCAGGTGCGGCCGTGGCCGAAATAGTTCTGACATCCGGGCAGCTGTGCGCGAGCCCGCGAGCTTTCCCACGCGGGTTATTCCAAACTTGTACACACTGCGGCCGGCATAGATGGTGTACCCGTAGTATTTTTTTGAACTTGGTCGTTCGCTTCGTCTTCTGCGGTCGTGGGACTCTCCGGGTTTGTCCTTGCCGGGTCTCGTAGCGCTCGTAGTAACTGTTCTTGCGAGCCCGCGGGCCGGGCGTTGCAGGCGCCGCACGAGCGGCGCGAGAGCCACCGCCGGAGGAGCTGCCACGTACTGCGGCGCCACCTCCGGCGATCCGGCGCCGACCGTCGCCTCGCCAGTGTCGGTGATCATCGCCCCCAGCTCCGCAGAGACACCCTCCACGGACCGGGTGACCTGAGTTCCCTGACCGGGTTTGGTCTCCTCCACCCACGACGGGTTGTCCGACTCGTCGGTGTAGTGCCGCACCACCGCCCTGGTGACCGAGGTCGCGTCCGTCTTCCCGACCTCCTCGGTCCCGGTCCCGCCCGGCTCCGGGTCGGGGCCGCGACGTGACTATCTGAGCAGACCCCAAATCGACGTCCATCGTTGGGGTTTCGGTCCCAGAGGATCTCGCCTCGGGTCCCAACTCTCACCATCAACTATCCACTCGGCGCCGACCAGCGCCTCTCCAAGACAACGGAGAGCGCGCCATCTCGCCCTCGAGTTGGGCAACAAGAGGTCTACTGAGTAGGAGGTTCCAGAGTCCGTTTGGATGCTGAACTCGCAGCCCCGATCCGAACTCGGGGAAATATTGTAAAACCATCTTGTGCCCCATATCCATTCCACCCTCTCGATCGTCTCGATCGGTACGACGTCGAACCGTACGTAAGGACACTTGCCGGCAGAGATGGAGATGGAGCCGCGACCAACCTGAACCCAATTGAACCGGACCGTGGCGCTATCCGTCACAATGCGGAATGCGCAAAGTACGCTAGCAATACCCAGACCCCAGATTCCTTCCCCATCACCCCATGCTGGCCAATATAACACGACGATCAGCAAGAACATCAGGAAGCCGGGCCAAGCCGGAAAAACGACCGATAGCCAAGACTCAGAAGGGAATCTCTTACCCACGTCACCACCACCCCAAGGACCAGACTGAACCGACGAACCCCCTAGCGCGCTCCCGTGCGCATTTCCGCTGACGAAGCCGACGCCACGCTCGAACCGCTTTGGGTGCCGCCAGAAATTGCGGAAAAACTGGCGAGGCCGCGTGACCTTCCGAACAAGGCGTTGCCGTGGAGCCCTAGTTGCCTTCAGACCCGAATTCATCAGTTTCCGGGCGTAGTTACCCCCAAAACTGCTTGTCAGCGTCGAGAGTCCCCACTTCGCGGCTTCCCGCCTGTTCCTTCCAGCGTATGCGGCAGTGTAGAAACCGCCACAAGCCGTACCAGCCACGCTAGGCATCCACGAGCAGCCGGTTCGGAATCTCTTCGCCCATTTGCTGTTCCCTGTTGCCGCCCTCGTGAGCCGATTCCACCCCTTGCGGATTCCTCGCCATCCCCACTTTCCGTCGAGGTCGAAACTGTTGATGGGGTCTTGGGGGTAGGTGTAGGCGGTGTCGTTGCCGCCGTACACGGGGTCGGGGGTGGTGAAGGCGCCGGTGGCGGGGTTGTACAACCGTACGCCCATCAGCGTCAGGCCGGCGGTGTCGGTGGTGTTGGAGCGTTGCTGGGCCCCGAGCCAGCCGTACCCGATGGGCCCGACCACGGCGGGGTCGTTCACCGGGGTGAATCCGTAGGGTTGGCCGAACTCGGTGTAGTCAGACCACCCGCCCATCGACGTGCACGGGACATCGGTGGCCTGGTCGGCCGCCACGGTCACCGAGGACACGTTGTCCCCGTGCGGGTTCGACAGGTTCACCGTCGCCTCGCCGGTGTCGGTGATCATCGCCCCCAGCTCCGAGGAAACACCTTCCACGAACCGTGTCGTCGTGGTGCCCTGGCCGGGTTTGGTCTCTTCCACCCAGGACGGGTTGTCCGACTCGTCGGTGTAGTGCCGCACCACGGTCTTGGTGACCGAGGTCGCGTCCGTGGTGGTCTGGTTCGCCCGGCGACCCGCCGAGTCCAGGGTCAGCTCGGTCGAGGTGGCCCCCTGGGTGACGGTCCGCGCCAGATCCGTATCGAAATACCCGATGGTGATGTCCCCGGCGTCCCGGTTCGGGGCGTCACTGGCCGGGACCGTGGTCTGCCGCCCGAACGCGTCATAGGTGTACGCACCGGGCGCGGCCGCGCCCTCGACCGCCTTCCCCGAGACCGGCCGGTCCGCCGCGTCATAGCTGTAGGTCGCGGTCGCCTTGTAGGCCGGGGCCGGGTTCGCACAATCACCATCAGTGCTGATCGCGAACGACTCCCCGGTGCGGGACCCGTTCAAACCCGCCGGGCCATCGAACGCGTACGTCCGCACGTAGCACGGCGCGGCCGGTGTGGCCGGGGTGTCCGGGCCCAACCCGGCCGGGGCACCCTGACCGTGCCCGACCCGGTCCGCGACCCGCACCAGGCGCCCCGCACCGTCATAGCTGTACGCCCGGTCATACGGCACCGCCTTCCCGACCTCGCTCGTGCCGGTCCCGCCCGGCTCCGGGCCCAGCAGGTTCCGCTGCGAGGTGGCGGTGATCCCGCCCGGCAGGTCTTGACGCACCAGCGACCCGGTCGCGTCATACGCACCGGTGAAGGTCAACGACCCGCCCGTGCCCGGCCGGGACACGCTCACCTTCGTGACCAGGCCGCGCCGGTCACGCCACCAGCCATCGGCCAGGCCCCTCACACTCGCCCACCCCAAACGGTGAGAATGCCCGTATTACTAGCGCACCACAGAACCCACAAAGGCAAAACACAGCACGACACGCCGACCAAGACCTCGAAATAGCCGCTCGGGGCAGCCCGGTCGATACCGCCGCTCGTCCCCTCGCGGCCTGCTCGACCAGCTTGGGTGGCCGCCTCTCGATGCGGCCCGGGCGGGCGTACGCCATCGCGGTCAACCGCCGAACCGTGCGGCCCAGCCCACTCCTTGCCGGAGGACCGCCGGGGCGGAAGCGGGCGTCAGCGGGTGCGGGCGGGCGTCACGTCACCGAGCGGGTGTCGTCGGGGTGGCGCACCGTGCGGCCATGGCGGTCGAGCAGGGCCAGCAGCGGCAGGGCTACGCGGCGGCTGGTGCCGAGGTGGGCCCGGGCCTCGCTGGTGGTGAACGGCTGCGGCAGCTCGGCGAGCCGCTGCGCCGCCTGGTCGTCGGCCCCGGCGAGCAGCACGACCCCCGGCTCGAGCACGAGGAGGAGACCGGCCTTGTCCGCCGCTGCGGTCGTACGTCGGTCGAGCCCGAGCTCGGGCAGTCGCCCGGCCGCGGGGGCGGCGAACGGGGCGTCGGCCAGCTCCGCCCGCAGCGCCTCGACCGCGCGCAGCACGGCCGGCGGCACCCCGGCGTCCGCGCGGACGATGCGCCCGTCGCGCACCTGCCACGGGTCGCGCACCAGCGGCGGGACCAGCTGCGCCGACGGCAGGCCGAGCGCCCGGGCAGCGCCCTCGAGCGTCAGCCCCGGCTCGACCGGACGGTCCCGCTCGTGCGCCTCGCACAGCCCGGTGAGCCGCGCGGCCTGAGCCGCGGCCCATTCGCGAGGAACCCACCAATCCCCTTGCTGCGCAACGGTTTCGCGACCTTCGGGGAGCGCCAGCCCCAGGCGCAGCAGGTCCCCCGCGCGCATCGGGCCGTGCCACGCCAGCAGGTCCGAGGCCGTCGGCACCCCCACCCCGCTCAGCTGCTTGCCGCGCTGCGCGGCCGCCCCGCGACGTCGCAGCGGCGAGGGCGCCGGGTCGAGCACCTGCGCGCCCCACACCTCGCGACGTCCGGGGTCGCGCAGCAGCACCCGGTCGCCCACGTGCCACGGCAGCGGGTGCGGCAGCCGGAGCCGCGCGTGCCGCTCCCCCAGCGGCCGCGCGTGCACCTCGAGGTGGGTCGCGCCGACGTGCAGCACCGGCCGTTCGGGCATCCGGTCGCCGGGACTGCTGAGTGCCACGTCGACCTCGGTCGAGAAGGTGAACGAGCCCGGGGTGACGAGCACGTCGCCCCGGCGCAGACGTACGTCCCCGCCGGCGCGCACCGCCACGCGGGCTGTGCCAGCCACCTCGGTGCGGTCGGTCTCGAGCGACTGGAGACCGCGCACGCGGACGCGCCGCTCGCCCACCGCCAGCTCGTCGCCGACCCGGACCGTGCCGGCGGGCAGGGTGCCGGTGACGACGGTGCCGGCGCCGCGGAGGCTGAACACGCGGTCGCACCAGAGCCGGGCGGGCGCGTCGGGGTCGGGCTCCGGCAGCTCCGCGCACATCGCGGCCAGCGCCTGCTGCAGCGCCGGAATGCCTTCTCGCGTCTGCGAGCTCACGGGCATGACCGCGGCGGACAGCCCGCGCGCGCCGAGCCGTCGATGCACCTCTTCGACCATCGGCGCGGGGTCGGCCAGGTCGCTGCGCGTGACGGCCACGACCCAGTGCCGCACGCCGAGCGCGTCGAGCGCCGCCACGTGCTCCTCGGCCTGCGGCATCCACGGGTCGTCGGCAGCCACCACCAGCAGCACCGCAGGCACCGGGCCGACGCCGGCCAGCATCGTGGTGACGAACCGCTGGTGCCCCGGCACGTCGACGAAGGCGACCTCGCCCACCCCCGGCAGCGTCGTCCAGGCGTAGCCGAGCTCGATGGTCAGGCCCCGCTCGCGCTCCTCGTCGAGCCGATCGGGGTCCTGGCCGGTCAGCACCTCGACCAGGCTCGACTTGCCGTGGTCGACGTGCCCCGCGGTGGCGACGACGTGCACTAGACCGCACCTGTGCGAGACGTTTTGCCCTCGAGAACCGTTGCAGCAGAGACGATCTCGTGGATCGACGCCACGAGCTGGTCGTCGTCATCGGGCGCGACCGCGAGCAGGTCGACGAGCGTCTGACCGTCGACCACCCGCGCCACCACGGGCACCGACGCAGCCCTCAGCGCCTCGGCGAACCCTGCCGGCAGCGCGAGCGCCACGCTCGGCACCGTCACCTCGGGCGCGCCGCCGCCACCCACCGCACCGGTCGTCTCCACGACCCGAACCGTGCCCGGACCGCCCGCACCCGCATCACCGGCGTCACCGGCGCCCGCGCCCAACCGGCCGGCCAGCGCCACCGCCCGCGACCGCAGCTGTTCCCGCGGGGTCGCGAGCGCCGCCAGCACCGGCGGCTCGGGGCCGCGCAGCGTGGCCTCGAGCGCGGCGAGGGTGAGCTTGTCGACGCGCATCGCGCGGGCCAGTGGAAAGCGACGCACCCGCTCGACCAGGTCCGCCCGGCCGAGCAGCAGACCCGCCTGCGGGCCGCCCAGCAGCTTGTCGCCGGAGGCGGTGACCAGCCCCGCGCCTTCCCGGAGCGTGCTCGCCGCGTCGGGCTCGTCGGGCAGCCGCGGGTGCGGCGCGAGCAGCCCCGACCCGATGTCGGCGACCACCGGCACGGCCGCACCGTCGTGGCGCAGGCCGGCGAGCTCGCGCACGGGCACCGAGGAGGTGAAGCCGCGCACCACGAAGTTGGACGGGTGCACCTTCAGCACGAACGCGGTGCGCTCGCTCACCGCGGCGGTGTAGTCGGCGAGCCTCACCCGGTTGGTCGTCCCGACCTCGCGCAGCCGCGCGCCCGTCGACTCCAGCAGCTCGGGGATGCGGAAACCGTCACCGATCTCGACGAGCTCGCCGCGGGCGACGAGGATCTCGCGGC
This sequence comes from Barrientosiimonas humi, assembly GCF_006716095.1. Lineage (NCBI taxonomy): Bacteria > Bacillati > Actinomycetota > Actinomycetes > Micrococcales > Dermacoccaceae > Barrientosiimonas > Barrientosiimonas humi. Next base: position 2,831,812 of record NZ_VFOK01000001.1, read on the forward strand.
CGTCGCCCGCGAGGCAGGCGGCGGCCAGCGCGAGCGCCGCAGCGCCGTTGTTGACCACGTGCACGGCCTCGGCGTCGGGCACCCGCTCGGCGAGCGCCGCGAGCGCACCCGCGCCGCGCCGGCCTCGCCGGCCGGTCGCCAGGTCAAGCTCGACGTCGGTGGTGCCGGCGGCGTCGACGACCGCCTCGCGCGCGAGCGCCGACAGCGGCGCGCGCCCGAGGTTGGTGTGCACCACGACGCCGGTGGCGTTGATGACCGGACGCAACGACGAGGCGTACGTCGGCAGCGCCTCGAGCGCGGCCGGCACCACCTCGTCGGGCGACACCTCGCCCGCGCGGCACCGGTCGAGCACGTCGCGCACCACAGTCCGCACCCGGTCGCGGCCGAGCCGTGCGGCGGCCGGCGCGAGGGCCGGGTCGGCCAGCACGGTGTCGGTGCGCGGGGTCGCGCGGCGGGGGTCGGTCACGGCGCTCCTGTCAGTGCGCTCCTGCGGTCGAGGTCGCCGCACCAGCGGCCCGGTGCGGGTGGCGGAGGCGGACGGGAATCGAACCCGCCTGACCGAGATGCTCGATCACCACGGTGTTGAAGACCGGGCCCGTCACCAGACGAGGAACGCCTCCACGCCGAACTCTACGACCCCGCGCGGCGCCCCGGCCGATCCATCCCCACGGGTGCCCGGGGAACCGTCGTGGGCGCCCGCTCAGCGCACCTCGACCAGGGCGTCGGCCCGCGGCACCAGCTCGCCGACCACCGGATAGCCCGGCACCTCGCCGACCACGAGCAGTCCGCCCGAGGTCTGGGCGTCGGCGAGCAGCACGAGCTCGTCCTCGCCCACGGCGGAGGTGAGGTGCGGGCGCACCCAGTCGAGGTTGCGGCGCGACCCGCCGGGGACGAACCCCTCGGCGAGCGCCTCGCGCGCGCCGCCGACGTACGGCACCGCGGACGCGTCGACGACCGCGCTCACCCCCGAGGCGCGCACCAGCTTCAGCAGATGTCCGAGAAGCCCGAATCCCGTGATGTCCGTAGCGGTCTCGGCCCCCGCCGCGAGCGCTGCCCGCGACGCCGCCTGGTTGAGGGTGGTCATCACCTCGACCGCCTCGGGGAACACCTCGCCGGTGGCCTTGTGCCGGTTGTTGAGCACGCCGAGCCCGAGCGGCTTGGTGAGCGTGAGCGGCAGGCCGGCGCGCCCGGTGTCGTTGCGCAGCAGCCGCTGCGGGTCGGCGAGGCCGGTGACCGCGACGCCGTACTTCGGCTCGGGGTCGTCGATCGAGTGCCCGCCGGCCAGGTGCGCCCCGGCCTCCTCGAACGCGGCGGCTCCCCCGCGCAGCACCTCGGCCGCGAGCTCGAACGGCACCCGATCGCGCGGCCAGGCAAGCAGATTCACGCCGACCAGCGGCTCGCCGCCCATCGCCCAGACGTCGGACATCGCGTTGGTCGCGGCGATCCGGCCGAACGTGAAGGGGTCGTCGACGACCGGCGTGAAGAAGTCGGCCGTCGCGATGACCGCCCGGCCGCCCTCGATGCGCACGGCGGCCGCGTCGTCGCCGCTGTCGATGCCGACGAGCAGGTCGCCGCCGGCCCGCGAGGTCGGCAGGTCACCGAGCACCCGCTCCAGCTCCCCCGGCGGCACCTTGCACGCGCAGCCGCCGCCGGCGGCCAGCTGGGTCAGACGTACGGCGTCGGTCGCGGTCATGCGACCCAGACTAGGCAGCGAGCAGCGCGCGCAGCCGCTCCGGCCCGATCGCCAGCAGCAGCGTGGGCAGCCGCGGGCCGGCGTCGCGCCCGATCAGCAGCTGGTAGAGCAGCCGGAAGAACTCGCGCTGCGCCTGGCCGAGCGCCGCGGCGGTCTCGGGGTCGGCCTTGCGGTCGGGGCGGAAGTCGGCGCTCTTGCCCTGCATCACCTTGGGCACGCCGTAGACCTGGTGGGTCAGCCCGTCGATGCTCCAGTCGGCGTCGATCGCGCCGAGCTCGGCCCCGTCGCCGTCGAGCAGCAGGTCGAGGCTGCGTCGCTCGTCGGCCGAAAGCCGTTGCAGCGCCTCATGATCCGGCTGCTCGCGCACGATGGTGCGGTCTTCGGCCGGCACCTGCTCGGCGACCCACTGGCTGGCGCGGTCGAGCCGCGGCCGCAGCACGTCGAGCCCGGTCACCCGCTGCTCGGGGTCGAGCGCCGACAGGATGCGCAGCGTCTGGTCGTCGTCGCCGGTGGTGATGTCGACGACCGACGCGATCGTGCGGTACGCCAGCGGCACCGGCGTCTGGGGCAGCTCACCGGCGGCCGTCGTGCGGGCCCGCGCGAGCACCGCCACGTCGCCGGCCTGCGCCTTGCCGGCGGCGACCTTGCGCGCCAGCCCGTCCCACTCGTCGTAGGTGCGCTGGATCTCCGCGTCGAGCGCGACGTCGAACGCCTGGTTCGGCCGCTTACGGGCGTACAGCCAGCGCAGCACCGACGGCTCGAGGTAGCGCAGCGCCTGCGCGGGCGTGGGCACACCGCCCTTGGACGAGGACATCTTGGCCATGCCGCGGATGCCGACGAAGGCGTACATCGGGCCGAGGGGGCGATCCCACCCGAACAGCGGCGCCAGCTCCAGCCCGACAGCGAACGAGGACCCGGGCGACTGGTGGTCGACGCCGGACGGCTCGAACACGACCCGCTCGTAGGCCCAGCGCATCGGCCAGTCGACCTTCCAGACCAGCTTGCCGCGGCGGAAGTCGCGCAGCACGACCCGCTCGGTGTGGCCGCAGCGGCAGGTGTAGGTCAGCTCGGTGGTGGCGTCGTCGTAGTCGGTGACCGTGGTGAAGTCGGTGCCGCAGACGGTGCAGTAGGGCTTGTAGGGGTAGTAGTCGCCCGCCCCGGACCCGTCGTCCTCGCTCGCGGCGCCCGACCCCTCGGCGGCCTCGGCCGCGGCGAGCGCGTCGTCCTCGCTGAGCTCGCCCTGCTGCGGCTGCTCCTTCTGCTGGGCGGCGCGCGCGAGCGTGCGGTACTGGTCGAGCACCTTGTCGATGTCGGTGCGGTGCCCCATCGCGAACAGGATCTGCTCGGTGTAGGCGCCGGCGAGATACATCTCGGTCTGGCTGATCCCGCGGTAGTCGACGCCGAGCTCGGCGAGCGCGCCCTCCAGCTCGGAGCGGTAGTGCGCGGCCCACGACTCGTGCGGCGAGCCGGCCGGCGGCGGGACGGAGGTCAGCGGCTTGCCGATGTGCTCGGCCCACGACTCGTCGACGCCCTCGACGTTCGGCACCTTGCGGAACCGGTCGAAGTCGTCCCAGCTGATGATGTGCTCGGCCTCGATGCCGCGGCGGCGGATCTCGTCGCGCACCAGGTGCGGCACCATCACCTCGCGCAGGTTGCCGAGGTGGATGGGGCCGGAGGGCGAGATGCCCGAGGCGCACACGACGGGGGTGTCCCGCCGCTTCGCCTCGGCCACGACCTCGTCGGCGAGGCGGGACACCCAGTCGTCAAGCTGCTCGGTCACGAGCGCCGATTCTACGGGCCCGGCGAGGGCGTACGTCATCGCGCGCCGCGCGCCCCACGGTCACCCGTGGGACGCGCGGCAAAGACCCGCGAGGGTCGGGTCACACGACGTAGCTGCGGGCCTGGGCCACCTCGACGAGCGACCCGGTGGGCAGCGCACCGAACAGCTTCTCCAGCTTCACCTCGATCATCGTCACGGTGAGGCCGGTGCTGGTGCGCACGACCTTGTGCAGGGTCACCGTGGCGACCCCGGGGATGCGCACGACCGTGTTGGGGGCGACCGCGCCGTTGATGACCGGCACCCCGGCCACCCGCAGGTTGGCGACCGTCGAGCCGTCGGTGCTCACCGGGGCGGCACCCGGCGCCGACCGCGTGGTCGTCGCGCTGGCCGTCACCGCGTCGGCGGTGATGAGCCCGCCGAGCAGCGACAGGTCGGTCACCTTGGTCACGACGCTGCTGCGCAGCGAGCTGCCGACGGTGCCGCTGGTGTCGGTGCGGGTGACGCCGGCCGTGAGCACGCCCGGCTGCGACAGCGAGGCCGCCGAGGCGCTCGCCGTCCCGCCCAGGCACGGCACGGTCATGTACGACAGCGGCCCGTTCTTCACGGTGCCGTCGGCGAGCGTGCTGCGCGCCGCGAAGCCCGCGCCGCCGAGCTGGCCGGCGGGCGAGGCCTTCGCCGCCACCCCCGCGTGACCGACGATGATCCGCGTGCCGATCGGCAGGCCCAGCGGGTTGCTGGTCGTGATGTAGACCGACAGCACGCGGGTCGTGGCGCCGCCCGCCCAGGCGCTGGCCTGCCGCGACTGCTCGTTGACCACGACCTTGCCGATGACCGTGCTGCCCGACCTCAGCGCGAGCGTGGTGTTGGGCGCCGGGTTGGCCGCGACGGCCACGCCGCTCACCCGCAGGCCCGCGAGCGAGACCGACTGGCGGTTGGTCGTGACGCCGGTCGAGCTGATCGTGGTGGCGGCGGTCGACCTCAGCGTCGACCCGGTGATCAGCCCGCCGAGCAGGTTCACGCTGGCCGTCGTGCTGTCGGCCTGCGCGGTCTTGGCGGTGGTCGTCTGCGACGAGCGCACCGAGGTGCTGACGGCACCGACCTGCCCGACGACCGGGACGGTGACGGTGGCCGCCGAGTTGGTGCGGGTGAGCGGCGTCGCGCGGGTGCAGCCGAGCGTCGAGTACGACGTCGGCCCGGAACGGACCGACGCCAGGTTGGACAGCACATAGCTGCCGTAACCGGTACCGCTCGCGATGACGTCGGTCAGCTTGGGGGTGACGGCCGCGGCGCGTGCGGCGCCGAGGGTGGACGGGGCGAAGAACGCCAGCACCGCGATGAGGACGAGCGTCCAGGGTGTGCGTCTCATGGTGGACTCCAGAGGGGGTGAGAACCACTGCGCCAGGCGCATCGCTGCGACTGTGCGCAGGCGGGTCAGCTAGGCCCGTGGCCGCAGCGTAGAGCCGGCGAGACCCCCTCCGGCGGCTTCGCCGGACGAATTCTTGGCGCGGTCGCGCGGTCGCGGCCGGCCGGCGTCACCGGAGGGTACGTCCACCCTCCCGCGGGCTGGGCGACTCACCCGTCGAGCAGCGCGAGACCCACCAGCGACAGCAGCCCGCCCACGGCGAGCAGCGCGAGCAGCAGGCCCCGCCAGGGGCGTACCCGCCCGGTCTGCGCTGCCCGCAGCAGCGGCACCGGCGCGACCAGCACGAGCAACGCACCCACGACCAGCAAGACGGCCCCCATCCCCCGCGACCCCTCCGCCACGTTCTCCCCCGGACGGCGCACGCTAACCCGCGGCGGGCGGTCGTGAACGCTGTTCGCCGACCTCGTTCAGCTCCTCCCTGCGGGTGAAAGAATCAGCGGGTCAGCAGCAGCCAGAGGCCGAGCCCGAGCAGGGCGACCCCGCCCACCGCGAACACCGCCCCGCCCCAGAAGATCGCCCCCACCGCCACCGTCGGGGCGTAGGTGCGCGAGCGGCGCGGGTCGGTCGGGTCGACCTCGATGTCGATCGGGTCGCCCGCGGCCAGCGACTGGTTGGTCGCCAGGGCGTCGCGGCCCTCGTGCTCGACCCCGGCCGCGTCGCGGTAGCGATAGGTCACCGTGGGGAGCCGCTTGGCCCGGCCGGGCCGCTCGGGGTCCTCCTCCTGGGCCAGCGCCAGCACCAGCCCGGTGACGCGCGGCCACCGCTCGCGGGCGCGGTAGGGCGCCGTGCGGCGCGCCGCGGCCGTCCCCATCCCGGCCCACCCCAGGCCGAAGAGGATCAGCAGCACGGCGACGACGGTCATACGCCGAGCAGCATCCAGCCGATGCCGGCCAGCCCGAGCCCCAGCACGAGCAGGAACAGCAGCATGACGACGCCGCAGCCGTAGGACACGGCGCTCGGCCGGCCGAACTGGCTGCGCGACGGGTCGTCGGGGTCGACGAAGATCTGCACCGGCCGGCCCGGCTCGACGATGTCGTCGTCGTCGATCTGGGTCTCCTCGGTGAAGCGCCGACCGCTCGCGTCGGCCCAGGCGTACGTCATGAGCCGGACGGTGTGGCTCGAGGACCCGCCATCGGTGCCGGACGTGCTGCGCCGCCGCTCCTGGCGCACGCCCTCCACCAGCGCCTGCGCCGGCTGCCAGGTGGCGGCGCGGCGGCTGCGCCGCAGGTCGCGCACGAGGGTGTGCGGCGCGAGCACGACGAAGATCAGACCGACCACGAGGAAGGCCACGCCGACGACGGTCACGGGGTGCCTCCCCGGTCAGCGCGGGTCGTCGGAGCCGAGCAGGTCGTGCCGCACGATGACCTCGTCACGGCCCGGCCCGACGCCGATCACCGAGACGCGTGCGCCGATCTGCTCCTCGACGAACTCGACGTAGCGGCGGGCGTTCTCGGGCAGCTCGTCGTAGCTGCGGCACTCGGAGATGTCCTCCCACCAGCCGTCGAGCTCCTCGTAGATCGGCTGCGCGTGGTGGAAGTCGCTCTGGTTGACCGGCATCTCGTCGTGCCGGACCCCGTCGACGTCGTACGCCACGCACACCGGCACCTTCTCGAGGCCGCCGAGGATGTCGAGCTTGGTGAGCACGAAGTCGGTGGTGCCGTTGATCCGCGTGGCGTAGCGGCCGACGACGGTGTCGAGCCAGCCCGTACGTCGGGGTCGCCCGGTCGTCACGCCGTACTCGCCGCCGGTCTTGCGCAGGAACTCGCCCAGGTCGTCGTGCAGTTCGGTCGGGAACGGACCCTCGCCGACGCGGGTGGAGTAGGCCTTGAGGATCGCGATGACCCGGTCGATGCGGGTGGGCGGCACGCCCGAGCCGGTGCACGCGCCGCCGGAGGTGGCGCTGGAGGAGGTGACGTAGGGGTAGGTGCCGTGGTCGACGTCGAGCAGCGTCGCCTGGCCGGCCTCGAACAGCACGACCTTGTCGGCGTCCAGCGCCTCGCCGAGCTCCAGCGAGGTGTCGGCGACCATCGGGCGCAGCCGCTCGGCGTAGCCGCGCAGCTCGGCGACGATCTCGTCGGCGGCGATGGCGCGGCGGTTGTACATCTTGACCAGCATCTGGTTCTTGACGTCGAGCGCGGCCTCGACCTTCTGCCGCAGGATCGACTCGTCGTAGAGGTCCTGCACGCGGATGCCGACGCGGTTCATCTTGTCGGCGTAGGCCGGGCCGATGCCGCGCCCGGTGGTGCCGATCTTGCGCTTGCCGAGGAAGCGCTCGGTCACCTTGTCCATCGTCGTGTGGTAGCTGGTGATCACGTGCGCGCTGGCGCTGACCCGCAGCCGGGAGGTGTCGACGCCGCGCGCCTCGAGACCGTCGAGCTCCTCGAACAGCACGCCGATGTCGACCACCACGCCGTTGCCGATGACCGGCACGACGTCGGGGCTGAGGATGCCGCTGGGCAGCAGGTGCAGGGCGTACTTCTCGCCGTCGACCACCACGGTGTGACCGGCGTTGTTGCCGCCGTTGAACTTCACGACGTAGTCGACGCGGTCACCGAGCAGGTCGGTCGCCTTGCCCTTGCCCTCGTCGCCCCACTGGGCGCCCACGAGCACGATCGCTGGCATTCGGTTGTCCTTAGGTCTCCGGTCGGTGGCCGTGCTGCATCCTCTCAGACCGGGGAAGCAGGGCCACCGTCACGGCGCTCGGCGAGGCGCAGCGCGAGCTGGAACCGGGTGGAGACCTGGTGGTCGTCCATGAGCGAGGCGACGCGCCGGCGCACGGTCCGCAGCGAGATGCCGAGCAGCCGCGCGATGGCCTCGTCCTTGAGTCCCTGGCGCATCAGCTCGACGAGCTGCTGGTCGGCGCCGGAGACCGGCTGCACCGGCGCGGCGGCGCCCCACAGCCGGTCGAAGAGCTCGACGAACGCGCTGACCACCATCGGGTCGCGCAGCACGACGTGGTCGCCGCCGGAGCGACCCCACTCGGTGCTCGCGAGCGCCACCTCGCCGCCGAAGCAGACGAACGCCGACGGCAGCGTCGCGGTGAGTCGCTGCTGCTCGCCGAGGCGCGCCCAGGCGTCGACCACCGCGGCCTGCTCGGGCAGCACGTCGGTGCGGTAGAGCGCGCGCTGCTCGCGCCCCGCCTCGAGCAGCTGACGCACGGCGGGCAGCTCGTCGGGGCCGGGGCCGACCTGCTCGTGGGCGATGCGGATCGGGCCGTCGGTGCTCGCGGCCAGGTGCTCGTGCACCGAGGTGAGCGCGTCGTCGTCGACCCGTTCGCGCGCGGGGGCGTGCAGGTCGCCGGTGGACTGCCCGACCCGGTGGTCGGCGGCGAACTGGTCGATGGCGTCACGCAGCCGGGCCAGGTCCTGCCGCCGGGTCGCGAGCTTGGCCTCCTCGGCGCTCAGCACCCGCTCGAGCGAGGCGCGCGGGTGGTCGGCCTGCAGCTCGCCGAGGTCGTTGCTGCGCACGAGCCGCCGGGCGCGCAGCTGCTCCAGCGCCCGCTCGGCCTCGTAGTCGGCGAAGCCGAGCCGGCTGGCGTACGTCGTCAGCGGCAGCCCCGGCGCGCGCAGCACCTGGCGGTAGAGCGCCTCACTCTCGGGCCCGATCCCGAGCACCTGCAAGCGTCCGGACACGGGCCCAGGGTAGGCGCCCGAGGAGGGGCGCTGGCGCGTCAGTCGATGCCGAGCTCGCGGGCGGCGGTGGCCGACGACGAGCGCAGGAAGTCGGCGCAGCGCTGCTGCTCGTCGGTCTCGCCGATCTCGCCGGCGGCCTTCGACAGCACGGCGAGCGCGCGCAGGAAGCCGCGGTTGGGCTCGTGCTCCCACGGCACCGGACCCTGGCCCTTCCAGCCGGCGCGGCGCAGCGCGTCGAGCCCGCGGTGGTAGCCGGTGCGGGCGAAGGCGTACGCCTCGATGGTGAGTCCGTCGGCGAGCGCGTCCTCGGCGAGCTGCGCCCAGGCGAGCGAGGAGGTGGGCGCGGCGGCGGCGACGGCGCGCGGGTCGCGACCCTCGGCGAGCGCGGCGGCGGCCGGGTCCTCGGGCAGCTCGGTGGGCGGGATCCCCAGCAGGTTCTGGTCCATGGGCCCATCCTCCCCCGCCCCGCCCGCACCCTCGCGCCCGGGCCGGGCGGCCCGATCTTCGGCGAACCCGTTGACAGCCGACCGGCTCGGCGGTTCACTACCTAACACGATTTACGTGATGGGGCTCACCCGCATGGCCCCGTCCCCGAACTCCTCGGAGCGGACATGTCCGAACTCACCCGCCGCACGATGCTCGGCGTCACCGGAGCCGGCACCCTCGCCGCGCTCACCGCCGGCTGGCCACGGCTCACCGGCAGCGACATCCCCGGCCGCGGCGACGACGAGCTGCGCGTCGCGATGCTCGGCACCGCGCAGGACGCCGAGGCCCGCACCGGTCTCGTCCAGGCCTTCCGGCGCCGTCACCCCGACATCCCGGTGAGCGTGCAGGCGATCCAGGGCGCCGACTGGAGCGACTTCTTCGCCAAGATCCTCACGCTGGTCGCCGCCGGCACCCCGCCCGACGTCGTGGTCGTCGCGACCGAGGGCACCCAGCTGTTCGCCGACCGGCTGGCCGAGCCGCTGGACCGCTACGTCCAGCGCGACGCGGCCGAGATGGCCGACTACTTCTCCGACGTGCACCCCTCGCTCATCGAGGCGTTCATGTACGACGGCCACCTGTTCCAGCTGCCGGTCGACTTCAACGCGGCGAACATGTACCTCAACGTCGCCGCCATGCGCCGCGCCGGGCTGGAGCGGCCGCCGGACGACTGGACCCACGAGGACTTCCTGCGGATGCTGCGCGCGATGCGCGCCCGCGGCGGCCGCGGCTTCGTGCCGTACTACTGGACCAACCGGCTCTGGGGCGGGGTCGTGCCGTGGCTGTACGCCAACGGCACCAGCTTCCTCACCGAGGAGAAGGCGCCGGGCGGCGACTGGCTGTGGTCCCGCTTCTACGCCGGCTCCCCCGGCGTCGCGCAGCGCTCCGGCGGCTACCTGTGGCGCGGGTCGAACGCCCTCGACCCCAAGGTCGCCGAGGTCTACGAGTTCCTGCGCCGGGTCGTCGCCGAGGGCTTGGGGTCGAGCCCGGCCCAGGGCGGCGGCAACCAGCTGGTCGGCCAGTTCGCTTCTGGCGGAGTGGGATTCACGCCTGCCGGCGGATTCTGGGTGGAGGGTCTCGCCGAGGCCAAGATGCCCGGCAGCGCCTACGACGTGCAGTTCTTCCCGCGCTGGCGCACCCAGCGCCACCAGTTCGGCGCGGCCGGCTACGCGATGATGAAGACCTCCCAGCGCAAGGACCAGGCGTGGGAGTGGATCAAGTTCTGCGCCTCCCGCGAAGGCATGCGCCTGGCCTTCCCGGTGCCCAACACCACGCCCGTACGCCGGTCGATGGTCGACGAGGCGCTCTATCGCGGCAAGGGGCCGGCCCACTGGCAGGTCTTCTACGACACCCTCGACCGCTTCCCCACCACCGGACCGATCCCGGCGCCGCCGCAGCAGGCCGCCGTCGAGACCGCGCTCATCAAGCACACGGTCGGCGCGGTCACCGGCTCGGCCCGCAACGTCGAGCCGACCCTGCGCCGGCTCGACGCCGACCTCGAGCGCGCCCTGAGGAGCACCCCGTGACCACCATCGCCCCGCCCCCGCCCACCGAGGACGTCGTCGCGGCCGAGACCTCGGCCGGCGCCCCGACCGACGACCGCACCCGCCGGCAGACGCGGTGGCTCACCGCGCTCTTCCTCGCGCCCACGGTCATCGGCCTGACCCTGTTCACCCTGGTCCCGATCGTCGCGTCGCTGCTGCTGGCGTTCTTCCGCTGGGACATCATCAGCGACCCCGAGTTCGTCGGCCTCGACAACTTCACCTCGCTCGCCTCCGACCCCACGCTGCGCATCGCCTTCGGCAACACGCTGCTGTTCGTCGTGGTCGCCGTCGCGCTGCAGCTGGCCGTCGCGCTGGTGCTCGCCGTGGCGGTGATGTCGCGGATGCCGGGCTGGCTGCGCTCGGTCTTCCGGTCGGCCTTCTTCTTCCCGCTGATCCTGTCGGCCTCGTCGGTCTCGATCGTGATGGCCTACCTGTTCAACCAGGACTTCGGACTCGTCAACCGCACCCTGAACAGCCTGGGCATCGCGTCGGTGCCGTGGCTGACCTCCGACTGGGCCGCCCCGATCGTCGTGGTCCTGGTCTACGTCTGGCAGAACTTCGGCTTCTCGTTCCTGCTGTTCCTCGGCGGCCTCGCGGCCATCCCGCGCGACGTCTACGAAGCGGCCGCGATCGACGGCGCGACCGGCTGGCGGCAGTTCCGCCAGATCACCCTGCCGCTGCTGTCGCCGACGATGCTCGTCGCGTCGGTCATGGCGATCATCGCGGCGCTGCAGATCTTCGACCAGCCGTACGTCCTCACCCGCGGCGGTCCCGGCGACTCCACCCGCACCGTCGTGATGGTGATCTACGAGAACGCCTTCCAGCAGCTGCAGTTCGGCCGCGCCAGCGCCATCGGCGTCGTGCTGACCGTGCTGATCATGGCGGTCACCGCGCTGCAGTTCCGCCTCTCCCGCCGATTCGTCTTCTACTCCTGAGAGGCACACCGCGATGACCACCGCCGCGACCGCCCGCCTGCGGGCCGTCCCCAAGCTCGCCTTCCTGCTCGTCGCCCTGGCCCTCACCCTCGGCCCGGTCGTCTGGACCGTGCTCACCTCGCTGCGCCCGCCCGACCAGGCCCTCGGCAGCAGCTTCAGCCTCTCCGGCCTGAGCCTGGACTCCTACCGCGCCGTCTTCGAGCAGATCGACATGTGGCTGCTCATCCTCAACAGCGTGCTGGTCACCGGCCTCATCGCGCTGGGCCAGATGGTCAGCGCCGGCCTCGCGGGATACGTCTTCGCGCGGATGCCCTTCCGCGGTCGCGGGGCGCTGTTCTCGGTCATCCTCGCGACGATGATGGTGCCGATGCAGGTCACGATCGTGCCGGTCTTCATGCTGATCCGCGGGATGAACCTGTCCGACACCCTGCTCGCGCTGATCCTGCCGGCGCTGCCGACGGCGTTCGGCACCTTCCTCATGCGCCAGCACTTCATGACGCTGCCGCACGAGCTCGGCGAGGCGGCAGCGATCGACGGCGCGTCGCCGTGGCGCACGTTCCGCTCGATCTACGCCCCGCTCGCCGCGCCCGGGCTCGCGATCGTCGGGATCCTGGCGTTCAACTTCCACTGGAACGAGTTCTTCCGGCCGCTGATCATGACCGTGAGCGAGGAGAACTTCACCCTGCCGCTCGGGCTGGTCTCGCTGCAGGGCAACAAGGGCACCGGGTCGGTCGCGACCGTGCTCGCCGGCGTCGTGCTGTCGATGATCCCCGCCCTGCTCGTCTTCGTCTTCGGGCAGCGGTCGCTGCGCGAGGGCCTCACCACCGGCAGCAACCGGTGACCGACCGCGCCACCGCACCGCACCCCCTTTCCGAGAGGACCACGCACACCGTGCCCCGAAACCCCTTGCCAGCACTGCACATCCGCCCCGACCACGGCTGGCTGAACGACCCGAACGGGATGGTGCACCACGGCGGCCGGTGGCACGTGTTCTTCCAGCACAACCCGCAGCGGCCGGTGCACGAGCGCATCGCGTGGGGGCACGTCAGCTCCGCCGACCTCGTCGGCTGGGACCCGCACCCGGTGGCGTTCGCGCCCGAACCGGGAGGGCCGGACCGGGCCGGGTGCTGGAGCGGGGTGTTCCTGCCGTGGCTCGATCGGCCCGCGATGGCGTACAGCGGGGTGGTGGACGACACGCACGCCAGCACCGTCGTCGTGCGCGAGGCGCTCGACGACGACCTCGACACCTGGACCCCGCCGTACGTCGTCGCCACCACTCCCCCCGACGTCACCCAGATGCGTGACCCGTTCTGCTTCGAGCGGGCGGGGCGGCGGTTCGCGCTGCTGGGTGCGCGCGTCGGTCACGCGACCCCCGCGGTGCTGCTGTTCAGCTGTGACGACCCACGTGACTGGCGCTACGAAGGCGTCTGGCTGACCGGCGAGAACCCTGTGGCCGCAACGCTTCCCGAGTCCGACTTCTGGGAGTGCCCGCAGCTGGTCGAGCTCGGCGGACGGTCGGTGCTGGTGCTGTCGCTGCAGCTCGAGGGGCGGCTGTCCACCGTCGGCCTCCTCGTCGGCGACCTGACCGACGCCGCGAGCGGCGACGGGCTGCCGCGGTTCGAGCCGGCCGCCGCCGGGCTGCTCGACGAGGGTCCGAGCTGCTACGCGCCGCAGGTCGCCCTCGACCCCGACGGCCCGTGGCTGCACGGCTGGGTGCTCGACGTCGGCCGGCCCGACGCCCCGGCGCCCGCGGTGAGCGGCTGCCTCACGCTGCCGCGGCGGCTGCACCTGGTGGGCGACGCGGTGGTGAGCCGGGTCGACGACCGGCTCCGGGCATACGTCGGGGGGCAGCCGAGCACCCCCGTCACCGGCGCGCAGCTCGCGGCCGGGGTCGACCTGCCGCTCGTGGCGCGGGTGACCGGTGCGGGCACCGACCCGACCACGACGCTGACCCTGCGCGGCGCCGAGCGCGACGTCGAGATCCATGTGGGCGCAACGGGATTCGAGGTCTGGGTCGACGCCGACGTGGTGGAGGTCTATCGCGAGACGCTGCCCCCGGTGACGGTCCGGCAGCCGGGCACCGCCGGCTGGCGACTGCGCGCGACGGGCGCCAGCGGCCTAGGCGCCAGCGCATGCGTCTCCGACGCAACGATCACCGAGGTGGTCCCACCGACTCCCGCTGCACCAGCGGCGACTCCAGGAGCAGCCGGCGCGGCCCGGGGTCGCTGATCCCCTCGACAGCGTCGAGCAGCCGGTCCATCGCGACCTCGCCCATCGCGCGGTGCGGCAGCGCCATGGTGGTGAGGCCGGGCACGAAGTTGGCGGCCAGCTCCTCCTGGTCGTCGAAGCCCATGACCGACAGGTCGCCGGGCACGTCGAGCCCGAGCCGGGTGGCGGCCAGCACCGCCCCGGCCGCGACGCGGTCGTTGACGCAGAACAGCGCGGTCGGGGGGTCCTCGCCCTGCAGGACGCGCATCGTCGCGGCATACCCCGCGTCGATGGTCCAGCCGTCGTCGAGGTGCTCGATCACCTTGGGCTGCAACGACTCTCGCGCCAGGCCCGCCCGCAGCCCCTGCAGCCGCAGGGTGCCGGCGACCACCAGGTCGCTGATCAGCACGCCGACGTCACGGTGCCCCATCCCGACCAGGAAGTCGGCCACCGTCTCGCCCGCGCGCACCTCGTCGGGGGCCACCGACGGGTGCGCGTCGTCGGCGTCGTAGCAGTTGGCCAGCACGGTCGGCAGCCCGACGCCGGGCACCTCGCCGACCTCGCGCAGCGACATCGCCGCGTAGAGGAGCCCGTCGACCCGGCGGTAGCGCAGCTCCTCGGCGGCCTGCGCCTCGAGGGCCGGCCGCTCCTGGCTGTCGAAGACCGCCACCAGGTGGCCGCGCTCGCGCGCCCGGTCGGCCGCCCCGCCGAGCAGCTGTCCGGCGAACGGGCTGGTCGCGATGGCGTCGGTGATCAGGCCGACCATCTGGGTGCGCTGGGTGCGCAGGCTGCGCGCGACCGGGTGCGGGACGTAGCCGAGCTCCTGCGCCGCCGCGAGGATGCGCTCGCGCGTGGCCGGCGCGATGTTGCCGGCGTCCTTGTCGTTGAGGACGAAGGACACGGCGGTGCGGGAGACGCCCGCCTTCTTCGCGACGTCAGCCGCGGTCGCCTCCCGCCTCGCCACGCGTCAGATCTTGGTGCCGGCCGAGCCGAGGTGCTGGCACGCCTCCACGACGCGGGCCGCCATGCCGGCCTCGGCCTCCTTGCCCCAGGTGCGCGGGTCGTACTGCTTCTTGTTGCCGACCTCGCCGTCGACCTTGAGCACGCCCTCGTAGTTGGTGAGCATGAAGCCGGCGACCGGGCGGGTGAAGGCGTACTGGGTGTCGGTGTCGACGTTCATCTTCACGACGCCGTAGGACACCGCCTCCTTGATCTCCTCGGCGGTCGAGCCCGACCCGCCGTGGAAGACCAGGTCGAACGGGCGGTCGCTCGCGCCCTGGCCGAGCTCCTTGGCCGCGGCCTCCTGGGCGGCCTTGAGGATCTCCGGGCGCAGCTTGACGTTGCCCGGCTTGTAGACGCCGTGCACGTTGCCGAAGGTCAGCGCCGTGAGGTAGCGGCCGTCCTCGCCCGAGCCCAGCGCCTTGACCGTGGCGATCGCGTCGTCGGGGGTGGTGTAGAGCTGGTCGTTGATCTCGTTGGCGACGCCGTCCTCCTCGCCGCCGACGACACCCACCTCGATCTCCAGGATCACGTTCGCGGCCTTCGCGAGGCCGAGCAGCTCCTCGGCGATCTGCAGGTTCTCCTCCAGCGGCACCGCGGAGCCGTCCCACATGTGCGACTGGAAGTAGGGCAGCCCGCCGTTCTTCACCCGCTCGGTCGAGGCGGCCAGCAGCGGCCGGACGAAGCCGTCGAGCTTGTCCTTGGGGCAGTGGTCGGTGTGCAGCGCGATGTTGATGTCGTAGCTCTTCGCGACCTGCTCGGCGAACGCGGCCAGCCCGAGCGAGCCCGCCACCATGTCCTTGACCGTCGGGCCGGACCAGTACTCCGCGCCGCCGGTCGACACCTGGATGATGCCGTCGCTCTCGGCCTCGGCGAACCCGCGGATCGCGGCGTTGAGCGTCTGGCTGCTGCTGACGTTGATGGCCGGGTAGGCGAAGCCGTCCTTCTTGGCACGGTCGAGCATCTCGGCGTACGCCTCGGGCGTGGCGATCGGCATGGCACCTTCCTCAGGGGTCGTGACGGTCGGTCGTCGGGCTCAGTCTTCCACGCGCGCGGGCAGGACCCGCGCGACACCCGACAAAGCGCGGGGCGGACAGGAATCCCTGTCCGCCCCGCGCATTCGGGAGGTCGTCGGCGATCAGAAGATCGGCTTGCCGCCGGTCACGCCCAGCACCGTGCCCGAGACGTAGCTCGCGTCGGCGGGCGAGGCGAGGAAGACGTACGCCGGGGCGCACTCCGCGGGCTGGCCCGCCCGGCCGAGGGGCGTGTCCCCGCCGAACTGCTCCAGCTTCTCGGCGTCCTGGGTCGCCGGCTGCAGCGGCGTCCAGATGGGGCCGGGGCAGACGGCGTTGACGCGGATGCCGCGCTCGCCGAGGTGGGCCGCCATGTTGACCGTGAAGTTGTTGATCGCGGCCTTGGTCGCGGCGTAGTCGATGAGCGTGTCGGACGGCTCGAACGCCTGGATCGAGCTGGTGTTGATGATGCTCGAGCGCTCGCCGAGGTGCGGCAGCGACTCCTGGGTGATCCAGAACATCGCCGTGAGGTTGGTGGTGAACGTGCGGTCGATGCGGTCGGTGGCGACCTGCTCGAACTCCTCGTCGCGGGCGTACTGGAACGCCGCGTTGTTGACGACGACGTCGAGCCCGCCGAGCTCGTCGACGGTCCGCTGCGGCAGCGAGCGGGCGTACTTCTCCTCGCGCAGGTCGCCGGGCAGCAGCAGCACGCGACGGCCGGCCTTCTCGACCCAGCCGGCGGTGTCCTCGGCGTCGTCCTGCTCCTCCGGCATGTACGACAGCGCCACGTCGGCGCCCTCGCGGGCGTACGCGATCGCGACCGCGCGGCCGATGCCGCTGTCGCCACCGGTGATCAGGGCGACCATGCCCTCGAGCTTGCCGTGGCCCTCGTAGGACGACTCGCCGTGGTCGGGCACCGGGTCCATCGCGGTCGTGCTGCCGGGCGGCTCCTGCTGCTGGGCGGGGAAACCGCCCTCGCTGTTGACCCGCTCCTCGGCGTTCTTGACGACATCGGGCTTGCGGACGGACATGGGTGGACTCGCTCCTTCGCGATCAGACGGGTAGGTCTTGCGTCGTCACGCTAGGTCGGGTCCGGCCGCGGGCGGTACCCACTCAGGGGCGGGAGATCGCCTCGTCCTCCGGCTCGCCCGGGCCGACGACCTCGGCGCGGTTGCGCCAGGTCTCGACGTAGCCCGGCACCGGCACGTCGCCCTGCACGAACACCGGGTCGACACCCGAGGAGCGCTGCTGCTGGTAGTGCTTGAGCAGCCGGAAGGCCACCGCCGACAGCAACGCGATCGAGATCAGGTTGACCAGCGCCATCGCGCCCATGATCGCGTCGGCGAACGCCCACACGACGTCGGCCGAGAGCACCGCGCCGACGAGCACCGCGAGGCACGCGACCGCCCGGAACGCCGCGAGCAGCGTGCGGTCGTTCTTGATGAACTCCAGGTTCGACTCGCCGTAGTAGTAGTTGCCGATGATCGAGCTGAACGCGAGCAGGAAGACGATCATCGCGAGCAGCCAGCCGGCCCAGTCGCCGAGACCCTGGGTGACCGCGCCGTACGTCAGGTCGATGCCCGCGCTCGCGGCGCCGTAGTCCTGCTCGGAGGACAGGATGATGAAGGCGGTGATCGAGCAGACGATGAGCGTGTCGAAGTAGACGCCCAGGGTCTGCACCAGACCCTGCTTCACCGGGTGGGTCACGGCGGCGCTCGCGCCGGCGTTGGGCGCCGAGCCCAGACCCGCCTCGTTGGAGAACATCCCGCGCTTGACGCCGGCGAGGATGACCGTGCCGACCGCCGCGCCGGTCACGGAGTTGGCGGTGAAGGCGTCGCTGACGATGTCGCTGATCATCTGCGGGACGTTGCCGATGTTCTGGATCACGATGACCAGGCCGACGGCCAGGTAGAGCAGCGCCATGACGGGCACGACCGCCTGGGTCACGTGGGCGATGCGGCGGATGCCGCCGAAGACGACGAGGCCGGTGAGCACCGCGAGCGCGATGCCGACGCCCCAGCCGAGGCCGGAGCCCTCGTAGCCGGAGGTCGAGCTCAGCGTGCCGGAGATGGTGTTGGCCTGCAGCGAGGAGAACGCCAGCGGGAAGCAGATCAGCAGGATGATCGCGAACAGGATGCCCACCCAGCGCCGGCCGAGGCCGTACTGCATGTAGTAGGCCGGGCCACCGCGGTAGCCGTCCTTGTCACGCACCTTGTAGAGCTGCCCGAGGGTCGACTCCACGAAGCTGGACGCGCCACCGATCGTGGCCATCAGCCACATCCAAAAGACCGCGCCGGGGCCGCCGAGGGTGATGGCGGTGCCGACGCCGGCGATGTTGCCGACGCCGACGCGCGAGGCGGCCGAGACGGTGAACGCCTGGAACGCCGAGATCGACTGGGCCTCGCCCTGCGCGTTGCGCGGGGTGGGGTCGCGCAGGGTGCGCAGCATCGCCGGCAGCAGGCGCACCTGCACCACGCTGGTGCGGATCGTGAAGTAGAGACCGAGCACCACCACGACGGGCAGCACGATCCAGCTCCAGAAGAGGTCGCCGTTGTCGGCGATGAATGTCTGGACGTCGTCCATGCCGCGAGACGCTACAAGCGATCGGTCGGCCGCGGAGCGCCGGGGCCGAAACCTTCTCGATCCGGCACCTGGCCGAACACGTGCCGACGCACCCACGCGTGCATCGCGATCGCCCCCGCGGCGCCGGCGTTGATCGACCGGGTCGAGCCGAACTGCCCGATGTGCAGCACCACCTCGCACGCCTCGCGCATCGGCTCGCTCAGGCCCGGCCCCTCCTGGCCGAGCACGAGCACGCACGCGGCGGGCAGGTCATACGTCTCCAGCGGCTTCGAGCCCGGAAGGTTGTCGATGCCGACGAGCGGCAGCGAGCCCTCGCGGGCGGCCCAGTCGGCGAGGTCGGCGGCGGTCGGGTGGTGGTGCTCGTGCTGGTAGCGGTCGGTCACCATCGCGCCGCGGCGGTTCCACCGGCGGCGGCCGACGATGTGGAAAGCCTTGGCGTTGAACGCGTTCGCGGTGCGGATGATCGAGCCGATGTTGAAGTCGTGCTGCCAGTTCTCGACCGCGACGTGGAACGGGTGCCGCTGCGCGTCGAGGTCGGCGACGATCGCCTCGTGGGTCCAGTACCGGTAGTGGTCGGCCACGTTGCGCCGGTCGCCGGCGCGCAGCAGCTCGGGGTCGAAGCGCGGGTCGGGCGACCCGTCGGGCAGCCGGGGCGCCTCCCCCTCCCACGGCCCCACGCCCACCTCCTGTTCCATGGCAGTCGAGGGTAGGGGAGGGCGGGCACACGTCTCGTCGACGATGCCGGCCGGGCGAGCCTGCGAGCCCGGCCGGAGGAGGAGACGAGACAGAGGTCGTCGGCGTCTCGTCGACGATGCCGGCCGGGTGAGCCTGCGAGCCCGGCCGGAGGAGGAGACGGGACAAAGGGTTAACGCGCCAGCGGGAGGTCCTGGGCGAGGGGCGGGATGCCGTCGGTGGCGTCGCAGACCCGCGCCTGGTTGCCGGCGCCGTCGCCGAGCAGCCACCAGTCGGGGGCGCGGCTGTCGTCGAGCAGCGAGCCGCCGGCGTCGAGGGCGGCGCGCACCCGGTCGCCGGAGGGGGTGTCGACGGTGGGCACGTTCACGCGGTATCGGGTCTGGCCCGCGTCGTCGGTGAAGGTGACGGTCTGGTGGTCGGTGGACAGGTCGACCGAGGCGCCGGGCTCGATGCCAGCGACGGCGGTCCAGAACTGCACCGACCCGGGCGGCACCGGGGCGTCGTCGGCGAAGCGCAGGTCGGCCGCGCCCTGGGCGGACAGGCCCTGCTCGCGCGCGAGGCCGCTGATCGTGCGGGCGAGGTCGAGGTCTCGGTCGGTGACCTTGCCGACGTCGTGACTGACCGAGCGCACCGTCACGTGGTCGAAGCGCAGGTCGACGTCGGGGTGGTGGTTCGCCCGGTCGGCCGCCTCGCCGATGGCCTGCACGAACCGCACGCCCGCGGCGAAGTCGTCGGTGGAGAAGGTCGCCACGATCGCGGTGCCGGCCCGGTTCCAGTCGGGCAGGTCGAGCGCCGGACGGTCGTCGCTGCTCTGGGAGCTCATGCTCCGACCCTAGGGCTCGCGCGCCCGGCTGCGGCAGGTCTTCACCGACCGTTCACCGGTCCGGCTCAGCCACCCGCCGCGAGGCGGGTGGCGCGGGCGGCGAGATCGGCGTACGCCCGGCGCAGCTCGTCGGGTCCCTCCACCTCGAACTCCACGGGCAGGCGCAGCAGCCACCACGCGACGTCCTCGATGCGCTCGCTGCCGGCGCGCAGCCGCGTGGTCTGGGCGTCGACCTCCTCCAGGTCGGCCCAGGAGCCGATGTCGGTGCGGGCCTGCTCGAGCGGCAGGCGCACGAGCACGCTCGCGCTGGCCGGCCAGGCCGAGCCGACCGAGCGCAGGATGTAGTCCTCGGGGTCGGGGCACTCGCGCGGGCTGAAGGTGAAGGTGCTGGTGCGCGCCGCGCCGATGCGGTCGATGCGGAACGAGCGCCAGTCGTCGCGGTCGAGGTCGAACGCCATGAGGTACCACCGGCGGCCGGTGGCGACGAGGTGATAGGGCTCGATGCGCCGCTCGCTCGCGGTGCCGTCGCGCGCGACGTAGTCGAGCCGGGCCTGCACCGACTCGCGGATGGCGCGGGCCAGGACGAGCAGCACCTCGGGGTCGACCTCGACGGGGTGAAGCTCCAGCGTCACCGTGGCGTCCTGCACCGCCGCGACCTGGGCGCGCAGCGGCGCGGGCAGGACCTGGTCGAGCTTGGCCATGGTGCGCACGGCGGCCTCCCCCACCCCGGCGACCGTGCCGCCGGCGGCCAGGCGCAGGCACACGGCCACCGCGACGGCCTCCTCGGTGTCGAGCAGCAGCGGCGGGAGCGCCTTGCCGGCGCCGAGCTGATATCCGCCGCCGACGCCGTGCGAGGCGTGCACGGGGTAGCCCAGCTGGCGCAGGCGCTCGACGTCGCGGCGCACGCTGCGGGTCGTCACCCCGAGGCGGGCAGCGAGCTCCGGGCCGCTCCAGACCGGGCGGGCCTGCAACAGGCCGAGGAGCTGCAGCACGCGCGCGGTGGTGTCGGGCATGACGCCATTGTGCGCCCGCGTGCGGACAGCTGCTGTCCGCTAGGAGGACTCCGACTCGGCGGTGGCCGACCCGGCCGGCGGGGCGTCGGTGGGTGCGGGGCCGGACGGGGAGTCGCTCGGCGCGGAGCCCGACGGGGAGTCAGCCGGCACGGAGTCGGTCGGGGCCGGCGCCGGGGTCATCGACTCGGTCTCGGTCGACCCCGGGACCGGCATCGACGGCTGCGCGGGCGGCGGCACCACCGGCACGGCGTCGCGCTGTGGCAGCCACTGGGTGTGCAGCCGGCCGAGGGTGCCGTTGTCCTGCAACTTGCCGATGGCCTGGTTGACGCAGCTGGTGAGCGACGAGCCCTTGGGCAGCACCGCGCCGATGCGCTCGGGGGGCCGGTCGAGCCGGCCGACCAGCACGC
Organism: Barrientosiimonas humi; assembly: GCF_006716095.1. NCBI lineage: Bacteria > Bacillati > Actinomycetota > Actinomycetes > Micrococcales > Dermacoccaceae > Barrientosiimonas > Barrientosiimonas humi. The sequence goes on from NZ_VFOK01000001.1 coordinate 2,853,041, forward strand.
CGTTGTCGAGCACGGTGTTGGCGAGGAACGTCGCGGTCGGCAGGTCGGCGACGACCCCGTCGATCTGCTTGGCGCCGAGCGCCTCGCCCGCCTTGGCGATGCTCGGGTAGGCGACGGCCGGGGTCGTGGGCTTCAGCACCTGCTGGATCGCGGCGAGGGAGGTCGTCTGCTCCGACGCGCCGAGCCTGGCCGAGCGCAGCTCGGCCTCGGTGGTGCCCCCGTCGATCGGGCTGCCTTCGTACGTCAGCAGCGCGTGGCGTACTTCGGCGTAGCTGACCGACATGTCGACGACCTGGGTGCGCTGGGGCGTGATCGACACCTCCGCGAGCGCCAGGTCGAACGGCTTCTCGCCGCTGCCGACGATCTGCCCGAACGGCACCCGCTTCCAGCGCACGTCGCGCGGGTCGAAGCCGAGCTGCTGACCGATGCGGAAGGCGAGCGCGGACTCGAACCCCTGGCCGTTGCCGGGCTCGTTGCCGACGAACCACGGGGCGTACGCCGGGTCGAAGGTCGCGACCGTGAGCGTGCCCGGGTTGATGGTCTTCAGCTGCTGCCCTCCGCAGACCGCAGCCGTGCGGGTGCTGGAGGAGCTGGTGCCGGTGCTGCTCGAGGTGGTCGTGCAGGCCGCCAGCAGCAGGGCCACCGATCCGGCCGCGAGAGTGCGCGCCGCGCGGCCTGCCGTCGTCATGGGTGCGACCTTAGCCCGCGTGGCTCGACGTCTCGTGATGCACACGCTCGGGTGGGCTCGTCGAACCCGGCCGACAGCGCGAGCCCGGCCGACAGCCGCGAGCTGGGCGACGGGTCGCGCCGGCGGTGACTACCCGTCCGACAGGTCTCCCCCGGTGGACCTGGCGAACGGGTAGTCCTCCCGCGGGTCGTGGCGGTGCGGGAACCCGGCGGCTCGAGGAACGCCCGGACGAAGCGACGCCCGGACGAGCGGCGGGGACGTGGCGAGGGGCTGGGCCCCCTCCAGTCGCCCAGCCCCTCGCGCCGACCCCCTGGGCCGTGCTGGTGTTGCACCCGTAGAGACGCACTGACCCCGCCAGGGGTTGCACCGGCTGCCGGAAATATCTCCTGCGTCTCGGTCAGTGGTCGCCTCAGGCGGCCGGCGGGTAGTTCAGCACCACCCGGCCGGTGGCCTTGGCGGCCTCGCCCAGCGCCACCCGCTTGTTGGCGGCCGGGCTGCCCTGGTCGCCGGCGACCACGGCGACGAGGACGTTGTTCACCCGGGTGACGACGGCGTACTCCGTGCCGTTGGTCAGCGTCCGGCTGAACCGGGTCGAGTCGACCTGGCGCCACCCTTCCTGCAGGGTGCACTGGGTGCCGTCGGTGGTGATCGCGTTGAGCGCCTTGGCGCCGCTCGTCCAGCCGGTCACGGTGACGTTGGCGTTGCGCGAGCCGAGGGACCCGTCGCCGGAGTAGTACGCCCACTGCCGGCCGGCCACCGGGCTGATGCCGTCCGGGTTGCCCGGGTCGCAGGCCATCGCGCCGGTGACGGCGGGCATGTTGGCGTACTGGCCGCTGTCGTACTGCTGCGGCATGCCCGCCACCCTCGCCGAGGCGTAGTTCGGGATGGTGTAGGCGTTCTCGGTGCTGCCGCCGTCGGAGCTGCCGTCGGCCGAGGCGCTGGTGGCGACGACGCCGCCGGCGAGGACGGCTGCCGTGGCGGTCGCTGCTGCGCCGCGGACGAGTCGGGTCCTGGTGCTGGTTCGAGCCTTCATCGTGGTTCCCCCTTGTCAGTGGTCGCGCGCCCCCTGACGCGCTGACCTCAGGCTGGCGCGCCGGCCGCGCGCAGGGGAACCCCCGGAGAGAGTTCTCTCGCCGAGCGAACCGGCGGGGGCGCCGACCGGTGGGGGGCGTCAGGCCAGGCCGAGGTCGGCGAGGCCGTACGCCGCGAGGTAGGTCGGCACCTGCTCCTCGACCTTCTCGCGCGCGCCGGTGGCGCGGTCGGCGATCACGGCGACCCCGACGACCTCGGCCCCGTCCTCGCGGCACGCGGCGACGGCCTCCAGAGCCGACCCACCCGTGGTGCTCGTGTCCTCGACGACCAGCACGCGCCGGCCGGAGATCGACGGGCCCTCGATGCGCCGCTGCAGACCGTGCGCCTTGCCGGCCTTGCGCACGACGAACGCGTCGAGCGCCTGCCCGTCGGCCGCCGCGGCGTGCAGCATCGCGGTGGCCACGGGGTCGGCGCCCATGGTGAGCCCGCCCACGGCGTCGTACTCCAGGTCGGCGGTCAGCTCGCGCATCACCCGGCCGACCAGCGGGGCCGCCGCCCCGGAGAGCGTGACGCGCCGCAGGTCGACGTAGACGTCGGCCTTCGCGCCCGAGGACAGCGTCACCTCGCCCCGCACGATCGCGTCGTCCTTGATGATCTGCAGCAGCGTGTCGCGGTCGGTCACGCCGGCCAGTGTCTCAGGTCCGGTTCGGCCGGTGCCGGGCGACGATGCCCTGGCGGCGCAGCAGCGAGCGCGGCGCGATCCGCAGCAGCGGCACGATGACCTTGTACTGCGCGCCCGGCACCGACAGGGTGCGCCCCTTGTCGACGTCGGTGAGCGCGTCGCGCACGAGCTTGTCGGCGCTCAGCCACATCGCCTTCGGGATCGCCGCGCCGTCGATGCCGGCGCGGTCGTGGAACTCGGTGCGGGTGAAGCCCGGCAGCAGCGCGGTCACCTGCACCCCGCTCCCCTGCAGCTCCGAGGCCAGCCCCTGGGAGAAGGACGTCAGATAGGACTTGGCGGCGGCGTACGTCCCCGACGACAGCCCGCCCGCGACCGACGAGACGTTGATGATCGTGCCGCGCCCGCGGTCGCGCATCGCGCGGGCGGCCGCGTGGCTGAGCACCACCGGCGCGCGCACGAGCAGGTCGAGCATCCGCTCCTCGTCGCCGATCTCGTTGCGCAGGAACGACTTCCGCAGACCGAAGCCCGCGTTGTTGACGAGCACGTCGATCGGCCGGACGGAGTCGGAGAGCCGCTCGGCGACCCGGCCGAGCTGCTCGCGGTCGATGAGGTCGGCGGCCAGCACCTCCACCGTGATGCCGTACGCCGTCTGCAGCTCGTCGCGCAGCGCACCCAGGCGCGCCTCGTCGCGGGCGACCACCACGAGGTCGTCACCCCGCGCCGCCAGCTGCTCGCAGAAGGTCTTGCCGATGCCGGAGCTCGCGCCGGTCACCATCGCCGTCGTCATGGCCGCGAGTCTCGCACGTGGACCTACCGCCCGGTAAGGATGCGTGTCAGACGGCCCGCCTATGGTGCACCCCGTGCGCATCGCGACCTGGAACGTCAACTCCATCCGCAGCCGCATCGACCGCGTCGTGGGGGTGCTCGAGCGGCACGACCTCGACGTGCTGCTGGTGCAGGAGACCAAGTGCCGCGACGACCAGCTCCCGGCCCTGCCGCTGGCCGACGCCGGTTACGACATCGCCCACTACGGCCTGAACCAGTGGAACGGCGTGGCGATCGTCTCCCGGGTCGGCATCGACGACGTCGAGCGCGGTTTCGCCGGCATGCCCGACTGGGGTGACCCGGCGGCGGCCGAGGCGCGGGCGATCGGCGCGACCTGCGGCGGGGTGCGCGTCTGGTCGCTCTACGTCCCCAACGGGCGCGAGCTGGACCACCCGCACTACGCGTACAAGCTCGACTGGCTGGCCCACCTGCGCGACACCGCCGCGGGCTGGCTGGCCGACGACCCGCAGGCACAGATCGTGCTGGCCGGCGACTGGAACATCGCGCCGCTGGACGAAGACGTCTGGAGCGTGGCCTATTTCGCCGACAAGACCCACACCAGCGAGCCCGAGCGCGCGGCGTTCCGCGCGGTGGTCGACGCCGGGTTCGCCGACCTGACGAGGGCATACACACCGGGGCCGGGGGTCTACACCTACTGGGACTACACCCAGCTGTCGTTCCAGAAGCGGCGCGGCATGCGCATCGACTTCGCCCTCGGCAGCCCCGCGCTGGCGGCCCGGGTCACCGGCGCGCAGATCGACCGCGAGGAGCGCAAGGGCAAGGGCGCGTCCGACCACGCGCCGGTCCTCGTCGATCTGGCCGACGCCGCGAGCTAGCCTCGCGTCCATGACCGAAGGCGATGAGCTGCACGACGTCGTCGTCGTCGGCGCCGGGTTCGCGGGCATCGCGATGGGGGTGGCGCTGAAGGCGTCCGGGCGTGACTTCCTGATCCTCGAGAAGGCCGACGAGATCGGCGGCACCTGGCGCGAGAACCGCTACCCCGGCTGCGCGTGCGACGTGCCCGCGCACCTCTACTCGTTCTCGTTCGAGCCGAATCCCTACTGGTCCAAGACTTTTGCCGACGCCGACGAGATCCAGGACTACCTGCTCTACTGCGTCGAGAAGTACGCCCTCCGCCCCCACCTGCGCACCGACGCCACCGTGCAGCACGCGCGGTACGACGCCGCCACCGGCGTCTGGACCGTCACCGTCGCGTCCGCCTGGGGCGAGCTGCGTCAGCTGCGGGCCAGGGCGCTGGTGCTCGGGGTCGGGGCGCTGCACGAGCCGGTCGTCCCCGACCTGCCCGGCCTGGAGACCTTCGAGGGCGAGCTGCGGCACACCGCGACCTGGGACCGCGGGCTCAGCGTGCAGGGGCGCCGCGTCGGCGTGATCGGCACCGGCTCCAGCGGCGTGCAGATCATTCCGCCGCTCGCCGAGGACGCCGCGCACCTCACCGTCTTCCAGCGCACCCCGGCGTGGGTGCTGCCCCGCGACAACACCGACTACTCCGAGGCAACCATCGACCGCTTCGAGCGGCACCCGATGGTCATGCGGGCCCACCGCACCCAGCTGCGGGCCACGCACGACGCCCGCGGCCGCGCGTTCACCGACCACCCCGGCCTGCTCAGGGCGATGCAGCTGCGCGCCCGCCGCCACCTCGCCGCGGCCGTCTCCGACCCGACGCTGCGCGAGCGCCTCACCCCCGGATACACGATGGGCTGCAAGCGCATCCTGCTGTCCGACGACTACTACCCCGCGATGGCCCGGCCCGACGTCACGCTGGCCACCGACGCCATCGAGCGCGTCGAGCCGCGGGCCGTCGTGACCGCCGACGGCACCCGGCACGAGGTCGACTTCCTCGTGCTGGCAACGGGTTTCGACCCGATCGGCTCCTACCGCTACCTCGGCGTGACGGGCCTCGACGGGCGGGTGCTCGGGCAGGAGTTCGCGCACGACGCGCAGACCTACCTCGGCGTGACCGTGCCGGCCTTCCCCAACCTGTTCGTACTGCTCGGCCCGAACACCCTGCTCGGACACACCTCCGTGCTGCTGATGCTCGAGGCCCAGGTCGCGCTCACGATGCGGCTGCTCGACGAGCGCGACCGGCGCGGCGCCCGCGCGGTGCAGGTGCGCCCCGAGGTGGTGCCGGGCTTCATGGCCGAGATCGACCGCCGCAGCGAGGGTTCGGTGTGGGAGTCCGGCTGCCACAGCTGGTATCTCGACGACGCCGGCCGCAACCGTACGCTCTGGCCCGGCTCGGTCCGGGAGTACGAGCGCCGCCTGACCCGCCCCGAGCTGGTCGACTACACCTTCGGCTGACCAGGGGCGCCGCTCCCTCTCCGGGGGCGGCGGGTCAGTCGAGGGCGGTGTGGTGGGCGACGCGCTGGCGGCCCAGCAGCAGCGACGCGGCGGCCGCGACGAGCGCGGCGATCGCCGCCCCGAGGAACACCGTCTGCACCTGCACGACGCCGGCGTCCTTGACCTGCTGCACCGTGGGGTTCTCCAGCGCCTGGACGGTGGCGTAGAACCGGTTGAGCCCGATCGCGGTGAGCAGCCCGAGGCCGACGACCATCCCGACCATCCGCGAGACGACGACCAGCGCGGCGGCGATGCCGTGGGCGTCGGCGGGGGCGTCGTCGAGCGCGGCGTCGTTGATCGGGGCGATCGAGAGCCCGATGCCGAGGCCGACCGCGGCCAGCACCACCGTCGCCCAGACCTGCGCGAGCGAGCCGGGCCCCCACGTCGACATCACCAGCATGCCCACGCCGGCGAGCGCCAGCCCGGGAGCGGCGACCAGACCCGGTCCGACCCGCCGCAGCAGCCAGCCGCCGGCCAGCGCACCGATCGGCACGGCGACCAGGAAGCGCACCAGGATCAGCGCCGCCTGCGTCTGGTCCTCGGTGACGGTCAGCCGCGCGAGGATCGGCACGTCGACGACGACGGCCACCAGCGCGACCCCGACCAGCGCCGAGGCGACCAGCGCGGGGCGCACCCGCCGCCGCACGACGCCGCGCGCGATCAGCGGCTGCGCGGCCACACGGTGGCGCACCAGGTAGAGCCCGGCCGCGACGGCAGCCACCGGCAGCAGGGTCCAGCCGAGCGGGCCGATCACCTGCTTCTCCGGGTCGGCGGAGGCGAACGTCAGCACCAGGCACCCCAGCGCGACCGTCACGAGCAGCGCGCCGACGAGGTCGATGCGCCGCAGCACCGGCCAGACGAGCGGCGCGGCGAGCAGCACGGTCACCACCAGCGCGATGGCCCCCCACAGACCGATCTGGGTGAACAGGCGGGAGGTGTGGCCGGCGTACGGCACGAACGGCTCGCCCAGCGTGATGTCCTGCGTCAGCCGCTCCGGCGCCCACAGGGCCAGCCCGAGCAGCAGCAGCGTCGCGACGCCCGCGACCGCCGTGGCGGCCTTCCACAGCCGCGGCCGCGGCAGGCGTACGCCCTCGCCGGACTCACCCGCGCCGGTGGGCTCGGCGTCGGCCGCGGAGCCGGGGTGCCCCGCCCCGCGACCCAGCACCAGCACCATCGCGCCGAGCACGATGCCCGCGATCGCGTTGAGCCAGAAGATCATTCGCCAGTCCCACACGGCCAGGACGGCCGCGCCGAGCAGCGGGCCGAGCACGCTGCCGATCTCCTGCACCGCTCCGACGACGCCGAGCGGCGTGCCGCGCTCGCCCGCCGGCCACAGCTGCGCCACGAGGGCCAGCGTGGCCGGCACGAGCCCGCCGCCGCCGATGCCCTGCAGCACCCGGCCGCCGACGAGCACGGACAGCTCGACCGCGAGCGCCGTCGCGGCGGAGCCGATGACGAAGATCGCGAGGCAGCCGAGCAGCACCCGCTGGCGCGACACCAGGTCGGAGAGCCGCCCGATCAGCGGCAGCACGGCGATGTAGCCGAGGAGGAAGCCGGAGATGATCGGCGTGGCCCGCTGCAGCGCGTCGATGCCGAGCCCGACGCCGGACATCATCTGCTCCAGCGCGAGCACGACGACATAGGTGTCGGCGGCCGCGAGGGCCACCGCCACCGACGCCGTGCCGAGCAGCGCCTTAGGCCGGGGGCTGGACGTCAACCTTCTTGCCGTACTGGTCGAGGCGCAGGATGTAGCTAGAGGTCGCGTCGTTGTAGAACGCGCCGGTGATCTTGGCCACGCGCAGCTCGTTCTTGTCGGTCAGGAGGTACTCGACCTGGTAGACGCGGCTCGGGTCGCCGATGGTGAGCACACTGGTCACGTCGGCGCCGAGCAGCTGGCCGGTGATGGGCGTGACGACCTCACTGCCGTCGCGCCGCTCCTTGCCGAACGCGGCCTTGCGCGTCTTGGGCATCAGCGAGGACAGGCCCTTGTCGGGGGTGAACAGGGTGGCCGGGTTGGGCGCGCCGTAGGTCTTCGGGTCGATCTTGCGCATGTCGGGCCAGATCGGCAGCTTGGCCCACACGTCGTCACCGATCGCGCGGATCGGCACGTTGGCCTCGACGCTGCCGACCTTCGCGGCGAAGGTGCCGCTGAAGTTGGGCTTGTTGCTGCCGTTGCCCTGGCCGCGCAGCAGTCCGCTGGCGTTCTGCGGGATGCCCTCCGAGGTCAGCGCGATGCGCATCCCCGACGTCTTGTCGACGACCGACTTGGCGGCGGCCAGCCGCGACATCGGCGTCGCGGAGCTGCTCTCGGACTTGTCCCCACCACCCCCGCGCGAGTCGGCGCCCGAGCTGCAGGCGGTGATCGAGGAGAGGCACAGCAGCGCGGCGGCACCGGCCACCGCGCGCCTCGAATGACGCATCGGCATGAAGCGAACCTATCTGGACGGACGGCGGGTCGCGGCTCGGACGTACCGGCGAGTCACTTCGGTTCCACCGACTGAGAAACGCACGCAGAAAGAGCGGCTGCCGTACGTCCTCGCACGGCAGCCGCTCCCCTCGCCCGGTCCGGGGTCAGCCCTGCGGGCTCGCCCCCTGGTCGGAGGTGTCCGACCCGTGGTCGGGCTGCTGGCCCTGCTGCTCCGACTCCCGGAACTCCTGCGGCGTGCGCAGCACCAGGCCGCCCTCGCCGACGTCGACGACGACCTTCTGGCCGTCCTTGACCTCGCCGGACAGCAGCTTGCGGGCCAGCCGGTCGCCGATCTCCTTCTGCACCAGGCGGCGCAGCGGCCGCGCGCCGTAGGCCGGGTCGAAGCCGACGTCGGCCAGCCAGTCGCGGGCGCCGGGCGTGAGCTCGAGGGTGATCCGGCGGTCGCCGACGCGCTTGCCGAGCTCATCGACCTGCAGGCCCACGATGTTGCCCAGCTCGTCCTTGGACAGCGGGTCGAAGATGACGATCTCGTCGAGCCGGTTGAGGAACTCCGGCTTGAACGCCTGCCGCACGGTGTCCATCACGGCCTTGCGCTTGGCCTCGTCGCTCATGTTGGGGTCGACGAGGTAGGAGCTGCCGAGGTTGGAGGTCATCACCAGGATCACGTTGCGGAAGTCGACCGTGCGGCCCTGGCCGTCGGTGAGCCGACCGTCGTCGAGCACCTGCAGCAGGATGTCGAAGGTCTCCGGGTGGGCTTTCTCGACCTCGTCGAGCAGCACCACGCAGTACGGCCGCCGGCGCACCGCCTCGGTGAGCTGACCGCCCTCCTCGTAGCCGACGTACCCCGGGGGCGAGCCGATCAGCCGCGCCACGGCGTGCCGCTCGGAGTACTCCGACATGTCGATGCGCACCATCGCGCGCTCGTCGTCGAACAGGAAGTCGGCGAGCGACTTGGCCAGCTCGGTCTTGCCGACGCCGGTCGGGCCGAGGAACAGGAACGAGCCGGTCGGCCGGTTGGGGTCGGCGACGCCCGCCCGCGCCCGGCGTACGGCGTCGGCGACGGCCTCGACCGCGCCCAGCTGGCCGATGAGCCGCTGCCCGATGACGTCCTCCATCTTGAGCAGCTTGGCGGTCTCGCCCTCGAGCAGGCGGCCCGCCGGGATGCCGGTCCAGGAGGAGATCACGTCGGCGATGTCGTCGGCGGTCACCTCGTCCTTGACCATCGGCGCCTCGCCGCCGGCCGTGGAGGCCGTGGCCTCGGCGGCCTGGGCGTCCTCGAGCTGCTTCTCCAGCCCCGGCAGGTCGCCGTAGAGCAGCTTCGACGCGCCGCCGTAGTCGCCCTCGCGCTGCAGCCGGTCGGCCTGGGTGCGCAGCTCGTCGATCTTGGCCTTGAGGTCACCGACCTTGTTCAGGCCGGCCTTCTCCTGCTCCCACCGGGCGTTGAGCGCCGACAGCTCCTCCTGCTTGTCCGCGAGGTCGCTGCGCAGCTTGGCGAGCCGGTCGCGCGAGGCGTCGTCGGTCTCGTTCTCCAGGTGCAGCTCCTCCATCTTGAGCCGGTCCACCTGGCGGCGCAGCTGGTCGATCTCGACGGGCGAGGAGTCGATCTCCATGCGCAGCCGGGAGGCCGCCTCGTCGACGAGGTCGATCGCCTTGTCGGGCAGCTGCCGGCTCGTGATGTAGCGGTCGGACAGGCTCGCGGCCGCCACCAGCGCGGAGTCGGAGATGGCCACCTTGTGGTGGGCCTCGTAGCGCTCCTTGAGCCCGCGCAGGATCGCGATGGTGTCCTCGACGCTGGGCTCGCCGACGAAGACCTGCTGGAAGCGGCGCTCCAGCGCCGGGTCCTTCTCGATGTACTCGCGGTACTCGTCCAGCGTGGTCGCGCCGACCATCCGCAGCTCGCCGCGGGCCAGCATCGGCTTGAGCATGTTGCCGGCGTCCATCGCGCCGTCGCCCCCGCCGCCGGCCCCGACCATCGTGTGCAGCTCGTCGATGAAGGTGATGACCTGGCCGTCGGAGCTCTTGATCTCCTCGAGCACGGCCTTGAGCCGCTCCTCGAACTCGCCGCGGTACTTCGCGCCGGCGACCATCGAGCTCAGGTCGAGCGCCACCAGGCGCTTGTCGCGCAGCGACTCGGGCACGTCGCCCTCGACGATGCGCTGGGCCAGGCCCTCGACGACGGCGGTCTTGCCGACGCCCGGGTCACCGATGAGCACCGGGTTGTTCTTCGTACGCCGGCTGAGCACCTGCACGACGCGCCGGATCTCGGAGTCGCGGCCGATGACCGGGTCGAGCTTGCCCTCACGGGCCACGGCGGTCAGGTCGGTGCCGTACTTCTCCAGCGCCTCGAAGGTGCCCTCGGGCTCGGCGCTGGTCACCTTGGAGCCGCCGCGGGTGGCGGGGATGGCCGCCTCGAGGGCCTGCGCGTCGAGGCCGAAGTCGCCGGTGCGCGCGAGCGCGACCAGCAGGTGGTCGGTCGAGACGAACGAGTCGCCCATCGAGGACATCAGCTGACGCGCCTGCTCCATGACGTTGGCCAGGGCGCGCGACATCGACGGCTGCTGCACCGACGACCCTGCGGCCGTGGGGAGCTGCCGGATCGCGGCGTCAGCGGTCTGGCGCACCGCCGCGGGCGAGGTCCCGACGGCCTCGAGCAGCGGTGCGGTGGTGGTGTCGGTCTGGTCGGCGAGCGCCGCGAGCAGGTGGGCGGGCTCGACCTGCGGGTTGCCGTCGGTGGTCGCGCGGCGCACGGCCGCCGAGATGGCCTCCTGCGCCTTGGTGGTCAGCTGAAGATCCAAGGGTGCTCCTGGGGTGATCGAGACGGGTTCACTTGGTCCAACGAGCCAAAGTTGAGTCTATTCCGCTCAAGGCTGACTTTTCTGCTGCCGCGGCCCTCGGCGGGAACGCGAAGGGCCCCCGGCGACTCGCGTCACCGGAGGCCCCTCACGCTAGGCCCAAACCGGGCCCTCCGCAGGTCTCATCGAGCTACGGGTTCACGGTCACCAGGGTGCGCGCGGCCTCGGTCGACCCGTTGTTGAACGAGATGAGTCCGAGGTAGCGCTGCCCGGCGGTCAGCCCGCTCCAGCTCGCGGTCACCGTCACCGGCTGACCGATCTGGACCTGCTGCGAGGCCGGGGTGGCCGTGAGGTTGCCCGCCGGCGTCGAGCCCACGACGAAGCTGTGCAGCTTCACCGGGACGGTCGCGGGACCGGCGTAGTTGTCCACGATGACGGTGTACGTCCCCGCGGGCGGGTTCTGCAGCGTCACCGCCTCCTCCGAGGTGCCGCCGCCGCTGGTGCCGACGGTCTGCCCGTTCCGCTGGACGGTCAGGTCCAGGTCGGTGCCGGAGGTGTAGTCGCTGTCGAACGTCGCGAACCGCGCCACCTTGGTGCCGGCCGGGACGTTCACCGTGAACACCGCGTCGGTGGCCGTGGTGGCGTCCTTGGTCTGCACCGCGCTCGGCACGAGGCCGGCGGGAGCCGCGGTCATGGTGCCGGTGAACCCGGGCGTGACCTTGATCTCCTGCGAGCCGCTGGTGCCGGTGCCGGTGATCTCGGCCGGGGCCGAGGCCGCCACCGCGCGCACCGCGATCGGGCTGCGCACGGACTGGCCGCGGTTGCCCTCCCACGTCAGCGCACCGAACGACCACTGACCGAACGCCGCCGACGTGCGGGTCAGCGTCACCGTGAAGGTGCGTGACTGACCCGGCGGGACGGTGATCGAGCTCGGCGACACCGTCGCGGTGAAGCCGGCCGGCGCCTGCACCTTGGCGGTGTAGCGGGTGGCCTTCTTCTCCACGTTGGTGACCGTGCGGGTCACGGTCTGGCGACCGGCGAGGTCACCCACCGCGATGCTCGGGTAGTTCAGGTCGCTCGGGTCGGTGCTCCCGGCGGCCTCGCAGGTGCTGGCCTCGGTGACCAGCTGCAGCTGGCCGATGCCGCAGGCGTAGCGCAGCCAGTCGTTCCAGCCGGCGTCGTACACCAGGCCCGGGTTCATCGCCTGGGCAGGACGCACGTGGCCCGCGCCGTAGTCCAGCGGCGTCGCCGCGCGACCGGCCCGCTGGATCGGCTGACCGGTGTTGTCCAGCGTCGTCGCCGTGGTCATCAGCGCCGACTTGACCGCCGCCGGCGACCACGTCGGGTACTTCTGCATGACCAGCGCGGCGATGCCGGCGATGTGCGGCGTCGACATGGACGTGCCGGAGTAGGAGCCGAAGTTGTTGCCGTTGTTCCCCGGAGGGGCGACCGCCGCGATGACCGACGACCCCGGAGCGGTGATGTCGGGCTTGAGCAGGTCACCACCGCCGGCGAGCGCCGGACCGTAGGAGGAGAACCCGCTCATCTCCGGCGCGCGCACCGGCTTGGGGTCGACCGCCGAGATCGTGGCCGTCGCGCCGCTGGTCGCGGCGTAGGTCTTGATCGCGGCACCGCTGGTCGCGTCGACGTGGATCGACGGGACCGCGTGGTAGTCGGCGTCGAGCGACTGACCGGCGGCGGTGTTGGCCAGCACCATGCCGACGCCCCCGGCGTTCTTCACCGCGAGGCTCTTGTCGGTGCGGGCGTTGCCGCCGCGGTCGCAGATCACGATCTTGCCCTGGGCCTTGGCCGGGTCGAGCGCGGGCTGCACGCCGTTGCCGGCGTTGCCGTCCGCGTCGCTCTGGCACAGCCGCGCCGCGTCGGCGGGCGCACCCGCCGCGGCGACCGATGCCGCGGTGACCAGCGGGGCCGGGCCCACGCCCGGGCCGACGCCGACACCGTCGTACGTCTGGCCGTTGCCGAGCGTGATCGTCTTCTTGGCGCCGCGGTCGTGCGTCGAGGAGGCGACGGTCGTCGTCCACGGCGAGTTGTGCGCCACCGAGGAGGTGCCGACGGTGTCGCCGGAGTTGCCGGCCGAGGTCGCGACGAACACACCCGCGTCGGCGGCCGAGAGGAAGGCGAGCTCGTCGGGGGTGACGACGTACTCGCGCGAACCGGAGATGGAGTAGTTGATGACGTCGACGCCGTCGCCGACCGCGGTGTCGATGGCGGCCACCAGGTCGCTCGTCGAGCCGCTGGCGGAGCCGTCGGGCGTCGCCCACAGCGCCTTGTACGCGGCGATGCGGGCCTGCGGCGCCATGCCGCTCATCGTGCCGACGTCGGTGCCGTCGATGGTGGCCTTCACGCCGTCGTTGCCGGCGGCGGTGCTGGCGGTGTGCGAGCCGTGGCCGTTGTAGTCGCGCGGCGACTTGAACTCGAACGGGTAGACCGTCGCGTTGTCGGCGAAGTACTGCGCGCCGATCAGCTTGTTGTTGCACTTCACCGGGGTGCCGCTGGTGCCCGGCTCGCACTTGCCCTTCCACTTGCTCGCGATGGTCGAGCGCTCGGTGGCGGACATCTCGGTCTCGGCGAACGCGGGGTTCTCGGGCCAGATGCCGGAGTCGATGACGCCGACGATCATGCCCGCGCCGGCCTGGTTGGGGCCGCCGAACTGCTTCTGCCAGACGCCGGTGGAGCCGTCGAGCCCGAGGAACCGCGGGGTGCTGACGGTGTCGGCCTTGCGCTTCTCGTCCTTCCAGACGCGCAGCACGTTGGGCGACTTCTCCAGCGCGTTGACCTGGCTCGCGGTGAGGTTGGCGGTGAAGCCGTTGAAGGAGACGCTGTACTGGTGGGTCAGCGCCGAGGTCGGAGCACCGACCGAGCGCAGCACCTGCGTCTGCTTGCCCTTGAGGTACCTGCCGTACGCGACGGCCGGCGCAGAGCTGCGCTGCACCTTCTTGCCGCGTGCGGGCTTGGTGGCGGCCAGCCCGGACTGACCGCCGGTGTAGCTGGCGATCGGGGCACCCGCGACCTGGACGACGTATCGCGCCTTGGGGCCGGAGTCGGACGGGGCGCCGGAGGCGGACGGGGCGCCTCCTGCGAGCGGAGCGACGGCCAGCGCCGCACTCGCCGCGCCGACCACCACCGCTCTGCGCGTGACGTACACAGACATGAACGAAACTCCTCGTGCAGGGAACGCCGCGCAAGAAGGTGTGCGGCGTGGGCACAAAGTAGGCGCAAATCAGCCACCGGCGGTGGCTACTCGTCAGTAGTTTCCGACCGTGTCGGACGTCCACCCCTGGGGGCACTTGTGGGGATCCCACCCTGCGGGTGAGGGTGGCCGCATGAGCGACGACACCCAGATCACCGTGGAACGCACCATCGATGCGCCGGCCAGCGAGATCTTCGACGTGCTGAGCAACCCCAAGCGCCACCCCCAGCTCGACGGCTCCGGCTTCGTGCGCAGCGAGGACCAGGGCGACCGCATCCAGCAGGTCGGCGACGTCTTCCGGATGAACATGGAGGGCGACCACATGGGCGGGGAGTACCAGACCGACAACACCGTCACCGGCTACGCCAAGGACAAGCTGCTCGCGTGGCAGACCGCCCCGGCCGACACCGACCCGCCCGGCTGGGAGTGGGTCTGGGAGCTGGAGCCGCAGGGCCCGGACAGCACGCTGGTGCGCCACACGTACGACTGGTCGAAGGTGACCGACACCGCTCTGCTGCAGAAGGTCGGTTTCCCGCTGGTCACCGAGGACCAGCTCGAGGACACCCTGGGCAAGCTCGCCGAGACGGTGTCGAGCTGACCATGGCTCGTCTGGAGGCGGTGCAGGGCGACATCACGCGCGAGCGCGTCGATGCGATCGTCAACGCCGCCAACAGCTCGCTGCTCGGTGGCGGCGGCGTCGACGGCGCCATCCACCGGGCAGCGGGCCCGGCCCTGCTGCAGGAGTGCCGCGCCGTGCGCCGCGACCGGCTCCCCGACGGGCTGCCGGTCGGCGACGCCGTCGCCACCGGGGCGGGCGATCTCCCCGCCCGCTGGGTGATCCACACCGTCGGCCCGAACCGCCGCGCGGGACAGACCGACCCGGCGCTGCTCGCCTCGGCCTACACCCGCTCGCTCGAGGTCGCCGACGAGGTGGGTGCGCGCACCGTCGCCTTCCCGGCGGTCAGCGCCGGCGTCTACGGCTGGGACCCGGGCGAGGTCGCCCGCATCGCGGTGGAGGCCACCCGCACGTCGCCGGTGACCGAGCGCCTCGAGCTCGTGCGGTTCGTGCTGTTCAGCGAGGACGTGCTCGAGGAGTTCCGTTCTGCCCTGGGCGATCTCGCCGATCAGTGACGGTCTGGTGAGACGTCCTCGTCGAGCCAGCCGTCGTGCTCCTCGGCGAGCGCTCCGAAGCGGGCCGCGAGCGCTCGCGCAGGCGCCCCCGTCGGGTCGTCGATGGTGTTGACCCCGACGTAGACCGCCCACTCGTGGTCCTCGGAGTCGTCCTCGCCGGAGAGCGCCTCGCGCACCACCCGCACCTCGGAGAACCCGTCGTCGTCGCGCAGGTCGTCGGCGACCGCCTCGGCGTCGTCGCGGCTCGGGAACACCAGCAGGAAGTCGACCACGCGACAAGGGTGCGACCTGCCCACCGGCGCGTCAATCGACCACACCCGTGTCGCCCTCGATTCACCCGCCGTGCGCCTGGGGCTCGGCGCAGGTTTGCCCGGGCTGCCTACCCTGCCGCGCGATGGCGGGGCGATTCGTGGCCGTAGGCGACTCCTTCACAGAGGGCGTCGGCGACAGCAACGTGTTGTATCCCAACGGAGTTCGCGGGTGGGCCGACCGGATGGCGCGGCAGCTCGGCCGGCACGACCCGGCGTGGGAGTACGCCAATCTCGCCATCCGCAGCAAGGTGCTCGACGAGGTGGTCACCGAGCAGCTGGACCGGGCGCTCGAGCTCGACCCCACGGTCGTGTCGTTCTACGCCGGCGGCAACGACATCCTCGCGCTGCGGGTCGACATGGACTCGGTGCTGCAGCGCTACGAGGCCGCCCTGACCAGGCTGGTCGGCAGCGGCGCCCGGGTGCTGGTCTTCACCACGTTCGACCTGAAGATGTCGGCGATGCTCGAGCCGTTGAAGCGCCGGATCCGCTTCTACAACAACGGTGTTCGGCACCTGGCCGCGCTGCACGGCGCGCAGCTGGTCGATCACACCCAGTGGCGGGAGTACGACGACCCACGCCTGTGGAGCCTCGACCGGATCCACATGTCGCGGCTGGGGCACAAACGGCTCGCGGGCTACGTCTGCGACTCGATCGGGGTGCCGCACACGCTGAAGATCCCCGAGCTGCCCGACTGGGAGCCACGGCACTGGCGGCAGGTGGTGAAGGAGGAGCGGGTGTTCCTCCGCGACGAGGTGGTGCCGCTCGTACGTCGCCGGATGAGCGGCGTGCGCGAGGGAGACACCCTGCAGCCGAAGTGGCCCGACCCCGTGCACCCCGCGGACGGGCTGAAGAAGCTCGCGCGCCAGCGGGCCGCCGAGGCCGACCGCGTCGCCCCCTGAGCAGCAGCCCCGCCAGGCAAGCCGATCGAGTAGCCCCGCGAAGCAAGCCGATCGAGTAGCCCCGCGAAGCAAGCCGATCGAGTAGCCCCGCGAGGGACGAGCGGGCGTATCGAGATCGACGGCGGCACACATCGCACGACGGCGGACCACTTGTGATGTGGTCCGCCGTCGTACTTTCTGGTCCGCCGTCGTCGACGACGCAGGGAAGGTGAACCTGCCAGCCGCCGGTCAGCGGTGGTAGGGGCCGCGGGGGGTCCAGGGCGCCAGCGCCGTGGACGTGGAGCGGCGCACCGGCCGCTCGCCCAGCCGCAGCGCGACGATCTGGCCGTCGGAGCCCGCGGCGAAGATGCGCCGGCCGGTCTGCTGCTCCAGCTGCTCGACCTGCTCGGTGAGCTCGCCGACGCGCGAGCGCAGCGCCTCGACCTGGTCCTGCAGCTCGAAGATCCGCCGTATGCCGGCGAGACTCACCCCGTCCTGCGACAGGCGCTGCACCTCGCTGAGGCGACGGATGTCGTGCGGGGAGTAGCGCCGGCCACCCCCTCCCGTGCGGGAGGGGGTGACCAGGCCGAGACGGTCGTACTGCCGCAGGGTCTGAGCGTGCATCCCGGCCAGCTCGGCGGCGACCGAGATGACGTAGACGGGAGCGGTGTCGCCCGAACCCCGGGGGCTCATCGCGTGGCCTTCTCCAGCAGGTCGGACCGCGGGTCGAGCCCCTCCTGCTGCTCCTGGTCGCGCAGCGCCTCGACGGCCTTGGTGGCCTCGTCGGTGAGGCGCTGCGGCACCACGACCTGCACCTTGGCGAGCAGGTCGCCGGTGCCCTTGCCGGTCTTGATGCCGCGGCCCTTGACGCGCAGCACGCGACCGCTGGGGGTGCCGGGCGCGACGCGCACCTTGACGGGCTTGCCGTCGAGCGTCGGCACCTCCACGGTCGCGCCCAGCGCGGCCTCGGCGAAGGTGACCGGCAGGTCGACGGTGAGGTTGCGCCCGTCGCGGCCGAACACCGGGTGCGGCTCGACCGAGACGTGCAGGATCAGGTCGCCGGCCTTGGCGCCGGGCTGACCCGGCTCGCCCTTGCCGCGCAGCCGGACCTTCTGCCCGTCCTTGACGCCCGCCGGGATGCGCGCGGTGACGGTCTTGCCGTCGGAGTCGCGCAGCGTCACGGTGTCACCGGACGCGGCCTGGCGGAACGACAACGAGGCGTTGGCCTCGACGTCGCGGCCGGGTCGCGGGCCGGCGGGGGCGCCGTACTCGGAGTAGCCGCCGTAGTCGGAGTAGCCACCACGGCCGCCGCCGAACGCCCCGCCGAACGGCGAGCCGCCCTGACCGCCGAGGCCGGACAGCAGGTCCTCCAGGCTGATGCCCTCGGCACCGCCACCGGTGGAGTAGCGCACGCGGGTGCCGCCCGGGCCACCCGGACCGCCGGCACCGAAGGCGCTGAAGATGTCCTCGAAGCCACCGGCGCCGCCGCCACCGCCGGGCCCTCCGGCACCCGCGGTGAACCGGGCACCGCCGCGGACCATCTGGCGTACGGCGTCGTACTCCTGGCGCTTCTCGGGGTCGGACAGGACCGCGTTGGCCTCGCCGATCTCCTTGAACTTCTGCTCGGCCGCGGCGTCACCCGGGTTCTTGTCGGGGTGCCACTTGCGGGCCAGCTTGCGATAGGCCTTCTTGATGTCGCTCTCGGACGCGTCCTGCGGGACGCCGAGAACGGAGTAGAAGTCCTTCTCGAACCAGTCTTGACTCGCCATCACACCTCCTTTGCCGGATGGCTGGTCGGTCTTCTCGTGGGCATCAGGCCGGGTCGGCCACGCTCACCCGCGCAGCGCGGACGACGCGGTCGCCGATCTTGTAGCCCGGCTGCATGACCTGCACGACCGTGGTGCCCTCGCTGCCCTCGGGCAGGTCGGCCTGCACGTGCATGAGCGCCTCGTGCAGCGTCGGGTCGAACGCCTCGCCCTTGGCGCCGATGCTCTGCACGCCGAAGCGGGTGAGCGTCGACTCGAGCTTGTCGGCGATCTTCGCGAAGGGCGTGCCCTCGGCCAGGTCGCCGTGCTCGCGCGCGAGGTGGATGTCGTCCATCACCGGCAGCAGCGCCTCGACCACCGAGCCGATCGCGGCGTCGCGGTCCTTGGGCCGCTCCCGCTTCATCAGCTCGCGGTAGTTGTGGAAGGCCGCCTTCTCGCGCAGCAGCTGGTCCTGCAGCTCGGCGGCGCGCTCGTCGGCACCGCCCTCGTTCTGTACGTCGGTCTCGCCCTGGGCGGGACCGCTCCCCGGGGCGCCGGCCGGCGCCTCGGGCTGGGGGGTGGAGCCGGGGGCCTGCTGACCGGTCGGGTCGACCGGCTGCTCGGGCCCGGGCTCGGGGTTCTGCTGGCTCACAGCCGAATCTCCTTCTGCCGCACCGCTGTCGCGCACCTTCCCAGTCTGCGGGTCGATGCGGCGCTTGTCGCGGATGACGGGGCGGCCGTCGTCCTCCGCCGGCTCCTGGGAGCCGGCGGAGGAGTAGGCGTCGGTCACTTCTTGTCGGCCTCGTCGTCGTCGATGACCTCGGCGTCGACCACATCGTCGTCGGACGAGGCGCTCGAGCCGGCGTCGTCGGCGTCGGCCGCGCCGGACGTACCGCCCGCGGGCTGGCCGTCGGCCTGGCCCTCGGACTGCGCGTAGACCGCGGCCCCCATCTTCTGGGAGGCGTCGGACAGCGCCGTCGCCTTGGCCTGGATCTGGTCGGCCGGGGTGCTCTCGTCCTTGAGGGCGTCCTTCAGCTCCTGGATCGCGTTCTCGACCTCGGTCTTGTTCTCGGCCGGGACCTTGTCGCCGCTGTCGGAGAGGAACTTCTCGGTGGAGTAGACCAGCTGCTCCGCGGTGTTGCGGGCCTCGGTCTCCTCACGCCGCTTCTTGTCCTCGGCCGCGTGCTCCTCGGCCTCGCGCACCATGCGCTCGATGTCCTCCTTGGGGAGGGCCGAGCCGCCGGTGATCTGGATCGAGGCCTCCTTGTTGGTGCCGCGGTCCTTGGCCGACACGTGCACGATGCCGTTGGCGTCGATGTCGAAGGTGACCTCGATCTGCGGCACGCCACGCGGGGCCGGCGCGATGCCGGACAGCTCGAAGTTGCCGAGCAGCTTGTTCGCCTTGGCGATCTCGCGCTCACCCTGGAACACCTGGATGTCGACCGACGGCTGGTTGTCCTCGGCGGTCGAGAAGACCTCCGACCGCTTGGTCGGGATCGCGGTGTTGCGCTCGATGAGCTTGGTGAAGATGCCGCCCTTGGTCTCGATGCCGAGGCTCAGCGGCGTGACGTCGATGAGCAGGACGTCCTTCTTGTCACCGGTGAGCACGCCGGCCTGCAGCGCGGCGCCCACGGCCACGACCTCGTCGGCGTTGACGCCCTTGTTGGGCTCCTTGCCGGTGAGGTCCTTCACGACCTGGGCGACGGCGGGCATGCGGGTCGAGCCGCCGACGAGGACCACGTGGTCGATGTCGGAGACCTTGATGCCGGCGTCCTGGATCACCTGCTCGAAGGGCTTCTTGGTGCGCTCGAGCAGGTCCTTGGTGAGCTGCTGCTCGAACTGCGCGCGCGAGATGCTCTCGTCGAGGTGGATCGGGCCGTTCTCGCCCATCGAGAGGTACTGCAGCGAGACGTTGGTGGTCGTCGCGCTGGACAGCTCCTTCTTGGCCTGCTCCGCGGCGTCGCGCAGACGCTGCATCGCGATCTTGTCCTTGGACAGGTCGACGCCGGTGGAGTTCTTCACCTGGCGCAGCAGGTGGTCGACGACCGCCTGGTCCCAGTCGTCACCGCCGAGCTTGTTGTCACCGTTGGTGGCGCGCACCTGGATGGTGGAGAAGCCGTCCTCGGGGTCCTTGCCGACCTCGAGCAGCGAGACGTCGAACGTGCCGCCACCCAGGTCGAAGACGAGGATGAGCTCGTCCTCCTTGCCCTTGTCGAGGCCGTACGCCAGCGCGGCCGCGGTGGGCTCGTTGATGATGCGCAGGACGTTGAGGCCCGCGATCTCACCGGCCTCCTTGGTGGCCTGCCGCTCGGCGTCGTCGAAGTACGCCGGCACGGTGATGACGGCGTCGGTCACCGGCTCGTTGAGGAAGGCCTCGGCGTCCTGCTTCAGCTTCTGCAGGATGCGGGCGGAGATCTCCTGGGCGGTGTACTTCTTGCCGTCGATCTCGGTGCTCCAGTCGGTGCCCATGTGGCGCTTGACGGAGCGGATGGTCCGGTCGACGTTGGTGACGGCCTGGCGCTTGGCGATCTCGCCGACCAGCACGTCGTTGTTCTTCCCGAAGGCCACGACGGAGGGCGTGGTACGTCCGCCCTCGGCGTTGGCGATGATCTCCGGGTCGTTGCCGTCGAGGAAGGCGACGGCCGAGTTGGTGGTGCCGAGGTCGATACCTACCGCACGTCCCATGTGTGTTGACTCCTCGTGAGTTCGGGGTGCGGCACCGGGTGCGGCGCCGCGTCTGACTAGGTCTGACTCAACTCCTGGCCGCCCGAGCCTGTCAAGATCGGACTCCGCAAAGTTGCGTTCACTAGGCTCAACCTTGGGACGGGGGGTTCTGTTCCGGGTCACCCGGGTTGCGCGACGTGATCTGCGTCACACGCTACGCGCGGGACAGCGGGCGCGGTCGGTTGCCGCCGCGATCGCTGCGCGAGCACGTCGAGTGGTCACTCGTTGTCGGTACGCACGCGCCGGCACCCGCAACGAGTGACCACTCGGCGGGTGCCGGTCGGCGGGCGGTCGGGCGTCAGCCCGTGAGGTCGCGCGGGCGCAGGTCGAGGCGGCGCAGCAGCTGGGCGTTCAGCGCGACGACGACGGTGGAGGCCGACATCAGGATCGCGCCGACCGACATCGGCATCGTGATGCCCACGGGCGCCAGCACCCCGGCGGCCAGCGGCACCGCGACGAGGTTGTAGCCGGCGCCCCACACGAGGTTCTGCACGCTCTTGGCGTACGTCGCCTGGGACAGCTCCATCACCGACACCACCGAGCACGGGTCGTCGGAGGCCAGGATGATCCCGGCCGAGCCGATCGCCACGTCGGTGCCGGCGCCGATCGCGATGCCGACGTCGGCGGTGGCCAGGGCGGGGGCGTCGTTGACGCCGTCGCCGACCATCGCGACCTTGCGCCCCTCGCCCTGCAGCTCGGCGACGGACGAGGCCTTGTCCTCCGGGCGTACACCGGCGTAGAAGCGGTCGATGCCCAGCTCCTCGGCGACGGCCGCGGCCACCGGCTCGGCGTCGCCGGTGATCATCACGACCTGCACGTCGCGGTCGTGCAGCTGCTCCACCGCGGCGCGCGACTCGGCGCGGATCTCGTCGGCGAGCCGCAGCGCGCCGGCGATGCGCCCGTCGACCGCGACGTGCAGCACGATCGCGCCCTCGGACTTCCACGGGTCGGTGGCAGCCAGCTCCTCGCCGCCGACCTCGCGCACCATCGCCGGGCCGCCGACGCGCACCTCGCGCCCGTCGACCGTCGCGGTGACACCCACCGCCGGCGCCGAGGTGAAGTCGGTCGCGCGAGGCACCTGCAGGTCACGCTCCTGCGCGGCGCGGACGATCGCCCGGGCCAGCGGGTGCTCCGAATCTGCTTCTGCCGCAGCGGAGTACGCCAGCAGCTGCTCCTCGTCGAGCCCGGACTCCGCGGCCGGCGACGCGGCGGTGACGGCCGGGCGGCCCTTGGTGAGCGTGCCGGTCTTGTCGAAGATCACGGTGTCGACCGTGCGCATCGACTCCATCTCGAGGCGGCTCTTCACGAGGATGCCGGCGCTCGCGGCGCGCTCGGTGGCGATCGAGACCACGAGCGGGATGGCGAGACCCAGGGCGTGGGGGCAGGCGATGACCAGCACGGTGATCGCGCGGGTCACCGCGTCCTCCGGGGTGCCGACGACCGTCCACACCGTCGCGGTGATCAGGGCGGCGCCGAGCGCGAACCAGAAGAGCCAGCCCGCGGCCCGGTCGGCGAGGCGCTGGGCGCGGCTGGCCGACCCCTGCGCCTCGGCCACGAGGCGCTGGATGCCGGCGAGCGCGGTCTCGTCGCCGGTCGCGGCGACCTCGACGCGCAGACCCGAGTCGGTCGCGACGGTGCCGGCGACGACCTGGTCACCCGGCCCACGGCGTACGGGCTTGGACTCGCCCGTGATCATCGACTCGTCGAGCGAGGCGCTGCCGTCGATCACCTTGCCGTCAGCGGGAACTCGGCCGCCGGGGCGCACGAGCACGACGTCGCCGACGCGCAGGTCGGCGGGCGCGACGCTGACCACCTGGTCGCCCTCGACGCGCTCGGCCTCGTCGGGCAGCAGGGCCGCGAGCGAGTCGAGCGCCGAGGTGGTCTGGGCCAGCGAGCGCATCTCGATCCAGTGGCCGAGCAGCATGATCACGACCAGCAGCGCCAGCTCCCACCAGAAGTCGAGGTCGTGCGGCAGCAGGCCGAGCGTCGCGCCCCACGAGGCGACGAACGCGACGGTGAGCGCGAGCGCGACGAGGAGCATCATCCCGGGCCGGCGGGCTCGGATCTCGTCGACGGCGCCGGTGAGGAACGGGCGGCCGAACCAGACGTACAGGATCGTGCCGAGCACCGGCGACACCCACGACAGGCCGGGCACGTCGGGCAGCGAGTAGCCGAGCAGGTCGGCGAACATCCCCGACAGCAGCACGGTCGGCACCGCGAGGATCAGCGACCCCCAGAAGAGCCGGCGGAACATCGCGACGTGGTCGCCGTGCCCGCCGTGGCCTCCCCCGTGGCCCTGGTGGTCACTCTGCTGACTCTCGCCCCCGCCGCCGTGGTCCTCGTGCTGGGCGTGGTCGTGCTCCTGGTGCTCGACGTGCTCCCCGGTGTGCTCTCGCATAGCCCATGTATACCCCCTAGGGGTATTGCTGGCAAGCGGGGCTCAGCGGTCTCGCCCTGTCCGCTTGTGCTCCTACGGTCCGGCCATGGAGCAGCGCTCGATCCGCATCCGCGGAGCCCGCACGAACAATCTCGACGGCCTCGACCTCGACCTGCCGCGCAGCACCCTGGTCACCGTGGTCGGCGTCTCCGGCTCGGGGAAGTCCTCGCTGGTCTTCGACACGATCGCCGCCGAGGCGGGGCACCAGGTCAACGAGACCTATCCGCCGTTCACCCGCAACCGCCTACCCCGCTGGACCCGCCCGGACGTCGAGCGGCTCGACGGCCTGTCCCCCGTGGTCGTGATCGACCAGCGGCGACTCGGCGGCAACGCCCGATCCACGGTCGGCACCATCACCGACGCGTGGACCTATCTGCGGCTGCTGTTCTCGCGGGTGGCACAGCCGTACGTCGGGGAGTCGAACCACTTCTCCTTCAACGACCCGCTGGGCATGTGCCCGACGTGCTCGGGCCTCGGCGAGGTGGTGGTCCCGGCGGTCGAGGAGTTCCTCGACCTCGACCGCAGCCTGGCGGGTGGTGCGATCCGGCTGCCGGGGTTCGGGAACGGCGGTTACTGGTTCCGGCAGTACGCCGACATCGGCTCGTTCGACGCCAGCACCCCGCTGCGGGAATGGACTCCGCACGAGCGCGAGGCGCTGCTGCACGGCGGGCCGGCCGCAGCCCGGCTGGGCACCCGACCACCCGCCGACTACGAGGGCGTCGTCGAGCGGTTCGAGCGGATCTACCTGCACACCTCCGACACGGTCTCGGACCGCAAGCGCGAGACGATCGAGCGCTTCACCCG
The DNA here is from genome assembly GCF_006716095.1 of Barrientosiimonas humi. Taxonomy (NCBI): domain Bacteria; kingdom Bacillati; phylum Actinomycetota; class Actinomycetes; order Micrococcales; family Dermacoccaceae; genus Barrientosiimonas; species Barrientosiimonas humi. The sequence continues at coordinate 2,877,087 of NZ_VFOK01000001.1, forward strand.
CTCGCAGACCTGCCCCGACTGCGGTGGTGAGCGGCTCAACCCCGACAGCCGTGCGGCGAGGTTGCTCGACCGGACCATCGGCGAGATGTCGCGCCTGGAGGTCACCGAGCTGCTGGACGTCGTTCGTGCCGTTGACGATCCGACCGTCGCGCCGGTCGTCGCCGAGCTCGCCGAGCGGCTCGGGGCAATGGTCACGATCGGCCTCGGCTACCTGCACCTGGGACGGGCGACGAGCACTCTCTCCGGCGGCGAGGCGCAGCGGATCAAGACCGTGAAGCACCTCGGGTCGAGCCTGATCGAGATGCTGTACGTCTTCGACGAGCCCACCGTCGGGCTGCACCCGCACGACGTCGGATCGATGGTGGAGCTGCTGACCCGGCTGCGCGACAAGGGCAACAGCGTGCTCGTGGTCGAGCACGACCCCGCCGTCATGGCCGCCTCCGACCAGGTGGTCGAGATCGGACCGGGCGCCGGCGGCGAGGGAGGTCGGCTCGTCTTCCAGGGCACGTACGCCGAGCTCACCACCGCGGACACCCCCACCGGCGACGCGCTGTCGACCCAGCAGCCGCTCACCACCGACCCGCGCGAACCCACCGGCTGGCTGCGGGTCGACGACGCCACCCGCAACAACCTCGACCACGTCACGGTCGACGTGCCCTGCGGGGTGCTGACCGCGCTCACGGGCGTGGCCGGTTCCGGAAAGTCAAGCCTCGCAATGGAACTCGTCGGGCAGCATGGCGCGATCGTCGTCGACCAGAAGGCCGTGGCGACGAGCCGGCGTTCGACGCCGACGACGTACACCGGGATCGCGGCGCCGATCCGTCGACTGTTCGCGAAGACCAACGGGGTGCCAGCCTCGCTGTTCAGCGCCAACTCCGACGGTGCCTGCCCGGACTGTCGCGGCCTGGGCGTGCGATACACCGACCTGGCGTTCATGGACGGGCAGGAGACGGTGTGCGAAACCTGCCACGGGCGACGCTTCAAGAACGAGGTGCTGCAGCACACGGTCGACGGCCTGAGCATCGCCGACCTCGACGACCTGCCGATCACCGAGGCGCTGAAACGCTTGGACGACAAGGCGGTTCGGCGTGGGTTGGAGCACCTCGACGCGGTGGGCCTGGGATACCTACGGCTCGGGCAGTCGCTCAGCACCTTGTCGGGCGGCGAGGCGCAGCGGGTCAAGATCGCCAAGGAGCTGCGCGAGACCGCCGTGCCGACGACGTACGTCCTCGACGAGCCGACCACCGGCCTGCACCTGCGCGACATCGGCACGCTGCTCGGCGTGCTCGACGCGCTGCTGGACCAGGGGCACACGGTCGTGGTCATCGAGCACAACCTCGACGTGATCCGCCGAGCCGACTGGGTGATCGACCTCGGACCGGGTCCGGGGCGGCACGGCGGCCGGGTGCTGTTCAAGGGGCCCGTCGCGCAGCTGCGCGGGACCGTCACGGCCGAGGCGCTCGGGCTGGGCAGCTGAGGCTGGACCGAGCCCACAGGCCCCCATGAAGCCGGGTTAGGTGCGTTTGACCCTGATGCATTGAGGTCAAACGCACGTAACCCGGTTTCATGCTCGGGAGATGGCCTTGGCCCGGTTGCGCGGTGGGGTCGATCGGGGCTCGTGCGGGGCGATCCGGTCGCGGGTGCGGTATTGGTTGAGCATGGCCCCGGCCGCGACCACGCCACCCACCCCAGCCCCCGCCCCGTGGGTGCTCCACGTGGACATGGACCAGTTCCTCGCCGCCGTCGAGCTGCTGCGGCGGCCCGAGCTCGTCGGGCTCCCGGTCGTGGTGGGCGGGCGGGGCGACCCCACCGAGCGGGCCGTGGTGTCGACGGCGTCGTACGAGGCGCGCGCGTTCGGCATCCGCTCCGGGATGCCGCTGAAGCTGGCGGTGCGCAAGTGCCCCGACGCGGTCTTCCTACCGGTCGACTTCCCGGTCTACGAGGCGGCGTCGCAGCAGGTCATGGCCACCCTGCGGGCCTTCCCCGGCGCGGTCGTCGAGCTGCTCGGCTGGGACGAGGCGTTCGTCGGCGTGACCACCGCCGACCCGGTCGCGACCGCGCGCGAGATCCAGGCGGCCGTGCTCGCCGCGACCGACCTGCACTGCTCCGTCGGCATCGGCGACACCACGGTGCGCGCGAAGAACGCGACCGACTTCGGGAAGCCGCGAGGGACGTACCTGCTCACCCGGGACAACTGGCTCGAGGTGATGGGCGAGAAGCCGACCAAGGCGCTGTGGGGCATCGGCAACCGCATCGCGGAACGCCTGGCGACGCTCGGGATCCGCACGGTCGCCGAGCTCGCCGCCGCCCCCGACGAACCGCTCGTCGCGGAATTCGGCCCGTCGACCGGACCGCACATCGGCCGCCTCGGACGGGGCGAGGGCAGGGCCACCGTGGACGACACCCCGTGGGTTCCGCGGGCGCACGGCCACGAGACGACCTATCAGCACAACCTCACCGACCCGGCCGAGATCGCTTCTGCCATAAGGGAGCTCGCCGACCAGTGCGTCGCCGACATCCGCCGCGAGGGCCGTCCGTGCCAGCGCGTGCACCTCAAGGTGCGGTTCGCGCCGTTCTTCACCGTGACCCGCGTGCGCAAGCTGCCCGACCCGACGTACGACGTCGCCACCATCACCGACACCGCCCTGGCACTCCTGGGCGGGCTCGGCGACGAGCGACCGATCCGGCTGCTCGGCGTGCGCGCCGAGATGGTGCCGCCGGAGGGTGGGTACGACGTGCGCGGGCACGGCCGCCCGGCCGCGCCCTGAGGAGGGCGCGACGCACGACGCCGGCCCTCAGAGCACCAGCGCCAGCAGCAGCACGAACGGCAGCGACACCAGCGACCCCAGGCTGGTCGCGACGGTGAGCGTCTTGAGCGCTCCCTGCGTCGAGAGGCCCAGCAGCGACTTGAACATCCAGAAGAAGTTGCTGTTGACGTGCAGCGCGAACATCGCACCCGAGGCGATCGCCAGGCAGATGACCACCGGAGCCACGCCGGTCGAGGCGACGACGGGCGCGATGATGCCGCCGGCCGTGATGGCCCCGACCGACACCGACCCGATCGCGAAGTGCAGCACCGCCGCGATGAGCCACGCCAGCACCACGCTCACCAGCACGGGCGCGCCCGCGTCGGCGGAGAACAGCCCGGCCAGCGTCTTGTCCAGGCCGGTCGCCTTGATGACCGCGCCGAGCGAGCCGCCGATGCCGGTGATCAGCAGGATCTCGCCGGTGGTGCGGAAACCGCGCGCGAGCGCGTCCTCGGTGCGGTTGGTGCCGAGCACGCGCCGCCCGGTGACGAACGCGATCAGCAGCCCGACGAACAGCGCGAGGTTCGCGTCCCCGACGAACGCGATGAACGGGTTGGAGAAGCCGAGCAGGTCGGCGAACGCTCCGAACGCGATGAGCACCAGCGGCACCAGGATCGGCAGCAGCCGCACGAGCAGCGGCAGCCGCAGCGCCTTATCGGGCACGTTGTCGAGGTCGTCCTCGTCCGGTACGTCCGTCGCGCCTGCCGCAGCGCCGGCACCGGCGGCACCCGCCGCACCCGCCGCGGTGGCACCGCCCGCACCGGCCGTACCCGCCGCGGTGGCACCGCCCGCGCCGCCCGCACCCGACCCCGTCGCCGAGCCCGCGGCCATGGCCTCGTGCTGGGCGACGTACGCCGCGTGCTCGGGGTGGTCGGGGTGCTCGACCTCGTTCACGTCGATGTCGGTCGCCGGGTTCCACAGGCCCATGCGCAGCAGCTGGCGGAACAGGAACGTCACGATCAGCGCGGTCGCGAGCCCGAGCGGAGCGCCGTAGAGCAGGTAGGTGCCGAGCGGCACCTTGATCAGCCCGGCGACCGCGACCGCGGCGAGGCCGGGCACGACGAAGACGTAGCCGGCGAAGATGCCGACGCCGAGCGCCCCGGCGAGCCAGGGCAGACCGTTCTTGCGGTCGACGACCTGCGCGGACTGCCGGGCCATCGGGGCGGAGAGCACGACCTGCACGTCGACGTAGATCGAGGGGAAGATCGTCGCGAGCGCCGCGCTGATGGCGTAGGGCAGTCGGCCGCCGACGCGCCGCGCGATGACCTCGACCAGCGCCGCGAAGGTGCCGGTCGCCTGCAGCAGCGACCCGATGAGCACGCCGAACCCGATGAGCAGACCGACCTCGGCCATGATCTCGCCGAACCCGCCGGTGATCTCCTCGAGCGTCTTGGCGAAGCCGACGCCCGCCGCGAGCCCCAGGTAGAGCGCCGAGATGATCAGCGAGATCACCGGGTCGACCTTGAAGCGGATGATCAGCAGGATCGCCACCAGGATCGCGATCGCGGTGTGCAGCATCTCCACGGTGGGCTCCATCGACGCCGTGATTTCAGAAACCACTGAGCGTACTGGCGCGCCCGGGCCCCGGACGCAGGATGACCGCGGCTCGACACGGCATCGGCCCCCCTCGCTATTATCGCCGCATGACGATGATTCAGCCGAGCGCGACCGAGCGGGCCACCGAGCCGCTCGAGACCGTCGCGCCGCTCGACGAGCGCGCCGCTGCCGTCTCCGCAGCCGCGATGTTCCGCAGCATGGGAGACCCGGCACGCCTCGCGATCCTGCGCCACCTGCTGATCCGCGAGCACCGGGTCGTCGAGCTGATCGAGCACCTCGGGTTGGCTCAGTCGACCGTCTCGCAGCACCTGGCCTGCCTGCGCGAGTGCGGCCTGGTGACCTATCGGCCGGTCGGGCGCGCGTCGGCGTACTCCGTGACGCAGCCCGAGCTGGTGACCGCGTTCTTCGCCGCGGCCGAGCAGCTGCTGGAGTCGACCTCCGACGCGGCGCAGGCCTGCTCCACGGCGGGGGTGCGCTGATGGGCGCCGGACACTCCCACGGCGGCGGCGCCGCCGGTCACGCGGGCGGCCGGCACCGCTGGCGGCTCGCGGTCGCGTTCGGCCTGGTCGCCTCGTTCTTCCTCGTCGAGCTGATCGCCGGTCTGATCTCCGGGTCGCTGGCGCTGCTGTCCGACGCCGGTCACATGGCCGCCGACGTGGTCGCCCTCGGCGCCGCGCTCACCGCCACCCGCATCGCGACCCGCAAGGACACCACCGGCCGGCGCACCTACGGCTCCTACCGCGCCGAGGTCTTCGCCTCGGGCCTGACCGTGCTGATCATGCTGGCGGTCGCGACCTACGTGACGGTCTCGGCGATCAGCCGCATCGGCGGCTCGCCCGAGGTCGCCACCGGCCCGATGTTCATCGTCGGCGGCATCGGCCTCATCATCAACATCGTCGCGCTCCTGCTGCTGCGCAGCGGCGCCTCGGAGAGCATCAACGTCAAGGGCGCCTACCTCGAGGTCATGGCCGACACCCTCGGCTCGGTCGGCGTCATGGTCGCCGGCGTGCTCATCATGATCACCGGCGACGCCATCTGGGACACCGTGATCGCCCTCGCCATCGCGATCTTCGTCGCGGTCCGCGCGATCATGCTGGCCCGCGAGGTGCTCACCGTGCTCGGCCAGCACGCCCCGGCCGGCATCGACCCGGTCGAGGTCGAGACCAAGCTCGCGGCGATCCCCGGCGTGCGCGAGGTGCACGACCTGCACCTGTGGACCCTGACCTCGGGCATGAACGTCGCCACCGCGCACCTGGTCTCCGACGACCCCAGCCAGACCACCGCGCTGCTGGAGCAGGCGCAGAACCTGCTGCGCACCGACTTCAAGGTCGAGCACGCGACGCTGCAGGTCGAGCAGGACCCGACCCGCTGCGCTGAGGTGAGTTGGTAGTCCGAACCGGCCGATCCCGTACGCCTTCGCCGACTCTTCCGGTAGTCTCATTTTCGGGGAGAGTCGCCACGTAGCGCCGCACCTGTTGCATAGAGTTCTCATTCGTGACGCAAGTGAGGATCAAGCAGGCTGCGGCTCTGCTGGGGGTCAGCGACGACACCGTGCGCCGGTGGTGCGACGCCGGCCGACTGGAGTCGACCACCGACTCCGCCGGTCGGCGGGTGATCGACGGGACTGCGCTGGCGGCGTTCGCCCAAGGGCTCGCCGCCGGCGCCGACTCCCCCGCGCGGCCCACGCCGTCATCGGCCCGCAACCGGATGCCGGGTCTGGTCACGCGCGTCGTGCGCGACACGGTGATGGCGCAGGTGGAGCTGCAGTGCGGCCCGTTCCGCGTCGTGTCGCTGATGAGCCGTGAGGCGGCCGACGAGCTGGGGCTGGAGCCCGGCGCGCTCGCGATCGCGACGGTGAAGTCGACCAACGTCGTCGTCGAGACCGAGGAGGCCGGGGCATGAGCAGCACGTCGAGGATCGCGTCGAGGAGAGCGGCCCCGGCCGCGGTTGCCGCCCTGATCACCGTGGCCGGCTGCGGCAACGGCACCGGGGAGGGCGCCGGCGAGAACGCCGGCTCCGCCGCGCCGGGTGCCGGGTCGGGGGCCGCGTCGAGCGGGCGGGTGACCGGCACGATCACGGTGATGGCGGCGGCGTCGCTCAAGGAGTCATTCACCTCGCTGGCCCGCACCTTCGAGCAGCAGCACCCGGGCACCAAGGTGGTGCTGAGCTTCGGTCCGAGCAGCGGTCTGGCGGGGCAGATCACCCAGGGCGCGCCGGCCGACGTGTTCGCCTCGGCGAGCCGCAAGAACATGGACCAGGTGACGCAGGCGGGCGACGCCGCCTCGCCCACGACCTTCGCCCGCAACCAGCTCACGATCGTCACCCCGGCGAGCAACCCCGCGAAGGTGCGCGGGCTGAGCGACCTGACGAAGCCGTCGGTCAAGACCGCGGTCTGCCAGGCTCAGGTGCCGTGCGGGGTGGTGGCCGCGACGGTGTTCCGCAAGGCCGGGGTCACGGTCAAGCCGGTCACCCAGGAGGTCGACGTCAAGGCCGTGCTGTCGAAGGTCACGCTCGGCGAGGTCGACGCGGGCCTGGTCTACGTCACCGACGCCAAGGCCGCGGGCACCAAGGTCGCCCAGGTCGCGATCCCCGCCGACGACAACGCCTCGACCGACTACCCCATCGCGCCGCTCACCGGCAGCAAGAACCCCGCCACCGCCAAGGCGTTCGTCGATCTGGTCCTGTCCCAGACCGGGCGCCAGGTGCTCACCGGCGCGGGATTCGCTGCGCCATCCTGATGCCGTGAGCCTCCCCGACGTACGCCCTCGCCGGGCGCGGTCGAGAGCGCCCTGGCCCCTGGGGGTGCCGGCGCTGCTGGCCACCCTGCTGCTCCTGCTCCCGCTGCTCGCGATGCTGCTGCGGGCGCCGTGGACCGACCTGCCGCGGCTGCTGGCCCAGCCCGAGGTGCGCACGGCGCTGCGTCTGTCGCTGCTGTGCGCGACCGCGGCGACCGCCATCTCGCTGGTGCTGGGGGTGCCGCTGGCGTGGGTGCTGGCGCGTTCGCAGGCCCGGGGCATCCCGCTGCTGCGCGCGCTGGTGACGGTGCCGCTGGTGCTGCCGCCGGTCGTGGGCGGCATCGCGCTGCTGCTGGCGTTCGGGCGCGAGGGCGTGGTCGGGCGGTGGCTGGACCAGTGGTTCGGGGTGAGCCTGCCGTTCACGACGACCGGGGTGATCGTGGCCGAGACGTTCGTGGCGATGCCGTTCCTCGTGGTGAGCGTCGAGGGGGCGCTGCGGGCGGCTGGTGAGGACCTGGAGGAGGCCGCCGCGACGCTGGGCGCCTCGCGTGCGCGAGCGTTCCGGCTGGTCACGCTGCCGCACGTGCTGCCCGCGCTGGTCGCCGGGGCGGTGCTGTGCTGGGCGCGGGCGCTGGGCGAGTTCGGCGCGACGATCACCTTCGCCGGCAGCTTCCCGGGGACGACGCAGACCATGCCACTCGCGGCCTACCTCGCGCTGCAGACCGACCCCGACGCGGCGGTGGCGCTGTCGCTGGTGCTGCTGACGGTCTGCCTGCTGGTGCTCGTCGGGCTGCGCGAGCGCTGGTGGCCGCACGGGAGCGACGCGTGAGCGAGGTCGGCAGCCTGCGCGGGGTGGCCGGTGCCGGGAGCTTCCGGCTCGAGATCGATCTGACGCTGCGGGCCGGCGAGGTGGTCGCGGTGCTCGGCCCCAACGGCGCCGGCAAGTCGACCCTGCTGCGCACGCTCGCGGGGCTGAACCCGTTGCGCTCCGGGCAGGTCCGGCTCGGCGGCACGCTGCTCGACGACGCCGAGGCCGACGTGCTCGTGCCGCCCGAGCGCCGCGAGGTGGGCCTGGTCTTCCAGAGCTATCGCCTGTTCCCCCACCTCAGCGTGACCGACAACGTCGGGTTCTCCTGGCGGGCGCGCGGCGCGAGCAAGGCGCAGGCGCGCGAGCGGGCCGCCCCGTGGGTGCGGCGGCTGGCGCTGGAGGAGCTCGCCGACCGCAAGCCGCGGCAGCTGTCCGGTGGGCAGTCGCAACGGGTCGCGATCGCGCGGGCGCTCGCGTCGGAGCCACAGCTGCTGCTGCTCGACGAGCCGCTGGCCGCGCTCGACCCGCGGTCGCGCACCGAGATCCGCTCGTCGCTGCGCCAGCACCTCGCGGAGTTCCCCGGCGCAGTGCTCATGGTGACCCACGACCCGGTCGACGCCATGGTGATGGCCGATCGGTTGCTGGTCATCGAGCAGGGCCGCGTGGTCCAGGACGGCTCCCCGGTGGAGGTCGCGCGGCGGCCGCGGACGGCGTACGTCGCTCGGCTGGTCGGCCTGAATCTCTATGCGGGCCAGCACGACTCGCACACCGGTTCGGTCGCGCTGGAGGGCGGCGGCCGCCTGGTCGCGACCACCGAGGACGAGCCGCTGCACGGGGAGCACGTGCTCGTCACGCTGCGACCCGCGGCCATCGGCGTGCACCGCGAGCGCCCCTCGGGCAGCCCGCGCAACTCCTGGCCGGCGCGGGTCGAGGGACTGGAGCAGCTGGGCGACCGCGTACGGCTGGCGACCAGCGGCGAGCCACCCGCCGTCGTCGACCTCACGCCGGACGCGGTGGCCGAGCTGGGCCTGCAGGTCGGCGACTCGGTGTGGCTCGCCGCGAAGGCCACCGAGGTGCTGGCCTACCCCGATACCGCCCAGGCAGATCAGCCCCCGCCGCCGGCGGTCTCGGAGTGGCCGGCGGCACTGAGCCGGGCCGCCGGCCACGCCCGGGCCGCCGGCGACGCCCGGGGGGACCTCGGAGCCGGCCTTACTCTGGGGCACGTGGTGCGCCACCCCCGGCCTGGCCCACGGGACGCCCCACCCGCGACTGGCGCACGAGGCGCCCCAGAGTAAAGCCGTCCCGATGCGTCCTCCCGGGCCAACCGATCAGATACCGACCGTTCGCGGCCGGGGAGCCGGTCTCGGCGCCGGTCCGCGGCCCGGCGCGCGGCGGCCCGGCCCGAGCGGGCACGCTGGCCTCATGCGCCTGCCGATCCCTGACGACGTCCTCGCCGCTGCCGAGCGCCTCGACGGCGTCGCGCACCGCACGCCCGTGCTCACCTCGACCCGGCTCGACGAGGCGCTCGGCCTGCAGGTCTTCCTCAAGTGCGAGAGCTTCCAGCGGATGGGGGCGTTCAAGTTCCGCGGCGCCTACAACACGCTGGTGCAGCTGACGTCGGAGCAGCGCAGGGCCGGGGTCGTCGCCTACTCCTCCGGCAACCACGCCCAGGCCGTCGCCCTCGCCGCGCGGCTGCTCGACATGCCGGCCACCATCGTCATGCCCACCGACGCGCCACGGATCAAGCACGAGGCGACGCTGGGCTACGGCGCCGAGGTGGTGCAGTACGACCGGCACACCGAGTCGCGCGAGGAGATCGGCCGGGCGATCGCCGCGGAGCGTGGCGCGGTCGTCGTGCCGCCGTTCGACCACCCCGACATCGTCGCCGGCCAGGGCACCGCCGCGCTCGAGCTGCTGCAGGACGTCGGACCGCTCGACGCGCTCGTCGCGCCGATGGGTGGCGGCGGGTTGGTGACCGGATCTGCGCTGGCCGCAAGGCTTCTGGCGCCCGACGCGCAGATCTTCGGCGTCGAGCCCGCCGCCGGCGACGACGCCCGGCGCTCCCTCGAGTCCGGCGAGATCGTGCGCATCGACACCCCGCGCACCATCGCCGACGGGGCACAGACGCAGGCGCTCGGCGAGGTGACGTTCGCCCTCGCGCGCCAGCTGCTGACCGCGGTCTGGACGGCGACCGACGACCAGCTCGTGGCCTCGATGCGCACCCTCGCGAGCACGCTGAAGATCGTCGCCGAGCCGACCGCGGCCCTCGGGCTCGCCGGGCTCACCGAGCACCGCGACGAGCTTGCCGGCCGACGCGTCGGCGTCATCGTCTCCGGCGGGAACGTCGACCTTGGCCGCTTCGCCGAGCTGGTCGGGGGTGCGGCATGAGCGGGTCGGAGGGCCGTCCGCCGCAGGCCCAGCACCCGCACGAGCCGCACGACGCGGCGTTCGCGACCCGGCTCAACTGGCTGCGCGCGGGCGTGCTCGGCGCCAACGACGGCATCGTGTCGATCGCCGGCATCGTGGTCGGGGTCGCGGGTGCCACCACCGACCGCTCGGCCATCCTGATCGCCGGGGTCGCGGGCGTCGTGGCGGGCGCGATGAGCATGGCGGTCGGCGAGTACGTCTCGGTCAGCACCCAGCGCGACAGCGAGAAGGCGATGCTCGCCCTGGAGCGCCGCGAGCTGCGCGAGATGCCCGCTGAGGAGCTCGACGAGCTCACCGCGCTCTACGTCGACAAGGGCATCGAGCCCGCGCTCGCCCGCGAGGTGGCCGAGCAGCTGACCGCCAAGGACGCCCTGCGCGCGCACGCCGACATCGAGCTCGGCATCGACCCCGACGAGCTGGCCAACCCGTGGCACGCCGCGGGCGCGTCGTTCGTGTCGTTTCTCGTCGGTGCGCTGCTGCCGATGATCGCGATCCTGCTGCCGGGGCCGACCTGGCGGGTGCCGGTGACGTTCGTCGCGGTCCTCGTCGCGCTGGCCCTCACCGGCCGGATCAGCGCCCGCCTCGGCCAGGCCCCCAGCCTCCCCGCGGTGCGACGCAACATGGTGGGCGGCGCGCTCGCCATGGCACTGACGTACGCCATCGGCACCGCGGTCGGCGTCGGCGTCTGACGGGCGGCCGACGGCGGGCGTACGTTGGTCGCATGGCCGAGAGTCCCGTCACCGTCACGCGGGAGGGCGCCGTCGCCCGCGTCACCCTCACCAACCCCAAGAGGCGCAACTCGCTGTCGGAGGACACGCTGCGCCGGCTGCTCGCCGCGCTCGACGAGGTGGCCGCGAGCGACGCGACCGGCGTCGTGCTGCAGGCCGAGGGGCCGGTCTTCTCCGCGGGGCACGACTTCGCCGACGTGGCCGCGCGCGACATGGTCGGGGTGCGCGAGCTGCTGGCGCTGTGCCAGTCGGTGATGGAGCGGATGCACACGATGCCGCAGGTCGTGGTGGCGCGCGTGCACGCGCTCGCGACCGCGGCCGGCTGCCAGCTCGTGGCCTCCGCCGACCTCGCCGTCGCCGCCGACACAGCGGGCTTCGCGCTGCCCGGCGGCAAGGGCGGCTGGTTCTGCCACACCCCGGCCGTGCCGGTCGCGCGGGCGATCGGGCGCAAGCGGCTGATGGAGATGGCCCTCACCGGCGACGTCGTCGACGCGAAGACCGCGCTCGACTGGGGCCTGGTCAACCAGGTCGTCCCCGAGGGCGAGCTCGACGCGGCGGTCGACGACCTGCTCGCCCGCGCGACCCACGGCAGCGCCGCCTCGAAGGCATGGGGCAAGCGCGTGCTCTACGCCCAGCTCGACCGGCCCGAGTCCGACGCGTACGCCGTCGCCGCCGAGGCGATGGCCGCCGCCTCGCAGACCGACGGCGCCAAGGAGGGCATGAGCGCCTTCCTCGAAGCGCAGACCCTCCTGGACCGACTGACGCAGGGGCGCCGGGCGTACCTATGCTCGGGGTGACGCCGACGACGAGGTCGGCGCCCGATCCGTGAGCCAGGAGGCGGCGACACCATGCGCGACTACGGCAAGTTCTACATCGGTGGCGAGTGGGTGCAGCCCACCGACGGGACGCCCCTCGACGTGATCAACCCCGCGACCGAGCAGGTCGCCGGCCGGATCACGCTGGGCACGGCGGCCGACGTCGACCGGGCGGTCGAGGCGGCGCGCACGGCGTTCGAGACGTACGGCCGGACCGAGCCGAAGGAGCGCCGGGAGCTGCTGTCCGCGATCGTCGCGGAGTACAAGAAGCGCAGTGGCGACCTCGCCGCCGCCGTGACCGAGGAGATGGGCGCGCCCACCAAGCTGTCCGAGACCGCGCAGGTCGGGATGGGCCTCGGCCACCTCGTGACCGCGATGAAGGCGCTGGACTCCTACGCCTTCAGCGAGGACCGCGGCACCACCCGCATCGTGCGCGAGCCGATCGGCGTCTGCGCGTTCATCACCCCGTGGAACTGGCCGCTCAACCAGCTCTCCGCCAAGGTCGCGCCGGCCCTGGCGACCGGGTGCACGATGGTGCTGAAGCCGTCGGAGGTGGCGCCGTTCTCGGCGTACATCTTCGCCGAGATCCTCGACGCCGCAGGCGTTCCCGCGGGCGTCTTCAACCTGGTGAACGGCGACGGGCCGACCGTCGGGGCCGCGCTCGCCGCGCACCCGCAGGTCGACATGATCTCGATCACCGGCTCGACCCGCGCGGGCGTCGAGGTCGCCAAGACCGCCGCGCCGACCGTCAAGCGCGTGCACCAGGAGCTCGGCGGCAAGAGCCCGAACATCATCCTCGACGACGACGCCTTCGAGAAGGGCGTGAAGATCGGCGTCGCCAGCGTCATGCACAACAGCGGGCAGTCGTGCAACGCGCCCACCCGCATGCTCGTGCCGGCCGCGCGCATGGAGGAGGCCAAGAAGATCGCCCAGGCCGCGGCCGAGAAGACCACGGTCGGCGCGCCCGACAGCGAGGCGCGCATGGGGCCGGTCGTGTCCGAGGCGCAGTGGAACAAGATCCAGGACCTGATCCAGAAGGGCATCGACGAGGGCGCCACGCTGGTGTCCGGCGGCACCGGCCGCCCCGACGGGTTGGACGCCGGATATTACGTGAAGCCAACGGTTTTCGCCGACGTGAGCAACGACATGACCATCGCGCGCGAGGAGATCTTCGGGCCGGTGCTGTCGATCCTGCCGTACGACGACGTCGACGACGCCGTGCGCATCGGCAACGACACCGACTACGGGCTGGCGGCGTACGTCTCCGGTTCCGACACCGAGCAGGTGCGCTCGGTCGCGTCGCGCCTGCGCGCCGGGCAGGTCAACCTGAACAGCGCCCAGGTCGACCTGAGCGCGCCGTTCGGGGGCTACAAGCAGAGCGGCAACGGCCGCGAGTGGGGCGACACCGCGTTCGACGACTTCCTGGAGACCAAGGCGGTCATCGGCTACACGCCGGCCGAGAGCTGACGCTCAGCCGGTCGCGGTGACCTCGCTGACCTGCATCACCGGCGTGATGTCGGTGTAGTTGGCGATGTCGCCGAGGATCTGGTCGGCGTTGGGACCGAAGCCCGCCGCCCAGGCCTCCTCGGTCTCGACCTCGAACCAGCACGCCGCCTCATAGACCGCGGGGGCGTTCGGCGCACCGCCGTTGAGGCCGCGCTCGACGCCCCACGCGGTGACAGCGGAGCCCACCAGCTCGGCCACCATCGGCACGTGCCGGGAGCGGTAGTACTCGTGGTCGAACCGGGCTCCCTCGGTGCGCGGGTAGAGGACGCTGACCTTGATCACGGGGGCTCCTTGGGTGCGACGGGCGCGCCGGGCGGCGGCAGGACCCCGCCCAGGCTAGCGGGGCCGCCGCCGCGTGCAGATGGACAGGACAAAGGATTCGGGGCCCGCGCGACTCCGCGGCTCGGCGCGGGCGGCCGCCCGTTGTTCCTGTCCAGATGTACGCCCTCGTACCCTCGTGACATGTGCGTCGACGATGCCGGGCGAGCGAGCCCGCGAGCACGCCCGGAGGAGGAGACGCGCTCAACGGACGCAGCGCCCTCGTACTTCGTCCCGGTCGCGGACCACACCTATCGCCCGACGTCGCTGACGCAGGGGGCGTGGCGGGAGGACGAGCAGCACGTGTCGGTGCTGGCGGGGCTGGCGGCGCACGAGATCGAGCAGCACGAGCCGCGCGCGGACCTGCTGGCCTGCCGGTTCAGCTTCGAGATCCTCGGTCAGATCGCGCGCGAGGAGATCAGCTTCGAGGTGCGCACCGCTCGCCCCGGCCGGACCATCGAGCTGGTCGAGGCGGTCGGCACGATCGGCCCGCGCCCGGTGCTGCTGACGCGCGCCTGGCGGCTGCTGACCTCCGACACCACCTCGGTCGAGGGCATCGAGCTGCCGGCCATGCCCAAGCCGCAGGACTGCGAGCCGTTCGACGGCGCGGCGCAGTGGCAGGGCGAGTTCCTGGCGTCGCTGGAGTGGCTGGCCGCGCCGGGCGGGCGCGACGGCCGCCGGCAGGTGTGGACCCGCACGCCGGTCGACCTGGTCGAGGGCGTCGAGGTGGGCGACCTCGCGCGGTTCGTGTCGCTGGTCGACCTGGCCAACGGCGTCGCGACGCGGCGGCACCCGAAGACGATGGGTTATCCGAACGTCGAGCTGTCTATCCACCTGCTGCGCCGCCCCGACCCGGAGTGGGTGGGGCTGGACACGTCGGTGTCGTTCGGCCCGGACGGCGTCGGTCTGACCTCGACGGTGCTGAACGACGTGCACGGCCCCGTCGGCACTGCCGCCCAGAGCCTCACGCTGCGCCTGCCGTAGCACACAAGCCGGTCGAGCAGCGCGGAGCTACTCGACCGGCTTGTTGCTCGTCCGGCGTGGGTGCGGTTACTCGGTGATCCGGCGGCGCAGCACCAGGTAGGCGCCACCCAGCAGCGACACCAGGGCCGCGCCGGCGCCGGCGGTGCCGGCGTTGCCGAGGCCCGCGGCGCCCGTGCGCCCGGTCTCGACCGGCGGGCCGGTCACCGTCGGCTCGCCAGGCTGACCAGGATCGGTCGGCTCACCCGGGTCGGTGGGCGTCGGCTCGGCGCCGCCACCGGTCACCTCGACCGGGATCTGCACCGTGGTGCCCGACGGCGCCGCGGTGAGCGTGAGCATCGCGGGACCCGACGGCGTGCCGGCCGGGATCGTGACCGTGACGTCGGCCGAGCCGTCGCGCGTGGGGTACGGCGGTGCGGTGCTCTTGCCCGCGGTGATCGGGAACTCGCCGAGCGACGCGTCGCCCAGCTTCGCGGTGAGCGTGGTGTTGGTCGGCGACCCCACGCTGGTCAGGTCGGTGCCGGAGACGGTGAAGCTGACCTCCTCGCCGGCCGCGACCTGCGTCGGCTGGTCCTGCACCGCGACCGCGCCCTTCTTGAACGACGGCGACAGCGGGCTGTTCTCGCGGATCCACTCCACGAACAGCGACTGGTCGATCAGGCCGGAGTCGCGGGTGTTGGTGCCCTCGCCGAACGCGGTGAAGTTGTCGCCGCCGCCGAGCAGGAACGAGTTCGACGCGACGGTGTACGTCTTCGCCGGGTCGAGCTCCTCGCCGTCGACCATCACCGTGGTCACCCGCGAGCCCTCCGCGGCCGTCGGGTCGTAGGTGTAGGTGACGTTCTCGGACAGCCCCAGCTTCAGGAACGGCCGCGACGAGCCGGCCGGCTGCCACTGCTGCTCGAGCACCTTCAGGAACTGGGCCCCGGTGAGCTCCTTGGTGACCACGGTGTTGTTGAACGGCATGATCGAGGCGGCGTCGGCGTACGTGATCTTGCCGTCGTCGTTGATCAGGTCCGAGCGCACCCCGCCGGGGTTCATGACGCCGATGTCGACGCCGCCGGGACGGCCCGGCTTGTTGATCGACTCGAGGTAGCTCTGGGCGATCATGTTGCTCAGCGTCGACTCGCGCATGCGGTCGTCGCGCTGCCCGTCGGGGCTGAACGCGGTGGTGATGTCGCCGGTCTGCTCGCCGATCTGGCGCGCCCCGATCTCGGCGGCCTTCTTGTTGGCGGAGTCGACGATCTGCGCGCTCGCGCGGTAGCGCGGGTCGGCCTCGCACGCGGCGGTCGGCTCGGTCACCGGGCGCAGCCCCATCTGGTACTGCGTGACCTTCTTGGTCTCCGGGTCGTAGCCGAGCGTCAGCTCGCCGAGGTTGTTCGCGTAGTAGCCGGTCTGGATCACCGGGCGGGTGCCGTCGCCGGGCACCGGGCCGTCCCAGGTGTAGTCCATGTGGGTGTGGCCGGTGATGATCGCGGCGACCTTCGGCGAGGTGTTGTTGACGATCTTGCCGAACTCGTCGCTGCCGGCGACGCCCTCCTGCAGGGTCGCGCCCTCGCCGCCGACCGGGGAGCCTTCGTGGTAGGCCGCGACGACGACGTCGGCCTCGCCGTTGCCGGCGTTGCCGTCGGTCAGCTGGTCGGCCACCCGGTTGACCGCGGTGGACGGGTCGCCGAAGTCGAGGCCGCTGATGCCGTCGGCCGCGACGAGCGACGGGACGTCCTTGGTGACCGCGCCGACGACGCCGATCTTCACGCCGTTCTGCTCGACGATCGTGTACTCCGGGAGCGCGGGCGTCTGCGTGCCCTTGCGATAGACGTTCGCGCCGAGGTACGTCCAGCTCGCCCGGTCCGCGACGCGGCCGGTGAGGTCGGAGAAGCCCTTGTCGAACTCGTGGTTGCCCACCGAAGACGCTTGCAGGTCAAGGGAGTTCAGGAAGTCGATCGCCGGTTCGTCGTTCTGCGAGGCCGACTCGAACGGCGTGCCGCCGATGTTGTCGCCGGCCGCGACGAACGTCGCCCCGGGGTTCTCCCGCTGCGCCGTGGTGACGGTGCAGGCGAAGTCCTTGGTGAAGTGACCGTGGTAGTCGTTGATGTTGAGCAGGGTCAGTTTCGTCAGCGACGGGTCGATCGACCCACCGCCCACGTTGGTCGCGGCCTGCGCGGGGGTGGTGGTCGCCATGGCGAGCGCCAGGACTCCTCCGACCGCGGCGATCCGACCAGGCATCGCTCGCCTCATGGGGCTGTCTCCTTCGTCAGCTGCGGGTCCCAGGGGGTGCCGGGCGTGCGGAAGCAGACGGCGCGGACCCGCAGGAGCCAATATGCCCGCGCCCGCGGGGGCTTGGGGCGCAGCGAGGCAAAAGTCATGCACGCGCCATGGAGCGTTCACGGCGATGCGGGGCGCAGGGCGTTCGCGGCCCTCACCGTGGCAGGTGTGGAACTCGGGACCGCACGACCGGGTGACGTCAGCGTCGTCGCGCATCGCGGCGGCGCAGGGCTCGGCCCGGAGAACCAGCTGGCGACCTTCGCGACCTCGCACGCCCTCGGGGTGCGGGTCCTGGAGACCGACGCGCGCGCGACCGCCGACGGCGTCGCCGTCGCGCATCACGACGCGACCCTCGACCGCACGACCACGCTGCGCGGGGCGGTGCGCGACCGCAGCTTCGCCGACCTCGGCGGTCAGGTGCTGCGCATGGACGAGCTGCTGAGGGCGCATGACGACGTCGAGCTGCTCGTCGACGTCAAGGAGGCCCGGGTGGTCGGGCCGCTCGTCGCGGCGATCCAGGCGACGCGCAGCGCCGACCGGGTGTGGGTGGCCGGGGGCTGGGACCACTGGCTGTCCGCGGTGGTCGAGCGCTGCCCGGGCGTACGTCCGGCGCTGGGCTGGCGGGGCCTGTCGACACTCATGTGGTCGGCCCGTCGCGGGGTGCGCCCGCGGCGGCTGGCGGGGCGGGCGTACGCCGCGCACGTGCCGTGGCGGCTGAACGGCGTGCGCTGGCTCGCCGACGAGCGGGTCGCGGTGCGGCTGGTGGAGCAGTGCGCCGACCTCGGGCTGGTGCTGCGCGCCTGGACGATCGACCGGCCCGACCTGCAGCGGCGCCTGGTGCGTCAGGGGGTGCCGTCGATCATCACCGACCGCCCCGACCTGGCCCGCGAGGTGCTGATCGGCGAGAACCGCTGGTCCCCCATGGGCACCCCCAAGCTGGTCGAGTAGTCCCCCACGCTGGTCGAGTAGCCGGCGAGGAACGAGCCGGCGTATCGAGACCACTCACGCTGGTCGAGTAGCCCCCAAGCTGGTCGAGTAGCCGGCGAGGAACGAGCCGGCGTATCGAGACCTACCCGAAGACGACGCCGTCTCGCACTTCGCCAAGCCTTCCGCGTTCGAGAACGCCGTTCTGCGATCTCGCCTAGCATCCCGGCTCGTGGGTCGACACTCAGCTCCCGAGCCGCGCCGCGGCCGCCACGCGCTGCCCGGGCAGGGCCGCTTCCTGTCGTGGGCGGTGGCGCTGGCGCTGGTCACCGCGCTGGTCGGCGGCGGGGTCTGGGCGTGGCGCGCGGCCGACGGCGACGAGCAGCCGGTCGCGGGCGAGCAGTCCGAGGACTGCCCGGAGAGCCCGCTGCGCATCGCGACCACCAACGAGATGCGGGTGCCCCTCGGGGCGCTGGTCAGTCAGGGCAACTCGACCGACTGCGTACGGTTCGTCGTCGACACCGCCACCCCGCTCGCCGTGGCCAACGCCGTGCACGGCAACGACCCGCTGCGGCCGGCGGTGTGGGTGCCCGACAGTCCGCTGTGGGCGCGCGAGTCGGGTCTGTCGGGGCTGCAGCAAGGGCCGACGATCGCGACCAGCCCGACCGTGGTCGCCGTGCCGCAGTCGCTGCGCGGGGCGAACGTCTCCGGCACCCAGCCGTGGAAGACGATCCTGGAACGCACCGGCGGCCGGTTCGGCATGGACAACCCGGCCGACGACACGCCTGCCCTGATGTCGTTGAAGGGGGTGGCGGAGTCGTACGGCGGGAGCGCGGCCGGGCGCCAGCAGCTCACCGGCCTCGTGGTCAAGATGAGTCACTCCGACAACGCGAGCAGCACGATGCTCACCGATGCGGACGACCCGAAGAAGGCGCGGGCGTTCCCGACGAGCGAGCAGGCGGTGGCGGCGTACAACACCGAGCACACGGGGTCGAAGCTGTCGGTCGTGGTGCCGAAGGAGGGGGTGGCGCAGCTGCGCTACCCGGTGCTGCGCATCCCTGGGAGCCCGGGTGGCGACGACGCGGCGTACGAGCGGTTCACGAAGCTGGTGACGAGCCCGCTCGCGCGAACCATCATGCGCAACAGCGGTTTTCGGGTGCAGGGTGAGACGACGCCGACCGTGCAGGGTGCGCCGGTGAGCCTGCCGTCGAGCACTCCCGATCCGTCGGCGCAGGACCTGTCGGCGCTGCTCACGGCGTGGAACAAGGCGGCCCGGGAGAGCCGGATGCTGGTCGTGCTCGACGTGAGCGGGTCGATGCTGCGCAAGGCGCCCAAGGGCGACAGCCGGATCAACCTCGCGCGCAAGGCCGGCGCGGTGGGTCTGCAGACGCTGCCGCAGTCGACCGAGATGGGGCTGTGGGTGTTCTCCACCGCGCAGCAGGGCAAGCGTGACTATCGCGAGGTGCTGCCGATGCGGCGGCTCGACTCCACCATCGGCGGCAGCAGCCAGGCCTCGATGCTGGGCGCCGCGCTGGACACGATGCCGAGCGAGGTGCGCGGGGACACGGGCCTGTACGACACCGTGCTCGCGGCCTATCGCGAGGCGCAGCGCAACTACAACCCCGGCCGGGAGAACTCGGTGGTCGTGGTCACCGACGGCGCCAACGAGGACACCACCGGCGGCATCTCGCTGGACGGGCTGCTCGGCGAGCTGCGCCGGCTGCAGGGCAACGGCAAGCCGGTGTCCGTCGTGCTCGTCGGCGTGGGTCCGAGCACCAACCTCGACGCGATGCGCAAGATCGCCCAGGCCACCGGTGGCTCGGCTCAGGTCGCCGAGAACCCCGACGACATGGTGGGGATCTTCTTGAAGGCGGTGGAGAGCAGGGAGGGGTAGGTGAGGCGGCGATCACTCGAAGCTGCACCCATTCCTACCGCGCCGACGGCCGAACCGGCCGTGAGTGTGCGCAACACGCCCACGCGGCGGCGCTGGAAGGGGCCACTTGCGCACACTCACGGGCAGCGGGTCTCGATACGGCCCGCTCGCCCCTCGCGGCCTACTCGACCACCTTGGGTGACCGGGCCTCGATACGGCCGCTCGTCCCTCGCGGCCTGCTCGGCCAGCTTGGGCGGCGCGGGAGCCACCCTCCCCGGCCCGCCCAACTTGGGCATCTACCCTCTCCGGGTGTCCACACCCACCCTCCAGCGCCTCGACCGCAATCCTCCCGACAAGCGGGCGGGTGCTTCAGGGATGCGCACCGACATCCAGGCGCTGCGTGCGCTGGCCGTCATGCTGGTCGTGGTCTACCACCTGTGGCCGGGTGAGCTGACCGGCGGATTCGTCGGCGTCGACGTCTTCTTCGTCATCTCCGGGTTCCTCATCACCGGGCACCTGCTGCGCGACGCCGAGCGCAAGGGTGGCGTCTCGCTCCTGCAGTTCTGGACCCGCCGCGCTTTCCGGCTGCTCCCCGCGTCGCTGCTCGTCATCGTGGTCACGATGGCCGGCGTGCTCGCGTTCGTCGGCGAGGACCAGTGGCGCCGCCACGCCCAGCAGGCCCTCGCCTCCGGGTTCTACGTGCAGAACTGGGTGCTGTCGGCGAGCTCGACCGACTACCTCGCCTCCAGCGACAGCCCGACCGCCTTCCAGCACTTCTGGTCGCTGTCGATCGAGGAGCAGTTCTACCTCGTCCTGCCGGTCGTGTTCGTGGCCGTGCTCGCCCTCGCGAAGACGCGCTGGCGCACGGCCTTCTTCGCCGCGCTCGTCGCGATCACCGGCGCCTCGCTGTGGTGGTCGATCCAGCTCACCGCCACCAACTCCGCCGCGGCCTACTTCGTCACCACCACCCGCGCGTGGGAGTTCGGCATCGGGGCCCTGGCCTCGTTCGTACGCCCTCGCCACCTCGCGCGCATCAGCCCGGCCGTCGCCTGGGTCGGCATCGGCGCGATCGTCGTCTCGGCCATGACGTTCAGCGGACAGACCGCCTTCCCCGGTTACGCGGCGCTGCTCCCCACCGTGGGCGCCGTGCTCGCGCTGATCACCCTGCGCCACGACCGAGTCTTCGACACCGTCACGAACACCCGGCCGGTCCAGCTGATCGGCGACGCGTCGTACTCCATCTACCTGTGGCACTGGCCGCTGTTCGTCATCGCGCCCTACGCGCTCGGGCGCGAGCTCGGCTTCCTGCCCCGCCTCGGCATCCTCGTGCTGTCGATCGCCGTCGGCTGGCTGAGCATGCGGTTCGTGGAGACGCCCTTCCGCGCGCGCGGCTTCGCCCGGTGGCGCACCCGCAGCGGTGCAGCGGTCGCCGCCGGGATCGCCGGGGTGCTCGTCGTCTCCATGGGCAGCTTCGGCGTCCTGCAGATGCGCGAGCGGCAGTCGGCCGACCAGGTCCAGCAGGCGATGACCGGCTCCGATCCCTGCCTCGGCGCCCCCGCGCTCGGCCGGACCGACTGCCCCAGCTCCGGTCGCCTCACCCCGAGCCTGGCGCTGCTGCCCGACGACGACGGCAACCGTGACGAGTGCTGGGCCCGTGCGGGTGAGGTCGCCGTGCGCCGGTGCACCCTCAACGACCCCGCGCGGCCGGCCAAGCGGGCGATCGCGATCGGCGACTCGCACAACAACTCCTTGATCCCGGCGTACGCACGCGCTGCCAAGTCGCTCGGCTGGAAGTTCGACGTGGCCGGCAAGGAGGGCTGCTACGTCTCGACGAGCAACCTGCCCCTCGGCCGCGACCCGAGCGAATGCCGCACCTGGCGCACCACGGTGGTCGACCAGGTCGCCTCCGACCCCGACATCGACGTCGTCGTGGTGACCCGCAACGAGTCCGACAAGTTCGGCTCGACCCACGAGGAACGACAGCAGGTCGAGCAGGGCCTGCGCGACGCCTGGTCGCGGTTCACGCGGGAGGGCAAGCAGGTCATCGTGCTGCAGGACGTCCCCCAGCTCGAGAACAAGCCTGCCGAGTGCCTCGCGCAGGCCGGGCTCGAAGACCCCCGCAGCTGCACCTGGAGCACCCGCACGGCCTATCCCGAGTACCAGTCGCTGCGCGCAGCGTCCGAGGGTCAGCAGGGCGTCACGTTCGTCCCCGTGCAGGACGACTTCTGCACCGACGGGCAGTGCCCCGCCGTCATCGGCAACGTCCCCGTCTACTTCAACCGGGCTCACGTGAGCAAGACGTTCGCCGCCTCCTGGGGTCCGCAGCTGGCCAGCAAGCTCCGCGACGCGGCGCAGTAGCCCGGGTCACCCGGGGAGCGGTGCGGCGGCGGCCGGAACCAGCCGCAGACGTACGCTCTCGCCGGGCTCCGGCAGCGGCTCGCCGAGCTCGGCGACGGCGTCGGCCTCGACCCCGTCGGCCAGCCGGACCCGCAGCCGCACGACGTCTGCCCCCAGCGCGGCGCCCAGCACGGTGGCCCGGTGCTCGCCGTCGTCGGCGCGGCGCAACGCCTGCGGCCGCAGCGCCAGCCGGGCCACGCCCGGGACCAGCCTCGCCGCAGCCTCGCCCTCGAGCACCGTCGAGAACCCGAGGAACTCGGCGATCTGCTCGTCGGCCGGTGCGCGCCAGACGTCCGCCGTCGGGCCCTCCTGGACGATCCGGCCGTCGCTCATCACCGCCATCCGGTCGGCCAGGGTGAAGGCCTCGTCGTGGTCGTGCGTCACGAGCATCGCGGTCGTGCCCGAGGTGGTGAGGATCTGCCGCAGGTCGGCGCCGAGCCGGTCGCGCAGCGCGCGATCGAGCGCC
Source organism: Barrientosiimonas humi (assembly GCF_006716095.1). NCBI lineage: Bacteria > Bacillati > Actinomycetota > Actinomycetes > Micrococcales > Dermacoccaceae > Barrientosiimonas > Barrientosiimonas humi. The sequence goes on from NZ_VFOK01000001.1 coordinate 2,899,691, forward strand.
GACAGCGGCTCGTCGAGCAGCAGCAGCCGCGGCCTCGCCGCGAGCGCCCGGGCCAGCGCGACCCGCTGCTGCTGGCCGCCGGACAGCGTGCCGGGGCGGCGCCGCTCCATCCCCGGCAGCCCGACCAGCTCCAGCAGCTCCCCCACCCGGCCGGCGGCCTCGGCGCGCGAAAGGCCTTGGCGCCGAAGGGCGTACGCGACGTTGCCGGCGACGTCCTGGTGCGGGAAGAGCTGCCCGTCCTGGAACATCAGCGCCACGCGGCGACGGTGGGTCGGCACGTCGGTGACGTCGTCGCCGCCGATGATCACCCGGCCGGAGTCGGGCCGTTGCAGCCCGGCCACCACCCGCAGCAGGGTCGACTTGCCGCTGCCCGACGGGCCGAGCACGGCGAGCACCCGCCCCGGCTCCAGCTGCAGCGACACGTCGTCGACGGCCGCGGTGCGCTCGAAGCGCACGGTCACGCCGTCGACCTGCAGCGAGGCCCCCGGCCGCGCCGACGACCCGTCCACGTCGCTCATCAGAAGCTCCCCAACGAGCCCACGCGCAGCCGCTCCACGACGCCCATGATGACCACCGTCACGAGCGCGAGCAGCACCGACGCGGCCAGCGCCATGCCGAAGTTGTCGCCGCCGGGGCGCCCGATCAGTGTGTAGATCACCACCGGGAGCGTCGGCCGCTCCGGCCGCGCGAGGAAGCTCGTCGCGCCGAACTCCCCCAGCGACACCGCCATCGCGAACCCGGTCGCCGCGAGCAGCGGGCGCCACACGACCGGCAGGTCGACGCTCAGCCACGCGCGCACCGGGCCGGCACCGAGCGAGGCCGCCGCCTCGCGCTGGCGCGGGTCGAGCGAGCGCAGCACCGGCGCGAGCGTGCGCACCACCAGCGGCAGCGCCACCATCGCCTGCGCGATCGGCACCAGCACCGGCGAGCTGCGCAGGTCGAGCGGCGGCCGGTCGAGGGTGATGAGGAAGCCGAATCCGACGGTGACCGCGGAGATCCCGAGCGGCAGCATGAACGTCGCGTCGAGCGCCCCCAGCGCCCGTCGACCGCGCGGCGTCGCCGGCCGCCGCGAGACGACGACCGCCACGAGCACCCCGAGCAGCATCGCGAGCAGCGTGGCGTCGATGGCCGTGCGCCACGAGTTCGCCATCGCCTGGGTGACCGGCACGAGCAGCGCGTCGGTCGCCTCGGGCGCCGCGAGCTGGCGGTAGTTGTGCAGCGACCACGCCCCGTCGATGCGCAGCGAGCGCACCACCAGGGTGAGGATCGGGGTGAGCAGGAAGGCGACCGCCGCCACCGTGAGAGCGACCGGCAGCGCGTCCGCCCGCGCCGGGCGACGAGGCGAGCCGGTGCGCGCGACCCGCGAGAGCACGCGCTCGCGGCGGGTGCGGGCGGCCTCGGTCAGGCCGAGCAGGGCCAGCACCGCCACCAGCTGCAGCAGGCTGAGCACGGCCGCCGCCTGCAGGTCGAGGAAGTTCGCGGTGAGCAGGTAGATCTCGGTCTCGATCGTGCTGTAGCGCAGCCCGCCCAGCACCAGCACGACGCCGAAAGCCGTTGAGCAGAAAAGGAACACGACGCTCGTGGCGCTCAGGATCGACGGCAGCAGCGCCGGCAGGGTGACCGTGCGGAAGACCTGCGCCGGGCTGGCGCCGAGCGCCGCCGCGGCTTCCTCGGCGCGCGGGTCGAGGCTCTCCCACATGCCGCCGACGGTGCGCACCACCACCGCGAGGTTGAAGAAGATCAGGGCCAGCAGGATCGCCACCCACGACCCGTCGAGACCGAGGAACCCCAGCGGCCCCGACGGCGCGAGCAGCGTGCGGAACGCGACACCCACCACCACGGTCGGCAGCACGAACGGCATCACCACGAGCGCGCGGAGCACCCGCTGGCCGCGGAAGGACAACCGGTGCAAGACGTACGCCATCGGCACCCCGAGCAGCACCGTCACCGCCGTGCCGAGCCCCGCCAGCCACACCGTGAACCACAGGACGCGCTGGGTGCGGCCCCGCCCCAGCACCTCCAGCGCCGAGCCGAGCGCCCACTGCCCCTCGGGCCGCAGCCCGCGCAGCGCCATGCCGCTGACCGGCACCACGAAGAAGATCGCGAGGAAGGCCAGCGGCACCAGGGCGGCCACGACGAGCGCCGCGCGCCCGACCCGGCGGGAGGTCACGGGGTCGCTTCCGGGCGGGTCACTGCGAGGTGACGTCCTGCCAGGTCCGCAGCCAGCCCTGCCGCTTCGCCGCGATCTGCTTCGGGTCGACCTCGATCGGGTCGGTGGGCTGCTTGGCGAACGTGGCCCAGTCGGCGGGCAGCTCGACGCTGGAGTCGACCGGGAAGACGTACATCGCCTCGGGCAGCGCCGCCTGGAACTGCTTGCCGACCATCCAGTCGACCAGCGCCCTGGCGCCGGCCGGGTTCTTCGCGCCCTTGAGCACGCCGGCGTACTCGACCTGCCGGAAGCAGGTGTTCAGCAGCGCCTTCGTCGTCGACCTCCCGCCGCTCACGGTGAACGCGGGCGAGGTGTCGTAGGACCACACGATCGGCCGGTCGCCCTTGCCCTCGCCCTGGGTGAAGTCGACGTTGTAGGCGTCCTCCCAGCCGCTGGTGATCTTGGCGCCGTTGGCCACGAGCTTCTTCCAGTAGTCCTGCCAGCCGGGGTCGCCGTACTTCCCGACCGTCGCGAGCAGCATCGCGAGGCCCGGCGAGCTGGTGGGCGCACCCGGCGTGACGAACAGGTTCTTGTACTCCGGCTTCAGCAGGTCATCGAAGCTGTTCGGCGGCGCGACGTTGCGCTTGTCGAACCAGGTGGTGTCGACGTTGACGCAGGTGCTCGCGTTGTCGACCGGCGTGAGCTGGCGCGCGCCGGCCGCGTCGGGGAGGGCGTACGTCTTCGCGCTGGCCGGCAGGGCCTGCGGGCTGTAGTCCTCGAGGACTCCGGCCGACGTCACGCGCGAGGCGAAGGTGTTGTCGACGCCGAAGACGACGTCGCCGAGGGGCGAGCCCTTGGTCAGCACGAGCTTGTTCGCGAGCTCGCCGGCGTCGCCGCTCTGGCTGATCTTCACGGTGTAGCCGGTGTCCTTGGTGAAGGCCGCCTGCAGCTCCTTCGACATCGCGAACGAGCCGTGCGTGACCAGCGTGACCGTCTTGTTCGCCGGGCTGGCCGCGGCGCCGGACGAGCCGGAGGCCGCACCGGACGAGCCCGCCGCGCTCGGGGAGTCGGCGCTGCCGGAGCCGCCGGACTCGCCGCCGCCGAGGGAGCAGCCCGCGAGGGCGATGGTGCTGAGTGCGGCCGTGGCCGCGAGGGTCCTGCGTCGCATGACGTCCTCTCCTTGTTGCGAAGAGGGGTCTCGTCCACCGTGGCGGGTGGACGGGAGAACTCGACTTCCTCCACCGGTGCTAACCGGGTCAGGTTCGAGGGTCTGCGGCTGGGCCGCACTCTCAGCGCTCGGGTGCGCTCCCCTGTCGTCCCCTCGACGGTACACGTCGGCTCGTGAAAGGCTCGACCCAGTCGATTCCCCGGCCGCCGTGCGCGGCCACGAGCGAAGGCAGGTGCCCATGGGCAACGCGGTGTGGAAGGTGCTGGCGATCGTCTCCGGAGTCGTCGGCGCGCGAGTGGCGAAGGCAGCGAGCGACGGCACCTGGAAGGCCGCCACCGGCGGCAAGCCCCCGGCCAACCCGGCCGACCCCGACGTGTCGTGGAAGGAGGCCGCCGTCTTCGCGATCGTCTCCGGCGCGATCATGGGCGTCGCGCGCATGGTCGCCCAGAAGCAGGCCGCGCACTTCTACACCAAGTCCGCCGGCCACCCGCCGGAGGCGCTCAAGGCCGACCTGCAGGGCAAGGCGAAGGCGAAGTAGCAAGCGGCTACCTCACCAATGATCGAGGCGTACAGGCATGCCTGTACGCCTCGATCATTTTTTGCGGTGCGAGCAGAGTCAGGGGATGAGGTCGCCCCGGCCGAACATCTGCGCCGTCTCGCGCGCCGAGGGCGACCCGAGCTCGACGTCGGCGCCGGCGTCGAGCAGCAGCCACACGATGGTGTCCTCGCCCTTGAACACCGCGCCGGCGAGCGGCGACTGACCGCGGTCGTTCAGCCGGTTCACGTCGGCGCCGCGCTCGAGCAGCGCGGTCACCACCGCGGCCTGCCCGTGGTAGGCGGCCAGCATGAGCAGGGTGTTGCCCGAGGAGTCGGTGAGGTTCACCGGCACGCCCTGGTCGACGTACGCCCCGAGCCGGACGGCGTCGCCGTCGCGGGCGAAGTCGAAGCAGGCGTGGGCGACCTCGACGAGTCGAGGGTCCATCGCGCCGCTGGCGGAAGTCATGCGGCGATCGTAGATGAGGTCTGCCTTACTTCCCAGTCGGGAGGGCTGCCCAGTCCGGTCCGGGGCCGCGGATCTCCTCGAACGCCAGCCAGGTGCGCGTCGCCGTGACGCCCTTGATCGCCTGGATGCGGTCGAGCACGAGCGTGCGCAGCGTCGTGTTGTCGGGCGCGTGCACCAGCACCAGCGCGTCGAACTCCGAGGCCAGCAGCGCGACCGAGTCGACGAACGGCAGCTGCTGCAGCTCCGCCGACACCGCGCGCCAGGTGTTCTGCTCCATGTTGATCGAGACGTACGCCGTCGTGCCCAGCCCCACCCGCACCGGGTCGATGCGCGCGCTGAACCCGGTGATCGCGCCCTGCTCGAGGAGCCGGTCGAGGCGTGCGTACGCGTTCGCCCGGCTGATGTGCAGCCGCTCGGCGAGCGTGCGCACCGACGTGCGGGCGTCGTCCACGAGCGCGGCGATGATCGCCCGGTCGGTGTCGTCGAGCGGGCGCGGCGGGGCCGACCGTCCAGCCTGCCGGTCAGGTTCGCGCCTCGCATTGGACGTCTTGCGCTGCTTGGTCGCCATGCTGAGCAGTATGTCTCGCAAACCTCGGTGGGTTTGAGCCATTCGCCGCGCGCGAGGGACGATGGTGTGATGGAGACCACAGTGGCCGGAGCGCCTCCGACAGACCTCCCGACCGACGTCGCGGCGCTGCTGCCCTCCCCCGTGCCGGTGCAGCTGCTCGACGCCCACGGCGCGGCCGGCCGAGAGAGCCACGGTGACTACGCGATGCCGTCCGACGAGCGACTGCTCGAGGTCTGGCGGCGCATGGTGCTCGGCCGCCGGCTCGACATCCAGTGCACCGCGCTGACCAAGCAGGGGCGCCTCGCGGTCTATCCCAGCTCGCGCGGCCAGGAGGCCTGCCAGGTCGGTGCGGTGCTCGGCATCACCGAGCGCGACTGGATGTTCCCGACCTATCGCGAGTCGGTGGCGCTGTTCACCCGCGGCATCGACCCGGTCGAGGCGCTGTCGCTGCTGCGCGGCGACGCGCACTGCGGCTACGACCCGACGGCGCACAAGACCGCGCCGCAGTGCACGCCGCTGTCGACCCAGCTGGTGCACGCGGCGGGCGCGGCCTACGGCGAGCGGCGGCGGGGCAGCGACGCGGTCGCCATGGCGTTCATCGGCGACGGCGCCACCAGCGAGGGCGACTTCCACGAGGCGCTCAACTTCGCGGCGGTCTTCCGGGCGCCGGTGATCTTCTTCGTGCAGAACAACAAGTACGCCATCTCCGTGCCGCTGGCGAAGCAGAGCAAGGCGCCGTCGCTGGCGTACAAGGGGATCGGGTACGGCATCCGCAGCGAGCAGGTCGACGGCAACGACCCGGCCGCGGTGCTCGCGGTGGTCGACGCGGCCGTCGAGCACGCGCGCGCCGGGCACGGGCCGTTCCTCGTCGAGGCGCACACCTACCGGCTCGACGCCCACACCAACGCCGACGACGCCACCCGATACCGCCAGGCCGACGAGGTGACCGAGTGGCTGGCGAAGGACCCGATCGCCCGGCTGCAGGCGTACCTCGAGGGCCGGGGCGTGGTCGACCAGGCGCTGGTGGAGGAGACCGACGCCGAGGGCGAGCGGCTCGCGACCGACCTGCGCGACCGGATGAACGTCGACCCGGTCGTCGACCCGGCGACGCTCTTCGACCACGTCTACGCCGAGCCGACGCCCCAGCTGCGCGAGCAGCGCGCGATGGTGCTCGACGAGCTCGCCGCCGAGGGAGGCGACCACTGATGGCCGACGTCACGATGAGCAAGGCGCTCAACCAGGCGCTGCGCGACGCGATGGCCGCCGACGACGACGTGCTGATGTTCGGCGAGGACGTCGGCACGCTCGGCGGCGTCTTCCGGATCACCGACGGGCTCGCCAGCGACCTCGGCGACGACCGCTGCTTCGACACCCCGCTCGCCGAGTCGGGCATCGTCGGGTTCGCGATCGGCATGTGCCTCACCGGTTTTCGGCCGGTGGTGGAGATGCAGTTCGACGCGTTCGCCTACCCCGCGTTCGAGCAGATCACCTCGCACGTCGCCAAGCTGCGCAACCGCACGCAGGGCCGCGTCGGGCTTCCGATGGTCATCCGGGTGCCGTACGCCGGGGGCATCGGCGGCGTGGAGCACCACTGCGACTCCAGCGAGGGCTACTACGCCCACACGCCGGGGCTGAAGGTCGTCACCCCGTCGACGCCGGCCGACGCCTACAGCCTCCTGCGCGCGTCGATCGCCGACCCCGACCCGGTCGTGTTCATGGAGCCGAAGGTGCTCTATTGGTCCAAGCAGGACGTCGAGCTGCCGGTGGAGACCGAGCCGATCGGGCGAGCAGCGGTGCGCCGCAACGGAACTGACGTGACGATCGTGACGTACGGCCCGTCCGTGCCGACCGCGATGAAGGCCGCCGAGGCCGCTGCCGAGGAGGGCTGGGACGTCGAGGTGGTCGACCTGCGCACGATCGTGCCGTTCGACGACGAGACCGTGGTCGAGTCGGTGCGCCGCACCGGCCGCTGCGTGGTCGTGTCGGAGGCACAAGGCTTCGCCGGCGTCGCCGGCGAGGTCGCCGCGCGGGTGACCGAGCGCTGCTTCCACTCCCTCGCGGCTCCCGTCCTGCGGGTGAGTGGGCTCGACATCCCTTATCCCGCACCGAAGCTCGAGCACACCTACCTGCCGGGCGTCGACCGCATCCTCGACGCGATCGCGCGGCTGCAGTGGGACGACGAGCCGGACCGTACGTTCGAGCCGGCGGCGTCCGCATGAGCGCCTCAAGCCGGTCGAGCAGCGGCCAGGCGCCCACCCCACGCCGGTCGAGCAGCGGCGAGGCGCTGGCCGAGCCGCGTATCGAGACCCCTGACGCCAAGGTCTTCGCCCTCCCCGACCTGGGCGAAGGACTGACCGAGGCCGAGATCGTCGAGTGGCTGGTCGAGGAGGGCGACGAGATCACCGTCGACCAGCCGGTCGTGGTGGTCGAGACCGCCAAGGCGACGGTCGACGTGCCGTGCCCGTTCGCCGGCCGGCTCACCACCCGGCACGGCGCCGCCGGCGAGGTCGTGCAGGTGGGTGCTCCGCTGGTCACCGTCGGCGCGGCCGACGCCGAGCCCGCGATGGCCGGCGCCAGGCAGTACCGCGAGGAGGAGCGCGCCGGCGTCGACCCCGCGCAGGCGCCGCGCGAGGCGGCCACCGAGCCGAACGGCGCTGACGCGCAAGAGGGTTCGGGCGCGGTGCTGATCGGTTACGGCACCGGGTCGGGCCACGGCGCCGGGTCGGCGTCCCGCCGCGCCCGCCGCGCCAGCACCCGACGCGCGTCGAGTGGCCCCCGCTCGTCGAGTGCCGGCGAGGCGCTAGCCGAGCCGGTGTATCGAGACGACGCGGGTCTCGATACGGCCTCCGCTAGCGCTCCGGCCTACTCGACCAGCATGGGTGACTCGGCCAGCGTGGACGACCCGACCAGCGTGGACGAGCCGACCGCCGTGCGGGTCATCTCCCCCATCGTGCGGCGGCTGGCCCACGAGCACGGGGTCGACCTGGCGGCGCTGTCGCAGGCGCACGGTCACGGGGTGCTGCGGCGCGCCGACGTCGAGGCCGCGGCGCAGAGCAGCGCCGCCGCCCCTGGCTCCGTGGGCGCCGTCGCGGCTCCCGCTCCGGCGCCGACCCGCGCCACCGGGGCACGGTCCGGCGCGGGCGAGGAGCGCGTACCCCTCACCGGGGTGCGCCGCGCCATCGCCGAGAAGCTGAGCACCAGCCGGCGCGAGATCCCCGACGCGACGACCTGGGTCGACGCCGACGCCACCGGACTGCTGGCGGCGAAGGACGAGCTGCGAAAGGCGTACCCCGACAGCGGGATCGGCGTCCTCGCCCTGCTCGCCCGGATCTGCGTCTCGGCGCTGCGGCGCTTCCCCGAGCTGAACGCGAGCGTCGACGTCGAGGCGCAGGAGATCGTGCGGCACGGCGCGATCAACCTGGGCTTCGCCGCGCAGTCGCCGCGCGGTCTCGTGGTGCCCGTGGTGCACGACGCGCACGAGCTGACGACGCGCGAGCTGGCCGCGGCGCTGCGCGACCTGACCGCCGGCGCGCGCGAGGGCAGCCTGTCGCCCGCGCAGCTGACGGGCGGCACGTTCACGCTGAACAACTACGGCGTGTTCGGGGTCGACGGGTCGACGCCGATCATCAACCACCCGGAGGCCGCGATGATCGGCGTCGGGCGGATCATCGAGCGCCCCTGGGTGGTCGACCACGAGCTGGCGGTGCGGTCGGTGACGCAGATCGGGCTGACGTTCGACCACCGCGTGTGCGACGGCGGGTCGGCCGGGGGCTTCCTGCGCGCCATAGCCGATGGGGTGGAGCGACCGGTCGCGCTACTGGCCGACCTGTAGCCCTTCCTGGCACGATGCGGTCGGTAGTTCCCCGAACGGAGGAAGACATGACGACGAAGCGACGCACGTTCGCCGCGGCCGCGGCGGCGCTCGCCCTGACGGCCGGCCTCACCGGCTGCTCCAAAGAGGTCGACAACGGCAAGGTGGAGGAGCAGCTGACCGCCGCCCTCAAGCGCTCGGCCCCCGACCGCGACTACGGCAAGGCCGACTGCAACGACGACCTCAAGGCCGAGGTCGGCGAGACCGCCGACTGCGAGATCGAGGTCGACGGCGCCAACATCAAGTACAAGGCCACCGTGAAGTCCGTCGAGGGCGACACGGTGAACTTCGAGTTCACCCCGGGCTGAGCCGCACCTCACCCCGGAGCTCTTCAGAAGGCCGCCTCCTCGGAGGCGGCCTTCTGCTGTGTGGGGGCGGGGGGCCCGGTCGTACAGCGCATGAAACCGGGTTAGGTGCGTTTGACCCTGATGCATCAGGGTCAAACGCACCTAACCCGGTTTCATGCCGGGGAGGGGAGGGGTCGCCTCGGGGTGGGGGGTCAGCTCGGGGTGGGGGTGGGGGTGAGGCCGAGGTCGAGGGCGCGGGCGAGGGGGACGCCGACCCGGTAGGGGATGTGCAGGTAGGACGGGGCGTCCAGCACGGTGAGGTCGGCGCGCGCGCCCACGGCGAGGTGTCCGACGTCGTCGCGGCGCAGCGCCCTCGCCGACCCGAGCGTGGCCGCCTGCAGCGCCTCGGCCGGCGTCATGCCCATCTCGCGCACGGCGAGCGAGATCGCCAGCGGGATCGAGCTGGAGTAGCACGTGCCGGGGTTGCAGTCGCTCGCGATCGCGACGGCCACTCCGGCGTCGAGGAGCCGGCGGGCGTCGGGGTAGGGCGAGCGCGTGGAGAACTCCACCCCGGGCAGCAGCGTGGCGACCGTGTCGCTGCCGGCCAGCGCCTCGACGTCGGCGTCGTCGAGATAGGTGCAGTGGTCGACCGACGCCGCGCCGAGCTCGACCGCCAGCCGCACCCCCGGGCCGGGGCCGAGCTGGTTGCCGTGCACGCGCAGCAGCAGCCCCGCGTCACGACCCGCGGTCAGGATGCGCCGCGACTCCTCCTCGGTGAACGCGTGCGGGCTGTGCGGCTCGCAGAACACGTCGATCCACCGCGCGTGCGGCACCGCCGCGCCGAGCATGTCGCCGCACACGAGATCGACGTAGGCAGAACGGTCCTCGCGCATCTCGGGCGGGACCACGTGGGCCCCGAGGAACGTCGTCTCGGGCGTGACCTCGGCCGCGAGCCGCAGCGCCCGGGTCTCGTCCTCGACCGTCAGGCCGTACCCGCTCTTCACCTCGACGGTCGTGGTGCCCTGGGCTCGCATCTCGGCGACGCGGCGGGCGAGCAGCGCGCGCAGCTCCTCGTCCGACGCGGCCCGGGTGGCGGCGACGGACACGGCGATGCCGCCACCGTCGTACGGCTCGCCGGTCATGCGCGCGGCGAACTCGGCGGAACGGTCTCCCGCGAACACCAGGTGCGAGTGGCTGTCGACGAATCCTGGTACGACAGCGCGGCCCTCGACGTCGACGCGGGCGTCGGCGTCGGGCGCCTGCACGGCCGGACCGACCCAGGCGACGCGGCCGGCGTCGACCACGAGCGCGGCGTCGGTGACGATGCCGAGCGGGTCGTCGCCGAGCGACGGGTCGTGGGTGACGAGCTCGGCGATGCCGGTGACGAGCGTGCTGGTCATGCGTCCCTCCAGAGCGGGTCGATGGCGTCGGTGAGCAGTCGGCCGGCGTCGCCGAGGCGGTGCCGGCCGCCGGTGACGACCTCTTCGCCGTCGCGGATCACGGTGTCGACGTCGGAAGCGGTTGCAGCCAGAAGGATCTGGGCCGGGTCGGCGCCCGCGGTGCGGGGCGTGTCGAGGCGGATCGCGACGAGGTCGGCGCGCGCGCCCACGCTGAGCGAGCCCGCGTCTGGCCACTGGATCGTGCCGTGCGCGGTGACCGCGGCGAGCAGGTCTGCGGGGGTGAGTCGCCCGCGCTGCAGGGTGGCGAGGCGCTCGTGCATCTCGAGCGCGCGCGCCTCCTCGACCATGTCGATGACGGCGTGCTGGTCGGAGCCCAGGGTCAACCGAGATCCGTTGTCGCGCAGCGCCGTTGCCGGGCCGATGCCGTCAGCGAGGTCGCGCTCGGTGGTCGGGCAGAAGCAGGCGCTGCTGCCGCTGCGACCGAGCGAGGCGATGTCGCCGTCGGTGAGGTGGGTCGCGTGCACGGCGGTGAAGCGGGCGTCGAGCAGGCCTGCGGCGTCGAGCTGTTCGACGGGGGTGCGGCCGTAGTGCGCGAGGCAGGCGTCGTTCTCGGCCGGCTGCTCCGACACGTGGGCGTGCACCGCGACGTCGGGGCCGACCAGGCCGGCGACCCGCTGCAGCTGGTCGAACGGCACGGCGCGCACCGAGTGCACGGCCGCGCCGACCCGGAAGCCGTCGTCGTCGGCAAGGCCCGCGCGGCGCTCCGCCCAGGACTGCACGTCGCCGTCGCCGAACCGGCGCTGCTCGGGGCCGAGCGGCGTGTGTCCGTCGGCCGTGAGCCCGCCGGCGAGGTAGCAAGTGTCGAGGAGCGTGAGCCGCACCCCTGCGTCTCGGGCGGCCTGCCGCAGCGCGTGGCCCATCGCGTTGGGGTCGGCGTAGGGCGTGCCGTCGGGCTGGTGGTGGACGTAGTGGAACTCGCCGACGCTGGTCACCCCGGCCAGCGCCATCTCGACGTACGTCGCCCTCGCCAGCGCGAGGTAGGTGTCGGGATCGAGTCGGCCGGCGACGGCATACATCCGGTTGCGCCAGGTCCAGAACGTGCCGCCGCGGTCGTGCGTGCGCCCGCGCAGCGCCCGGTGGAAGGCGTGGCTGTGGCAGTTGGCGAACCCGGGCAGGACGACACCGGGCAGGCGCTGGGCGTCGGCCTGCGGCTGGCCGGCCTGCACGGCTGCGAAGCGACCGTCGTCGACCTCGAAGCGCACGTCGCGCGCGAGTCCCGTTGGCAGCAGAGCGAACTCGGCCCAATAGACCGTCATCGCACCTCCCACTCCTCGACGTCGCCGGGCACGACGCGCAGGACGGGGTGCGGGTCGGGTGCGTCGACCTCGCCGAGGCCCGTCAGCCACGCGGGGCTGCGCTGGGTGAGCTTGGCGACCAGGTGGCGCCACTCGTACGCCAGCTGCCCGTCCGTCACCGGGACGACGATCTCGGCGGGCGCGGCCGAGATGCGTTGCCGGTCATAGCGATAGCCGCGCCGGTCGGCCTCGTCGGCGACGCCGTGCAGGTAGGCCGCGACGGCACCCTGCGGGTCGCCCGTCGCGCGCCAGCGGCGCAGCTGCGGATGGTTGGTGTAGCCCTTGGTGCGCCCGGCCAGGACGGCCTGCGCGAGCAGCGTCTCGCGCCAGCAGGCGGTGAGGCCCTGCCGGTCGAGGTATCGCGGGTGCAGCGACCAGACGCGCACGTCACACCTCCCCGGCGAGGTCGGCGACGACGGCGGTGAGCGCCCGCACGCCGACGTGGCAGTCGGCCGACTCGGCGAACTCCGTTGGCGCGTGGGAGATTCCGGTCGGGTTGCGCACGAAGATCATCGCGGTGGGCACGCCGGCGTTGGCGAGGATGCCGGCGTCGTGCCCCGCGCCGGTGCCGAGCGTCGGCACCCCGCCCAGCACCCGGCGTACGCGCTCGGACAGGTCGGCGTCGAACGGCGTCGACGGGGTCCACGACTCCTCGTGCATCGCGCCCGCGAGCGATCCCACGACCTCGCGCACGTCGGCCACGGCGGACCGCACCGCGTCGGCGTCGGAGCCGCGCGCGTCGAGGAAGGTCGTGACGTGGGCGGGGACGGCGTTGATCCCGTTGGGCTGCACCGACATCCGGCCGACGGTGGCGACGCAGCCGTGCCGCTCGGCCTGCTGCCGGGCGGCGAGCACGACCTGGGCGGCCTTGAGCAGGGCGTCGTCGCGGTCCTCGATGCGGGTGGTGCCGGCGTGGTTGGCAGCACCCGGCAGCTCGATCCGCCAGCGCCCGTGCGGCCAGATGTCGGTGCCGACGGCGACCGCGGAGGTGGCCGGGTCGAGGTCGGCGAGCGCACGCCCCTGCTCGACGTGCAGCTCGACGAAAGCGCCCACGCGAGAGAGGGTCTCGCGGTCCGGCCCAAGATCGGTCGAGCGGCCGGCGCGCTGCAGGGCCTCGCCCATCGACACCCCGTCGGCGTCGGTGAGACCGAGCGCCCGGTCGGCCGTCAGCGCTCCGGTGATGACGCGCGACCCGGCGCAGGCAACGCCGAACCGCGCACCCTCCTCGTCGCCGAAGTTCACGACGGCGATGGGTCGCGTCGGTCGAAAACCGTTGCGCTGCAACGACTCCACGGTCGCGAGCGAGGAGACGACACCGAGCGGCCCGTCGAACGCGCCACCGTCGGGCACCGAGTCCAGGTGCGACCCGACGACCACCCCGCGCCCGGGCTCCCGGTCCGGGTCGCCCCACCACGCCCACTGGTTGCCGAAGCGGTCCTCGGTGAGGTCCAGCCCGAGCCGGGCGCACTCCCCCGCGAACCACTCGCGCAGCGTGTGGTCCTCGCGCGTCCACGCGAAGCGGTGGTATCCGCCGGTGCGGCCGTCGCGCCCCACCGGCGCCAGGTCGGCCCACATCCGGTCGAAGTCGCGCGCCTCGTCGCTCACGTCGCTCATCTCATCGCATCCCGGGTCGGTTGTCGGTGCGCCCTGCTTGGCTGCCGTCATGGAGCCTCGCATCAGTTTCGTCACTCTCGCCGTCGCTGACCTGGAGCCGGTCCGGGCGTTCTACCTGGCGGGGTTGGGCTGGCCGGCCGTGTTCGACGACGGGGACGAGGTGGTGATGATCCAGGCCGGGCCGCAGCTGGTGCTCTCGCTGTGGCGGCGCGACGCGTTCGAGGCCGAGGTGGGCTACGCACCGAGCCAGGGCAGGGCGCCCCTCACCCTGGCCCACAACGTGGCCACCCGCGCCGAGGTCTCCGAGGTGCTCGACGCCGCGCGCGCAGCCGGCGCCCCCGAGGTCTCGACACCGCAGGAGCGCGCCTGGGGCGGGTTCACCGGATACTTCTCCGACCCCGACGGTTTCCGCTGGGAGGTCGCGTGGAACCCCGGCCCCGTCGGGCAGCTGGTGCTGCACGACACGGGTGAGATCGAGCGCGGTGACGGTGATGCCCCGCGAACATGACGCGCCGCGCCCGCGACGCGGCGGCAGGCTGGTGGCGATCGGCTCAGCCCTCGGCCATCGGGATCCGCACGCCCCGCTCGCGCGCGACCTCCTCGGCCCGGTCGTAGCCCGCGTCGACGTGCCGGATGACCCCCATCCCCGGGTCGTTGGTGAGCACCCGCGCGAGCTTCTCCGCGGCCAGCGGGGTCCCGTCGGCGAGCGACACCTGCCCGGCGTGCATCGAGCGTCCGATGCCCACGCCGCCGCCGTGGTGCAGCGAGACCCAGTCGGCGCCCGAAGAGGTCGCGAGCATCGCGTTGAGCAGCGGCCAGTCGGCGATGGCGTCGGAGCCGTCGGCCATCGCCTCGGTCTCGCGGTAGGGCGAGGCCACCGAGCCGCAGTCGAGGTGGTCGCGGCCGATGACGATCGGTGCGCTGACCTCGCCGGACGCGACGAGGTCGTTGAACGCCAGCCCCGCCTTGTCACGCTCGCCGTAGCCCAGCCAGCAGATGCGTGCGGGCAGCCCCTGGAAGGCGATCTTCTCCTGGGCGCCGCGCATCCACTTCTGCAGCCGGTCGTTGTCGGGGAACAGGTCCATCACGGCCCGGTCGGTGGCGGCGATGTCCTTGGGGTCGCCCGAGAGCGCGGCCCACCGGAACGGCCCCTTCCCCTCGCAGAACAACGGCCGGATGTACGCCGGCACGAACCCGGGGAACTCGAACGCCCGGTCGTACCCGCCCTGGCGAGCCTCGTCGCGGATCGAGTTGCCGTAGTCGAACACCTCGGCGCCGGCGTCCTGGAACTCCACCATCGCCTGCACGTGCTTGGCCATCGACTCGCGCGCCCGGTCGGTGAACTCCTCGGGCTTCTTCTCGGCGTACTCCGCCCACTCGTCGGTGCCGATGCCCTCGGGGAGGTAGGACAGCGGGTCGTGCGCGCTGGTCTGGTCGGTGACGATGTCGATCGGCACCCCACGGCGCAGCAGCTCGGGGAAGACCTCGGCCGCGTTGCCGACCACGCCGACCGACCACGCGCGGCCCTCGTTCTTGGCACGCACGGCGATGTCGACCGCGGCGTCCAGGCCGCCCGCGACCTCGTCGAGATAGCGGTGCTCCACGCGCCGCTCGAGCCGCTGCCGGTCGACGTCGACGACGAGGCAGACGCCCTCGTTGAGGGTCACGGCCAGCGGTTGCGCCCCGCCCATGCCGCCGCAGCCGCCGGTGAGGGTCAGGGTGCCCTTGAGCGTGCCGCCGAACCGCTTCTCCGCGACCGCCGCGAACGTCTCGTACGTCCCCTGCACGATCCCCTGCGTGCCGATGTAGATCCACGACCCGGCCGTCATCTGCCCGTACATTGTCAGGCCGAGGTGCTCCAGCCGACGGAACTCCGGCCAGCTCGCCCAGTCGGGGACGAGGTTGGAGTTCGCGATGAGCACGCGCGGCGCCCACTCGTGCGTGGTGAACACACCGACCGGGCGCCCGCTCTGCACGAGCATCGTCTCGTCGGGGCGCAGCGTCGTGAGCGTGCGCACCATCGCGTCGAAGCTGCGCCAGTCACGTGCCGCCCGCCCGGTGCCGCCGTAGACGACCAGGTCGTCCGGCCGCTCTGCCACCTCGGGGTCGAGGTTATTCATCAGCATCCGCAGCGGCGCCTCGGTCGACCACGACTGGGTCGTCAGCTGCGTTCCGCGAGTCGCCCGTACGGGCCGCGCGCCTTCCATGGTCATCTCCTGTTCTCGTGGGCCGGCCGGGCCGGCCGCTGAAACGCGGTTGTAGCGCTACGACTCCGCTGCAGCACGGTCAGAGCGCTGAAACCGCGTTTCAGCACGGGCGTGGGGGTCACGCGAGGCTCCCGGTCACCGACTCGGCGGCGGCCAGGGCGCGGCCGTCGGCGACCAGCTGCACCACGGCCTCGATCTCGGGCGCCAGGTGACGGTCGGGCCCGGGGCCGCGCACGTCCTCGCGCAGGGCGGCCACGACCGCGGCGGTCGCGGGGGCCGGGGCGTGCGGGGCGCGCAGGTCGAGCGCCCGCGCCGCCGTCAGCAGCTCGATGGCGAGCACCCGGGTCAGCCCGTCGATGCTGCGCCGCAGCTTGCGCGCGGCCGACCAGCCCATCGAGACGTGGTCCTCCTGCATCGCGCTGGAGGGGATCGAGTCGACGCTCGCCGGGGCGGCCAGTCGCTTGAGCTCGCTGACGATCGCGGCCTGGGTGTACTGCGCGATCATGTGGCCGCTGTCGACACCGGGGTCATCGGCGAGGAACGGGCGCAGCCCGTGGTTGCGCGCGGCGTCGAGGAACCGGTCGGTGCGCCGCTCGCTGATGCTCGCCAGGTCGGCGACGGCGATCGCGAGGAAGTCGAGGACGTACGCCACCGGCGCGCCGTGGAAGTTGCCGTTGCTCTCCACCCGCCCGTCGAGCGTCACCACCGGGTTGTCGACGGCGGCCGCGAGCTCCCGCTCGGCGACGGTCGTCGCGTGGGCGACCGTGTCACGCACCGCTCCCGCGACCTGGGGCGAGCAGCGCAGGCTGTACGCGTCCTGCACCCGGGTGCATGCGTGCGGGTCGCGGTGGCTCTCGCGAATCTGACTGTCCCGCATGATCTTTCGCAGGTTCGACGCGCTCTGCTGCTGGCCCGGGTGCGGGCGCAGCTGCTGGAGGTCGGCGGCGAACACGTCGTCGGTGCCGAGCTGGCCCTCGACGCTCATCGCGGCGGTGATGTCGGCGGTGGGCAGCAGTCGCTGCAGGTCGGCCAGCGCCAGCACGAGCATGCCGAGCATCCCGTCGGTGCCGTTGATGAGCGCCAGGCCCTCCTTCTCGGCGAGCTGCACCGGCTGGATCCCGTTGTTCTGCAACGCTTTCTCAGCGTCGACCAGCTCACCGTCGCGAGTGCGCACCTCGCCCTCGCCCATGACCGCGAGCGCGCAGTGCGCGAGCGGCGCGAGGTCGCCGGAGCAGCCGAGCGAGCCGTACTCGTGGACCACCGGGGTCAGCCCCGCGTTGAGCAGGTCGGCATAGGCCTGGGCGGTCTCGAGCCGCACGCCGGTGCGGCCGGTCGCGAGCGTCGACAGCCGCAGCAGCATGGTCGCGCGCACCACCTCGCGCTCGACCTCCGGGCCGGAGCCGGCCGCGTGCGAGCGCACGAGGCTGCGCTGCAGCTGGGCGCGCAGGTCGTGCGGGATGTGCCGGTTGGCCAGCGCCCCGAACCCGGTCGAGACGCCGTAGTGCGGCACGGTGTCGCCGGCCAGCCCCGCGATGACCTCGCGGCTGCGCCGGATCTCGGCGACGGCCTCGGGCGAGAGCTCGACGCGGGCGTCGTCGCGCGCGACGGCCACGACGTCGGCCGGCGAGAGCGCGCCGGTGCCGACCGTGACCGTGGCGGCGGTGGTGGTGCTCGTCATGCCTTCATTGCAGCCGACCCGGAGCGCACTCGACCGCCGTCGCGCGGGAGTTGTGTCTCGGATCCGAGACGTATCGTGAGGACATGCCCAACGCCCCGGCCGCCGCGCACGCCCTCGCCGTGCTGCAGCTGCTGGCCCGGCACGCCGAGCCGGTGCCGGCAGCCACCATCGCCCGCGAGCTCGACCTGCCCCGCTCGTCGACCTATCACCTGCTCGCCGTGCTGCGCGACGCCGGCTTCGTGAGCCACCTGGGCGAGCGCCGACGCTGGGGTCTCGGGGTCGCTGCGTTCGAGCTGGGTTCGGCCTACAGCCGGCAGGGCCCGCTGCAACGGGTCGCCCGGCCCGCGCTCGCCCGGCTCGTCGACGAGACGACGCACAACGCGCACCTGGTCGTGCTGCACGGCCGCGACGTGCTGTACGTCATCGAGGAGCGGGCGCCGCGCCGCCCGTCGCTCGTGACCGACGTCGGGGTCCGTCTGCCCGCCACGATCACCGCCTCAGGCCTGGCGATCCTCGCGGCGCTGCCGGCGGCGCAGGTGCGCGCGCTGTTCCCCTCGCGCGCCGACTTCGTGCAGCGCGACGGCCACGGCCCCACGTCACTGACCGCCCTCCGGTCAGAGCTGGCGCAGGTCCGCGGACGCGGCTATGCGCTCGAACAGGGCTCTGTCACCTCAGGATTCGCCTCGGTGGCGGCGGCGGTGCTCGACCACAACGGCCACCCGCTCGCAGGCCTGGCCGTCACCTACCCGCACACCGCCGAGTCGCCGCTCGGCGGTGACGAGCAGGCGCGACTGGTGACGGACGTACGGCGGGCGGCGGGTGAGCTGTCCCGTCGCCTCGGCCACCGCGGCTGAGCTCGCTCAGAGCGTCAGCAGCACCTTGCCGACGTGCTGGCTCTCGCCGAGCACGCGGTGCGCGTCGCCGGCCCGCTCGAGCGGCATGCGCTCCTGCACGATCGGACGGATCTGCCCGGACTCGACCAGGGGCCAGACGTTCTCGCGCACCGACGCGACGATGCTGGCCTTCTCGGCGCGCGGCCGCGCGCGGAGCGACGTGGCGATCACGGCGCCGCGCTTGCCGAGCAGCGTCCCGATGTTGAGCTCGCCCTTGACGCCGCCCTGCAGGCCGATGATCACCAGGCGCCCGTTGTCGGCGAGCGCCTGCACGTTGCGGTCGAGATACTTCGCGCCGACCACGTCGAGGATCACGTCGGCGCCGTGGCCCTCGGTGGCCTGCTGGAGCCGCTCGACGAAGTCGTCCTCGCGGTAGTTGATCAGGATGTCGGCGCCGAGCTCGCGGCAGGCCTCCAGCTTCGCGGCCGACCCGGCGGTCACGGCGACCCGCGCGCCCACGGCCTTGCCGAGCTGGATCGCCATCGTGCCGATGCCGCTGGAGCCGCCGTGCACGAGCAGCACCTCACCAGGCTGCAGGTTGGCGGTCATGAACACGTTGGACCACACCGTGCAGACCACCTCGGGCAGCGCGGCGGCGTCGACCAGGTCGATGCCCTGCGGCACGGGCAGCAGCTGACCGGCGGGCACGACGACCTGCTCGGCGTAACCGCCGCCGGCCAGCAGCGCGCACACCTGCTCGCCGACCTGCCAGCCGTCGACGCCGTCGCCGAGCGCGCTGATCGTGCCGCTCACCTCGAGGCCCGGCAGCTCCGACTCGCCCTTCGGCGGCGGATAGTGCCCCTGGCGCTGCATCAGGTCGGCGCGGTTGACGCCGGCGGCGGCCACCTCGACCAGCACCTCGCCCTCGCCGGGCTGCGGGGCCGGCACGTCGGCCGGCACCAGCGCGTCCTCGTCGCCGAACTCGGGAATCGTGATCGCACGCATGCCCCGAACTTACGACGCCGCCCCCGGCGGGCCCCGCACAGCCCTCGACAACCGCAAGAACGATCGAGGCGGACAGGCATGCCTGTCCGCCTCGATCTTTTTTGGGTGCCTCGACGGTCTCCCCAGAAACCCTTGACCCCCTGGCTACATACTCGGTATACCTCTACCTACATACTCGGTATGCACTCGGGGGTCACGATGTCGATCAAGCACTCACTGCTCGCGCTGCTGTGGAGCGAGCCGATGTACGGCGCGCAGCTGCGCAGCGAGTTCGAGCGCCGCACGGGCGGCACCTGGCCGCTGAACGTCGGGCAGGTCTACACCACGCTCGCGCGCCTCGAGCGCGACGGGTTCGTCGAGGGGGCGGGGGCCGCCGACGAGGACGGCCGGATCCCCTATCGCCTCACCGACGCAGGGCGCGCCGAGGTCGACCGGTGGTGGGCCGACCCCGTCGACCGCGAGCAGACGCCGCGCAACGAGCTGGCGATCAAGCTCGCCCTCGCCGTGACGATGCCGGGGGTCGACGTGCCGCGCGTGGTGCAGACCCAGCGCACCGCAACGATGCGCCACCTGCGCGACCTCACCCGACTCAAGGGCAGCGCCGACGACGACCTCGCCTGGGAGCTGGTCGTCGAGAGCCTGGTCTTCCAGGCCGAGGCCGAGATCCGCTGGCTCGACCACGTCGAGGCCAGCGTGCTGCGAACCGCGAGAACCGTTGGCGCGCAAGGACGTACGCCATCGGCGACTCAGCCCGCCGCGCGCGACCGGCAGGGGGCCCGGCGATGAGCGCGCCGGTGCTGGAGCTGCTCCACCTGTCGCGCCACCACGGCGCCGGCGCTGCGCAGGTGATGGCGCTCGACGACGTCAGCCTTGCCGTCGCGCCCGGCGAGCTCGTGGCCGTGATGGGGCCGAGCGGGTCGGGCAAGTCGACCCTGCTCAACCTCGCCGGCGGTCTCGACCGGCCGACGAGCGGCGAGGTCGTCGTGGCGGGGGCGCCGCTCAGCCGGCTGACCGCCCGACAGCTGGCCGAGATCCGCCGCCGCACAGTGGGATTCGTCTTCCAGGACCTCAACCTCATCCCCTCGCTCACGGCCGGTGAGAACGTCGCCCTGCCGCTCGAGCTGGACGGCCTGTCGGTGCGGGAGGCGCGACGCGAGGCGCGGGCGGCGATGCTCGCCGTCGGCATCCAGGACCTCGCCGACCGCTTCCCCGAGGAGATGTCGGGCGGCCAGCAGCAGCGCGCCGCGATCGCCCGCGCGCTGGTGGGTGATCGGCGCCTGGTGCTCGCCGACGAACCCACCGGGGCGCTCGACTCCACCACCGGCGAGGCGGTGCTGCGGGTGCTGCGCGAGCGCTGCGACGCCGGCGCCGCGGGGCTGCTCGTGACGCACGAGGCGCGGCACGCGGGCTGGGCCGACCGGGTCGTCTTCCTGCGCGACGGACGCGTGGTCGACTCCACCGGCGGCCCGTCCGAACCGGAGTCACTGCTGCGGACGGCCGGCTGAGATGGCCACCTCGGGGGAGACCATCTCGACCGGCCACCGCAGCAGCTTCGTCGGGTCGTGGCGGCTCATGCTGCGCCTCGCGCGGCGCGACCTCAGCCGCCACTGGGGGCGCGCGATCCTCACCGCCCTCATGGTCGCGCTGCCGGTCATGCTGGTCAGCGCCGGCGGCACCCTGCTCGCCACCCGCAGCGTCAGCAGCGCCGAGGCTATCCCGCGGGTGATGGGCACGACCCAGGCGCGGCTCGACGTCGGCACGCAGCGCGTGAACCAGAACTACGACGGCCGCGAGGTGCAGACCTTCTCCCCGACCACCGGCACGCAGCTGCCGCCCGTCCAGGTCCTGCCGGGCGGGTCGGCCGGGGAGGCACCCTCCGCCGCGGCGGTCCAGCGCGCCACCGGCGGCCAGCTGCTGCCGGTCTCCGACGGCGAGGCGCGAGCGGTCATCGGCCAGCGCCGAGTTCGCTTCTCACTGCTGGGGATCGACGGTCGCAACGATGCGTATGCCGGCATGGGCGAGTTGGTGTCCGGCCGCTGGCCGTCCGCGCCCGGCGAGGCTCTGGTCACCGAACGCGCCCGCGAGCGCGGGTTCCCCACCTCGGGCCGCCTGACCCTGGAAGAGGGGCAGCCGATGACCGTGGTGGGCGTCGCCGACACCGCCGCGCCCGTCGAGGTGGTGACGCTCCCGTCGTCGTCGGCGACGGCGTACCTCCTGAGGCGGGACACACCGGTGCGGTGGGAGGAGGTGCAGCGGCTCAACGCGCACGGCATCACCGTGCTGAGCCGCTCGCTGACGACCGACCCCGGCTCCGCCCCGCGCACGATCTATCCGCCGGGGACCACGAGCGGCGACCCGCAGCTCGTCGCACTCGTCACGGTCGGGGTCGCGCTGCTGACCGTCTTCTTCGCCGGCCCGGCGTTCACGACCTCCGGACTGCGGCACCGGCGCGCGCTCGGCCAGATCGCGAGCAACGGCGGCACGGCGGCGATGCCGCGGCGGTACGTCCTCGCCCAGGCAGTCCTGCTCGGCGTGCTGGCCGCCGTGGTCGGGGTGGCGCTGGGGGCCATCATCGGCCTCGGCGCCGCACCGCTCGCGCAGCGACTCAAGCCCGAGATCGCCTGGGGTCCGCCGGACCTGCGGTGGCGCTGGGGGCTCGCCCTCGCGGCGCTGGCCGCGGTCAGCGCGCTGGTCGCCGCACTGATCCCCGCGGTGATCGCCGGGACCACCAGCGTGCTGCAGACGTTGCGCGGTCAGGTGTCGGCGCGGCACGTGCGCGCGGGATGGCCGGTGCTCGGCGCCGTCGTCGTCGGGATCGGCGGGCTGCTGACGTTCTCGGGGCTGCGAGCCCCCGCCGGCGGCGAGATCCGGATCGCCCTCGGCGCGATCATGCTGTTCGCCGGGGCGATGGTCGCGCTGCCCTGGCTGCTGGCCCAGGTCGCCCGGTTCGCCCGGCACCTCCCGCTCGCCATGCGCATCGCGGCGCGCGACGTCGGACGCCAGCGCGGCCGGGCGCTGTCCGGCGTCGGAGCGATCATGGCGTCGGTCACGCTGCTCGTCGCGCTGTCGATCGGCGCCGCGAGCGACGACGAGGAGGCGCGCGCGGTCTACCTGCCGCAGGCCACCGCCGGCGAGGGCCGGATCGACCTGCAGCAGGGGCCCGCCGACCCGACGCAGGACCCCGACCTGCGGGTGATCGAGCGACAGCTGCAGGCCGTCGCGCCGCAGGTGCGGATCGACCGCTACAGCAACCTCAGCGCACCGTTGAACGACGACACCGTGCCGCTTGCCGGGACCCGACTCGTCGCGATCCCCTCCGCCTCGTGCCGCGACGTCTCCGAGACGTCCTGCTGGTACGCCGCCAACGCCCTCAGCCCTCCGATCCTCGCGCTGACACCCAGCCAGCTGGCGGCGCTCGACCTCCCCGCGGCGTCGCGCGCCGCCCTTCGCGACGGCGGGATCGTGTGCGCGCAGCCGCCCGAGACGTACGGCCTGACCTGCCCTGTTCGCGACGGGCGAGCGACGCTCGTCGAGGGCGTCTCCAACGGGCGGTCGGACGCGTCCCCGATGAGTCGACCGAGCAGGAGCGAGGTGCCCGGTGAGGTCGTGCCGGCGAGGCGACTGTCCGTGCTGGGGATGGAGACGAGCCCCTCGGTCATCGTGAGCACCGAGACGGCGCAGCGCCGGGGCTGGCCCACGCGCACCGCGTGGCTGCGCCTGCACCAGCCCGGCGGCACCGACGCCGCGACCGAGCAGCGGATCACCGAGGCCCTTCCCTCGAGCGTGTGGCTGTACGTCGAGCGCGGCTACACCAGCCCCTCTCGGGCGGTGATCTGGACCATGACAGCCGTGCTCGGGCTGATCGTGCTCGTCGCCACGCTGATCGGGACGGCGCTCACCCAGACCGAGTCGCGCACCGACCAGGCCACGCTGGCCGCGGTCGGGGCCGGTCGCGGCCTGCGCCGCCGGATCGCGGGGTGGCAGGCGGCGTCGATCGCGCTGGTCGGCGGGCTGACCGGGCTGGCGCTCGGCCTGATCCCCGGGATCGCGGTGGCCAAGCCGTTGACGTCGTCGAGCATGGGGCCCTCCGGCGAACCGGCCGGCCCGTTCCTGGTGATCCCCTGGCCGAGCATCGCCCTCGTCGTGCTCGGGGTGCCGCTGCTGGCCGCGCTCATGGCCGCCGCGGTGACGCGCACCCGCCCATCCCTCACCCGACGTACGGACTGAGCCGCCGGTCTCACCGAACGGACACCCTGCGTCTCACGTCGGAACGCCTCGTTATCGTTCACATCATGCGTGGTGATGTTTGGAGTGAGCGCTCGTGACGGCCCAGGCGACCCGGGTCCGTCAGTCGCGCACCGGCCGGTCGAACGGCCAGTGGGCTGTCGACGGCCGTGAGCCACTGAACCACAACGAGGAGTTCAAGGCCGAGGACAACGGCCTGAACGTGCGCGAGCGGATCGAGAAGGTCTATGCGCGTGAGGGGTTCGACGCGATCCCCGCCGACGACCTGCACGGCCGCTTCCGCTGGTGGGGGCTCTACACCCAGCGCAAGCCGGGCATCGACGGCGGCCGCACCGCCCAGCTCGAGCCGCACGAGCTCGAGGACCGCTTCTTCATGCTGCGGGTGCGCTCCGACGGCGAGCTGCTCTCCCCCGCCGCGCTCGCCGTGCTCGGCAGCATCTCCACCGACTTCGCCCGCGGCACCGCCGACATCACCGACCGGCAGAACATCCAGTACCACTGGATCTCCGTCGAGGACATGCCCGAGATCTGGCGCCGCCTCGAGACCGTCGGCCTGGAGACCACCGAGGCGTGCGGCGACACCCCGCGCGGCTTCCTCGGCTCCCCCGTCGCCGGCGTCGCGGCCGACGAGATCATCGACCCCACGCCGGTCATCGCCGAGATCAAGCGCCGATACCTCGGCGACCCCGAGCTCGCCAACCTCCCGCGCAAGTTCAAGTCGGCCATCACCGGCCACCCCAGCCTCGACGTCGCCCACGAGATCAACGACGTGTCGCTCGTCGGCGTCGTGCACCCCGAGCTCGGCCCAGGCTACGACCTGTGGGTCGGCGGCGCCCTGTCCACCACCCCCCGCCTCGCGGAGCGGCTCGGCACCTTCGTCACCGCCGAGCAGGCGCCCGACGTGTGGCACGGCGTGATCCGCATCTTCCGCGACTACGGCTACCGCCGGCTGCGCACCAAGGCACGGCTGAAGTTCCTGCTCGCCGAGTGGGGGACCGAGAAGTTCCGCGAGGTGCTCGAGAACGAGTACCTCGGATACCGCCTCGCCGACGGCCCCGCCCCCGCGCGCGCCACCTCGCCCGGTGATCACGTGGGCGTGCACGAGCAGAAGGACGGGCGGTCGTACGTCGGCGCAGCCCCGGTCGTGGGCCGTGTCAGCGGGTCGACGCTCACCGACGTCGGCACGCTGGTCGAGCGGGTAGGCGCCAGCGGGGTGCGCCTCACCGCCCACCAGAAGCTGGTCGTGCTCGACGTGCCGAGCGACCGGGTCGAGGAGCTGGTCGAGGGGCTGGAGGCGATCGGCCTGAGCACACGACCGAGCCCGTTCCGCCGGAACACGGTGGCCTGCACCGGGATCGAGTTCTGCAAGCTCGCGATCGTCGACACCAAGGACACCGCCGCGGCGACCATCGCCGAGCTCGAGCAGCGCCTGGCCGGCGTCGAGCTGGACACGCCGATCTCGTTGCACGTCAACGGATGCCCCAACTCGTGCGCGCGCATCCAGACCGCCGACATCGGCCTCAAGGGGCAGATCATCACGACCGACGACGGCGAGCAGGTGCCTGGCTTCCAGGTGCACCTCGGCGGCGGTCTCGCGTCCGACGACCGCGAGGAGGGCGGCCTCGGCCGCACCGTGCGTGGGCTCAAGGTCGCCGCGGCCGACCTGCCGGACTACGTCGAGCGAGTCGTACGCCGGTTCCTGGCCGAGCGCGACGGCACCGAGACCTTCGCGACCTGGGCCCACCGAGCCGACGAGGAGGCGCTGCAGTGACCGCGACGACGACCCGCCGACCGGTCGACGAGCTGAGAGCCCTTGCGGCACAAGGGGCTTCGGACCTCGCCGGCCGCGACGACGACGCGCCGGCCATCGCGGCCTGGGCGGCCGAGCACTTCCCGGGCCGGCTCGCCGTGGCCTGCTCGATGGCCGATGCCGTGCTCCCCTATCTCGTCGCTGAGCACGCCCCCGGGGTCGACGTGCTCTTCCTCGACACCGGCTACCACTTCTCCGACACGCTCGTGACCCGCGACCTGGTCGCCGAGCAGCTCGACATCAACGTCGTCGACGTGAAGCCGCGGCTGACCGTCGCCGAGCAGGACGCCGAGCACGGCGCCGACCTGTTCGCCCGCGACCCCGCCGCCTGCTGCCGCATGCGCAAGGTGGAGCCGCTACGCGACTCGCTCGGGGCGTACGACGCCTGGGTCACCGGCGTCCGCCGCGACGAGGGGCCCACCCGCGCCGACGCACCGGTCGTCTCCTTCGACGAGACGTTCGGCCTGGTCAAGATCAACCCGCTCGTGACCTGGAGCCTGGAGGACCTCTTGCGATTCTCGAACGAGCACCGGCTCCCGGTGAATCTGCTTGTCACCAATGGCTATCCGTCGATCGGGTGCGAGCCGTGCACCCGACCCGTCGAGGACGGCGCCGACGCGCGGGCCGGCCGCTGGTCGGGCTTCGCCAAGACCGAGTGCGGGCTGCACGCATGAGCGCGCTGGCGAGCACCGAGGTCGAGCCGCTGCTGCTCTCCCAGCTGGAGACGCTGGAGAGCGAGGCCATCCTGGTCATCCGCGAGATCGCGGCCGAGCTGGAGCGGCCGGTGCTGCTGTTCAGCGGCGGCAAGGACTCCGTCGTGATGCTCCACCTGGCGCGAAAAGCGTTCTGGCCCAGCCCGATCCCGTTCCCGGTGCTGCACGTCGACACCGGCCACAACTTCCCCGAGGTGCTGCAGTTCCGCGACGAGACCGTCGCGCGCATGGGGGTGCGGCTCGTCGTCGCCTCCGTGCAGGACTACCTCGACGACGGCCGCCTCGCCGAGCGGGCCGACGGGACCCGCAACCCGCTGCAGACCCAGCCGCTGCTCGACGCCATCGTCGACAACCGGTTCGACGGCGTCTTCGGCGGCGGCCGGCGCGACGAGGAGAAGGCGCGCGCCAAGGAGCGGGTGGTCTCGCTGCGCGACGAGTTCGGCCAGTGGGACCCCAAGAACCAGCGGCCCGAGCTGTGGTCGCTGTTCAACCCGCGGCACCGGCCAGGCGAGCACGTGCGCGTGTTCCCGCTGTCGAACTGGACCGAGCTGGACGTGTGGCGCTACATCGAGCGCGAGCAGATCGAGCTGCCGCCGCTGTACTACGCCCACGAGCGCGAGGTCTTCCAGCGCGACGGCATGTGGCTCGCGGTCGGCCCGTGGAGCACCCCGCGCGACGGCGAGCAGGTCGAGGTGCGCACCGTGCGATACCGCACCGTCGGAGACATGTCGTGCACCGGTGCGGTCGAGTCGCCCGCGCGCAGCGTGAGCGACGTGGTGGCCGAGGTCGCCGCCTCCACCCTCACCGAGCGCGGCGCCACGCGCGCCGACGACCGGATCTCCGAGGCCGCCATGGAGGACCGCAAGAAGGAGGGCTACTTCTGATGAGCACCCTCACGAACCCCCCGACCGGCTCGCAGGCCCCGACCCTGCTCCGGCTCGCCACCGCCGGCTCCGTCGACGACGGCAAGTCCACCCTGGTGGGCCGGCTGCTGCACGACACCAAGTCGGTGCTGGCCGACCAGTTCGCCGCCGTCGAGCGCATCTCGCGCGACCGCGGCCTGTCCTCCGCCGACCTCGCGCTGCTCACCGACGGCCTGCGCGCCGAGCGCGAGCAGGGCATCACCATCGACGTGGCCTACCGCTACTTCGCCACGCCCCGGCGCTCGTTCGTGCTCGCCGACTGCCCCGGCCACGTGCAGTACACCCGCAACACCGTCACCGGCTCCAGCACCGCCGACGTCGTCGTGCTGCTGGTCGACGCCCGGCACGGCGTGGTCGAGCAGACCCGGCGCCACCTGGCGGTCGTCGCGCTGCTGCGCGTCCCGCACGTGGTCATCGCGGTGAACAAGATCGACCTGGTCGACTTCTCCGCCGACGTCTTCGCCGACGTCGACGCGCAGGTGCAGCAGGTGGCCCGCGAGCTCGGCATCCCCGACGCCGTCACCGTGCCGGTCAGCGCCCTCGACGGCGACAACGTCGTCGAGCGGTCCACCCGCACCCCGTGGTACGCCGGCCCCGCCCTGCTCGAGCTGCTCGAGGACCTGCCCACGGCCGAGGAACCCGACGCCGAGCCGTTCCGGATGCCGGTGCAGCTCGTGCTGCGCCCGCAGGCCGCCGCGCCCGTCCCCGCCCTGCGCGACTACCGCGGCTACGCCGGTCAGATCGGGTCGGGCGTCGTCGCCGTCGGCGACGAGGTCGTCGTCCTGCCCTCCGGGCGCCGCACCCGCGTGTCCGGGATCGACCTCGGACCCGACGAGCTGACCCGGGCATACGCGCCGCAGTCGGTGGCCGTCCGACTCGCCGACGACGTCGACGTCTCCCGCGGTGACGTGATCGTCGCCGCCTCGAGCGTCCCCGAGCTCACCCGCGAGTCCGACGCGCTCCTCGCGTGGCTCGACGAGCGTCCGCTGCAGCCGGGCGCGCGCGTGCTGGTCAAGCACGGCGCCCGCACCGTGAAGGCCATCGTCGACCGCGTCGACAGCCGCCTCGACCTCGAGGCGCTGGCGCTGCAGCCCGCAGAGTCGTTGGGGCTCAACGACATCGGGCGGGTGTCGCTCCGGCTGGCCGGCCCGCTCCCGCTGGAGCCCTACGTCGACTCGCGCCGGCACGGTTCGTTCCTCGTGATCGACCCGAGCAGCGGCGGCACCCTCGCCGCCGGCATGGTCGGCGTGCCCGGCATCTGGGCGAGCGACGTGCTGCCCGACGCCGACGCGGCCGAGGACTGGCTGGCGTCATGACCCTGCCCCTCGTGCTCGACCTGCGTGACCGCCGCGTGCTGCTGGTGGGCGGCGGACCCGTGTCGGCACGACGGGCCGCGACCTTCGTCGACGAGGGCGCGCGGGTGCGCGTCGTCGCGCCGTGGCTGTGCGAGGAGCTCGTCGAGCTGTGGCGCGCCGAGCGGGTCGAGTGGGTCGAGCGCGACTACGCCGGACCGACCGACCTCGACGGCGCCTGGCTCGCGCACACCGCGACCGGAGACCCGCAGACCGACCGCGCCGTCGCCGACGACGCGCACGCCGCGCGCGTCTGGTGCATCGACGCCACCTCGGCCGAGCGCACCGCGGCCGCCGTGCCCGCCCGGGCGCAGGTCGACTCGCCCGACGGCACGATCACGGTCGCGACCCACGTGGGGGGCGACCCGCGTACGGCCAGGGCGGCGACCCAGCAGGTCGCCCAGCTCGTCGACGAGGCGATCGGCGACGGCCGGATCGCGTTGCAGCGCAACCGGACTCGCGAGACCGGCTGGGTCGCGCTGATCGGCGGCGGACCCGGCTCCGACGGGCTGCTCACCCGGCGCGCGCACGAGCTGCTCGCCGCCGCCGACGTCGTCGTGATCGACCGGCTCGCGCCGACCGGCGTCGTGTCGCGGCTGCCCGAGGGCGTGCGCGTGATCGACGTCGGCAAGACCGCCGGCCACCACCCCGTCCCGCAGGACCGGATCAACCAGATCCTGGTCGAGGAGGCCCAGCGCGGCCTCGGCGTGGTCCGGCTCAAGGGCGGCGACCCCTACGTCCTCGGCCGCGGCGGCGAGGAGCGGCAGTTCTGCGAGGAGCACGGGCTTCCGGTCGAGGTCGTCCCCGGGGTGACCTCGGCGATCGCCGTGCCCGCGGCGGCCGGCATCCCGGTCACGCACCGCGGGGTGGCCCGCGGCTTCACCGTCGTGACCGGCCACGAAGACGTCCCGGCGCTGCCCACCGGCGGCGACCACACGCTCGTGCTCCTGATGGGCGTGGCCGGGCTGCGCCGCACGGCCGATCTGCTGATCGCGCACGGCCGCGACCCGGAGTGTCCCGTCGCCATCGTGGAGCGCGGGTTCCTGCCGGACCAGCGCACCACCGTCGGCACGCTCCGCACGATCGCCGACCGCGCCAGCGAGGTGGGGGTCGAAGCCCCCGCCGTGATCGTCGTCGGCGACGTCGTGCGCCTCACCACGCAGCACTGACCCGCACCCACCCTCTCTGCTGCATCGCACCGCACTGCTGAATCGCACCAGACCCCAAGGACTTTCATCATGAACAAGCTCATCGTGCTTGCGCTCGTCGGCTTCGGCGCGCAGCTCGTGGACGGCGCCCTCGGCATGGGCTACGGCGTCACCTCCACGTCGCTGCTGCTCGTGGCCGGCCTGTCGCCCGCCGCCGCCAGCGCGTCGGTCCACTTCTCCGAGCTCGGCACCACGCTGGTGTCGGGCGCCTCCCACTGGAAGCTCGGCAACGTCGACTGGAACCTCGTCTGGCGCCTCGGCGTGCCGGGCGCGGTCGGCGCGTTCGTCGGCGCCACCGTGCTGTCGCGGCTGTCGACCGAGGCCGCCGCGCCGATCATGGCCGGGCTGCTGCTCGCCCTCGGCGTCTACATCCTCACCCGCTTCGCCGTACGCCCGCCCAAGGCGGTCGTGCACGCCGCCCGGTCCCCGCACGGGTCGAAGTTCCTCGCCCCGCTCGGCGTCGTCGGCGGCTTCGTCGACGCGACCGGTGGCGGCGGCTGGGGGCCGGTCTCGACGACCGCGCTGCTGTCGGCGGGCCGCACCAAGCCGCGCCAGGTCATCGGCTCGGTCGACACCTCCGAGTTCCTCGTCACCCTGTCGGCCAGCATCGCGTTCCTCATCGGCCTCGGCAGCGCCGGCATCGACTGGGCGTTCGTCGGGGTGCTGCTGCTCGGCGGCCTGTTCGCCGCGCCGGTCGCGGCCTGGCTGGTGAGCCGGCTCCCCGCGGCGGTGCTCGGCACGGCCGTCGGCGGCCTGATCATCATCACCAACCTGCGCACCCTGGCCAAGGAGTACGACATCCTCGGCGACCACCGCGGCCTGCTCTACCTGGTCGTGGTCGCGCTGTGGCTCGGGTTCGTCGGGCTCGCGGTCGCCCGCTACCGGCGTACGGCGGGCGCGGAGGCGACCACCGACGAGCGGGACCCGGACGCGCTCACCCGCGCCTGACGTACGGGCCCCTGCGCCTCCCCTGCACACGCGGGGGTGGCGCGGGGCCGGGTCGGGTGAGCCAAGATGGGCGCATGACCGACCAGCCTGAGCAGGACAAGGACGAGGCCCCCGAGTCGCAGCGCGTGGTGGTCGTGACGCCCGAGGGCATGGGTGTCGCGCAGCCGGGCGACGGTGACGAGGAGGGCTCGCAGAACCCGGCCGACCAGGTCGAGCAGCCCGCCAAGGTCATGCGCATCGGCTCGATGATCAAGCAGCTGCTCGAGGAGGTGCGGGGCGCGCCGCTCGACGACGCCGGCCGCAAGCGCCTCGCCGAGATCCACCAGCGCTCGATCGGCGAGCTGAAGGAGGGGCTCTCCGACGACCTGGTCGAGGAGCTCGAGCGGCTCGCGCTGCCGTTCACCGAGGGCACCCCGAGCGACGCCGAGCTGCGCATCGCCCAGGCGCAGCTGGTGGGGTGGCTCGAGGGGCTGTTCCACGGCATCCAGACCGCGTTCGTCGCGCAGCAGATGGCCGCGCAGGCGCAGCTGCAGGCGATGCAGCGCGGGCTGCCGATGGGCCGCGGCGGCCAGGGCGGCCCCGCCGGCCAGCCCGGGATGCCGGGGATGCCCACCGGCCGCCCCGCCGACGACACCTCCGGCCCCACCGGCCAGTACCTGTAGGCCCCGCCCGCGGAGGCGTGCCCGCGGAGGGTCCCCGGGGGAGGGGCGGCCCGCTTACGGCAGGTGAGGCCCCCTTAATAGCTATGCCTCACCTCGATTGTCTGGGCCGCCCCTCCGTCCCGGGAGGTGCGCCGGAGGGGGCAGCTTCGGCTACAGCTGGGCCTTGATGTCGTCGACGTAGGTGGAGACCTCGGCGTAGACGCCGGGATAGCCCGGATCGGCGCAGCCGCGGCCCCACGAGACGACGCCGATGAGCCGGCCGCCGGCGACCAGCGGGCCACCGCTGTCGCCCTGGCAGGAGTCCTTGCCACCCTCGGGGTAGCCCGCGCAGATCTCGCCGCCGGGGTTGTAGCTGTTGCCGTAGACGCTGCTGCAGGTCGCGTCGCCGCGCACCGGGACGTCGACCTTCTGGAAGGTGTTGGCGGGGCCGGTGCCCTCGGTGTTGCCCCAGCCGTAGACCGTCGCGGTGACGTTGCTCTCGCCGACGCCGGGGTCCTCGTTGAGCGGCAGCGTCGGCACCCCGTCGAACGGCGTGGCAAGCGTCATCACCGCGACGTCACCGCCGCCGCGCCCGTAGCTCGGGTCGGACCAGATGCTCGCGATCTTCGACTCCCGGCCGACGCTGGTGTCGGTCAGCCTGTCGCGACCCTGGATCGCGGTCCACTCGCCGGTGCTCGTGCCCTCGACGCAGTGCGCGGCGGTCACGACCTTGGTGGGCGTGACGAGGGTGCCGCCGCAGTACTCCCCCGTCGGGTCGGGCGAGTTCACGTTGGACAGCTGGATGGCCCAGGGCGTGTCGGCGGTCTGGGCGAGGTCGCCGCCCACGATGTCGCCGGTGCCGCCGCCCGGGTCCTCGACGGCGTGGGCGCTGCTGACCGGGAGCGCGATGGCGGCGGCGCAGCTCAGGCCCAGGAGCCCGGCGCGAAAACGGTTGATCTGCATGGGTGTTCCCCGATTCCGTTCGAAGGTTGGACGCGCTCGACGTTAGGAGCGAGCGGTTCTGAACGGGACCAACGGAACGTCAGGACTGGGCAAAGAGAGGGGTGCGGGATGGTCTCGATACGCCCGCTCGTTCCTCGCGGGCTACTCGACCGGCTTGGCGGCTCGACCGGCTCGGGGGCCGGGCCTCACTCGTACAGGACGTACTCCGGCTGCGGGGAGAGGGCCAGCACCTGCTCGGCGGTCATGAGCGGTCCGGACCGCGCGTCCTCCTCGAAGAAGAGCTTGAACCCCTTGCGGACGTACGACGGCGTCTGGGCGACGATCATGTCGTACGCCTTCTTCTTGTCCGCGGGGCTGCCGATGCCGTCGATGCTCTTGACCAGCGCGATGCCCGGGTGCTGCTTGAGGTCGGTCTCCTGCGAGACGATCGACAGGTGCAGCTGGTGGTAGAGCATGACCTTCTCGGGGAGGTCGTGCTTGGTCACGAGACCGGAGAGGTAGCGGGCGACCTCGTCGAGCGCCGCGCCCGTCGTGCTGCCGAACACGCGCCCGGGAACCTGCCCCTCCTTGACCGACCACTCCGGGTCGAGCGCGACCCCCACGTCGGGCTGGGTCAGGTAGCTCTCCCAGTACCGCACCTCGTCGATGAACTCGGCGCGGCCGGGCTGGATGTTGAGCAGCAGGATGCCCTTCGCGCGGCGCGCGGCCGCGAGGTAGGTGTCGACGACCGACCGCTCGACGCGGGAGCGGTACATCCCGTCGGCGCCGGGCTTCGGGTGGACGAGCGTCGCGATCAGCTCGACGACGGGCAGGATCTTGCGCCCGGCGGCGAAATCCGTTGACTGGCGCAGCATCTCGTCGACACGCGCGTTGAGGTCGTTGCCGACCCCGAGCCGTCCGAGCGCCGGCGACGCGGGCGAGCCGCAGTATCCGAACAGCCGGTGCGCGGGGAAGATCGTGCGCCCGCCGGTCGGCAGCGTCGGGCGCGGCTTCGGCGTGGCGGTCGAGCTCGACGCGCTCGGTGCACCGCTGCCGCGCGACGTGGACGCGCCGTTGCTCCCGCTCTCCGTCGTGCAGCCCGCCAGACCGGCAGCGGCGATCGAACCCATCAGCATCGTGCGTCGCGAAGGCGACTTCCCCCAAGAAGACATTGACTCCAGGCTACGTGGCCTGCTCGCCCTCCTCACCGGGGGAGATCCCTCACCCGGGCCCGCCCACCCCTGCGGGCGAGAGTTGCTCGGGCGAGCTGCGCGCGGACCGGGCCGATGGCGTACGACGTCGGCCGGTCAGTCGAGGACGACCCGGCCCGCCTGGGGCACGGTGTGCGCGGCGCGCACCGCCTCGAGGATCCGCTGCGTCGGCTGGTCGGGCTCGGGCACCTCGTCGGGGCGGAACCAGGCGGCGCCGGTGGCCTCGCTCGCGACGACCACCTGCGGCTCGCGGTCGGCCTGCACCCGGTAGATCACGTCGACGTGGCGGTACTC
Source organism: Barrientosiimonas humi (assembly GCF_006716095.1). NCBI lineage: Bacteria > Bacillati > Actinomycetota > Actinomycetes > Micrococcales > Dermacoccaceae > Barrientosiimonas > Barrientosiimonas humi. Next base: position 2,933,116 of record NZ_VFOK01000001.1, read on the forward strand.
GGTGTCGACGACCGTCGCGAACACGTCGCCCGGCTCGATGCGCAGGCCGGTCTCCTCGCGCAGCTCGCGCACGACCGCCTCGTGCGGCTGCTCGCCGCGGTCGACGAGGCCGCCCGGGAGGGTCCAGCCGCCGCGGTGCAGCTGGCGCAGGGTGAGGATGCGGCCGTCGTGCTCGACCAGCGCCACCGCGCCGATGCTGAACGTCGGCGCCGCGAGGTGGACGATCCCCCAGCTCAGCCGGGCCGGCAGCACGCGGAAGACGGTCATGCCCAGCCGGCGCACGGCACCCGGGCGGCCGGCGCTCACGACGCACCCCCGTCGGGCCGTAGCAGCTCGGGCAGCGTGCGGTGGTGCGCGCGCACCGCGAGCGAGGCGTTCTTGACGACGGCCACGAGCGGCACCGCGACGAACGCCCCGAAGACGCCCGCGAGGATCGTGCCGGCCGTGACGCTCACCAGGATCGCGAGCGGGTGGATGTCGACCGCCTTGCCCAGGATGATCGGGTTCAGCAGGTTGCCGAACAGCTGCACGATGAGGATCAGCGCGACGGTGACCAGGATCGCGGTGGCGACGCCCTCGCTGACCAGCGCGATGAGCGCCACGACCGCGCCCGCGACGAGCACGCCGATGAGCGGCACCAGCGACCCGAGGAACAGCAGGATCGCGAGCGGGACGACCATCGGGAGCCCGGCGATCATCATGACCGGCACCATCGCGAGCGCGTTGATCGCGGCGAGCAGCACGAGCGACTGCATGTAGCGGGTGAGGGTGCGCCACGCGGCGACCCCGCCCTCGGTCGCGTGCAGCCGGGTGTGCGGCGGGAAGATGCCGACTAACCAGCGCCAGATCTTGCCGTCGTCGAGCAGCAGGAACAGCACGGCGAACAGGGTGAAGACCGCGCCCGAGATCACGCCGAGCGCGCTGGTCGCGGTCTGCAGGAAGCCCGAGGTGATCGACGACCGGTTCTGCGAGAGCGTGTCGCCGAGCTCGGTGGTGTAGCGGCCGGCCTCGACCTCGCTGAGGCCGAACGGGCCGTCGACCAACCAGTCGCGGATCGTCCCGGCCGCCAGCTGCAGCTGGTCGCGCATGTCGCCCGCGGAGTGCGCCACCTGGGTGCCGACGAACCACATGAGCGCGGCGATGCCGCCGGTGCCGAGCAGGAAGACCAGCACCGCCGCGAGCCCGCGGGGGATGCCGCGGCGCACCAGCCAGCCGACGGGCGGCTGCAGCAGCGCGGCGATCATCACCGCGACCGACACGGTGATCGTGACCAGGCTGACGCTGTTGAGCAGCCGGACGAGGACGTACAGCCCCGCGACGATCGCGACGAAGCAGACCGACCACCAGGCGGCGACCCGCACGCCGAAGGCGACCTCGAGCCGCGGGTCGCGCGGGTCTCGCCGCAGGTCCTCCCGCGGCGCGCCGGGCGAGCCCGGCGGGGTTTCGGTCATGGCCCGAGCCTGCCAGGTGACCCGTCGCGGGCGGGAGGCGGCGCCACGATGTGGCTCACCCGGCGGCGACCATCGCGCGGCCCGCCGCGCGGCCGCTGAACAGGCAGCCGCCGAGGAAGGTGCCCTCGAGCGCGTTGTAGCCGTGCACCCCGCCGCCGCCGAACCCGGCGACCTCGCCGGCGGCGTACAGACCCGGCACGGGCGACCCGTCGGCCGCGAGCGCCCGGCTCGACAGGTCGGTCTGCACGCCGCCGAGCGTCTTGCGGGTCAGCACGTGCAGCTTGATGCCGATGAGCGGGCCGGCCGCGGGGTCGAGCACCCGGTGCGGGGTGGCGACGCGGCTGAGCCGGTCGCCGCGGTAGCGCCGCGCGTTGTGGATGCCCATGACCTGCGCGTCCTTGGTGAAGGGGTTGGCGATCTCGCGGTCGCGCGCCTCGATCTGCTGCTGCACGACGTCGAGGTCGAGCAGCGGGGTGTCGGTGAGGGCGTTCATCCGCGCGACCAGCTCGGGCAGCGCGTCGGCGACGACGAAGTCCGGGCCGCGCTGCTTGAACGCCTCGACCGGCCCCGGCGCGCCCTTGCCGACGCGGGTGCGCAGCAGCAGCTTCAGGTCGCGGTTCGTGATGTCGGGGTTCTGCTCCGAGCCGGACAGCGCGAACTCCTTCTCGATCATCTTCTGCGTCACGACGAACCACGAGTGGTCGTGCTCGGCGAGGCCGGGAGCGGTGCGCAGGTGGCGCAGCGTGCCGAGCGTGTCGTAGCCCGGCAGGCACGGCGCGGGCAGCAGCCGCCCCAGCGCGTCGAACCACAGCGGCGAGGGCCCCGGCAGGATGCGGATCGCGTGCTGCGGCCAGACCGGGTCCCAGTTGCGGATCCCCTCGGTGTAGTGCCACATGCGGTCGCGGTTGACCAGCCGCGCGCCGGCCTGCTCGGTGATCGCGAGCATCCGCCCGTCGACGTACGCCGGCACACCCGTGATCATCCGCGCCGGCGGCGTGCCGAGCCGGTCGGGCCAGAGCTGGCGCACCAGGTCGTGGTTCGCGCCGATGCCGCCGCTGCTGACCAGCACCGCCGGGGCGCTGAGCTCGAACTCGCCGACGGCGTCGTCGTTGCTCGGCGCGCCGCGCGGGGCGTCGTCGGGCGCGAGCACGGTGCCGCGCACGCCGGTGACGGCCCCGTCGGTCGTGACCAGCTCGTCGACGCGGTGCCGGTGGAAGAAGGTGACCCGGCCGTCGCGCGCCGCCTCGAGCGCCCCCTCGACGAACGGCTTCACCACGCCGGTGCCGGTGCCCCAGGCGATGTGGAAGCGCGGCACGCTGTTGCCGTGCCCGGTCGCCCGACCGTCGCCACGCTCGGCCCAGCCGACCATCGGGGTGAAGCGAATCCCCTTGCCGCGCAACCAGTCTCGCTTCTCTCCCGCGGCGAACTCGACGTACGCCCTCGCCCAGCGACGCCCCCACGTGTCCTCGTCGTCGAGCCGGTCCCAGCCCGCGGAGCCCTGCCAGTCCTGCCAGGCGAGCTCGAAGGAGTCCTTGATGCCGAGCCGCCGCTGCTCCGGCGTGTCGACGACGAACAGGCCGCCGAACGACCACCACGCCTGCCCGCCGAGGTTGGCCGCCGACTCCTGCTCGACCACCGCCACCCGCTTGCCGGCGGCGACCAGCTCTCCGACGGCCACCAGCCCGGCGAGCCCTGCCCCGACGACGATCGCGTCCGCATCCATACCTCGCGAACCTACTCGGACGTATGCTGCCGCGCCCGCGTCTCCTGCGCAGCCTGCCCCGTTCGTGCATGAAACCGGGTTTCGCGTCTTTGACCCTGATGCATCGGGGTCACATCCACGCAACCCGGTTTCATGCGGTTGTGGGGGGCGCCGCGCGGGCGGGGTGCGGGCCCGGCGCACTAGCGTGAGGCCGACCGCGTCCGGACCAGGGAAGGGGGATGCGTGGCCGAGCCGCCCGCCGACGCCCTCGCCGACGAGGCCGCCGCGCTGTACGCCCTCCTCCCCGCCGAGTTCGTCAAGGCGCGCGACGCGCGGGCCAAGCAGCTGCGCGCCGACGACAAGGACCTCGCGGCGCAGGTGAAGGCGCTGCGCCGGCCCACCGTGGCGGCCTGGCTGGTCAACCTGCTGGCGCACGAGGCCGGCGCGCTCGACCCGTTGCTCGAGCTGGGAGCGGCGCTGCGCGAGGCGCAGTCGCGTCTCGACACCGCGACGATGAAGCAGCTGTCGGCGCAGCGCCCCGGCATCGTCGGCGACCTCGCCGACCGGGCCGCCGGGCTCGCGGCCGACCGCGACCCCTCGTTCGGCGACACGGCGACGACGCGCGAGCAGGTGATCGCGACCCTCACCGCGGCCCTCGCCGACCCGATGGCCGAGCAGGCCGTGGCGAGCGGACGGCTGGTGTCTCCGCTGTCGTACGCCGGGTTCGGGGAGGTCGAGATCGGCGACGCGATCGCCACTCCCCTTCGCGCCGTGCCCGACCCCGCAGACCGCACGGTCGCGAAGCCGAGATCCGTTGCCCCCCAAGCCCGTACGCCCTCCAAGCCGCCACGACGCACGGCACCGCCGGCCGAGCCCGGCAGCGCCGCCCAGCCCGGCAGCACCACCCAGCCCGGCAGCGCCACCGACCCCGACGTCACCGACACCGACGACGCGCCCGAGCCCGAGCCCACCGGCCCCTCCCCCGCCGAGATCGCCGCCGCGGAGCAGAAGGTCGCCGAGGCCGAGCGCCGGCTCGAGGTGGCCGAGGCGTCGCTGGCGCAGGCCCGGGCACGCCGCGCGGAGGCCCGCCGCGCGCTGGAGGCGGCGACGGCCGCGCTGGAGGACCTGCAGGACGCGTGACCCCCGCGGCGGTGATCCGACGCACCGGGTCCGCCCCCGAACCCGCACGGTTCGGCAAACTGGCCCGCGATGCGCACTCGACCCCTGCCGTTCCGTGGCACCACGCTCCGTGGCGCCGCCACTCTCCGTGGCGCCCCGCTCCGTGGCGCCGCCGTGCTGGCCACCGCGGCGGTCACCGTCGGCTCCCTCGCGGGCTGCGGGGGCGAGCCGTTCCGCCCCGAGCGCGACCTCGGCGTCGCCTCGCCGACCATCGCGTCGCCGCCGCCCACGCAGAGCGCGCGACCCACGTCGGGCCCGAGCGCGACCCCGACCACCGGCTCGCCGACCGTCACGACGAGCACCGGGCCGAGCCTGCCCTCGCTGCCGACCGCGCAGGAGCGTCCGGGCGCGAGCACGAGCACCGCCAGCCCAGCCAACCCCACCCCCGGCAGCACGGCCACGGCCCCCGCACCAGCCCCCGGTCCCACGAGCACCAGCCCGCGCCCGGGCACCGCCGCGCCCACGGCCACCCCCGCGCCCACCTCGACGCCACGACCGACGGCGACGCGCACCACCCGGCCCACCGGCGAGCCGAGCCGGCCGAGCAGCCCCACCCGCACCCAGCGTCCGCCGTCGCCCACCAGCACGACCGCCCGGCCGACCACCCCGCCGCCGACCACGTCGTCGCCGACGAGCAGCACGCCGCCGGCCGCACCGGCGTACCTCGACGAGCTGGGCGGACCCGGCTCGGGCCCGGTGACGATGGGCGGGACCACCTACGGCCACTCGATCAGCGCCAGCGCCTGCACGATCTTCTCCAAGCAGCCGACGTACGCCTGGAGCCTCGACGGCCGCTACTCCCGCCTGACCGGCGTGGTCGGGCAGGACGACGGGTCAGAGTCGCGCGAGGCGGTGCTGCGCCTGGTGGTGCGCGGCGACGGACGCACGCTCGCGTCGCGGACCGTGCGCTACGGCCAGACCTCGAGCCTCGGCGTGAGCGTGGCGGGCGTGCAGCGGCTCACGGTGAGCTTCACCGAGGTCGAGTGCGCGCCGGGCGAGGGCGCCGCCCTGGTGCTCGGCTCAGGGAAGGTCGGCTGAGCGCCGACCGGCGACACCTGGAGCGGCGACCGGCGACACCTGGAGCGGCGACCGAGACGTCACCCCGCGACAGACGTCAGTTGGCGACGCCGAGCCGCTCCTGGCAGTAGTTGCGCAGGCCGCGCGCCGCGGAGTTGAAGTCACCGGTACGCACGCTCCGGCGGTTGTCGCGGGCCTGCTTCATCTTGTCCAGCTCGGACGCGGTCCCGCGCGCGCGGGAGGCGAAGCCGTTGTCGTTGGTGTCGTCGGCGAGGTCGCGCAGGTCGTCGGCGGTCGAGCCCATCGTGCGCGCGGCCGAGTCGAGCTCGCCGGAGTCGCCCGACTTCACCGCCGAGTTCCACTGCCGCGTCACGGCGCTGAGCTTGCCGGTGGCCGAGATGCAGTCGCCCGCGAGCGACACGTTGAAGCTGCTGCTCGGGCTGGTGGAGCGCGAGCTGGTGCGCGAGGAGCTGGACGAGGTCGACGTGCTCGACGGGCGGGTCGAGGTCGACGACGGCCGCTCGCTGGTGGAGGTCGTGGTCGAGGTGGACGAGCTCGTGCTGCTCGACGTGGACGTACTGCTCGTCGTGGTGCTCGACGTGCTGCTGCTCGACGTGGTCGTCGTCGGCGTCGCCGAGGTCGACGTCGGAGCGGCCGACGTGGAGGTCGGCAGCGAGGTGTTGGTGGTCACCTCGGGCTCGTCGGAGCAGCCGGCGAGGACCAGCGGGATGGAGAGGGCTGCGGCGATCGCGACCGAGCCGCGCGAGGTGACCTTCATGGTTCCTTCCAGGATCTGCTGACGGTCCCGGACAGGCCCGGACCGCCCTCCACGATGCCCCGGCGCGACACGCCGTGACAAATCCGTGACCTGGTCACCGATGGCGTACGCCCTCGGCCGGGTCGGCCGGTCAGCCCGCCCGGCGCGCCCGCTCGGCCTCGTCCGGCAGCAGGCCCTGCGCCCCGAGCCAGCCCACGATCTGGTCGCGCACCCACTCGGGGTCCTCGAACATCGGGCAGTGCCCGAGGTCCTGCCCCTCGGCATAGGTCCACGACGGGTGCCGCTGCACCGCGGCCCGGGCGGCCTTGACGCTGACCAGCTTGTCCTTGTCGCCGTGCAGCAGCAGCACCGGCTGGGTGAGCCCGCCGAGCAGCCGCTGATAGCTCGGCGCGCGCAGCCCGGTGAGCACCACCGACCGCGCCGCCGCGAGGAAGCTCGGGGTGGCGGTGCCGGTGTCGTCGGTCATCCGGTCGCGCGCCAGCTCGACGTGCCGGTCGATGAGCCAGCGCGGCACCTTGCTGAGGTGGGCGACCACCAGGGCGAACGTCTGCTTGGTCAGCTCCTCGGGCGTGAGCCGCTTGGCGCGGCCGTCGATGAGCCGGCGCCCGATCGGCGGCACGAGGTAGAGCCCGAACACCGCGAGCACCATCGGGTGCGGCCGCTGCCGAGGGTGCTGCGGCAGCACCGGGTCGACCAGCACGACCGCGCGCACGCTGTCGGGCTCGGCCGCGGCCTCCATCGCGGTGAGCAGCCCGCCCATCGAGTTGCCGACGAGCACGACCTGGCGCAGGTCGAGCGCGCGCAGGAACCCCGACAGCAGCCGCTGGTTGTGCGCGACCGACGCCTTCTTCGGGTCGACCTTGGTCAGGCCGAAGCCGCCGAGGTCGAGGGCCAGGACCCGGCCGTACGTCGCGAGCAGCGGCGCGAGCGAGTCCCAGTTGGTCAGCGCTCCCCCGAGGCCGTGCACGAGCACGAACGTCGGGCCGCCCTGCGGGCCGGTGTGCTCGGTGTACCGCACGCGGGTGCCGGCGACGTCGACCCACTGGTCGGGGACGGCGGGCGGCGCGGCCTCGTCGCGGTCGCGCGCCTCACTCACCGGGGAACCCTGCGGCCTGGCTGCCGAGGACGGGGTTGTACTCCCGGATGCGGCGCTCGGCGATCAGCCCCTCGCGCTGGAACGGGTCGCCGTCCATCATCGCGGTGACCGAGTCCTCGTCCTCGCCGCTGACGATGATCAGGGCGCCCGCGGGGAAGTCCAGGTACGGCCCGGACAGCAGCACCGACTCCTGCCCGCCGAGGTAGGCGCGGTGCTCGTCGCGGTGCTTGTCGCGCCCCTGGTCGTCGTCGGTGTAGGTGTACTCCACGGTGAAGATCGCCATTGCTGGATCGTAGGCCGGGCACCGACGACGGACCGGCACAACGTGCGCCTGACCCCTCTGTGCGGGGCGATGGAGCGGGTTGTGCCGGTCCGTCCTCAGGCCTCAGGCGGTGGCGCAGGCCTGGGCCGGGGAGTCCGCGGTCGCCGGCTTGTCGGCCGCCGACTCCGCGGGCGCGGCGCCCCGAGCGCGCACGGCGACCAGCAGCAGCGCCAGCCCCAGCGCGGCGAACCCGCTGCCGACCCACAGCGGCGACACCCAGCCGAGGCCGGCCGAGATGGTCAGCCCCGACACCCAGACGCCGAGGAAGTTGCCGACGTTGAACGCGGCGATGTTGGCCGAGGAGGCCATGGTCGGCGCGTGGGCGGCGTGCTGCAGCACCCGCATCTGCAGGCCGGGCACCGTGCCGAAACCGAGGAAGCCCATCGCGGCGAGCAGCGCGGCCGCGGCCAGCCGGTTGTCGCTGAGCAGCGCGAACGCCACGAGCACGACGACCAGCCCGGCGGTGAACGTCACGAGCGTGCGGGTCAGGGCGCGGTCGGCGAGACGACCGCCGAGCAGGTTGCCGGCGAACAGGCCGAGGCCGAACAGCACCAGCAACCACGGCACCGCCGACTCCCCGAACCCGGTGACGCGGGTGAGCAGCGGCTCGATGTACATGAACGCCCCGAACATCCCGCCGAACACCAGCACGGTCATGCCGAGGGAGAACCAGACCTGGCCGTTGCGGAAGGCGGCGAGCTCGGTGCGCAGCTGCGGCCGCGGCTCGTCCGAGGCGACCGCCGGCACGAGCGCGGCGATGCCGGCGAACGCGACGACGCCGACCACGGTGATCACCGCGAACGTGGCGCGCCAGCCCCAGGCCTGCCCGACGGCGGTGCCGAGCGGCACGCCCGCGACGTTGGCCAGGGTCAGGCCGCCGAACATGATCGAGATGGCGCCGGCCTTCTTCTCCGGCGCGACCAGCGACGCCGCGAGCACCGACCCGATGCCGAAGAACGCGCCGTGCGCGAGAGCCGCGAGCACGCGACCACCCAGCAGCAGGCCGTACGTCGGCGCCAGGGCGCTGACCGCGTTGCCGGCGGTGAACAGCACCATGAGCACGAGCAGCGCCCGCTTCGGCTCCCAGCGGTTGACGACCGGGGTGAGGGCGAGGGCGCCGACGACGACCGCCAGCGCGTAGCCCGAGACGAGGTATCCGGCGGCGGGGACGGTGACGCCGAGGTCGCCGGCGACGCGGGAGAGCAGCCCCGCGATGACGAACTCGGTGAGACCGATGCCGAAGCCGCCGAGAGCGAGGGCGACGAGGCCGACAGGCATGAGGACGAACCTTCCGTGGAGAGTGTCTTCGCCGTTATAGCGCGTGTGCAACTACCGGCGTGAGCAGCAAGTTAGTTGCACGCGCGGGTTATTGCAAGTCGCCTGTATGCTGGGCTCATGGGAATCGCCGACGACGCCGTGGAGGTGCGCTCCTCGGGCTGGCGCACGCTCGCGGCGCTGCACGGGCGCATCGAGGCCTCTCTCGAGCGCGAGCTGGTGCGCGAGCACGGGCTGTCGGTCGTGGAGTTCACCGTGCTCGACGCGCTGTCCCGTCAGGACGGCTGGCACATGCGCATCTCCCAGCTGGCCCGCGCGGCGGCCCTGTCGCCGAGCGCCACGACGCGCCTGGTCAACCGCCTCGAGGACCGCGGCCTGCTCACCCGGGTGCTGTGCGCCGACGACCGCCGCGGCATCTACACCGAGCTGACCGCTGCCGGGAAGAAGGCCTACCGGGCCGCCCGCCCCACCCACGACCGGGTGCTCGGCGAGGCCCTCGACGAGGCCGCCGACGTCCCCGAGCTCGCCGAGCTGGTCGGCTTCCTGCACCAGCGCGCCCCGGTCTGACCGTCGTACACCCCACCACACCCCACCCGCGCTGAAACGCGGTTTCAGCCCGCTGACCGTGCTGCAGCAGAGTCAGAGCGCTAGAACCGCGTTTCAGCCACCTCGGGTTCTCGGCTCAGGGCGTCGGGTGATGGGCGTCGTAGCGCACGAAGCCGCGCTGCCACGCCGCCAGCGCGAGCACCGCGACCACGCACAGCACGCCTCCGACGATGGCCGCCCAGGCCTCGGTGGAGACGGTGGCCAGCGAGCCGGCGACCACGTCGCCCAGCCGCGGACCGCCGGCGACCACCACGACGAAGACGCCCTGCAGCCGGCCGCGCAGGTGGTCGGGCGTCGCGGCCTGCAGGATCGTGGTGCGAAAGACCGCGCTGACCGAGTCGGCCGCGCCGGCGCCGGCCAGCGCGAGCGCGCCCAGCCACAGCGCCCACCCGCGCGGCAGCGCCCCGTTCGCCGCGGCGACCGCCAGCCCGAAGCCCACGATCGAGACGCCCCACAGGGCGACCGAGACGATGACGGCGAGCCCCTGACGGCGTACGCGACCGAGCGGGCCGGAGACCAGCATCGCCACCACGGCACCCACCGCGACGGCCGCCGACAGCACCCCCACGGTCTTGGCGCCGCCGCCGAAGCTGAGCACCGCGACCGCGGGGAACAGGGCCCGCGGCTGGGCCAGGATCATCGCGCAGAAGTCGGCGAGGAAGGTCATTCGCACGTTGGGGCGGGTGCCGAGGAAGCGAAGCCCGTCGAGCACCGAGGCGAAGCCCGGACGACGCCGCACGGCGGCGGGGTCGGCCTCCGGATCCGCTTCTGGCGGAATGGGTTCCAGCCGCAGGATGCCCCAGACGGCGAAGGTGAACAGGGCGGCGTCGACGGCGTAGGCGGTGACGTAGCCACCCCAGTCGACGAGCAGCCCGGCGAGCAGCGGCCCCACCGTCATCGAGATGTTCATCGCCGTCACGCTGAGCGCGTTGGCGGCCGGCAGCAGCGACCGGTCCAGCAGCCGCGGATAGATCGCCGAGCGCGCCGGGCTCACCACCCCGAAACCGGCGTTGTAGAGCCCGACCAGCGCATAGAGCACGCCGACGTGAGTGTTGCCGAGCGCGGCCTGCACGGTGTTGAGGATCGAGACCACCCACAGCAGCAGGCCGGCGGCGAGCGCGACCTTGCGCCGGTCGTAGTGGTCGACGATCGCGCCGCCGTAGAGCCCCATGACGACCAGCGGCACGAGCGCGCACAGCCCGACGATGCCGACGGCGAACGTGGACCGGGTGATGTCGTAGACCTGCAGCCCGATCGCCACCGTGGCCAGCTGCGCACCGACCCCGCTCAGCGTGAAGCCGCTCCACAGCCGGCGGTAGGAGGGGCTGACCCGCAACGGGGTCAGGTCGAGCAGCAGGGGCACGTCGGAAGGCTATGCGCCGGTGCCCGACCCCCGACGGCGGTACGCCTGCCGCACCCGCAGCCCCTCGCGCACGTCCTCCAGGGCCGGGTCGACGAACGCGCTGCGGTAGGCCCGGTCGGCGCTGCTGCCGGCCGCGAAGTTGAGCGCCGAGAACGCCGCGAGGAACAGCGAGACCTGCACCAGGGTGCGGCTCACCGGCAGCCGCCCCAGCCAGCCGTCGAACCCCGCCGGCGGGCGGCCGACCCACTGCTGCACGGTGGCGTCGGGGATCGCGAGGGAGCCGAACGCGACGAGGAAGCAGAACACGAGCACGCTGAAGATCACGACCTGCATGAGCGTGACGAGGATCGAGACCGCGAGCACGTTGAGCCGCTCCGCGCGCCCGAGCGGCACCGGGCCGTCGACCGCTCGCTCGTGCTCCCGCACCACCGTGCGCACCTCGTCGCGCGCGTTGACCGCGACGAGCACCACGCACAGCGCGGCCAGCACGGCGACCGCGGCCCAGGTGCGCGGCATCGACAGCCGGTCGGCGATCTGCCACATCTCGGCGTTGAAGAAGACGAACAGCACCGCGAGCATCAGGACCGGCAGCACCCGCGACACCATCGGGCCGAGCCGCCCCAGCTCACGCACCGCGCGGCGGCCGGCCCAGGCGAGCATCGTCCCGAGCCCGGCGTACGTCGCCGCCAGCACCGCGATCGGGATCAGCACCCGCACGGGCCAGGGCGGACTCGGGTCGGTCACGAGAACCGTTGGGGCCAGGAGGATCCCGGCGATGCCGACCACGGAGACGGCGGGGCGTGCGCGGCGCGGCAGCCGGCGTACGACCAGCACGGCCAGCCACACGACGAGCGGCGCCGCGAGCAGCACGACCAGACTGACCGCGAGCCCCGGCAGGCGAGGGTCGTCGACGTCGATGGCGGCCTCGTCGGCCAGCTCGGCCGCGGTGAAGCGCGAGGTCGCCTGGACGCTCAGGGCATAGCCGACGCACGCGACGGCGAGGCCGACGAGCAGGGCGGCGGTGCGGTCGAGCAGGGCCCGCGCACGCACGCTGGGCTCGAGCAGCAGCGGCAGCCCGAGGGAGCGCGGCCGGTCCTGGGCGGCGCGCGCCGGCGAGGCGACCAGCCGGCTCGGCGTGCTGCCGGTCATCCGACCCCTCCCCTCGTCAGGCGGTGAGCGGCTCCCCGGCCGGGCCGTCGAACGGGTCGGCGTCGTCGACGCCGGGGCCGCCGAGCGGAGCACCCATCCAGCTCGTCGCGATCCAACCAGAGTCGGGGTCGCCCTCGACGACGACCACGCCGGTGTTGCCGAGCGGGTTGTGCTCGGCGAACCGGGCGCCGAGGTTGCCGGCGCGCAGCGTGGTCCAGACGCGGATCGCCGCGCCGTGGCTCACGACCGCCGCGACGTCGGCGCCGCTGCCCGCGACCTGGCGCAGCGAGTCGTCCATCCGCGCGACGAACTCCTCGCCGGTCTCGCCGCCGGGCATCCGCACGTCGAGGTTGCCGTGGGCCCACTCGAAGAGCACCCCGAGGTACTGCTCGATGCTCTCCCGGTCGTTGCAGCGCTCGACGTCACCGGCCTGCACCTCGTGCATCCCCGCCAGCTCCTGCACCGGCACCCCCAGCGCCTCGGCGAGCGGCGCGGCGGTGAGCTGCGCACGCAGGGCGCGGGAGGCGTACACCGCCTGGACGCCCTGGTCGGCGACGGCGTCGGGGATGGCCGCCGCCTGCTCGGTCCCGAGCTCGGTGAGCCCGGGGCCGGGCAGCAGCGTGTCGAGCGAGTGAGCGACGTTGGCGGGCGTCTGGCCGTGACGGATCAGCAGGAGGCGCACGCGGCCCATGCTCCCACGCGTCCCGCGCCGCGCCCGCCGGTCGTCAGCTGGTGCGCCGGTCGAGCGCGCGCAGCCGGGCGAGGGCCTTGTCGACGACCGTGGTGTCGGGCGAGCGCAGCTGCGCGTCGAGGCGGCGGACCTCGCTCGGGTTCAGCCCGGCGGCCTTGGCCTTGGCGAGGTTCTCCGGCGACGACAGGCGCATCGCGACGACGCGGTCGGCGGCGGCGCGGGTGCGCTGCGCCGGGCTCTGCTGCGGCGTCGGCTCGGCGCTGCGCTGCGCCGTCGCGGTGCGGCCGGTGACCGACGGGCCGAACAGGTTGGCGTAGCCCACGTTGCCGGCGCGGTTGGGGTGGTAGGACTCCTCGACCGGGTTGCTCAGCCCGTTGATCCACTCCGGGTCGTCGCACACGGCGTGGCCGGTGAACGAGGCGGTGGGGTCGACGAAGCGGAAGCCCGCACCGGTCGCCTTGCCCCGCGCCAGCGTGTTCAGCTCGCCGGTCGCGGTGTTGAGGCTGCTCTGCTCGTCGGGCGCGAAGAACGTGAGGGCGTTGCAGTCCTCGCCGTTGAAGATGCGCGGGTAGCCGCCGACCGTGACCGCCGCGTTGGCCGCCTTGGTGCGCACCTGCCCGAACAGGTTGTCGTAGCGCCCCGGCAGCTGGTCGCGCAGGATCGCCCGGCCGCCCGCGATCGCCCCCTCGCAGTCGCTCATCCAGCCCGGCTGCGCGCACTCGGTGAGGATGGAGGAGAACCCGACGTCGTTGCCGCCGATGGTCATCGTGACGTAGCCGGTGCCGCTGCCGAGCGTCCCCAGCTGGCTGTCGATCACGCTGGAGGTCGTCGCGCCCGTGCACGCCTGGTAGTCCAGGTTCAGGCCGTACGTCTGCGCCACCAGCGCGGGGTAGCCGTACGGCGAGCGGTAGCAGTCGTCGACCTTGGCGCGGGTGCCCACGTCGGCGGAGTAGGAGTCGCCGAGCGCGACGTAGTCGCCCGCCGCGGCCTGTGCGGGGGTGGTGGAGGACAGGACGAGCGCGGCGGCTGCGGTCAGCAGCCCGGCGGCGCGCAGCGGGGAGGTGGTCATGGGCCTCACCCTGGCCCGGTCGGGGCGTCCCCGGGGCATACGGCAGGTCAAGACTTCCCCAACTGCACGCTGCCTCTACGGTGAACGGCCATGAGCGGTGATCGCCCGTGAGCTCCAACCTCGCCTGCATCGGGATGGGCGTGACCTCACCGGCCGAGCTGTCCGAGCTGGTCGCGCAGGTCGCCCGCCTCGGCAGCGAGCCGGTGGCGGACAGCCCCGGCGTGCAGACGTACGCCTGGCAGGACGCCAGCGGCGCGCGCGTCGTGCTCGACGTGCTGGCGGGCAAGCCGCTGATCCTGCCGTCGTTCGCGAGCTCCAGCGACTTCACCAGCACGGCGGTCGAGGCGCACTCCCCCGACGTCGCCAGGGTGACGGTGCTCGGGGAGGACGGCGTGACCGAGACCGGTGTGACGTGCGAGCTGGAGCAGCGGCGACACGTCGAGGGTCAGGTCGATGCCGGCCGAATCCGGTTGGTAGCGCTCGGGATCAACGTCACTGCCTTCGACGACGAGCCGACCTTCCTCGCCGACGACGCGAGCCTGCTGGGCACCGAGGACGAGCTCGGTCCACCCCCGCCCGAGGTCGCCGAGCGCGGCCTCGCCTGGCCGCCGCGCATGTCGGCCTCGGCGTTCTTCGCCAACGGCTTCTACCCCGGCCCGGTCGACCCGACCCCGCACGCGCTCCTGTCCGGCGTGGTGCTGCGCGCCGAGGTCCGCACCAACTCGCTGACCGGCCGCCGCTTCGTCGCCTCCCGCGTGCTCACCGCGTTCGGCGAGCTCGACCTGTGCCTGCCCGAGGAGTTCGCGCTGCTGCTCCCCGGCCAGGTGATCGCCGGCACGGTCGCCGTGGTCGGCCGGCTGCTGGAGGACACCCCGGCCGCCTCCGCGGAGCGGGCTGGCGAGGATGCCGGTGGCGACGACGACGCCCAGCCTCGCCCCGGCGAGACCCGCCGCGAGTGGCGCGACCGCACCGGCCGCTGACTGTCGAGTCGGTCGAGCAGGGCACTCCACGCTGGTCGAGCGCCGCCCTGAGTAGCGCGAGGGACGAGCGCGTATCGAAGGGTAGGGCGAGCCGCTAGGCGAGGCCGTATCGAGACCAGGTCACCTACTCGTGTGGTGACCGAAAGGCGCCGGGAGGCGTGAGTACGCCTGGGGTGACGACGGATTCGCGAGTCGCCGACGGCGTACATCGCCAGAGTGGTCACCAACTAACAAAGTGGTCGGTTGCAACTGACCAGTCTTTGAGCTCGACGCCAGTCTGGGCGGGGTCGGTCCTGACCCGACCCCACGATCTCGACACGACAGTGCGTTGTTGACACGAAGTGCTGCTACAGCACGCATTCCTGTCAACAACGTCAGTCCGTGTCAACAACGTCGGGCTCTGTCAGCAACGTCACCACGGTGAGCCATCAGACCAGGCCGACCAGGCACCCGCTCCCGCTTCCAGGCGCCTTTCGGTGGCCACAGACCGTGGTGACGGGTCTCGATACGGCCTCGCCTAGCGGCTCGGCCTACCCTTCGATACGCGCTCGTCCCTCGCGCTACTCAGGGCGGCGCTCGACCAGCTTGGGGGCGTTCGACCACCTTGGTGCTACTCGACGGACGTGGCGGCCCGAACCTCCCGGTCGAGCTGGTGCAGCCGGGCCTCGGCGTCGGGGCCGCCGGCCTCGGCGAGGCGGCGCACCTCGTCGACATCGAGACCCGAATCCTTCGCACCCGCAAGGCTTTCCGGCGACAACAGGTCGGGCAGGCGGAACATCTTGCGGCCGTGGTCGTGGGGGCGGCCGTACGCGATCGCGGGCCTGCTGGACAGCACGGCCGGACGCTGCTGGGCGGGCGCTGCGACCGGTTGCCGGCCCAGCTCGACCAGCACCGCGTCGGCGATCGCCCGGTGGCCAGCGGCGTTGGGGTGGAACGACTCGTCCAGCGGCCACGACGCGCCGCGGATCCACTCCGGGTCCTGGCAGACGGCGTGCCCCTGGAACTCGTCGCGCACGTCGACGAACACCGCACCCGCCGCGCGGGCGGCCGCCCCCATCACCTCGGCGAGCAGGTCGGCGGCGGCGTTGAGCCGGGTGAGCTCGCGCGGGCTGAAGAACGTCGACAGGTTGCAGTCCTCGCCGGCGAACAGCCGCGGGTAGCCCGTGGCGACGACCTGCGCCTGCGGCGCGCGCGAGCGTACGTCCTCGTGGAGCGCCGCCAGCCGGTCCGGCAGGTCCTCGCGCATCACCCGCTCGGCCTCGTCGATGATCGGGTCGGTCTCGCCCATCCAGGCCGGGCGGGCGCAGGCGGTGAGCACCTCGGCGAACCCGGCGTCGTTGCCGCCGACCGACATCGTGACCAGCTCGGTCGCGGAGTCGAGGCGGGCGAGCTGGCCACGGCGTACGTCGTCGACCACCGCGCCCGAACAGGCTTCGTAGGCAAGGGTTCTGCCGATCTCCTCGGCCACGATCACCGGGTATCCGGCGCGCGACCGGAAGCAGGCGTCGACACGTTCGCCGCCGCCGACACCGGCGGCGTAGGAGTCTCCGAGCGCGACGTAGGTCATGGGTCCATCCAAGCGGGTCGGGGCCTCGATACGCCCTCCGCTGCGCTCCGGGCTACTCGACCGACGTGTCCGCTGCGCTCCGGGCTGCTCGACCGGCGTGCTCGACCGGCTTCGGGCTGAGCGGCGCGATCAGGAGTGGCCGGCGCGCAGCACCATCTCCAGCTCGAACCGGGTCAGCGGGTCGTCGAGGGCGTCGCCGAAGATCTCGCGCAGCTGGCCGACGCGGTAGCCGACGGTCTGCGGGTGGATGTGCAGCTCGGCCGCGACCTTGGCCCGCTCGCCCTGGTGGCTGAGCCACGAGAGCAGCGTCTCGGCGAGCCGCGCGCGCTGGTTGGGCCGCAGCTGGTCCAGCGGCGCAAGCCGTTGTGCCGCAAGGTCGTTCAGCAGCTCGGGCTCGTGCCCGAGCACCAGGGTCGACAGGTGGTCGCGCACCCACCACGGGCCGTCGCCCTCGGCCGCCTGCACCGACGCCGGGTCGGGCATCGTCATGGCCGCGTGCGCCGCCCGCAACGAGCCGGCCGCCCGCAGCCACGGGCGTACCGGACCGATCCAGGCCCGCCGCCCGGCCAGCACCCGCTCCAGCTCGGCCCGGGCCCGCTCGCTGCGCGGGGCGGCGACCAGCACCACGGCGTACTCGCTGCGCGAGCGGGCCAGCCCCCGCTCGCCGAGCGCGAGCCGCAGCCCGTCGGCCTTCTCCAGCGGCATCGCGGCCACGACGACCTCGCGCGGGATGACCCAGCCGGCGTCGGCGGCGAGCGCGCGCAGGTCGGCCTCCTCGGCCCGGCCCGACACCAGCTGCTCGAGCAGCGCGGCCCGGCGCCGGTCGCGCTCGCCGGCCTGCCGGAACTGCTCGGCGGTGAACGCCTCGATGCTGGCCGAGGACAGCTCGTCGATGTAGACGAAGATCGACTCGCCGAGCGGCATGAGCAGGGTCGGGTCGAGCCCCTCCTGCACCGAGATGCGCGACACCGCCCGGAACGCCATCCGCGCCCCGACGCGGTAGGCCCCGAGCAGCGCCTCGAGCGGGCGGCCGGTGCGGGCCTCGCCCTTGCCGAGCCCGGCGTACACCAGCCGCGCCTCGGGCGGCAGCGCCGGCTCGTCACGGCCCGGCAGCTCCAGCAGCAACCGGCTGAGCGCGACCTCGACGCCCTGGCGCACGGCCACCCCGAAGTCGCCCTCGAGCGGGCGGGAGTAGGCGGGCACGTCGCGCTGGATCGCCTCGATGATCGACTCGACGATCTCGCCGAGGTGGGGCTGCAGCGCCCGGGACACCTCGCGCGGGAGCGAGGCCCAGGGGGGCGGGTCACCCGTTAGGGGTGTGTCGGGCGTCACGTCAGGCCTCTCCGTGCCCCTTTTTTCAGCGCCTCGCAACAAAGACGCTCGCCCCGATTGTGAGCACGAGCAGCAGAATATGACCCGCCGCGCCAATCACACTAGACGGGTGACTGAACGACGACCTCTGGCGATGCGCGCGCTCGGTGTGTTCACCGCGCCGTTCCCGCCCGAGGAGTTCCTGGGGCTGGTGAACCCCTTGTCCTCGGCGCGCCAGCTGCGCGGCGTGGTCACCCGCGTGACCCCCGAGACCGACCACAGCACCACCATCCACTTCCGCCCCGGCCGTGGCTGGTCGGCCCACGCCGCGGGGCAGTACGCCCGCATCGGCGTCGAGATCGACGGCGTGCGCCAGTGGCGCAGCTACTCGCTGTCGGCCGCCGAGGGCCACGACCCCGCGATCACCGTGACGGCCATCGGCCGGGTGTCCCAGCACCTGGTGCAGCACACCCGCGTCGGAGACGTGCTCTTCCTCGCCCCGCCGCAGGGCGACTTCGTGCTGCCGCCCGGCCCGCGCCCGCTGCTGATGCTGACCGCCGGCTCCGGCATCACCCCGGTCATGTCGATGATCCGCACCCTCGTGCCGCGCCGCCGCGACGCCGACGTGGTGCTCATCCACTCCTCGCGCACCCCGCAGACCACGCTGTTCCGCGAGGAGCTCGCCGAGCTCGCGCAGGACAACCCCGGCCTGCACGTCGTGCACCGCTACACCGCGGTCGAGGGCCGCCTCGACCTGCGCAGCCCCGACCAGCTCGAGGCCACCTGCCCCGACTGGCGCTCGCGCAAGGCGTACGTCTGCGGCCCGACCGAGCTGCTCGACGACGCCACCGACTTCTGGCGCACCTTCCACGCCGAGGACGCCCTCTCGGTCGAGCGGTTCGAGACCGGCCTGCTCGCCGGCGACGCCGCCGGGGGCCGCGTGGTCTTCGAGAAGTCCGACAAGGAGGCCGAGGCGGAAGGCTCGACCACCCTGCTCGAGGTCGGCGAGAACGCCGGCGTCCTCATGCCCCACGGGTGCCGCATGGGCATCTGCCACAGCTGTCTGACCCCGCTGCTCTCGGGACAGGTCAAGGACCTGCGCACCGGAGAGATCCGGAGCGACGAGGGCGAGCTCATCCAGACGTGCATCTCGGCCGCAGCCGGCCCGGTGCACCTCGACGTCTGACCCCTTGAACGCAACACGACAGGAGCATTCCCTGATGGCCCTGGCCGCAGTTCCCTACACGACCACCGACGACGAGCCGTTCGACACCTCGTTGCGGCGTGGCAGCAAGCCGTCCGCCGTCAAGCGCACCGGTGTGCTCCCCACCGAGGGCAGCCCGACCGTGCGCCCGCCGGGCGCGGACCACCTGAGCGACGACGACGTACGCCAGCTCGGGGCCGAGCTGGACGCGATCCGTGACGAGGTGATCCAGTCGCGCGGGGCCCGCGACGCGGCGTACATCAAGCGGATGATCAAGATCCAGCGCAGCCTGGAGCTCGGCGGCCGGCTGCTGATGCTGGCCTCGCGCTACAAGCCCGCGTGGGTCGCCGGCACCGGGATGGTCGCGACGGCCAAGGTGCTCGACAACATGGAGATCGGGCACAACACGCTGCACGGGCAGTGGGACTGGATGCGCGACCCCGACATCCACTCCACGACGTACGAGTGGGACTTCGTCGCGCCGGCGCGCGGCTGGCAGCACACGCACAACGACCTGCACCACACCTGGACCAACGTCATCGGCAAGGACCGCGACGTGGGCTACAACATCCTGCGCGTCAGCGAGGACCAGCCGTGGACCAAGCGCGACATCTTCAACCCGGCGGTCAACGCGGGGCTGTCGCTGGTCTTCGAGTGGGGCATCGCCTCCTACGACCTGGAGTGGGACCAGGTGCAGGAGGGGCACAAGACCCGCGAGGCGTTCGACGCCGACATGGCGCTGCTCAAGCGCAAGGCCGCGAAGCAGGTGCTGAAGGAGTACATCGCCTTCCCGTTCGTCGCGCAGGTCGTGTCGCGCTCGGGCGTCGCGGCGCTGACCGCGTCGGTGGCGGCCAACGCGCTGCGCAACGTGTGGGCGCACGCGGTGATCTTCTGCGGTCACTTCCCCGAGGGCGTCGAGACGTTCAGCGAGGAGATGATCGAGGGCGAGACGCGCGGTGACTGGTACATCCGCCAGATGATGGGCTCGGCCAACCTGTCGGGCAGCAAGTTCTTCCACATCATGACCGGCAACCTCAGCCACCAGATCGAGCACCACTGCTTCCCCGACATCCCGTCGAACCGCTACATCGAGATCGCGCCGCGGGTGCGCGAGATCTGCGAGCGCTACGGCCTGCCCTACACCACCGGCCCGCTGCCCAAGCAGCTCGCGTCGACGTGGAAGCGGATCTTCCAGCTGTCGCTGCCGGAGGGCAAGCGCTGGCGCGACGTGCCGGCGCTGCTGCGCGCCTGAGGCGAGCCGGGCGTACGCCATCGGCCGGCCGGGCGTACGCCATCGGCCGGCCGGGCCTGCCCGGCTGGCAGACTTGCCGGCCATGGATCCCCGTTCGTTGCTGCTGGTCCGGCACGGGCAGGCGTCGTTCGGCAAGCAGGACTACGACCAGCTCTCCCCGAGCGGGCACCGACAGGCGCGGCTGCTCGGCGCCGACCTGGCGCGGCGCGGGCTGCGGCCCGACCGGATCGTGTGCGGCGGCATGAAGCGGCACGCGCAGACGGTCGCCGAGATCGTCGTCGGCGCCGAGTGGGAGGACCTGGAGACCGAGGTCGACGGGCGGTGGAACGAGCTGGACCACGTCGATGTGATCCAGGCCTACCGCCCGGCCTATCGGCACAACCTGCTGCTCAAGGCCGACATGGTGCGCACGCTGCGCCCGCGCGCGGCGTTCGAGTCGATGTTCGAGCAGGCGCTGCGGCGCTGGGCCGGCGGCCAGCACGACGCCGACTACCGCGAGAGCTTCGGCGCCTTCCGCGAGCGCGTCGACGCCGCGTTCGACGCGACGGTGGAGGCCACCACGGGCCGTACGCTCGTGGTCACCTCCGCCGGCTGCGTCAGCCAGATCGCCGCGCGCCTCACCGCGGCCGGCAGCCTGGACGCCTGGAAGGAGTTCGCGCTGAGCATCTCCAACACCAGCGTCAGCCGGGTCGCGCTCGGCAAGGAACGGGCGCGGCTGCAGACGTTCAACGAGGTGAGCCACCTGGACGCCGCCGGGCTGGTGACGCTGCGCTGAGCGGACGCGGGGTGAGGCTCAGTTCCTCGCTGCCCTGATGACGGCGATCGCCAGGCACACCAGCACGCTCACGAGCAGCACCCTTCGCGCGACCCGGCGCACGTGCTCCCGCTCGTCGGTCCAGGCGAGCAAGGTCGCGAGTCCGGCGATGCTGCCGGAGAGACCGAGCAAGACGCTGTAGATCATCACTACCGGCGACCATCGGTGAGACGCCGCCACCTCCCTGGGCGCAAGCCTGCATCACCGGCACACGTCGGGCCTGATGGCAGCCGTCACGGAGTCATCACGATGGTTGTTCACCGGCCACGGCGACCTGCCACCGTCGCGCCGCCGGGCTGGTGACGCTGCGCTGAGCGGGGTGCCGGACGGCGGAGGCGCACGGTCGTGACGCGGCGTAGCCTCGCCAGCATGTACCTCCCCAGCCACAGCGTCGTCGAGGACGAGGACCAGGTCCGGGCGTTCGTCGCGGCGGTGGGCTCGGCCAGCCTGGTCACCGTCGGCGACGACGGCGTCCCCGACGCCACGACGCTCCCGGTCCTCTGGGAGGGCGACCGCGTCACCTGCCACCTGGCGCGCAACAACGAGCAGTGGCAACGGATCTCGGGGGGCGCGCCCGGGCTCCTGGTCGTGCGCGGCCCCGAGGGTTACGTCTCTCCGAGCTGGTACGCCAGCAAGGCCGAGCACGGACGCGTCGTGCCCACGTGGAACTACACCGAGGTGCAGCTGCGCGGCCCGGTGACCGTGCACGACGACCCGGAGTGGGTGCTCGGCATGGTGACCCGGCTGACCGAGGCGCACGAGCGGGACCGCGAGCAGCCGTGGGCCGTCAGCGACGCGCCGGACAAGTTCGTGCGCACGCGGCTGCGGGCCATCGTCGGCGTCGAGCTCGCCGTCGCTGACGTGCAGGCCAAGGCCAAGCTCAGCCGCGACAAGTCCGAGGAGGACCAGGCGGGCGTGCTCGCCGGCATGCCGCCCGGGCCGCTGCACGAGGTGCAGGGCTCGGGCGGCCTACTGCCGTAAGGCGGTTCGGGCTCGGGCTGTCAGCGGGGGGTGGAGCCGGAGGCGACCTCGGCGGGGTAGTCCTCGTAGAACGGGACGTACCCCTCGGAGCCCTTGTAGACGTACAGCGGGTCGTCGGTCTTGTAACCCTGGTCGCGCAGCGAGACCTTGCGCGACTTGAACGTCGAGGTGTGCTCCAGCGAGGGCACGATGCGCAGGAACAGCGGCACGGCGTACGCCGGGAGCGCCGAGCCGAGCTCCTTCGCCGCACGCTCGGGGTCCAGCTGCTGGCCCTCGGCGAGCACGATCGAGGCCATGCCGGCCTTGCCGTCGGCGCCCGGGATCTCGACGCCGTAGACCGAGACGTCCTCGACCTCGGGCAGCCGGCCGACCGCGGCCTCGACCTCGGTGGTCGCGACGTTCTCGCTCTTCCACCGGAAGGTGTCGCCGAGCCGGTCGACGAACGCGACGTGGGTGAGGCCCTGGTGGCGCACCAGGTCGCCGGTGTTGAACCAGGTGTCGCCGTCCTTGAAGCCGTTGCGCACGAGCTTCTTCTCGGTGGCGTCGTCGTCGGTGTAGCCGTCGAACGGGGCCCGGTTGGTGACCTTGGCGAGCAGCAGCCCGACGTCACCGCGCTTGACCTTCGTCAGCCGACCGTTGGCGTCGCGCGCCGGGTCGCCGGTCTCCTGGTCGTAGGCCACGACCTTGTACGGCAGCGGGCAGGTGCCGGCGGTCTCGTCGACGTTGTAGGCGTTGATGAAGGCGATGTTGCACTCGCTCGCGCCGTAGAACTCGGCGATGCGCGCGATGCCGAAGCGCTCCTGGAACTCCGCCCACACGTCGGGGCGCAGGCCGTTGCCGACGATGACCCGCACCTTGTGGTCGCGGTCGGTGGGCTTGGCCGGCTGGGCCAGCAGGTATCGGCACAGCTCACCGATGTAGACGAAGGCGGTCGCGTCGTACGTGCGGATCTCGTCCCAGAAGCCGGAGGCGGAGAACTTGCGGCCGATCGCCATCGAGGCGCCGCCGGCGAACACGGCGCCGAGCGCGACCGTGATGGCGTTGTTGTGGTAGAGCGGCAGACAGACGTACATCGTGTCGTCAGGCCGCAGCCGCACCCCCAGGCCGCCCAGCCCGGAGTAGGACTTCAACCACCGGAAGTGGCTCATGATGCTGGCCTTGGGCATGCCGGTGGTGCCCGAGGTGAAGATGTAGAACGCCTGCTCGCTGCCCGCGATCTCGGCGGTCACGGCCGGGTCGGCGTCGGGCTTGCCCTCGGCCTCGGCGCGCAGCTGAGAGAAGGTGATCGACGACTGCTGCTCGGCCGCGGCGCCCGCCGAGGCGAGGTCTTCGACGCAGTCGTCGCCGACGACCACCAGCGGCGCCCCGAGCACCCCGAGGCTGTGCGCGAGCACCTCGCCGCGCTGGTTGTAGTTGAGCAGCCCGGCGACCGCGCCGATCTTGACGATGGCGAGCGACACCAGCACCGTCTCGAGCTCGTTGCGGGCGAGCAGCCCCACCACGTCGCCGCGCTGCACGCCGCGCTCGGTGAGCACGGCCGCATAGCGGTTGACGATGCGGTTGGCCTCGCCGTAGGTCTCGGTGCGTCCCTCGAACTTCAGGAACGGGCGGTCGGGCTGCTTGGCGGCGAGCTCCTGCAGGAGCAGGCCGACGGACTTCTTGTCCTTGGGCTTGCGCAGCAGCAGGCCCGGCGCTCCCTTGATCAGGATGGGCAGGTCCGGCGCCATGCGCGCGGCACCCTTGGCCAGGTCGAGCAAGCTGACCGTCTGTCGAGTCTGGACCGTCATGGTCTTCCCTTCGGATCTCGGCGTCAGACGATCTTACCTACTAACTAGTAACCGTAGGTCTCGGTTGGCTATCAACTGGCCGTCGGCGCCCGGTGGGTGGACTGCACAGGCTGCGGCTCGCGTACGGCGGGGAGGCAGGCGACCGCGAGCAGCAGGGCGGCGCCCACCACCAGCAGCGCGCGCAGCACGCCGACCTCGTGCCCGAGCAGTCCGAGCAGCGGCGGGCCGGCGAGGAACGCGCCGTACCCGACCGTCGCGACCACCGACAGCCGCGCGTGCGCGAGGCGCGGGTCGTCGGCGGCCGCGCTCATCCCGACCGGGAAGCCGAGCGCGACGCCGATGCCCCACACGGCCGCGCCGAGGTAGGCGTACGGCGCCGGGGTGAAGACCACGATCAGGCAGCCGACGAGCGCGAGGCCGAACATGACGCGCAGCACCGGGACCCGGCCGTACGTGTCGAGCAGCTTGGTGCCGGCCAGTCGCCCGATCGTCATGAAGGACAGGAAGACCGCGAAGGCGAGCACGCCCGCCCAGCCGGGCACCCCGTGCCCCTCGACGAACGCGACGGAGATCCAGTCGTTGGCGGTGCCCTCGGTGAACGCCGCGACGAGGGTGACGACCCCGATGAGCAGGGTGCGCGGCTCGGTCCACGGGTTGCGGGCGCGCGGCTGGTCGGCGTCCTCCTCGGCGGGCGGCTCGCCCGGGCGGAACGAGCGCAGTGCGAGCACGACGCCGGCGAGGCAGGCCAGCGCGATCAGCGGCAGGTGCACCCAGACCGGCACGCGCAGCCCGACCAGCCCGGCCGCGAGCAGCGCCGCCGCGACGGTGCCCGCGCTGAACGCCGCGTGGTAGTGCGGCATCACCGACCGGCCGAGCCCTCGCTCGACGTGCGCGCCCTCGAGGTTCATCGCCACGTCCCACAGCGCGATGCCGAGGCCGGTGACGAACAGGGCCGGGGCCGCGAGGCGCACGTCCTCGGCCACGCCGACCGCGAGACCGAGGCCCGTGATTCCGGTCGCCGCGAAGCCCGTGCCGAGCACCAGCGCGCGGGCGACCCCGAGGCGGTTCGCGATGTGCCCCGACAGCGGCAGCAGGAGCACCGACCCGAGCGAGCCGGCGAGCAGCAGCAGCCCGAGCGCGCGCGGGTCGAGGTCGAGGATGCGCTTGATGTCGGGGATGCGGGCCGCCCACGAGGCGAACGCCGCACCGGCGAGCGCGAACACCGTGAGCACCGCGACGTGCGCGCGGTTCAGGTCGGTCGAGGTCACCAGGTCAAGCCTGCCACCCCGCGGGCGCGTAGCGTCGCCGCGTGACCGCCCCCGAGACGCCCGCTGTCGAGGAGGGGCGGCCCGCTTGATCGAGGTGAGGCCCCCCTGTTACGTGGGCCTCACCTGCCGTATGCGGACCGCCCCTCCCCCCTCGGGGGCCTCGCCGCGCCGCTTACGGTCACGTAGCGTGGGTGGGCATGCAGGCACCGACGCTCGCCGAGCTGCGGATGATCCGCACCTTCGCCACCACGATGTACGCCGAGAAGGCCAAGCGGCGCTACGCCGCCTGGGTGCAGGGTGACCCGTTGGCGCGGGCCGGGCTGGCGCCGTGGCACGAGAACCCCTACCCGATGTACGAGCAGGTCCGCGCCCGCGGCGCGCTCAGCAAGACCCGGGTCCCGGGCGTGCGGGTGAGCATGGACCACGACCTGTGCGCGGCGGTGCTCAAGAGCCGCGACTTCGGCTCGGTCGGCCGCGAGGCCCCCGGTCGCGAGAGCGGCGAGATCGACCTGTCGCTGCTGGACATGAACCCGCCCGACCACACCCGCGTGCGGCGGGTGGCGGCGCCGGCGTTCACGCCGCGGCGGATGGCGGCGTACGAGACCAGCATCGAGAAGACCGTGCACCAGCTGCTCGACGACGCCGAGCGGCAGGGCAGCTTCGACCTGCAGCGGGCGCTGTCGGCGCCGCTGCCGATCACCGTCATCAGCGAGCTGCTGGGCGTGCCCGACGCCGACTCCGACACGTTCCTGCGCTACGGCACGGCGCTGGGCAGCGCGCTCGACGGCATCCAGTCGATGCGGCACGCGCGCCGGGCGTACGAGGCGAAGTACGCGCTGGAGCGCATGTTCGGGCGGCTCATCGAGGAGCGGCGCACCGACCCGCGCGACGACATGATCACCCTGCTCAGCCAGCAGGAGGGCCAGGCGATCAAGGCCAGCGAGATGCTGCCGCTGTGCCAGCTGCTGCTCGTGGCAGGGTTCGAGACCACGGTCAACCTCATCGGCAACGCCGTGCACCAGCTGCTGCGCCACCCCGACCAGTGGGAGCTGCTGGTCGCCGACCCCGAGGGTCGCGCGCCGGGGGTGGTCGAGGAGACGCTGCGGTTCGAGGCGCCGGTGCAGTTCACCTCGCGAGTTGCCATGAACGACACCGAGATTCACGGTCACGAGGTGCCCAAGGACCGTTGGGTGCTGATCGGCCTCGGCGGCACCGGCCGCGACCCCAAGACGTTCGCGCGGCCGCACGAGTTCGACATCACCCGCACCGACAACGCCGACCACCTCGCCTTCTCCAGCGGCATCCACTACTGCGTCGGCGCGCCGCTCGCCCGGCTCGAGGCGCAGGTCGCGCTGCGGCTGCTCGCCGAGCGGATGCCGCGGCTGCACCTCACCGGCGACGTGCCGATCCGGCGGTCGGTCACGATCCGGGGCGTTCAGCGGCTCCCCGTCGCGGCGGCCTGACGAGGCAGACGCTCCCCTGCCAGCGCGACCGGAGCCAGCGGTCGTGGCTGGCGACGAGCACGGTGACCGGCGTGCGGCGCACGGCCTCCTCGACGGCGTCGACCAGGCTCGGCGACAGGTGGTTGCTGGGTTCGTCGAGCAGCAGCAGGTCGTGCGGCGTGGCCATGAGCAGCGCGAGCGCAAGCCGGCGGCGCTGCCCCTCGCTGAGCACGCCGACGGGGCGGGTCAGGTCGCGCGGGTGCAGCAGGCCGAGGTCGGTGATCGGGCGCAGCGGGTCGACGTCGGCGTAGATGTCGCGCGGCGTGCGCGTCGGGACGGCGAACCGCACCTCCTGCGGCAGGAACCCGACCGAGCGCGCGTCGACCTGCACGTCGCCCGCGGCCTCCAGCCGGCCGGCCAGCACCGACAGCAGCGTCGACTTGCCCGTGCCGTTGGCGCCGGTCACGAGCAGGTGCTCGCCCGCGGCGACGTCGAGCCGCGCGAGGTGCAGGCGACCGGGCACGGACAGGTCACGAAGGCGTAGGCTCGCGGCCCGTCGGCCGTCGAACGACCCTGAGAAGTCAACGGGCACAGGCGGTTTCGGCACCAGATCTCGCTCGATGGCGGCGATCCGCTGCTCGGCGTCACGCACCCGACGACGCACCTGGGCCTGCACGTTCTCGCCCTTGAAGCTGTAGATGTACTTGTCGTTGTCCCGCGGCGGCCGGTCGTGCGCGATGTCGAGGGTCGTCGTGCGGGTGCGGACACGCAGCGCGTTCAGCGTCTCCTGCTGCTGCTCGAACGCCTCCTCCCACCGCCGCCGACTGTCGTGCTTGGCCGACAGATAGGTGGAGTAGGCCCCGGAGTAGGCGCGGCCGCCGCGCCCGTCGGTGCCGAGGTGCGCCGGGTCGAGGTCGACCAGCGTCGTGCACACGCGCTCCAGCAGCATCCGGTCGTGGCTCGCGACCAGGACGACACCCGGCATCGAGATCAGTTGTGCCTCAAGGAAGTCCAGCGCCTCGGCGTCGAGATGGTTGGTGGGTTCGTCGAGCACGAGACAGGCGGGGCGGCGGGTGAGCAGGGCCGCGAGCGCGAGCCGAGCACGCTGGCCGCCCGACAGCTCCCGCACCGGCTTGTCGCGCTCGAGCGCGCCGAGGCCGAGCCGGTGCGCGGCCACCTCGGCCCGGCGGTCGGCGTCCCAGGCGTCGTGCGCCTCGACCCACTCCAGCCGCTGCGCGTAGGCGTCGGCCGACCCGGGCAGCTCCCCCGCCAGCCGCTCCAGGTCGGCCACGCCGTCGTGCAGCGGGGCGAGGGCCGCGGTCAGCACCTCCTCGACGGTCGCGTCGTCGCGCAGGCCCGAGTCCTGGGCCAGATAGCCCAGGTCGTCGGGCGCGGTGATGCTGCCGGAGTCGGGCTGCTCGAGCCCGGCGACGAGGCGCACCAGCGTCGACTTGCCGGCGCCGTTCTCGCCGATGAGCCCGACCCGTTGGCCGGGCGTGGCCACCAGGTCGAGGCCGTCGAGCACGAGGCGGTCGGGGTAGGACTTGCGGACGTCGCGGACGACCAGGGAAGGGGCAGGCACGAGGCACTCCAACGGCCGCAGGGCGCGGCGGGTCGGTGGTTGCTCGCCGGGCGTGGGTCGCCTCGGGCGCGAGCGGGTCGGTGCCTCAGATCTTCATGGTGCGGCCAGCGTACGCACGCCGGCCGCACCACGTCATCCGACTTTCGCCCGGACCGGCTCAGCCGGTGTGGTGGCTCTCGGCGAGGGCGTACACCGGGGTGTCCATGCCCTCCTGACGAGCCTTGAGCTGCATCGCGAGGTACTTGGAGTAGTGCCGCGACTGGTGCAGGTTGCCGCCGTGGAACCACAGGTTGCTCACCTGGGTCGGCTTCCACATGTTGCGCAGCTCCCCCTCCCACGGACCGGGGTCCTTCGGGGTGTCGGAGCCCAGGCCCCACACCTTGCCGACCCGGTCGGCGGTGTCCTGGTCGATCAGCTGGGCCGCCCAGCCGTTCATCGACCCGTAGCCGGTCGCGAGCACCACCAGGTCGGCCGGCAGCTCGGTGCCGTCGGTGAGCACGACCGCGTCCTCGGTGAGCTCCTTGACCTCGGCGGGCGCGACGAGCTTGATGTCGCCCGACGCGATGAGGTCGGAGGCGCCGATGTCGATGTAGTAGCCCGAGCCGCGCCGCAGGTACTTCAGGAACAGCCCCGAGTCTTCGGCGCCGAAGTCGAGCATGAACCCCGCCTTCTCGAGCCGGTCGTAGAACTCCTTGTCCTGCTCGCGGATCGCGTCGAACGCGGGCTTCTGGAACTCGTTCAGCACCTGGTAGGGGATGGAGGCGAAGATCAGGTCGGCCGTCTCGTGGTCGACGCCGGACTCGACCGCGTCCTCGGAGTAGAGCGGGCCGAGCACGTGCTCCATCAGCGAGTCGGACCGCACGATGTGCGTGGTCGAGCGCTGCAGCATCGTCACGTCGGCGCCGTTCTCCCACAGGTCGGCGCAGATGTCGTGGGCGGAGTTGTTCGAGCCGATGACCACCGCCTTCTTGCCGCGGTACGGGCCGCCGCCAGGGTGCTTGGAGCTGTGGTGCACGTCGCCCTTGAACCGCTCCTGCCCCGGGATCTCGGGCTGGTTCGGCAGCCCCGACATGCCGGTGGCCATGACCAGGTGGGTCGGGCGCAGCACGATCTCCTCGCCGTCGCGGTCGACCCGCACCTCCCAGGTGCCGGACTCCTCGTCGAACTGCGCGCTCTTGGCCTCGGTGCTGGACCAGTAGTCCAGCTCCATGATCTTGACGTAGGACTCCAGCCAGTCGGCGATCTTGTCCTTCGGGGAGAACACCGGCCAGTCGTCGGGGAACGGCAGGTAGGGCAGGTGGTCGTACCAGACCGGGTCGTGCAGGCACAGCGAGTGGTATCGGCTGCGCCACTGGTCGCCGGGCCGCGGATACCGGTCCACGACAAGGGCGTTCACGCCCAGCCGCTTGAGCCTGGCCCCGAGGCCGATGCCGCCCTGACCGCCTCCGACGACGAGGACGTACGGCTGCTCGTCCTTCCCGAACGAGGCCACCCGGGCCTTGCGCCGGTCGAGCCAGTTGTCCTTGCTGACGTTGACCCCGTGCTCGGCGCCGAAGATGCGGCGGCGGCCCTTGGGCTCGGGGTGGTCCTTCAGCTCCTGGGCGGAGGTGAGGAAGGTCCAGCAGCGGCCGTCGCGCAGCCGGGCGATGCCCTTGCCGTTGAAGGTGTCGTTCTCGAAGGTGAAGTCGAGCGTGGTCACGCCGTCGGCCTCGTCGGCGCCGGTCACCTCGATCGAGCGCGGCCAGGCCCCCTGGCCCACCTCGCGCAGCATGGCGCCGACGGCGTCCTTGCCCTCGGCGGTGTGCAGGTTCCAGGTCATCGAGATCAGGTCTCGCCAGAAGCAGTCGTCGGCGAACTGCTCGAGGGCCGCGGCGACGTCGCCGGCCTCCAGGGCGGTCTGCAGCTGCTCGGTCCACGCCCGCGCGTCGTCCAGGGGCTGGGTGTCGCTCTGCGTCGCGGTGTCGGTCATCGGGAGCTCCTCATCTCGGTGCCGCTGCGGAATGCCGTGACGCTAGGCCGGGGTGCCGCGGCCCGGAAGGGTTGCAGGACGTTGCACCGGGCGCCCGCGGACCGCTCAGGGCTGGACGAGGCAGGGCGCGGTCAGGCGGTACGGCCGCGTGTCGATCAGCGGCCCGAGCCGGCCGCGCAGCCGCGACACCTCGGCGCGCAGCGTGACCAGGCTGACCGGCCGGTCGTACGCCGCCCGCACCAGCTCCTCCCCGCTCACCCCGTCGGGATGGGCGGCGAGCGCGGCGAGGATCGCGGCGTGCCGGGCGGTGAGCCGCACCTCCTCGGTGCCGCCGGCCGCGTGCACCACGGCCCGCGCCGGCGGGCCCGCGCACAGCACGACCCGCACGTCGCGGGTGCTGACCGGGCGCAGCGCCCAGCCGCCGGGCACCCGCTCGGCGTCGATGGCTCCGAGCAGCGGCGACCAGACCCGGCCCTCGTGCAGCCGGCCCGGCAGCCACACCCGGTCACCCACCGACACCCCCTCGGACTCGACCACCCAGCCGTCGTCGTCGACGAGCACCACCGGACCGCCGCCGGCGAGATCGCCCGCCGCCCGGCGTACGCGATCCAGGTCGGCCCGGTGCTCCGCGGCCAGCACCTGCTCGGCGAGCCGCACGGCTCCGCTCACGAGGGCGACGGTGTTGGGGTGAGCGCTCGCGAGCGGCCCGGACAGGGTGATCGCGCCCGCCGGCGCGCCGGTGCGCGGGCTGAGGATCGGCGCGCCCGTGCACACCCAGCCGTGGTGGCCCTCGTCGGTGTGCTCGGCGCCGAACACCTGGATCGGCCGCGCGTCGACGATGGCGGTGCCGAGGCCGTTGGTGCCGACGGCGTCCTCGCTCCAGTTGGCGCCCTCGACGAAGCCCAGGCGCTCGCTGGAGCGACGCACCTCGGACGGGCCGCGCACCCAGAGCACGAACCCCTTCGCGTCGCACACGACCAGCTCGTTGCTGGCCTCCGACGCGACGTCGAGCAACGTCGACTCCAGGTGCGGCAGCACGGTGCGCAGCTCGGTGGCCTGCGACCGGCGCTCGGCGACCGCGAGGTCGGGCAGGTGCGTCGTCGGCGCGGTCGAGGGCCGCGGCTGCTGGCGCGACCACGCCCGCGCGATCGCGGTCCGTACGCCGTCGGGCACCGTCGCCGTCTCCGCCCACCGGCGGTGCAGGTCGCGCAGGTCGTGCGCCTTGCGGCGCGGGTCGTCGCGCACCGTCACCGCCGCGACCGAACCCAGGTCGGTGCGTTCCGTGGTGGCGTGACTCATCCATCCAGCGTGACTCAGATCACGTCCGTGCGGGGCGGAACGGTCCAGATGGCGGGCGGCTCCCATGGTGGTCGAGCGGCTCCCACGGTGGTCGAGTAGGCCGGAGCGCAGCGGAGGCCGTATCGAGACCCCCTTCCCACGGTGGTCGAGTAGGCCGGAGCGCAGCGGAGGCCGTATCGAGACCCCCTTCCACGGTGGTCGAGTAGGCCGGAGCGCCAGCGGAGGCCGTATCGAGACCCGTCGGCTCCTGCTGTGGTCACCGAAAGGCGCCGGGAGGCGGGAGTCTGTCCGTGGTTGGCCGGTCTGGCGGCTCGCGGTGGCGACGTTCCTGACAGAGCCTGACGTTGTTGACACGGACTGGCGTTGTTGAGAGGACTGCGTGCTGTAGCAGCCCTTTGTGTCAACAACGCACTGCCGTGTCGGGATCGTGCGGTCGGGTCAGGACGGACCCCGGCCAGAGTGGCCAGAATCTCTCAGACTGGTCACGAGCTAACAGACTGGTCGGTTGCAACCGACCACTTTGTTAGTTGGTGACCACTCTGGCGATGTACGCCATCGGCGACTCGCGAGTCCGACGTCACCACAGGCGTACTCACGCCTCCCGGCGCTTTTCGGTCACCACCGAGCGCGGTGACCCTGGTCTCGATACGGCCTCGCCTAGCGGCTCGCCCTACTCGACCAGCGTGGCGCGCGACGTGGTCTCGATGCGGCCTCCGCTGCGCTCCGGACTGCTCGACCACCATGGAAACCCGTTCGACCACCGTGGCCGCGGGCTACTCCCCCAGCAGTCCCTGCTTGGTCGCGAGGGTGGCGGCTTCGGTGCGGGTGGCGGCGCCGAGCTTGGCGAGGATGTTGGACACGTGGACGCTCGCCGTCTTGGTGCTGATGAACAGCTCCTTGGCGATCTCCCCGTTGGTGTGCCCGCGCGCGACGAGCGCGAGCACCTCGCGCTCGCGCGGGGTGAGCTCAGGGGCGGAGCCGGAACCGGCGGGGGCGCGGGGAGCCTTGCCGCGGTGGCCGACGCGTTCGAGCACCCCGCGCGCGCCGAGCTCGAGGGCCAGGTCGCGGGCGGTGGCGGCCTCGGCGCGGGCGCCGGGCTGGTCTCCCGCGGCGGCGAGCACCTCGGCGAGCAGCACCCTGACGCGGGCCTGCTCGTAGGGGAAGCTCGCGTCGGTGAACAGCTCGGCGCTCTCGCGCAGCCGCTCGATCAGCTCGGGCGGCGGCGCGCCCTGACCGCCCCAGTCGTGCCGCAGCCGCTCGGCCCGCGCCCGCGCCAACCAGGCACGCGACTCCAGACCGAGCGAGCTCTCGTCGGCGCGCAACGCGGCGACGTCCTCGGCGGTGGCGGCGAGCTCGGCGACCACGTCGGACCGGTCGCGCCGCCGGTCGCCGCGCCGCCGGTCGTCACGCTGGTCGATGCGCGCGGTCGCGAGGTGGCCGATCACCACCGCCGACAGCCGGATCCGCGCGTCGAACGAGCGCATGTGCCAGACGCGGCGCACCGTGCCGACGACCTCGTCGTGCAGCTCGAGCATCGCCTCGATGTCGCCGTCGCGCCCCAGCACGTCGATGGCGGCACCGCCGCCGTGCATGCTCACCATCATCTCCCGCTCCCACGCGGGCCGGATCGTCTCGACCCGGTCGAGCACCGTCTCGCGCTCGCCGCGCGCGGCGGCGAGCGCCATGTCGATCGCGGTGAGCGGCGCGGTGGTGGGGCTCTCGCGCACTCCGAGACGGCGTACGTCGAGCATCTCGTCGGCGAGCCGCCAGTCGCCGGTGAGCACCGCGAACAGCGCGGCGAGGATCCGGCAGTCGAGCGCGAACCAGTTGGTGGCGGAGCCGAGCTCGCCAGCCCGACGTACGGCCGCGGCAGCTTCGTCGCGCGCGCCCACGTGGTCATCGAGCCGGGCCAGCACCCGGTGCCGCTGGTGCCGGGCGCGCAGCTCGGCCTCGACGTCACCGGTGGCCGCGGCCTGCCGGACCACCTCGTCGAGCCGCTCGAGCGACCGCTCGCCGAGGCCGGCGATCGAGTCGAGGCGCGCCAGGGTGGTGAGGGCGTCGGCCGTCACGGACGGCAGCTGGAGCTCGCGCGCGAGCTGGGTGGCCTCGTCGGCGGCCTGCGCCGACCCCTCGAAGTCGTCGTCGTCGAACAGCGCCCGGGCGCGCTTGGCGTGCAGGCTCGCGAGGACGGCGGACGGCTCGCCGGCCAGGGCCTCGATCGCCGACTGCAGCCGCGGCGCCATCGACTCGGGCGCGTCGGTGAGCAGGTGCGCCTCGGCGAGGCAGAGCGCGAGCCGTCCCTGGTCGAGCGCGCTGGACCCGGACGCGTCGAGGTCGGACAGCAGGTCGAACGCCCGGTAGGGGTCGCCGGAGTCGACCAGCGCGCTCGCGGCGCGCAGGGTGATCTCGAAGGGCGACAGCGGCGTCGGCAGGCCCGGGTCGGCGAGCACCAGCTCGAGCGCGTGCTGGTAGAGCTGGGCCGCGTCGGCCGGGCCGCTGGCCGCCGCCGCCTCGTCGCCCGCCTGGACGGCCGCGGTCACCGCGACGTCGCGCCGCCCCGCCGCGCGCGCGTGCCGGGCGATCGCCGCCGCCAGCCCCTGCCGGGCGTCGCCGGAGGCGCTCGCCTCGGCCTCCTGCAGCGCGTCGACATAGGCACCGTGCAGCCGCAGCCGCTCGCCGGGCAGCAGGTCGTCGTAGACCGCGTCGGCCAGCAGCGCGTGGCGGAAGGCGAAGCCGCTGCTGGTGGCGGTGAGCACCTGGGCGTCGAGCAGCGCGCGCAGGCCGGCGTCGAGCACGGTCGGCTCGAGCCCGCTCGCCCGCGCCAGCAGCTCGTGGTCGACCGCACGCCCCGCCGCCGAGGCCACCCGCACCACCTCGCGCGCGTCGTCACCGAGCGCGTCGACGCGCACCAGCAGCAGGTCGGCGAGGTCGTCGGGCAGGCCGCTGTCGCCCAGGCACTGCGCGGCCAGCAGCTCCTCGGCGAAGAACGGGTTGCCCGCGGCGCGGCGCACGATCTCGGCGGTCTTCCCCGGCAGCGGCTGGTCGGGCGCGAGCAGCCCGAGCAGCGCCCGGATGTCGTCGTCGGCGAGCGGCGCCAGCGTCTGGCGGTGCACCCCGGGCAGCCGCGCCCACTCGGCGAGGTTGCGGCGCAGCGGGTGGCGGCGGTGCAGGTCGTCGGCGCGGTAGGACACCACGAGCTGCACCGGCCCCGCGAACCGCCGGCTCAGCAGGAAGGTCAGCAGCTCGCGGGTGGACCGGTCGGCCCAGTGGGCGTCCTCGAGCAGCACCAGCACCGGCCGGTCGGTCGCGAGTGCGCCGAGGGCGGCGAGCACCTCGGTGAAGAACCCGGCCGGGTCGGCGGCCGAGGTCTCGGCACGCACCGACTCGGGCAGCAGCGGCGCCAGCCGGGGGTATGCCTGCGCCAGCTCGGCGACCCGCTCGGGCTCGTCGTGGTGCAGCCGGGTGAACATCTCGACGAGCGGGAGGTAGGGCGCGCCCGAGTCGCCAAGGTCGAGGCAGTGCCCGAGCAGCACCAGCGCCCCCGACTCCTGGGCCCGCGCGGTGAGCTCGGTCAGCAGCCGGGTCTTGCCGACGCCGGCGTCGCCGCCGAGCAGCACGACCGAGGAGGTGCCCGCCTCGAGCCGCTCGACGAGCTCGGCCAGGTCGGCGTCACGGCCGACCAGCGGCTGGTCGGCGACGGGGAACGCGGGCACCTCGCCATTGTGTCCGGGAGCACCGACAGGCTCGATCGGTACGCCGGTCTCGGCCATCACGTGGACGTCCGGTCCGTCGTCGGTCAGTGCGTGAACGCGTGGCGCCACCAGTGCTGACGCCGGGCGGGCTGCCGGCCGGTCTCCTGCTGCGCGAGCTGGGCCGCGGCCTCCTCGGCCGCCCGGATCTTGGCGGCCTCGCCGGCCCGGCGGGCGATCTGGTGCCGGTGCCAGGCCAGCTCGTGCTCGATGACGGGTGCCGTGGGCGTGAACATCGCGGTCTCCTTCGCTGGGTGTCGTCGTCCTGACACCGAGGAGATTTCGCCTCTGAGGTAGTCCCGGCCATCGGGCAGGTGCCGCGTTCTGCGGCACCTACCTCAGACGTCCGTGGCTACTCCACCGTCACCGACTTCGCCAGGTTGCGCGGCTTGTCGATGTCGTGGCCCAGCGCGAGCGCCGCGTGGTAGGCCAGCAGCTGCAGCGGGATCGTCAGCAGCAGCGGGTCGAGCTCGGGCTCGTTGCGCGGCACGTCGATCCGGTCGCCGCGCAGGTCGCCCAGCTCGACACCCTCGTGCGTGACGACCACGAGCGGGCCGCGGCGTGCGGCGATCTCGTGGCAGGCGCCCAGGTTGCGGTCGAGCAGCTCGTCGTCGGGCACGATCGCGACGGTCGGCAGCTCCGGCGAGATCAGCGCGAGCGGCCCGTGCTTCAGCTCGGAGGTCTGGTAGGCCTCGGCGTGGCGGTAGGAGATCTCCTTCAGCTTCTGCGCCCCCTCGCGCGCCACGGGGTATCCGCGCACGCGCCCGACGAAGAACATGCTCTGCGCGTCGGCGATGCGCTTCGCGACGGTGGCGATGGCGTCCTCCTGCTCGAGGATCTCGCCGACCTGATCCGGAATCTGCTTGAGTCCGTTGATGATTCGCTGACCATCAGCGAACGACAGGTCACGCACGCGACCCAGCGCGACCGCGAGCAGCGCGAAGCCGATGCCCATGTGCGTCAGCGCCTTCGTCGAGGCCACCGCGACCTCCGGACCGGCGTGCAGGTAGACCCCGCCGTCACACTCGCGCGCGATGGAGGAGCCCACCACGTTGACCAGCCCGACGACCCGGCCGCCCTTGCGCTGGATCTCGCGCACCGCGAACAGCGTGTCGGCGGTCTCGCCGGACTGGCTGACCGCGACGTACAGCGTGTCGGGCTCGATGATCGGGTTGCGGTAGCGGAACTCGCTGGCCGCCTCGGCGTCGGCCGGGATGCGCGCGAGGTCCTCGATCATCGAGGCGCCCATCTGCCCGACGTAGTAGGCCGAGCCGCAGCCCAGCACCTTGACCCGCCGGAACGCGCGCAGCTCGCGCGGCTCCAGCTGCAGCCCGTCGAGCCGGGCGGTCGCGAACCGGTCGTCGAGCCGACCCGACAGCATGCGCTGCAGCGTCTCCGGCTGCTCGTGCATCTCCTTGTGCATGAAGTGCTCGTGGCCGCCGCGCTCCCACTGCTCGGCCTCGACGTCGATCGTCTCGGGCGTCTTGGTGGTCGAGGTCGCGTCGGCGGTGAAGGTGTGGAACCCGTCGCGCGTCACGGTCGCGAGCTCACCCTCGTCGAGGTGCACGACCTGGCTGGTGTGACGCACCAGCGCCGCCACGTCGCTCGCCACGAACATCTCGTGCTCGCCGATGCCGAGCACGAGCGGCGACCCGTTGCGGGCGACCACGACCCGGTCGGGCTGGTCGGCGCTCGCGACGGCGATGGCGTACGTCCCCGTCACCTGGCGCAGCGCGGCGAGCACCTGCTCCTCGAGCGAGTCGCCCTCGGCGGCCGCCACCAGGTGCGCCAGCACCTCGGTGTCGGTGTCGGAGTGCAGCGTCACGCCCTCGGCGGTCAGCCGCTCCCGGAGCGCGGTCGCGTTGTCGAGAATTCCGTTGTGCACCAACAAGATCCGGCCGTCGGCGCTGGCGTGCGGGTGGGCGTTCTCCTCGCTGGCGGGGCCGTGCGTCGCCCACCGCGTGTGGCCGATGCCGACCGTCCCGGTGAGCCGCTTCGGCAGCGACGCCTCCAGGTCGCGCACCCGCCCCACGGTGCGCAGCACCTTCGGCTTGCCCGACGTCAGGACGCCGATGCCGGCCGAGTCGTAGCCGCGGTACTCCAGCCGCGCCAGCCCCTCGACCAAGATCGGCGCAGCCGGCTGCCCGCCGATGTATCCCACGATCCCGCACATGTTCTCTGCTCCATCTCCTCGCGGGCCGCGCGGCCCGCGTCGATCGCTTCGCTCACTCCGTCGGGCGCGTGGCCCGGTCGTCGATTCCGCCCGTCCACGTCCCGGTGAGGTGCCGTTCCGGTGGGCTTGCCGTCGATGTGTTGCCCGTTGCGGTGGGCTTGCCGTCGGTGTGTTGCCGTTCCGTGTGTTGCCGTTCCGTGCTTGTCGTGCGTCAGCCGTAGACGATCCGGCGCAGCTGGCGTTCGCTCAGCTGCGGTGCGGCGACGCGGCGCTCGCCCAGCTCCTCGGCCAGCCGGGCGAAGATCTCGGGGTTGCGCACCCCGTAGGTCTGCAGCTCGGCGTGCCGACGCCGGACGTACGCCTCCGTCGTCTCGTCGTAGAACGCCAGGACGTCGGCGATCACCCGGTCGGCCTCGGCGGCGCTGAGTCCGGTGGACGCGGCGACGCGCTGGACGAGTTCGGCATCGGGCACGAGGACGAGTGTGCGCCCATCTCCCGCGAACTCCAACTTTCTGCCCGATATCGGGCAGAAAGACGCGCTTCGGTCTCGATCGAGGCCGGGAGGTCCACTTCACGCTCCGGCGGTCCACCGCCGAACCGTGCGCCCCGCCGCACCCTCCGGCGGAGGACCGCGAGCGCGTACCCCACCGCCCACGCCTTGCCGGTCCACCGCCGAACCGTGCGCCCCACCGCACCCTCCGGCGGAGGACCGGGCTCGCGGCTACGACCCCGCCGAGCGCCGTACGCCCAGCTCGGCGGCGGCGAGCAGCACCAGCGCGGCGGTCCACGCCAGCGGAGCGACCGCGGCGGGACGGCCGTCCTGCAGCACCTTCTCGGGGAGGCTGCCGCCGGCCGTGCGGTGCGCCGCGACCCAGTCGAGCAGCGCGGTCGCCCGGGCGGCCTCACCCGCACCCGCCGCCGCGAGCGCGAACAGCGCCGTCTCCGGGGTCCAGCTGATGCCGTCGCGCTTCCACCCCGCGCCCGGCGCGAGCCCGCCGGCGGGTCGGCGCAGCTCCTGCTGCGCGGCGCGGAAGGCGACGAGCGCGTCGTCGGTGGCGGGGGCGTACGGCGGGAGGAGGAAGGCCACCGCGGCGTCGCGCTCGCGCCCGCCGAGCTCGCGGGGGTAACCGCTCGGCCCGAACCCGGCGCGGATGGACCCGCGCAGCCGACCCGCACCGGCCACCGCCTCGCGGCGTCGGCGCTCGTCGCCGAGGATCGCGAAAACCCTTGCGGCAGAGTCGAGTCCGGCCGCCAGTGGCGCTGCGGTGCCGAGCGTCGTGCGCGCCTCGTCGACCTCCCAGTAGTCCGGCGAGGGCCGCGGCAGCCCCGACGCCGTGTCGATCTCGCGCAGCGTCACCGCGAGGCAGGCCGCTGCCAGGGGCGCCACGGTCCGCGCGACCGGCACCCGCTGCTGCACCGGCACCTCGCGCAGCACCCGGTCGATCGCCCAGAGCGCCCACCCGACCCCGTCGAGCTGCGGCGCGCGGTCGTCGGGCGGCCCGTCGCCCTCGATCCGATATCTCGCCTCGAACCAGCCGTCCGCCCGCCGCGGCACCCGCTGCAGCACCCGCAGCGCCTGCACCGCCGGGGTCAGGTGGCCGGCGACCGCGAGCGCTGCCGCGACGTGGGCGGTGTCGCGCGGCCAGACGTAGCGCCACGGCGGCGACCAGCCGGCCACCGTCGCGGGCAGCCCGGCGGTGAGCACGTGCAGGTCGAGCAGGGCGGACCGGGCGAGATCGGCGTGCGGCCCGCTCCGGGTCCACGCCGCGGCCGAGTCGAGCCAGCCGCGCTCGCGCGCGAGCAGCCCGTCCACGTCGGGAGCCTCGCGCAGCACGCGCGACCCGGGGACCACCAGGTCGAACTCGGCGGGGGTCACCTCGCGGCGCGCGACCGGCCCGTCGAACGCGACGGTCGTGGCGTGCAGCGGCAGGAAGGCCGCGCCCTGCTCCAGCACCCGCGCCCCGAACAGGGTGCCGGCTCCCAGCAGCGCGACGGCCCCGCCGCCGCGCAGGACGGTGCGCCGCGTCGGCCACTCCCCCGCCCCACCCCTTTGCATGGAGCGACTCTAGGCCGCGGCCCGCCTCACAGGGACCGGATCCGGTGCTCCTTGGACAGGTGCCCCTTGGACAGGTGCACGACCAGGCCGCACTCGGCGCGGCCGATCGCGAACGCGGCGCGCACGTCGGCGAACCGCCACTGCCGCAACGGGACTCGCTCCAGGGGCGGGACCACGAAGCGACCGATCAGCACGACCATCGCGCAGAAGACCAGCACGATGACGGCGATGTTGACCAGCGGGTTCATGCCGCCGCCCCCGGACGCCGCGCCGTCGCGCCGGGGCGCCACGCGCCCCGACGACGAGACGCACCCCGACGAGACGTGCTCCCACGAGACGTGCTCCCACGAGACGCGACCGGACCCGGTACGCCCGCCAGCTCGGCGCCCGCCCGCGCGTCGTCGGCGGACTCCGGGCGTCCCGGGGCATGGTCGAGGGCGTGCGCGCGGCGGTGGGTGCGCTCCAGGAGCGCGACGAGGCCGACGAGCAGCAGGACGGCGAGCAGTGCGGACATGGGGACTGCCTCCTCGGGCGGTGGTCGTGACGAGCACGACGTTCGCCGTCTGAGGTAGTCCGAGACATCGGGCAGCCGCCCAGTCCTGGCGGCCCCAGGCACGACATCGCCCCCTCAGGCCTAGGCCTGAGGGGGCGACGGTCCGGTGGAGGAGGCTCAGCGCATCGCGCCGGCGCCCTCGAGGTCACCCGCGCGCGGACGGATGCGGCGCGAGTCGGGCTCGAAGCCGTGCCGCACGCCCCACAGCACGGCCTGGCTGCGGCTGGTCACGCCGATCTTGCGGTAGGCGGTGCGGATGTAGGACTTGACCGAGTTGATCGACAGGTGCGTCTGCTCGGCGATCGTGTTGTTGGACAGGCCCTGGGTGATCAGCGCGAGCACCTCGGCCTCGCGCGGGGTCAGGCCCTCCTCGCGGCCGGGCCAGTCGCCGGCGATCGGTCCGTTGCCGGGCGGCGGGGAGACCACCGACTCCCCGGCGGTCACCCGCTCCAGCGCCTGGACCAGCGAGGAGGCCGGCAGGGTCTTGGACAGGTAGCCCGCCACACCCCGGTCGATGGAGTTCTCGACCAGCGAGGGCTGGAAGTTCCAGGTGTAGACGCACACCTTGCGGATGTTGGGGTTCTCGAGCAGCTCGGTGACGCACTCGTGGTTCGCCTGCGGCTGACCGAACGTGTCGTAGAGCACCACGTCGACCGGCTGGGAGACCTCGGTCTGGGCGTTCATCTCGACGATCTCGATGCGGTCGGAGTACCGGTGCAGCATCGAGGCCAGGCCCTGGATCACGACTTCGTAGTCGTTGACCACGGCCAGGCGGATGGGGGTGGGGTCGGCGTCGTTCATGACGCACACTCAACCCTGCGGAGGCATCCGACAAAACCCCCCAAGGGGTGAGGTTCTCCCTACCCCTCCCTCGGAGGCTTCACCCTTGTGGGTCCGCCGGCGCCACCACGGCGCGGCCTCACGGGCGTCGGCGGGCCACCTTCCCCTGCACCTGGGCCAGCTTCTCCAGCATCCCGGACCCGGTTCCGCCGTCGCGCATCTCCTGCCCGGCCCGCACCATCAGGCGGTCGTAGACCGGGCGGGTGAAGCGCTTGCCCCGGTAGGCGACCTCGCCGTCCCGGTCGGTGAGGATGATGAACGTGCCTCGCTGCATCCCCGCGAACGCCTTCGCCGCGACCTGTTCGGCCGAGCGCGGCGCCTTGTTGATCAGGTTCACCGCGCTCTGCTCCAGGTGCACGTCCTTGCCGTGCAGCGATTCCGCGAGGTTGGTGCGGAAGAAGGCGGGACAGATCACCGAGACGCCGATGTCGTACGGCGCGAGCTCGTGGCGCAGCGTCTCGGACAGGGCGACCACCCCTGCCTTCACGACGTTGTACGCCGCCATGCCGGGCGCGTGGATGAGGCCGGCGAGCGAGGCGGTCTGGACCAGCTGGCCGCTGCCCTGCTCCTTGAGCATCGGCGCGAACGTGCGCACGCCCTTGACGATGCCCATCAGGTTGATCGACACCGCCCGGTCCCAGTCCTCGAGCCCGGTGACGTCGATGCGGCCCCCCACGGCGATGCCGGCGTTGCTCACCAGCAGGTCCAGGCGCCCCCAGGTGGCCTCGACCCAGTTGCGCAGCTCGTCCCAGCCCTCCTCGTCGCGCACGTCGAGCCGGCGATAGAGCACGCCCTCGGGGAGCGCACCCTCGGGCGCCTGCTCGTGCAGGTCGACGGCGAGCACCGTGGCGCCGTCGGCCGCGAGCAGCCGCACCAGCTCCAGCCCAAGACCGGAGGCACCCCCGGTGACGATGGCGTACTGACCTGCGTAGGAACGGGGCTTCGACATGCCTCCACCATACCTACGCCGCAGTAACCATGGGTGGTTTCGTCGCACCCGACCCCGCGGCCGAGACCAGCATCCGCGCGCACCCGCCACGCGCGTACCGTCACCGGGGAAGGGCAAGATCGGTGCGGCGACAGGAAGGAGCTGGGCATGGGCGCGTTGTGGCACCCGTTCTCCGACATGGGGGCGATCGAGGCCAAGGGCGAGTTCACCATCACCAGGGGTGAGGGCGTCCGGGTGTACGACGACGCCGGCCGGTCCTACCTCGACGCCACCGGCGGACTCTGGTTCGCCAACGTCGGTCACGGGCGCGGCGAGCTCGCCGACGCGGCCGCCGAGCAGATGCGCAAGGTCGCGCACTACAGCACCTTCGGCGACTACACGACCGACACCACCACGGCGCTCGCCGAGCGGCTCGCCGGCATCGCGCCGGTGCCCGGCTCGAAGGTGTTCCTGACCTCCGGCGGCTCCGACTCGGTCGACACCGCGGCCAAGATCGCCCGGCGGTACTGGGTCGAGCGGGGCGAGCCGAGCCGGACGTACGTCGTCGGCCGGCAGAAGGCGTACCACGGGATGCACTACGCCGGCACCGCCCTCGGCGGGCTGCCGCCCAACACCGAGGGTTACGGCGTGCTCGTGCCCGACACCGC
This sequence comes from Barrientosiimonas humi, assembly GCF_006716095.1. Lineage (NCBI taxonomy): Bacteria > Bacillati > Actinomycetota > Actinomycetes > Micrococcales > Dermacoccaceae > Barrientosiimonas > Barrientosiimonas humi. The sequence continues at coordinate 2,975,237 of NZ_VFOK01000001.1, forward strand.
GCACGTCGCCTGGGACGACGCGGAGGACCTGCGGGCGACCATCGAGCAGCTCGGCCCGGAGAACGTCGCGGCGTTCTTCTGCGAGCCGGTCATCGGCGCGGGCGGCGTCTATCCCCCGCCGCCGGACTACCTCACGGCGGTGCGCAAGGTCTGCACCGAGCTCGACGTGCTGTTCGTCGCCGACGAGGTGGTCACGGGATACGGCCGGATCGGCGGGTCGTGGTTCGCCTCGACCCGGTTCGGCCTGGAGCCGGACATGGTCACCTCGGCCAAGGGCCTGACCTCCGGCTACGCCCCGATGGGCGCGGTGCTGTGCGCGCCGAAGGTCACCGAGCCGTTCTTCCAGGCCGACGCGGGCGTGTGGTTCCGCCACGGCTACACCTACTCCGGCCACGCGATGTGCGCGGCCGTCGCGCTCGCCAACCTCGACCTGCTCGAGCGGGAGAACCTGCTCGAGGAGGCCGCCCGGCTGGAGACCTCGCTCGCCGAACGGCTGGGCCCGCTGGCCGAGCACGACGCGGTCGCCGAGGTGCGCTCCGGCACCGGCGCGTTGGCCGCGGTGCAGCTGCACGAGGCACCCCAGGCCGCGACCCTGGCGTCGCTGCTGCGCGAGGAGGGCGTCGTCACCCGCGCGGTGGGCGCGGGCGGGCTGCAGGTCTCCCCGGCGTTCGTCATGACCGACGACGAGGTCGAGGAGCTCGCGGGCGGCTTCCGCAGGGCGCTGGACCGGCTGGGCTGACCCGGCCGCCCGGCCGCGGGAACCATCGCGGTCGCTCGTTCGTAGGCCGGTATGTCCCCGTCCCCGAAACCCCCCGAGAAAGCAGTGGACCCCTCCCACCAGCCCGACCCCGCCGACGACGACCCGAGTCATAGTCCCTCCCCGCACGGAGGTGACCCCCGTTGATCGCCACCATCGGCATGCTCCTGCTGGGCGTGCTCGCGATCCTGCTGATCATCGCCGCGAACGGCTACTTCGTGGCCCAGGAGTTCGCGTACATGTCCGTCGACCGCGTCCGCCTGCGGACCGCCGCGGCGGGCGGTGACAAGGCCGCCGAGCGCGCGCTCTCGGTCACCCAGCGCACCTCGTTCATGCTGTCGGGCGCCCAGCTCGGCATCACCGTCACCGGCCTGCTCGTCGGGTACGTCGCCGAGCCGCTCGTCGGCGAGTCGCTCGGGACCCTGCTCGGCGGGGTCGGCGTCCCCGCCGCGGTCGGGATCACGGTCGGCACCATCGCCGCCCTGGCCATCTCGACGATCGTGCAGATGATCTTCGGCGAGCTGTACCCGAAGAACCTCGCGATCGCGAGCCCGGACCCGCTGGCCCGCCGGCTGGCCCGGTCGACCGTGATCTACCTCAAGGCCTTCGGCTGGCTCATCGTCATCTTCGACAAGGCCGCCAACCTGCTGCTGCGCGCGCTGCGCATCGACCCCGTCGAGGACGTCGACTCCTCCGCGACCGCGCGCGACCTGGAGTCGATCGTGGCCGACTCGCGGGCCAGCGGCGACCTGCGCGGCGAGCTGTCGTTCACCCTCGACCGCATCCTGGAGTTCCCCGAGCAGGACGTCGAGCACGCGATGATCCCCCGCTCGCGCGTCGACACCGTGCTCACCGGCACCCCGGTCGCGGACGTGCGTCGCCTCATGGCCGAGGGGCACACCCGCTATCCCGTGGTGACCGAGCTCGACGAGGTCGTCGGCGTCGTCTTCCTGATCGACGTGCTGCAGACCGAGGACTCCGGCCCGGTCCAGCGCATCATGCGCTCGCCGCTGGTGCTGCCGACCCTGATGCCGCTGCCCGAGGCGTTCGCGCTGATGCGCGACACGAAGAACGAGCTCGCCTGCGTCATCGACGAGTACGGCGGTTTCGCCGGCGTCATCACCATGGAGGACCTGGCCGAGGAGCTCGTCGGGGAGATCACCGACGAGCACGACGCCGAGGCCCACGAGGTCGTCGAGTCGGCCGAGCCCGACGTGTGGACGATGGACGGCGACGTGCCGGTCGACGAGGCCGAGCGGGCGATCGGGCACGACCTGCCGCGCGCCGACTACGAGACGATCGCCGGCCTGGTCATCGCCCAGAGCGGCACGCTGCCCGCCGAGGGCGAGGTCGTGTCGGTCGAGCTTCCCGCCGACCCGGCCGAGCTGGTCAACGACGAGCAGTTGCGCCGCAGCATCGACGTCGAGATCCTCGAGGTCGCCCGGCACGTGCCCTCCCAGGTGCGGGTGCGCCTGGTCGAGCACGGACCCACCGACGAGGCGGCCGAGGCCGCCCGCGACGAGCAGGAGCAGCGCTCATGAGCAACCCCTGGGTCGTCGTCGTGTCGACGTTCGCGCTGATCGCGCTCAGCGCGTTCTTCGTCATCATCGAGTTCGCGCTGCTCGGCGCCCGCCGCCACCGGCTGGAGGAGGCCGCGACGACCAGTCGCGCCGCCCGCGCCGCGCTGCGCTCGTCCAACGAGCTGACGGTCATGCTCGCCGGCGCACAGCTCGGCATCACCGCCTGTACGTTCGCGCTCGGCGCGATCACCAAGCCGGCGGTCGACGGGTTCCTCGGCCCGGTGCTCGAGGGTTGGGGCTTCCCGCCCCAGGTCAGCGGGGTCAGCGCCTTCGTGCTGTCGCTGCTGCTCGTGACCTTCCTGCACCTGGTCGTCGGCGAGATGGCGCCGAAGTCGTGGGCGATCGCGCACCCCGAGCAGTCGGCGGTCGCGATCGGTCTGCCGGCACGGGCGTTCATCTGGCCGCTGCGGCCGCTGCTCACCTGGATCAACAAGGTGGCCAACCGGCTCGTCGCCCGCTCGGGCGTGACCCCAGTCGACCGGGCCGCGGTCGGCGGCCGTGATGCCGAGACGATCCGGCAGCTGGTCCAGGACTCGGTCAACGTGGGCGCGCTCGACGCGTCCTACCGGTCCCAGCTGGACGGCGCGCTGGAGCTGGAGCAGCTGAAGGTCGGCGACCTCGTGGCCGAGCGGCCCAGCCCGCCGACCTCGGTGCCGGCCGCGGCCAGCGTCGCCGACGTGCAGGCCGCCTCGGCCCGCAGCGGGCACCTGCGCATCCTGCTCGAGAGCACCGCCCCGGGCGCGCTGCCCGGCGTGATCCACGTGCGCGACACCCTGCTGTCCGACCCGGGCACGGCGGCCCGGCCGTTCGCCCGGCAGACCCTGGAGCTGTCGCCGGAGACCCTCGCCTACGAGGCGTTCGCGCGCATGCGCGAGGCGAGCGAGCAGCTCGCGGTGGTGCGCGACGACGGCCGCCTCGTCGGCGTGCTCACCGTGCGCGACATCCTGCGCTGGCTGCTGCCGCACGTCGAGGGGATCGAGGGCGAGACGCAGCAGGTGTGACGAACCGAGCGTGACGTTCCGCGGCCGGCGCACGGGGCCCACTCCTTCGGGAGCGGGGCCCGTGCGCCGGCGGCGCTGAGACCTGGCTCACAAAAAGTCCCGCCGAAAACCTCCGTAACCGTAAGTTAGCGACTACGCTGGGTCGGAACAGCAAGGTCACGCAGCAGACGTTCGGAGGATTGCGATGACGCTCGCGCACGAGTTCCGCGCCCAGGTCGACGCCGACGACACGTTCCGCCGGCTGCTCTCCTCGAGCGAGCAGCTGTCGTACGACCCCAACAGCGAGATCGACTGGGAGACCCCGCTCGACCCGACCCACTACGGGCTCAACCCCGAGTGGTCCACGCTCTACGGCACTCCCCTGTGGTCGGAGATGAGCGAGGAGCAGCGCATCACGCTGACCCGCCACGAGGTCGGCTCGATCATGATGACGGGCATCTGGTTCGAGATGATCCTGCAGCAGATGATCCTGCGCGACCAGTACGTCAAGGACCCCGCCCAGGCCGAGTTCCGCTTCGCGCTCACCGAGATCGCCGACGAGTGTCGTCACTCGCTGATGTTCGCGCGCGCCTGCTCCGCGATGGGGGTGCCGCAGTACAAGCCGCACCGCATCAACATCGAGCTGGCCCGGTTCCTCAAGACCACCGCGTTCGGCGAGACGTCCTACGGCGCGATCCTGGTCGCCGAGGAGATGCTCGACGTCATGCAGCGCGACTGGATGCGCGGCGACAACGTGCTCGAGATCGTGCGCGGCACCAGCCGCATCCACGTGGTCGAGGAGGCGCGGCACATGGCGTTCGCGCGGGCCGAGATGCGTGACCGGCTGGCCGACGTGTGGGCGCCCCGGCGACAGCTGGCGGCCAAGGTGATCTCGATCGCGGCGTACGTCATCGCGACGAGCATGGTGCGCGGCGACGTCTACGCCAACGCCGGGCTCGACAAGGACCGCGCCATGCGCGAGGCCAAGGAGAACCAGCACCACCACAACCTGATGCGGCTGAGCTCGATCCACCTGATGGACTTCCTCAGCGAGTGCCGGTTGCTCACCAAGGCGTCGGTGCCGTGGTACCGCGCCGCCCACATGCTCTGATCGGCGCCGCATGACCTTCGTGATCACGCAGTCCTGCTGCGCGGACGCCTCCTGCGTGTCCGTGTGCCCCGTCAACTGCATCCACCCCACGCCCGACGAGCCCGACTTCGGCCACGTCGACACGCTGTACGTCGACCCCTCCGTGTGCATCGACTGCGGCGCCTGCCTCGACGCGTGCCCGGTCGGCGCGGCCCGCCCGGCCGATTCGCTGGTGGGCCGCGAGAAGCGGTTCGTCGAGATCAACGCCGAGTTCTACAAGGACCACCGGACCGAGACCGAGTGGACCGCGCCGGCCTTCACGCACGCCTCCGACAAGGACGGCGGGCGACTGCGGGTGGCGATCGTCGGCACCGGGCCCGCGGCGTCGTACACCGCCCGGCACCTGCTCACCACCACCGACTGCGTGATCACCATGATCGAGCGGCGCTCCGCCCCGGGCGGGCTGCTGCGCGCCGGGGTCGCGCCGGACCACACCGGCACCCGCGGGATGGTCGACACCTTCCGGTGGGTCTATCGCCACCCGCGCACGACCGTGCACCTCGGGGTCGAGGTCGGTCGCGACATCACCCACGAGGAGCTGACCCGCCACCACCACGCGGTGGTCTACGGCACCGGCGCGGGCGACAACCCCGAGCTCGGCATCGACGGCGAGGACTCGCCGGCCGTGGTGACCGCCGCCGAGCTGGTGCGCTGGTTCACCGGCCACGAGGACCAGGCGCCGGTGCGGCTGGACTCCGAGCGGGTCGTCGTCGTCGGCAACGGCAACGTCGCGCTCGACGTGGCGCGCGTGCTGCTGGCCACGCCCGACGTGCTGCGCCGCAGCGACGTCAGCGACGCCGCCCGGGCCGAGCTCGAGCGCAGCGCGATCCGCGAGGTCGTGCTGCTCGCGCGGCGCGGCCCGCAGCACGCGGCCTTCACCCGGCCCGAGCTGCTCATGCTCCCCGAGTCGATGGACGCCGAGGTCGTGATCTCCCGCTCGGTCGGGGTCGAGGAGACCGTCGCGGCCATCACCGAGCCGCGGCTGAGCGTGCTGCGCGAGCTGCCGGTGGTCGACCTCGACTGGGCGTCCGAGCCTGCGCCCGGGCGACGCCTGGTGCTGGCCTTCGACGCCGCGGTGGAGTCGGTCGGCGACGGCGAGCTGACCCTGCGTCACACCGGCAGCGCCGAGGGCACCTGGCAGACGCCGTCGCGGATGCTGGTGCGCGCCAACGGTTTTCGGGTGCGACCCATCGAGGGTCTGCCGTTCGACCCGGTGCAGGGCCGCATCCCGCAGGACGCCGGGCGGGTGCTCGACGACACCGGCGGCGAGGCGCTGCCGGGAACGTACGTCGTCGGCTGGGCCAAGCGCGGCGCGCAGGGCGGCATCGGGGCCAACCGGCACGACGCCGAGGAGACCGTGGCCAGCATGCTGCAGGACGCCCTCGACGGCCGGCTCGAGGCCCCCGCGCAGGGTCCGCTGTCGCTGCGGCGGTCGCTGCTGCGCACCGGCCGCACCTCGACCCGGCGCGGTCTCAAGGCGCTCGACCGCGAGCACGACCGGCGTCGGACGGCCGCCCACGACGGCTGACCGCCGGGTGCCTATGGTTGCCCGGTGCTTCACCGTCCCCGCCGGCAGGGTCTGCTCGCCGGCCTCACCGCGCTGACCCTGCTCGCCTCGGCCGCCTGCACGGCCGACACCCCCGACCCGGCCGGGTCGACGTCGTCCACCGGACCGACGACCACCCCGGGCACCGGCTCCACGACGGGCCCGGGCACGCCGTCGCCGACGCCGCTCACGCCGGGCGACCCGCTGCCCAACCTGCCCGCCGAGCTCACGCCGGGGGTGAGCGACGACGCGGTGACCGACCAGACGTACCGGATCAGCCTGTCGGTCCCCCGCATCCCGCAGACGCCCGGGCTCACCCGCTGGCTGGTGGGGCAGCGCGACCGCACCGCGAGCACGTTCCGCTCCGACTACGGCCCGGCGAAGAGCCCGACCAGCGCCGAGCTCAACGGCGACTGGCGCCTCATCGGGGCGAGCCCGCAGGTGGTGGGGGTGCGCCTGTCGCGGATGGAGCTCTCCGGCGCGTCGACGGTCGATCTCGACACCTTCGTGTGGTGGGACGTCGCCGCCGGCCGCCGGATCCCCGCCCGCGGGCTGGTGCGCGGCGACGCCTGGTCGCGCCTGTCGGCCGAGGTCACCCGCCGGCTCGGCGAGCGCGCCGACCCCGACGACCTCAAGGCGCGGCTGGCCGAGCCGGAGGCGCCCGAGGGCGCGGGCCCGGCCATCGCGTTCCTGCGCGACGGACGCATGTGGGTCGGGTTCGAGCCCGGCGAGGTCGCGCCCTACTCCGAGGGCGCGGTGTCGGTGGTGCTGCCCCGCGCGGTCGGTGACGCGCTGCTGTCCGAGCAGGGCAGCGCCGCTCGCGACGCGGCGGTGAAGCCGACGGCGGTGGGCCGGCCCACGACGAGCACCACCGCTCCCCCGACCACGCCGACGCCGTCGACCACCGCACGACCGGTCGACTGCACGGTCGAGCGGTGCGTGGCGCTGACGTACGACGACGGCCCGGGCGCGCACACCGAGCGGCTGCTGTCGACGCTGCGCAGCAAGGGGGCCCGGGCGACGTTCTTCATGCTGGGCGAGCAGGCCAGCCGCTATCCGGAGGTCGTGCAGTCGGTCAAGAACGCCGGCATGGAGATCGGGTCGCACTCCTGGGGCCACGAGCAGCTCACCGCCATGACGCCCGGCGCGCTGCGCAGCGACCTGTCGCGCACCAACCAGACGCTGTCGCAGCTCACCGGCACGCCGGTGCGGCTGGTGCGGCCGCCGTACGGCGCGCGCACGGCGCAGGTCGACAAGGTGTCCGGGGAGCTGGGCATGGCCGAGGTGCTGTGGGACGTCGACACGCTGGACTGGAAGTACCGCGACCCCGGCCGGCTGCCGAAGGACGCGACGAGCGCGGTGCGGCCCGGGTCGATCGTGCTCATGCACGACATCCACCGCAGCACGGTCGACGGGGCGCCGGCGCTGATCGACGCGCTGCAGAAGAAGGGCTACACGCTCGTGACGGTGTCGGAGCTGCTCGGCTCGACGCAGGCGGGGAAGACCTACTCCCGCCGCTGAACGCCTGTGCCGCCGGAGTGCGTGGCGATCGTCCACAGGCCGGTCGTGACCGGGCTCGCCGTCCACAGGCCGGCGCAGATCCCGGGGACTGACGGTGGTCGCGGTTACCGTCGAAGACGTGGAACGGGCGTACGACGTGCGGGGAGCCGAGTGGGTCACTCGGGTCACCGACGACGCCATCGCCCGCGCCTGCGGCACCCCGGCGCTGGAGCGCGGACAGGGATACGTCGACGCCGAGCGGGTGCGCTCGGTCACCACCGGCGACCAGGGCCGGATGCTGCTGGGCGTGGTGGCCGGCGGTCGTCCGACGCCCTACTCCACGATGATCGCGAGCGACGGCGACCTCGACGGCGAGCCGCGCTGGAGCGGGCGGTGCAGCTGCCCGGTCACGACGTCGTGCAAGCACGTCGCGGCGGTGCTGCTCGCGGTGCGCGAGGAGCTGGTCGAGCAGGCCGACCCGGGGGCGCGGTGGCGGTCCGAGCTGCAGTCGGTGCTGAGTCGCGCCGAGCGCGCCGCGGCGGTCGGCCACCCCGAGCCCGAGCAGCTGGGGCTGCTGTTCCTGCTGCAGCACCGGCCGGGGCCCGCCGGCCGCCCACCGGTGGTCGACGTCGAGGTGCGGCCGAGCCGGCGCACCCGCACGGGCCGCTGGCACCAGACGTACGGCTGGGGCGAGGTGCTTCGCCCCGACTTCGCCAACCTCGGCGCCCGGGTGCGCGCCGACGGACCGCAGCAGGAGCTGCTGCTCGCGCTCGCCCGGGCCGCGGCGCTCGGTGAGTGGACCTCCGGCGCGCAGCCGCTGACGCTGCACGACGCGCCGCCGATCGTGTGGCCGATGCTGCGCGAGGTGCTCGCCGGCGGCGTGCTGCTCGAGCCCGAGCAACGGTCCCGACTCGTCGGGCGCACCGCCGTGACGACCAAGACCGTGCGGCTGCTGCACGAGCCCGCGCGGCTCGACGTCGAGGTCGCCGACGACCCCTCGGGGGCGCTCGACGTGACCGCGGTCGTCGACGGCTTCCCCGCCGGCGCCGAGGTGCACCTGCTCGGCGACCCGGCGCACGGCGTGATCGGGGTGCACGACGGCGAGCTGCTGCTCGGGCCGCTGGCCCCCGACCCCGACCCGCTGGCGCTCGCGCTGCTGCGCATGCCGCCGGTGCAGGTGCCCTCGCGCGACGCCGACACCTTCACCCACCACTTCCTGCCCGCGTTCGAGCGGCACGCCCCGGTGCGGCGGCGCTCGTCCGACGGGAGCACGACGCGGGCCGAGCGGGCCGGCGCCCAGCCGCTGCGGCTGCAGCTGCACGTGGGCGACCTGAGGCCGGGGCACGTGGTGGTGCAGCAGTTCTTCGGCTACGGCCCCACCCGGGTGCCGACCAGCCTCGGGGAGGCCTCGCCCGTGCGCCGCCGGCACGACGAGCAGACCCTGGTCCAGCGGCTGCACGAGCACCTGCACCCGCTGGGGCTCTACGAGCTGGTCGGCGGGCTGGGGCACTGGCCGGCCGCGGTCGTCACCCTCACCGGCATCGACGCGGTGCGGCTCACCGCCTCGCTCGACCGGCTCGCCCTGCTCGACGACGTCGAGATCGAGGTCGCCGACGACCTCCCGGCCTACGAGGAGTCCACCGCCGAGCCGCTCATCGAGATCGGCACGAGCGAGTCCGAGGGCGGTGACGCCGACTGGTTCGACCTGCACGTCGACGTCACGGTCGACGGCGAGGAGGTGCCGTTCGAGGCGCTGTTCGCCGCGCTGGCGCGCGACGAGGACTTCATGCTGCTCGACTCCGGCACCTACTTCCGGCTCGACCGGCCGGCGCTGCAGCGGCTGCGCACGCTGATCGGCGAGGCCCGCGAGCTGGCCGACCGCGAGTCGGGCACCAGCATCAACCGGTTCCAGGTCGGGCTCTGGCAGGAGCTGGTCGACCTCGGGGTCGTGGGCGAGCAGGCCCAGGCGTGGGAGCAGTCCGTCGAGCGGCTGCGCCAGCTCGACAAGCTGGTCCCGCCCGACCCGCCGCAGGGGCTGCGGGCCGAGCTGCGTCCCTACCAGCTCGACGGCTACGCCTGGCTGACGACGCTGTGGGACGCCGGCCTCGGCGGGGTGCTCGCCGACGACATGGGCCTCGGCAAGACGCTGCAGACGCTGGCCACCGTCGCGCGCGCCCGCGAGCTCGGCGAGGTCGGCGGCGACGCCGGCCCGGTGCTGGTGGTCGCCCCCACGTCGGTGGTCGGGGCCTGGGTCGACGAGGCCGCGCGGTTCACCCCTGACCTGCGGGTCGTCGCCGTCACCCAGACCCACAGGAAGCGTCGCGAGCCGCTCGAGGAGGTGGTGGCGGGCGCGGACGTGGTGGTGACGTCGTACGCCGTGCTCCGGCTCGACGACGAGCAGTTCCACGCGCTGCCGTGGCGCGGGCTGGTGCTCGACGAGGCGCAGGCGGTGAAGAACCACCACTCCAAGACCTATCAAGCGGTCCGGCAGGTGCGGGCGCCGTTCCGACTGGCCATCTCGGGCACCCCGCTGGAGAACTCGCTGATGGACCTGTGGTCGCTGCTGTCGATCACCGCTCCCGGGCTCTACCCGCGTCCCGACGACTTCACGGTGAGCTATCGGCGGCCGATCGAGTCGGGCCGCGCGCCCGAGCTGCTCGACCAGCTGCGGCGGCGCATCCGGCCGCTGATGATGCGCCGCACCAAGGCCGAGGTCGCGGCCGACCTGCCCGAGAAGCAGGTGCAGGTGACGCACGTGCCGCTGGCCCCGGCCCACGCCCGCATCTACGACCAGCACCTGCAGCGCGAGCGCCAGCGGGTGCTGGGGCTGCTCGACGACCCCGACGCCAACCGCGTCGCGATCCTCGCCTCGCTCACCCGACTGCGGCAGCTGGCGCTCGACCCGGCCCTGATCGACGACTCCTACTCCGACGTCGGCACCTCCGCCAAGGTCGCCGCGCTCGTCGAGCACCTGCGCGAGGTCGCGGCCGAGGGGCACCGGGCGCTGGTGTTCAGCCAGTTCACCCGATACCTGCGCATCGCCGAGCAGGCGTTGCACCGGGCCGGGCTCGAGACCTGCTACCTCGACGGCGCCATGTCCGCCACCGAGCGCAGCGAGCAGGTGCGGGCGTTCCAGGAGGGCGACGCCGCGGCGTTCCTCATCTCGCTCAAGGCGGGCGGCACGGGGCTCACCCTCACCGAGGCCGACTACGTCTTCGTGCTCGACCCCTGGTGGAACCCCGCCACCGAGGCGCAGGCCATCGACCGCACCCACCGCATCGGACAGACCCGGCAGGTCATGGTCTATCGGCTGGTGTCGGAGGGGACGGTCGAGGACAAGGTCGTCGCCCTGCAGCAGCGCAAGCGCGACCTGTTCGACCGGGTGCTCGGCTCGGGCGGCGCACTGAGCAGCGCGATCACTGCCGACGACATCCGGGGGCTGCTCGACCTCTGAGGCATGCAGAAGGCCCCCGCCCGAGTGGGACGGAGGCCGGTTGCGTCAGTGCTGACTCAGAACCCCTGGCGCTGGGCCGCGGCGATCAGGTCGGCGCGCATCGAGGGGCTCGACGCGTCGGAGATGGCCTGGGCGAGCGCGCGGCGGTTGCGAGCGAGCTGACGTCGGGTGCGGATGGTCTTCGCGAGGGTCATGCCTCGTCACTCCTTGCTGCGCTTGTTCTACTTCGAGTTCTTCGATGTAGAACTATTCTACGTCGCAAATATTCCGCGGCCTAACCGTGGCGGGGTGAGTTCGACCACACCGGCGAGCCCGGCGTACGCCCCCGCGGACCACCGCCGAACCGTGCGCCCTGCGAAGCAGGCGAGCCCGGCGTACGCCCCCGCGGACCACCGCCGAACCGTGCGCCCCACCGCACCCCCCGGCGGACCACCGCCGACCCGTGACCCCTGCGACCCAGGCGAGCCCGGCGCACGCCCTCGCGGACCACCGCCGACCCGTGCGCCCGGGAGCGTCCCCCGCTCAGCCGCGGTGGTGCCGGCCGATCGGGACCACCAGCGGGCTGCCGGCGACCGGGTCGTCGACCACCTGGCACGGAACGCCGAAGACCTCCTCGACGACGTCGGCGGTGACGACCTCGGCGGGCGTGCCCTCGCGCACGATCCGGCCGTCGCACATGGCGACGACGTGGTGGGCGTAGCGCGCGGCGAGGTTGAGGTCGTGCAGCACCATCACCACGGTGGCGCCGTGACCGTTGAGGTCGGTCACCAGGTCGAGCAGCTCGACGGCGTGCGCGATGTCGAGGAACGACGTCGGCTCGTCGAGCAGCAGCAGGTCGGTCTGCTGCGCGAGCACCATCGCGATCCAGACGCGCTGGCGCTGACCGCCGGAGAGCGCGTCGACGTCACGGTGGGCCAGCTCGGTGGTGCCGGTGAGCTCCAGCGCCCGGGCGATGGCCTCGTCGTCGGCGCGCGACCACTGCCGCAGCAGTCCGTGGTGCGGGTGCCGGCCGCGGCTGACCAGCTCGGTGACGGTGATCCCCTCAGGCGCGATCGGCGACTGCGGCAGCAGCCCGACGACGCGCGCGACCTCCTTGGTGGATCGGTCGTGGATCGACTTCCCGTCCAGCAGCACCTGCCCGGCGGTCGGCTTCAGCAGCCGCGACAGGCCGCGCAGCAGCGTCGACTTGCCGCACCCGTTGGACCCCACGATCGCGGTGATCCGCCCGGTCGGCACCGACACGTCGAGGCCCTCGACGACCGGCCGCTCGCCGTAGCCCAGCGTCACCTGCCGCGCCGCGAGCCGACTGGCGCCGGCCGCGTCGGCCCGCACCGAGCGGTGCACGTCGGCGTCGGTCACGGCGGGGCGTACGTCCGTCGCCCCTGGGCCCGCCGGGCCTGCGGTGTCGAGGGAGGAGTCGGTCATGGTCATCTCATCCGTCCTTGATCACACGGCGGCTGCGCACGAGCAGCCAGAGCAGGAAGGGCGCGCCGGCGATGCCGGTCACGACCCCGACGGGCAGGTTGTCGTCGCCGACGCCGTAGGCCCCGACGTAGTCGGCGGCCACGACGATGCAGGCGCCGACGACCCCGGCCAGGGCGATGGCGGTGCGTCCGCCGTTGAGCCGGCGCGCGATCGGGCCGGACAGCAGCGCCACGAACGCGATGGGCCCGACCACCGAGGTGGTGATCGCCATCATCAGCACCACCGTGCACATCAGCGCCAGGCGCGTGGGGGCGGCCCGCACGCCGAGGCCCTGCGACGCGTCGTCACCGAGCTCGAGCACGCGCAGCCGCGGCACCAGCACCGCGACGACCGGCAGCAGCACGAGCACCGCGAGGGCCACCTGCCCGATCTCCGTCCAGGTCGCCATGTTGAGGCTGCCGGTGAGCCAGACCAGGGCGTCGCTCGCCTGCCGCACGTCGGCGGTGATGAACACCCACTGCACGAGCGACTGCAGCGCCGCCGCGAGACCGATGCCGATGAGGATCAGCTTCATCGTGGCGGTGCCGCGGCTGCCCGACAGCACGGTGACCGCGAGCGCGACGAGCAGCCCGCCGCCGATGGCGAGCAGCGCGACCGGGCCGCCCTCGAGGCCGAACCACAGGATCCCGATCACCGCCGCGGCCGAGGCGCCCATGCTCACGCCGATCACGTCGGGGCTGGCGAGCGGGTTGCGCAGCATCGACTGGAACACCGCGCCGGACACGCCGAACGAGATGCCGGCGAGGGTGCCGACCACCGCACGCGGCAGCTTCGACTCCATCACGAGGAACGATGCGACCGGGATGTCCTCGCCCAGCACGATGCGCACGAAGTCGGGAGCGGTGACGGTGTAGTCGCCGAGCAGCACCCGGGCCGCGAACAGCACGAACCACAGCAGGCCGACGGCGACGAACGCGACGGCGGCACGACGGCGTACGCGCCGGCGGACGTCGCGCACGACCTCCCGGGCGCGGGCGGGCTCGGTCTCGGGCGCCTCCAACGCGGTCGCGGGGACGGCGGCCATCACGAGGTCCGCACCCGGCGCACGAGCCAGATCAGCGCGGGCGCGCCGATCAGGGCGGTGACGATGCCGACCGAGATCTCGGCCGGCGGCGCGACGACCCGGCCGACGGTGTCGGCGAGCAGCAGCAGCGCCGGCCCGCCGAACATCGACCCGACGAGCACCCGGCGGTAGTCGGGCCCGACGACCAGGCGCACCACGTGCGGCACGACCAGGCCCACGAAGCCGATCGGCCCGGCGACGGCGGTGGCGCCGGCGCACAGCAGGACGGCACCGAAGGAGGCGACCAGGCGCCCCAGGCGCACCCGCTGCCCGAGAGCGCTGGCCATGTCGTCACCCAGCGCGAGCGCGTTGAGGATCGGGCCGGAGGCCAGGCACAGCAGCAGGCCGACGAGGAACATCGGCAGCACGGGCACGATCGCGTCGACGTCGCGCCCGGCGACCGACCCGACCTGCCAGAAGCGGAAGGTGTCGAGCACCTCGTCGGAGGTGACCATGATCCCGGCGATGATGCTGCTGGCGGCGGCGGTGACGGCGGCACCGGCCAGCGCCATCGTCACCGGCTGGCTGGCGCGCGGGCCGAGGCTCGCGATGGCGTACACCGCGACCGCGGCGACCGACCCGCCGAGCACCGCCAGCCAGATGTAGGCCGGCAGCGTCGAGATCCCGGCCCAGTAGATCCCGAGGATCACCGCGAGCGCGGCGCCGGAGTTGACGCCGAGGATGCCCGGGTCGGCCAGCGGGTTGCGGGTGACCCCCTGCATCACCGCACCCGAGACCGCGACCGAGCCCCCGATCAGGATGCCGACCAGGGTGCGCTGCACGCGCGCGTCGACGAGCGCGTCCGTGCTCTGCCCGGCCGAGCCGAACAGGCTGCGCAGCACCTCGCCCGGGCTGAGCGCCACCGCGCCCACCGCCAGCGAGAGCAGCGCCGCCGCGGCGACGACCAACGCCCCCACCCCCACGACCACGAGGTACGCCCGCGCGGACGAGCCGCGCGCGCTCGCGACCGCCGGCGTGGCCGGGGTCGTCGGGGCGTCGATCGTCGCCGTCACCGGACTACTTGGCCTTGGTGGCCGCCGCCTGCAGCTTGGGCAGCAGGCGCGGGAGACCCTCGGGGATGGTCAGCGGCGTCGGGCTCGACATGAAGTAGCTCTCGCCCGGCTCGAGCGTCGCGACGTAGGCGCCGTCCTTCAGCGCCGGGATCTGGCCGATGAGCGGGTGGCTGGTGAAGGTCTTCTCCTCGCCCGGCTTCTCGATGTAGAACACGACGACGTCGGCGTCGAGGGTCGAGGCCTTCTCGGAGGAGATGTCGACCGAGAACGTCTTCTTGCCCTTGCTGAGCTGGGTGACGATCGGGGCGTTCTTCATCCCGAGGTTCTCCAGCATCCGCGGCCGGTTGTCGAGCGTGGTGTAGGCCGCGAACTTGCTCAGGTCGGTCGGCTGGATCATCAGCCACGAGGCGGTCTTGCCCTTGATCGCGGGGTACTTCGCGACCGCGTCGCGGATCGCCTTCTCGGTCGCGGCGGTGACCTGCTTGGCCTTGCCCTCCAGGCCGAGCGCCTGCCCGGCCAGCTTCACGCCGTCCTGCCAGGACGTGCCGTACGCCTCGCCCGGGTAGGCGACGACCGGCGCGATCTTGGAGAGGCGGGCGTACTCCTCCTTGGTGACGCCGGAGTTGGTCGCAAGGATCAGGTCGGGGCGCAGCTTGGCGATCTCGTCGACCGGGGCGCCGTCGGCGTCGCTGTAGCGGGTGGGCTGCTGGCCGCCCATCTTGGCCAGCGCCTTGTCGAAGGAGTCGGTGGACTCGTTCTTGTTGCCGCCCCAGGTGATCTTCGGGCAGCCGACCGGCACGACGCCGAGCGCCAGCACCATGTCGGCGTCGGACCAGCCGAGGGTCGCGACCCGCGTCGGCTTCTGCTCGATCGTGGTGCTGCCGAGCGCGTGCTTGATGGTGACCGGGAAGGCACCTGCCGCGGAGCCGCTGCTGCCGGCACCCGAGGGCGACGACGCCGAGGCGCCGCTGTCTCCGGACGGGCCGGTCTGGCAGGCGGCGAGCGTCGTGGCGGCGGCGGTCGCCGAGACGAGCGCGAGGAAGGAACGGCGGTGCATCGAGTCTCCGTGAGGTCGGTCCGGGTCGGTCTGCGCGGCTCACCTGTTTAGGCAAGCCTTAAGTTACTTAGGGCAGACTAACCACAGGCTCCGGCGACTCGCCAGGCCCCCCTCGCGGTCACTCCACGGACGACTCCGGCAGCTCCCGGTCCAGCTCGGCCAACCAGGTCGCGGCCACGGCGTCGGACGGCATGCGCCAGTCGCCCCGCGGCGACATCGACCCGCCGCCGACGACCTTGGGACCGTTCGGCAGCGCCGACCGCTTGAACTGGTTGGCGAAGAAGCGCGTCAGGAACACCACGAGCCAGTGGCGAATCTCCTTGAGGTCGTAGGAGATTCGTCGATCCTCGGGATAACCGGGCGGCCACTCCCCCGCCTCGGCGTCACGCCAGGCGTGGTGGGCGAGGAAGGCGATCTTGCTGGGCCGCGCACCCTGCCGGTGGACGTGGAACAGGGTGAAGTCCTGCAGGGCGTACGGCCCGATCTTCTCCTCGGTCGACTGCGGCTTCGCGTCGTCGCCGCTCGGCACCAGCTCGGGGCTGATCTCCTGCTCGACGATCTCCTCCAGCACCGCGTCGACGGCGTCGTCGAAGAAGCCCTCGGCGATGACCCAGCGGATCACGTGCTGGATCAGCGTCTTCGGGATGCCGGCGTTGACGTTGTAGTGCGACATCTGGTCGCCGACGCCGTAGGTGCACCAGCCGAGCGCGAGCTCGGACATGTCGCCGGTGCCGACCACGATCCCGCCGTGGTGGTTGGCCAGCCGGAAGAGGTAGTCGTAGCGCAGCCCGGCCTGGACGTTCTCGAACGTCACGTCGTAGACCGGCTCGCCCTGCCCCGCCGGGTGCCCCATGTCGGCGAGCATCTGCGTCGCCGCCGGGCGGATGTCGAGCTCGCTGAACGTGACGCCGAGCAGCTCCGACAGCCGCTGGGCGTTGCTCTTGGTGCTGCTCGAGGTCGCGAACCCGGGCATGGTGTACGCGAGGATGTCCGACCGCGGACGACCCAGCCGGTCCATCGCGCGCGCGGCCACGATCAGCGCGTGCGTGGAGTCGAGCCCGCCCGAGACGCCGATGACCAGCTTCGGCTCGCCGATGGCGCGCATCCGCTGCTCCAGGCCGTGCACCTGGATGTTGTACGCCTCGTAGCAGTCCTGCGCGAGCCGCGCCGGGTCGTCGGGCACGAACGGGAAGCGGTCGATGCTGCGCCGCAGCCCCACGTCGCCCGACGGGGGCGCGAGCTCGAAGGCGACAGAACGGAACTCGTCGATCCGGTCGGCGAACGTGCGGCGGTTGTCGTCGAACGATCCCTGCCGGATGCGCTCCTGCACGAGGCGGTCGAGGTCGACGTCGGCGACGCTCGTCAGCGGCTCGGCCGAGAACCGGTCGCCCTCGGCGAGCAGCCCGCCGCACTCGTACACCATCGTCATGCCGTCCCACGACAGGTCGGTCGTGGACTCGCCCTGCCCGGCCGCCGTGTAGACGTACGCCGCGTTGCCGCGCGCGGACAGCGAGCGGCACATCAGGTGGCGGTCCTCGGCCCGCCCGACGGTGATCGGCGAGGCCGACAGGTTGAGCAGCACCGTGGCGCCGGCGAGCGCCGCCTCGGCCGACGGCGGGATCGGCACCCACACGTCCTCGCAAACCTCGGCGTGCACGACCAGCCCCGGCACGTCGCTCGCCGCGAACAGCAGGTCGGGACCGAACGGCACCGGCTCGCCGCGCAGCCAGATCGTCTGCCCGCGCTGGTCGTCGCCCGGCGCGAAGTGCCGCTTCTCGTAGAACTCGCGGTAGTTCGGCAGGTACGACTTCGGCGCCACCCCCAGCACGCGCCCGCGGTGGATCACCACCGCGCAGTTGAACAGCCGCGACCCGTGCCGCAGCGGCGCACCGACCACGAGCATCGGCAGCAGGTCGGCGCTGGCCTCGACGAGCGTGTCGATCGCGTCGAGCACCGCGTCCAGCAGCGGCTGCTGCATCAGCAGGTCGTCGATGGCGTATCCCGACAGCGACAGCTCGGGGAAGACCGCGACCGCCACCGCCTGCTCGTCGCAGGCGCGCGCCTGCTCGAGGATCGCCTGGGCGTTGGCGGCGGGGTCGCCGATCGTCACGGGCAGGGCGCAGGCCGCCACCCGGGCGAACCCCTGGTGATAGGCGGAGAAGAAGTCCACGGCCGCAGTGTGTCAGCGCGGGATGTTGCGCAGGTTGGAGCGTGCCATCGAGATCGCCTCTCCCGCACCGCCGTTGAGCACGATCTTGCTCATCGCGGTCGCGAAGCCGAACACCTGCGAGGAGGAGATCTTCGGCGGGATCGACAGCGCGAGCGGGTCGGTGACGACGTCGATCAGCGCGGGCCCGTCGTGCGCGAACGCCGCGGCCATCTCGGCCTCGAGCTTGCGCGGGTCGGTGATGCGCACCGAGTGCCAGCCCATCGCCTGGGCGATCGCGGCGTAGTCGACCTCGGGCACGTCGACGCCGAAGTCGGGCAGCTTGTCGACGAGCATCTCCAGCTTGACCATGCCGAGCGTGGAGTTGTTGAACAGCACCACCTTGATGGGCAGGTCGTACATGCGCACGGTGAGCAGCTCCCCCAGCAGCATCGCGAGGCCGCCGTCGCCGCTCACCGACACGACCTGCCGGTCGGGGTAGGCCAGCTGGGCGCCGAGGGCCTGCGGCAGCGCGTTGGCCATCGACCCGTGCAGGAAGCTGCCGATCAGGCGCCGGGTGCCGAGCGGGTTGAGGTACCGGGCGGTCCAGACGTTGCCCATGCCGGTGTCGGCGGTGAAGATCGCGTCGTCGGCCGCGACCTGGTCGAGGATCGACGCCGCGAACTCGGGGTGGATCGGCTGCTTGTGCTCGACGTTCTTGGTGTAGGCCCCGACCGCCTTGTTCATCAGCTTGTCGTGCCGCTTGTGCATCTGGTCGAGGAAGCGGTGCTTGCGCTTGGCCTCGACCAGCGGGAGCAGGGTGGCCAGCGTGGCGCGCACGTCGCCGTGCACGGGCAGGTCGACGGCCGTACGCCGGCCGATCACCGTCGCGTCGGTGTCGACCTGGGCGGTCGTCACGTCGTCGGGCAGGAACTGGTCGTAGGGGAAGTCGGTGCCGAGCATGATCAGCAGGTCGGCCTCGTCGAGGCCCTCGGCGGCGGCGCCGTAGCCGAGCAGACCGGTCATGCCGACGTCGTTGGGGTTGTCGTACTGCACGACCTCCTTGCCGCGCAGCGTGTGCCCGACGGGCGCCCCGATCTTCTCGGCGAGCTCGATGACCTCGTCGTGCGCGCCCGCGGCGCCGGCGCCGACGAACAGGGCGACCTTGTCGGAGTCGTTGATCGCGTCGGCGAGACGCTGGACCACCGACGCCGGCGGCTGGAGCACGCCCGGCTCGACGGGGACGTACAGCGGGGCGTCGGCGGTGGCCTCCTCGTCGGCGATGTCGCCGGGGAGGGTGATGACCGCGACGCCGGGCGCGCCGACCGCGTGCCGGATGGCCGCGGCGACCACGCGGGGCGACTGCGCGGGCGTGCTGACCAGCTCGGAGTAGACCGAGCACTCGGTGAAGATCCGGTCGGGGTGGGTCTCCTGGAAGTAGCCCTGACCGATCTGGCTGCTCGGGATGTGGCTGGCGATCGCGACCACGGGCGCGTGCGAGCGGTTGGCGTCGTAGAGCCCGTTGATCAGGTGCAGGTTGCCCGGGCCGCAGGAGCCGGCGCAGGCCACCAGCTCGCCGGTGAGCTGGGCGTCGGCGCCCGCCGCGAACGCCGCGGCCTCCTCGTGGCGCACGTGGATCCAGTCGATCCCGCCGGCCTTGGACCCGCCGGTGCGGCGCACCGCGTCGACCACCGGGTTGAGGCTGTCACCGACGATCCCGTAGATCCGGCGCACCCCCGCCTGCTGCAGCTGCTGGACGATCTGCTCGGCGAGCTTCATGACGCTCCTTCGCGACGGGTCGGGTGTCGCCTCCGACGCTACGCCGCCACCCCTTGGTGTCCTCAGGGGAGCAGGCGCGGGCTGAACCGGGCCGGCGCCGAGGAGCGCGCGGCCTTGCGGATGCGCCCGGTGTTGGGCGCGGCCAGCAGCACCGCCTGCTCCCAGCGCTCGCGCGCGAACGTACGTCGGGGGCTGGCGCTCCAGCGCGTGTCGAAGAGGCGCTTGGCGGCGGCGACGGCGTCGGGCGAGCGGGTGAGCAGCTGGTCGACCAGCTCGTCGGCGGCCGCGGCCGGGTCGTCGGCGCTCTGCGTCGCGAGGCCGAGCCGGACCGCCTCGGTGCCCGAGACCGTCTCGCCGGTCATCGTCAGGCGCTTGGCGACGTCGAGACCGAGCTGCTGCGCGAGCGTGCGCACCCCGGACATGTCGGGCACCAGCCCCCACTTGCCCTCGAGCACCGACCACTGCGCGTCGGGCGCGGTGATGCGGAAGTCGGCGCCCATCGCGATCTGCAGACCGCCGCCGAGGCAGTGCCCGTGCACGACGGCGACGACGGGGACGGGCAGCCGCCGCCACGCCCAGCAGGCCTCCTGGAAGGTGTTGGTGCCGCGCCACGGGCGGGGCGCGAACCGGCGCAGCACCGCCAGCTGACCGTCCTCGGCGACCGAGCCGAAGTCGAGCCCGGCGCAGAACGAGCGGCCCGCGCCGCTGAGCACGACGGCCCGCAGCGACCGGTCGCGCCGCAGCCGGTGCGCGGTGGCGACCAGCTCGTCGAGCGTGTCGAGGGTGAGGGCGTTGAGCTTGTCGGGGCGCTCCAGCCGCACGCGGGCGACGCCGTCGGACACCTGGCAGGACACGGTCGATGAGGGCATGGCTCACACCGTACGGCGCTGGCTGGGAGTCCTCTGTGAGTCACCCGCGCGCGGTTGCGGCACGCCGGAGCGCAGGTCTTGACTGGCCGGCATGCGGGACATCAGGCGGGGCTGGTGGCGAGCCACCGAGACGGTGAAGCATCGGGTGCGCCCGCTGCGCGACCGGGTCGTCGCCGCCGCGCCCGCCACGTCGCGCTTCCTGGTCCGGCGCCCGGCGATGCAGTCGCTGCACAAGCAGCGGATGTTCTGGACCGACCCCGAGCGCCCGATCAAGCCGCTCCCCTTCACCGAGGCGTCGGTCGAGGCGATCCTGCGCCAGGCCAGCGCCCTCGGCCCCGACGACAGGGTGCTCGAGGTCGGCTCCGGCCTCGGCGCCACGCTCGCGGCGCTGGTCGACCACGGCGTCACCAACGTCACCGGCGTGGAGATCAATCCCCTTGCGGTGCAACGGATGCGCGAGCTGCACCCGCAGCTGGCCGGCGTCGAGATGCTCGTCGGCCCGGCCGAAGAGCTGCTTGCCGAGCTGCCCGACGACAGCTTCTCGCTGGTAATCGCGGTGCGCACCCTGCTGCACACCCACCCCGACAGCGTCGGGCTGTTCGCCACCCTCGCCCGCCTCGCGCCGATGATCGTCACCATCGACGAGCCGGCCTACCTCGGCCGGCACAGCTATCCGTGGGACCTCGCCGCCGAGCTCGGCAAGCACGGCATGCAGGTCGTCCAGCGCCGCCCCCTCGTCGTCGACGGCACGCTCTCCTCGAGCACGGTCCTGACGATGCAGCGGGGTGAGCGGCGCGGCGGCCACCACGGCCTGCGCCGCTGGCTCGCGGCGAGCTGAGAGGTGCGGCCGCCCGAGGTGGTCGAGCGGCTCCCCCACGCTGGTCGAGGAGGCCGGAGCGAGTCCCCACCAAGCTGGTCGAGCGTCGCCCTGTAGCGCGAGGGACGAGCCCGTATCGAGACCGGGTCACCTACTCGTGTGGTGACCGAAAGGCGCCGGGAGGCGTGAGTACGCCTGGGGTGACGTCGGATTCGCGAGTCGCCGATGGCGTACGGCACCAGAGTGGTCGGTCCTGACAGCACCCCACGATCTCGACACGACAGTGCGTTGTTGACACAAAGGGCTGCTACAGCACGCACGTCTGTCAACAACGCCAGTCCGTGTCAACAACGTCCGGCTCTGTCAGAAACGTCGCCACGGTGAGCCGCCAGACCAGGCCGACCACGCACCCGCTCCCGCTTCCCGGCGCCTTTCGGTGACCACAGCGAGTGGTGACGGGTCTCGATACGGCCTCGCCTAGCGGCTCGGCCTACTCGACCACCGTGGAAGGGGGTCTCGATACGGCCTCCGCTGCGCTCCGGCCTACTCGACCTGCTTGTTGGGGTGAGGGGTCTCGATACGGCCTCCGCTAGCGCTCCGGCCTACTCGACCACCTTGGGCCGCTCGACCAGCTTGGTGGGCTCAGCGGCGGCGGGCGCGCAGGCGGCGGGCGAGGTGACGGGAGACGACCGGGGGGAGCAGGTCCTTGGCGAGGTGCTTGACCCGCCCCTCCCGCCGTACGTCCTCGGCCGGCTGGCCGGCAGCCCCCGCCTTCGCCGGAGCGGACTCAGCGACCGGCCTCGGCGCAGGCGCGGGAGGCGGTGGCATCGCCCGGGGGAACCACGCCTTGGCGCGCACGATCGACTGGTCGTACACCGCGAGCCGCTGGCCCCAGGCGTTCTGGTCGTCGGTCAGCCACTCCAGCAGCGCGGTGCGCCACGGCTCGGGGTCGCCCCAGGTGGCGTAGAGCTTGTTCTCCGAGACGCCGATGACCTGCAGCCCCTTGTCCAGCACGCCCTCCCACACGGCGGCCGCGACACCGGGGCAGTGCTCGCTGCGGTAGTCGTCGAACGCCACGATCCCCTGCTCGCCGAGCAGGGTGCGGGCGGAGTCGACGTCGACCGCGACGTGGTCGTACAGGTGCGAGGCGTCGACGTGCACGAAGCGGCACGACCCGGCCGGCACCCGGTCGACGATGACCGACGACACGTCGCGCACGACCGTCGGCAGCTGCGGGTGGAAGCGCAGGTAGTTCTCGGCGAAGCGCTGCTCGGTGAGCGTGGCGTAGGAGTCGGCCTGCTCGGCGGCGTTGCCGGCATCGCTGGTCTCGCCCTCGAACAGGTCGAGCACCGTGAAGGTCTCGCCGGGCTGCACGTAGTCACCGATGAGCACCGCGCTCTTGCCGAGGTAGCTGCCCAGCTCGACCAGGTTGCCGTGCACCCCGAGCTCGGTCTGCCGGGCCAGCAGCCAGGAGAAGATGCGCCGGTCGCTGGGGAAGAACCAGCCCTTGATGGTGTCGAGCTCGGCCTGGACCTGGGCGCTCAGCAGTGCAGCGTCGTCGTGCATCGGCGCACGCTAGCAACGGCCCTCAGAGGGTGGACCGCTCCGCCCCCGGGCCAGTCGCCGGGCGGGGTTGGGCGAGCGCGAGCACGATGCCGAGCACCAGCACCGCGGCCGAGACGAGCAAGCCGGAGGTGAGGCTGTCCAGCCGGTCGCTCACCCACCCGGTGAGCACCGGCCCCACGGTCTGGCCGAGGCCGAAACCGACTGTGGCAAAAGCCATTCCGGCGGTCCAGTGCGGCTGCGGCAGCGCCTCGCGCACCGCCACCGTCATTGCCGTCACGACGGTGAGGAAGGTGCCGCCGACGAGGGCACCACTGACGTACGCCAGGGCCGGCTCGGTGCTCCACGCCGGCATCGCGGTGCCGAGCGCGAGCACCCCCATCACCAGCGCCATGCCGCGCCCGCCGGGCAGCCGCCCGAGCACCCGTCCCCACACGAGCCCGCTGGCCGAGGCGGCCACCCCGACCACGGCCCAGAACGTGGCGACCTGCGGCGTGCTGAACCCGCGCTCGGTCAGCAGCGCGATGACGAACGTCAGGTAGGCGATGTAGCCGATGCCGAAGCAGGTGTAGCCCGCGACGACGGGGGCGATCGAGCGCCGGTCCCAGCGCTCGGCGTCGGCCGCGGGAGGGGCCGGGTCGGACGTACGCCGGCAGGCCCAGGCCGCCACGACCGTCGCCGCGGCCGCCACGGCGGCTAGCGCCACCCAGCCGAGGCGCCAGCTGTCGTCGGTGACCGCGAGGATCGCCGGCACGAGCAGGCCGGCCAGCACGATGCCGAGCCCGGCACCGCCGAAGTAGATCCCGAGCATGAGCGCGGCCCGCCCCTTGCTGGCGCGGTGGCTGGCCTCGGCCACGATGCCGGCGCCGAGCACGAAGCTCAGCGCGCCGAAGAGCCCCGCGAGCAGACGGATCACCAGCAGCAGCGCGAAGCTGCTCGTCGAGGCGGTGGCCAGGAGCATCAGCGCGGTGGCGGCGCAGCCGAGCAGGAAGCAGCGCCGCGCGCCGAGCCGGGTCGCGAGCGTGGGTGCGGCGAGCGCCCCGATCAGATAGCCAGCGGCGTTGGTGGTGTTGAGCGTCCCGGCCGCGGAGTAGGACCACGCGAGCTGGTCGCGCATGGGCGGCAGGAGGAGGGCGTACGCGAACCGCGCGAGCCCGAGCGCGATCAGCGGACCGGCCGACATGCCGACCGCGACCGCGATGCTGCCGTTCCCGTCGTCGCGCCGAGTCGTCGTCGTCACTCTCGTGAACCTAGTGGCGCGACGCGGCGGCCCCGCCCGCCAGAAGGTGTGGAATGCGCATGGTTCATGCTCGTTGTACAGAGTGGACGAATGTGACCGCTAGTGCAGGAGCACCCATGGCAACGCAAGAGCTGACCGCCGACAACTTCCAGCAGACCGTCCAGGGCGAGGGCATCGTGCTCGTCGACTTCTGGGCGTCGTGGTGCGGCCCGTGCCGCCAGTTCGCGCCGGTGTACGAGGACTCGTCCGACAAGCACGAGGACATCGTCTTCGGCAAGGTCGACACCGAGGCCGAGCAGCAGCTGGGCGCGGCGCTCGGCATCACCTCGATCCCGACGGTGATGGCCTTCCGCGACGGCATCCTGCTGCACGCGCAGCCCGGCGCGCTCCCACCCGCGGCGCTGGAGGACCTCATCTCCCAGGTGCGCGCGCTCGACATGGACGACGTGCGCGCCAAGGTCGCCGAGCAGCAGCAGGGCGAGCAGGCCTCCGGCGACCAGCCGGAGTGAGCGACCGGCCTCACTCCTCGCCGAGGCGGGGCGGGCGGCGGCGGTAGTCCGCCGGCGTGGCGCTGAGCCGGATCGGGTTGGCCACCTGGCGTACGCCATCGATCTCGACCACGGCCGGCGCGCCCACGCGCTCGGCCAGGGCGAACGCGTCGGGCAGCGTGTTGACCGGACCGCAGGGCACGCCCGCGGCGAGCAGCCGCTGCGACCACGCGTCGGCCCCGTCGCTCTCGAGCAGCCGCTCGAGCTCGGCGGTGAGCTCACCGGCGTGCGCGACCCGGGCGGCGTTGGTCTCGAAGCGCGCGTCGCTCGCGAGCTGCAGGACGCCGAGCTCGGTTGCGAGAGAAGCGAACTGGCGGTCGTTGCCGACGGCCAGGATCACCGGCCGGTCGGCGGTGCGATAGAGCGCGTAGGGCGCGATCGAGGGGTGCTCGTTGCCGGTCGCGACGGGCACGACACCGGTCAGCAGGTGGGCCGACGCCTGGTTGGCGAGGGCCGACAGCGCCGACGACAGCAGGTTGACCTCGACCCGCTGCCCCTCGCCGGTGCGGTCGCGGTGCCGCAGCGCCGCGAGGATCCCGGTGGTCGCGTGCAGCCCGGTGATGATGTCGAGCAGCGCCACCCCGACCTTGGTCGGCTCGTCGGGCGACGGCCCGGTCACCGACATCAGCCCGCTCATCGCCTGCACCAGGAGGTCGTAGCCGGGCATCTGCGAGTCGCGGCCGAATCCGGTGACGCTGCAATAGATCACGTCGTCGTTGACGGCGCGCACGTCGTCGAGCCCGAGACCGAGCCGGTCCATGACCCCGGGCAGGAAGTTCTCGATCACCACGTCGGCCTCGGCCGCCAGCGCGAGCGCCGCGTCTCGCCCCTCGTCGGTGCGCAGGTCGAGGACGCGGGAGGACTTGTTGCGGTTGACCGACAGGAAGTACGTCGACTCGCCGTCGTCGGTGAACGGCGGCCCCCAGGCGCGGGTGTCGTCACCGGCGCCGGGCCGTTCGATCTTGATCACCTCGGCGCCGAGGTCGGCCATCAGCATCGTCGCGTAGGGCGCCGCCAGCACCCGCCCGAAGTCGGCGACGACCAGGCCCTCGAGTGCACCGGTCATCGCAGCTCGCCACCGGCATGCGTCGAGAAGGCTTGTGCGACATCGGTTTCCGCGAGCAGGGCGGCCTGGAGCAGCAGCCTCGCCTGGAGCGGTACGAGGGCGCCGGCGCGCACGAGCCCCATCTCGAGCAGCTCGACCTCGCCGCCGGAGTATCCGTAGGTGCGGCTCAGCACCTCGCCCGCGCCGGTGCGCGAGGCCAGCACCACCGGCATGCGCCCGACGAGCGCGCGCAGCGGGTCGAGCCAGCTGGTGTGCACGTGCCCGCCGCCGAACGCCGCGATCACGGCGCCGCGATAGCCGAGGTCGGGCAGCGCGCCGAGCAGCCGGCCGTCGTCACCGAGCGTGGCCGTCACCAGGGCGACGGGCGGCACGTCCTCGACGGCGTCGGGCAGGCGGAGCGCGGGGCGGCGGTGCGGCCGCTGCGCGACGCGCACCCGGTCCTCGACCACCCAGCCGACCGGCCCCGGCCACGACACGAACGCAGCGGGGCTGCTGGTGTGCGCCTTGCGCACCGAGCGCGCGGCGTGCAGCTCGTCGCCCAGCACGACGAGCACGCCGAGGTCGCGCGACTGCGGCGAGACGGCCGTGCGCACCGACGCCAGCAGGTTGGCCGGCCCGTCGGCCCCGACCACGCTCGCGCCGCGCATCGCGCCGGTCAGCACCAGCGGCTCCGGGCGGTCCCAGACGAGGTCGAGCAGGAAGGCGCTCTCCTCGAGGCTGTCGGTGCCCTGCGACACCACGACCCCGTCGGCGCCGCCGTCGACCAGCTCGCGCGCGCGGGCCGCGACCCGCAGCAGGTCGGGCATCGTCACCCGGGCGCTGCTGACCTGCAGCAGGTCCTCGCCCGCGACGTCGGCCACGTCCGTCAGGCCCGGCACGGCCGCCGCGATCTGGGCGGCGCCGAGGCCCGGTCGGCTCGGCGCGCCGGGCTCGTCGGGGATCGAGGCGATGGTGCCGCCGAGCGCGAGGTAGCCCACGCGCGGCCGGATGGTGGGCACGGGCTGCTCGGTCGTGCTCAGCGGAAGGCCTCCGCCCCCGTGAGCGCCTTGCCGATGACCAGCTGGTGCACCTCGCTGGTGCCTTCGTACGTCAGCACCGACTCGAGGTTGTTGGCGTGCCGGATGACGGGGTACTCCAGCGTGATCCCGTTGGCGGCCAGGATGGTGCGGCACGTGCGCGCGATCTGGATCGCCTCGCGCACGTTGTTGAGCTTGCCGACGCTCACCTGCTCCGACTGCAGGGTGCCGGCGTCCTTGAGCCGGCCCAGGTGCAGCGCGAGCAGCTGGCCCTTGCCGAGCTCGAGCGCCATGTCGGCGAGCTTGGCCTGGGTCAGCTGATAACCCGCGAGCGACTTGTCGAAGACCTTGCGGTCCTGGGCGTACTCGATCGCGCTCTGCAGGCAGTCGCGCGCGGCGCCCATCGCCCCGAACACGATGCCGAACCGGGCCTCGTTGAGGCAGCCGAGCGGGCCGCGCAGCCCCTGCACCTCGGGCAGCACCGCGCTGCCGGGCAGACGCACGTCCTCCAGCACCAGCTCGGAGGTGACCGACGCGCGCAGCGACAGCTTCTTGCCGATCTTGGGGGCGCTGAACCCGGCCGAGTCGGTGGGCACGACGAACCCGCGGATCTTCTCGTCGGTCTGCGCCCAGACGACCGCGACGTCGGCGATCGAGCCGTTGGTGATCCACATCTTCGTGCCGTTGAGCACCCAGTCGTCGCCGTCGCGCCTGGCGCGGGTGCGCATGCCGGCCGGGTTGGAGCCGAAGTCGGGCTCGGTCAGGCCGAAGCAGCCGATGGCCTCGCCGGCGGCCATCCGCGGCAACCACTCCTGCTTCTGCTCCTCCGAGCCGTAGGCGTGGATGGCGTACATCGCGAGCGAGCCCTGCACCGACACCAGGCTGCGGATGCCGGAGTCGCCGGCCTCCAGCTCCTGGCAGGCCAGGCCGTACGACGTCGCGGACATGCCCGCGGCGCCGTAGCCCTCGAGGTGCATGCCGAGCACACCGAGCTTGCCGAGCTCGAGCGCGAGCTCGCGGGCGGGCAGCTCACCGGTCTCGAACCACTCGCCGATGTCGGGCTTGATCCGCTCGTCGACGAAGCGGCGCACCGCGTCGCGGATCGCGCGCTCGTCGTCGTCGAGCAGGGTGTCGAGGGCGAACAGCTGATCGGTGGTCATGGGTGCGGGCACGGCGGTGCTCCTCTCCTCGGGCGTTCACCCCAGGATGGCACACACTAAGCGCTTGCTTAGTCGACGCGTCTCGCTCCGTGAGCCTGCTCAGCCGGCGAGCGCGGGCGCCTCGTCCGGCGCCTCCGCCGGCGGGGTGACCGGGACGACGGGCGGTGCGTCCTCGGGCACCGAGGCCGCGGTGCCGTTGCCGAGCTTGGGTCGCTCGCCCGGACGGACGTACTCCATCTCGGAGTCGACGGTCGCCCGGCGCATCTCGAGAGAGTCGAGGAGGTAGTTCTGGCGGACCATCCACGGGCGGCGGTCGCCGCGCTTGGGGAAGGTCGCGACCAGCCGCTGCACGTAGCCCGACGTGAGGTCGAGCACCGAGAGCGACCGCAGCGGCGCACCCTTGACGCGCGGGACGAACGCGGCGAAGCCGCCCTTCTCGGTGTGCTTGACGACGCGACAGAAGAACTGCGCCGACAGGTCCGAGCGCAGCGTCCACGACGCGTTGGTGTAGCCGATCGACAGGGCCGCGTTGGGCACGCCCTCCAGCATGCAGCCGCGATAGACGAAGTGCCTCGACAGGTCGACCTGCTCGCCGTCGATCTCGACGTCGGCGCCACCACCGAGGAGCATCTGCAGGCCGGTCGCGGTGACGATGATGTCGGCCTCGATCAGCTGGCCGGAGCCGGTGCGGATGCCCTCGGGCACGAACTCGGCGATCGTGTCGGTGACGATCTCGGCGTTGCCCTTCTTCAGCTCCCGGAACAGGTCGCCGTCGGGGATGATGCACACGCGCTGGTCCCACGGCTTGTACGGCGGCTGGAAGTGCTTGGGGTCGTACGCCTCCGAGCCGCGCAGCGCGACCCGTGGCCCCGAGGTGAGCACCTTCGTCGCGACCTTCGGCATCCGTCGCGAGAACTGGTAGAAGCCGAGCGTCTGCACGATGTTGCGCCACCGCGTCAGGGTGTACGCCCGCTGCTTGTTGCTCATCCGCGCGCGCATCTGGTTGGCGACCGGGTCGGCGCCCGGCAGCGGCAGGATGTACGACGGGGTGCGCTGCAGCATCGTCACTTGCCCGGCGCCGCGCTCGGCGAGCGCCGGCACCAGGGTCACGGCCGTCGCGCCGGACCCGATGACCACGACCTTCTTGCCCCGGTAGTCCAGGTCCTCGGGCCAGAACTGCGGGTGGACGACCTGCCCGCGGAAGGTCTCCCGCCCGGGGAACGGCGGGGTGTAGGGCGCCTCGTAGCTGTAGTAACCGGAGGCGAAGTAGACGTACTTCGCGCGCACCTCGCCCGGCCCGTCGGCCCGGTCGACCCGCACCGTCCAGCGCTCCTGCTCCGAGGACCAGGAGATGCCCCGGACCATGGTGTCGAGCTGGATGTGCTGGTCGATGGCGTACTTGCTCGCGGTGTGCTTGATGTAGGCGAGGATGTCGTCACCGCCCGCGATCGAGCGCTCACCCTGCCACGGCTCGAACGGGAAGCCGAGGGTGTACATGTCCGAGTCGGACCGCAGCCCGGGGTACTTGAACAGGTCCCAGGTGCCACCGATCGAGGAGCGGCCCTCCAGGATGGTGTAGCTCAGGTCGGGGTTGCTCGTCTGCAGTCGATAGCCGATGTCGATGCCGCTGATGCCGGCACCCACCACGACGACGTCGAACTCCTGCTGGTCGGACATGCTGCCTGCCTCCATCGACGGCTACGCGCTGATTACGGCAGCGTAACTTAGCCGGGGCCGTCTTGCCGGAGAACGTCGACGGCGACCTTGAGCTCGCTGCTCTCGGCCTCGGTGTAGATCACACCCTTGAGCGGCGACACGTCGCGGAAGTCCCGGCCCCAGGCGGTCACGACGTAGCGGCTGTCCACCAGGTGGTCGTTGGTCGGGTCGAGGTCGATCCAGCCGCCGCCGGGCACCATCGCGGCGGTCCAGGCGTGGGTGGCGTCGGAGCCCTGCAGCTTCTTCTTGCCCGGCGGCGGGAAGGTCTCGAGGTAGCCGCTGACGTAGCGCCCGGGCAGGCCGACCGAGCGCAGGCAGCCGGCCGCGAGGTGGGCGAAGTCCTGGCAGACCCCCTCGCGCTGCTCGAGCAGCTCCGGCAGCGTCGTCTTCACCGACGTGGCGCCCTTGGCGTAGCGGAAGTCGGCGAAGATGCCGCGGGTCAGCGCGACGAGCGCGTCGCCGAGGGGCGCGTCGTCCGGCAGGTACGTCTGCGCATAGTCGCGCACCTGCGGCACCACGTCGACGAGCGGCGACGGGAGCAGGTAGGTCGTGCGCTCGACCGGATCCGCCTGCGCCGCAACGAGATCCCGCGCCTGGGCGACGGTCGTCTCGTTGAGCCGGTCGAGGTCGGGGCGCGGCCACGCCACGTCGACGCGCGAGGTCTTGGTGACGACCAGCTCGCGGTGCGGGGTGCGCACCTCGACGTAGTGGCTGAAGTTGCCGAAGAAGTCGCGGTGCTCGGTGACCAGGTCGGGCTCGGGGCTCACCTCGATGTCGCTGGAGCGCACCGTCTGGCTCACCGTGTCGCGCGGCTGCAGGCACCCCCGCTCGTAGCAGGAGGTGACGTCGTCGCTGTAGGTGTAGGTCGTCTGGTGCCGCACGACATAACTGCGCGGTGCGTAGACGTCCTCTTTCTCCGGCTGCTCAGCCACGGGCCACCCCCTGCGACTGCGACTGGCGCTGCGACTGGGAGAAGGTCCACTCGGTGAGCTGGGTGCCCTGCGGTCCCTTGCGCCGGAAGTGTTGCGAGGCAAGGGCGTTCGCGAGCGCATCGACCCGGCCGCGCAGGTCGACGAGCAGCCGGTCGAGGCCGCTGCGGTCGGTCGCGCCGAGCGTCTCGACGTCCAGCTCGGGCAGGTCCATCGCGATCGCGGCGCCGGCGGCCACGCCCTGCGGGTCGTCGACCAGGCGCAGGTCCTCGGAGAACCGGTCGAGCTGGAAGGCCAGCGAGCGCGGGTTGGCCCGGTCGACCAGCAGCAGGTGCAGCGCGGACTGCACCGGCACCGACGGGCCCTCGCCGGCGGACGTGCGGCGGCGGTGGGTGATCACGCTCTCGCCGACCTGCAGCACCGCCTCGACGATCTGCCCCTCGATGACCGGCGAACGCTCGATCGCCAGCGTCGCGCGCACCAGCTCGACGGTGAGCGCGGCCCGCTCGACGCGCACGCCCGCATCGACGTACGCCCAGGTCGCGTCGCGGATCATGCTCTGCTGCACGATCCCCGCGAGCGCGAGCGAGGACTCCAGCACCGCCTCGAGGGTGTCGCGGCGGCTGGTGTTGGGCTCGCCGGCGCGAGCCAGCGTCTGCTCGAGGCGGGCGAGCACCGGCCAGGTGTGCAGCGACAGCTGGTCGCGCACCCGCTGGGCGCACTGGACCAGCCGGGCGACGGCGTACGCCAGGGTGCCGGGCGTGGACTCCTCGCCGACGAGCAGGCTCAGGTGCGCCTCGGGGTCGGTGGCCCACTGGTCGGGCGCGGTGTAGTCGAGGCCGGTGCCGGTGCGCTGCTGCGGCGCGATGCCGGTGACCATCGTGACCGCGTGCTGGATCGACTCCATCGCGATCGCGCCGAGCGAGCCGGGGCGGGCGGCGTAGTCCTCGGTGAGGTCGTCGACGACGGACAGGATGCGGGCGGTGGCCTCGACGCGCTCGGCGTAGCGACCGAACCAGTGCAGGTCGTCGGCCATGCGGGGCGCGAGGGTGCCCGCGGCCAGCGCCGGCGCCGCGGGCTCGGCGGCCGACTCCCGCTCGGACCAGTCGGGCGCGGCGTCGCGACCGGCGAGCACCCACACGTCCTTGGCGAGCGCACCGGCGTTGTTGGACACGACGTCCTGCTCGGCCTCGCCGGCCACTCGGCCGAGCGCGCCGGGGAGGAACGCATAGCGGTCGTCGTGGGCGACGCCGAACGTGCGCAGCACCAGCCGCCGCGGCTCGATGCCGTTGCCGGTCACCACCGGCGCGGTCGACTCGGGCAGCGGCTCCTGCGCCGCCCAGGCCCACGGTGTCGCCTCGACGCGGGCGGCCAGCTCGTCGCGCTCGGACGCGCTGAGCAGCCACCCGAACCGGGTGCTGGTCCCCGCGTCGCGGCTGAGCGGTTTGATGACCAGACGGTCGAGGTTGGCGAGCACGTGCTGCCGGTCGGTGTCGTCGCCGCACCACCACGAGTCCGGTTGCGGCAGCAGCAGATCCTCGCCGAGCAGGTCGCGGCTGATGGGCGCCAGGAAGTGCAGGAGGCAGGGGTTCTCGAGCACGCCGGCCCCCATCGGGTTGACGATCGACACCTGCCCGCGCCGGGCGGCGTCGATGAGCCCGGGCACCCCGAGCTGGCTGCCCGAGCGCAGCTCGAGCGGGTCGGCGAAGTCGGCGTCGACCCGGCGCAGGATGACGTCGACCGGCTGGTCGGCGCCGGGCGTGCGCATCCACACCCGCCCGTCGCGCATCGCCAGGTCGTCGCCCTCGACGAGCGGGAAGCCGAGCAGGGTGGCGAGGAACGCCTGGTCGAAGGCCGTCTCGCTGCCCGCGCCCGGGCTGAGCACGACCACGCGCGGGGCCTCCGCGTTGGTCGCGGCGGAGTCGAGCAGGGCCGCGCGCACGGTGTGGAAGAAGCCCCGCAGACGTGCGGTGGACGTACGGCGGTGGACGGCGGGCAGCGTGCGCGCCACGATGCGCCGGGTCGCCATGGCATAGCCGGCGCCGGACGGCGCCTGGGTGCGGTCGCCGAAGACGACCCAGCCGCCGTCGGCGGACCGGGCGACGTCCGTCGCGGCGAGGATCAGCTGCTGCCCGGTCGGCAGGGCGATGCCGTCGGCCTGCCGGACGAAACCGGGGTGGCCGAGCACGATCTCGGGCGGGACGACGCCCCGGCGCAGCAGGCGGCGCGGGCCGTAGACGTCGCGCAGGATCAGGTCGAGCAGCCGCGCGCGCTGCTCCAGCCCGCGCTCGAGGGCGGCCCACTCCGCGCTGCCGACGATCGTGGGCAACGGGTCGATGTGCCAGTTGCGGGCCTGCGCGCCGTCGGCGGTGGCGCCGTAGGTGATGCCGTCGCTGCTGACGTAGCGCGCGGCCTCGGCGGCCTTCGCCCGCATCCCGCCGGGCCCGAGCGCGTCGATCGTGTCGGCGAGCATCTCGTCCTCGGGGTGCACCCCCTCGGCGCCCACGAGCTCGTCGTACCCCGGGAGGCGGTGCGGCTCGGCGGCCCCGACGCGGCGCAGCGCCGCGCGATAGGACTCGACCGCGCCACCGGACCCCTCGGGCTGGGTCGACACCTGAGCAGACATCGCCCCGACCCTACGTGCCACGGTCGGCAGGATGAGTCAGGCGGCGGGCCTGTCCCGCATCTCGTGCACCGGTGAACGATCTGCCGGGGTGGCGCCGAGGCGGGCGCGCCCACCCCGGGTCGGCGTGGGCATACTGCGCGCGTGAGCGAGTGGGAAGGCGCGCTGGCGGGTTCGGCCCTGCTGCGCGACGTACGTCTGGTGCCGCTGACGCAGGCCGCGCCCGCGGGACCGGTCGACGTGCGCGTACGCCGGGGTCGGGTCGTGCAGGTCGGTCCGGGCCTCGCGCCGGAGGG
Source organism: Barrientosiimonas humi (assembly GCF_006716095.1). Classification (NCBI taxonomy): domain Bacteria; kingdom Bacillati; phylum Actinomycetota; class Actinomycetes; order Micrococcales; family Dermacoccaceae; genus Barrientosiimonas; species Barrientosiimonas humi. Next base: position 3,008,590 of record NZ_VFOK01000001.1, read on the forward strand.
CGAGGAGACGCACGACGGCGGCGGGCGCTGGCTGATGCCGGGCCTGTGGGACCAGCACGTGCACCTGGGCCAGGCCGCGCTGACCCGCACCCGCATCGACGTGTCGGCCGCGCAGTCGGCACCCGAGGCGGCGGCGATCGTGGCCCGCGCGCTGCCGGCGGGCGAGCACGCCGAGCCGTGGCGCGTGATCCAGGGGTTCGGGCAGCGGCCGGCTCTGTGGCCGCAGCAGCCCACCGCGGCCGCCCTCGACGAGGTCGTCGGCGACACCCCGGTGGTGCTGGTGAGCGGCGACGCGCACCACGGGTGGCTGTCGACCGCGGCGTTCCACGTGCTCGGGATCCCGCCGCGCGAGGGGATCCTCGAGGAGGAGGAGTGGTGGCCGGTCTTCGCGCGGCTGTCGTCGCTGCCGGGGGCCGAGCAGCTGCTCGACGCGGGCTACCGCGCGACGTTCGCCGACTGCGCCGCGCTCGGGCTCGTCGGCATCACCGACCTGGAGATGGGCGAGGGCTGGTCGGAGTGGCCCGGCCGGGTCGCCGACGGTCTCGACACGATGCGGCTGCGGCCGGGCGTCTACCGCCAGGACCTCGCCGGCGTGCTCGAGGCGGGCGTGCGCACCGGCGACCCGCTCGGCGACTCCGGGCTGGTCACGATGGGCCCGCTCAAGGTCATCTCCGACGGGTCGCTCAACACGCGAACGGCCTTCTGCTGCGAGCCTTTCGCCGACTCCGGCGACCTGGCCGAGCCGTTCGGCGTGCAGAACGTCACGCCCGAGGAGCTGCGCTGGCTGCTCGACCAGGCGACCGACGCGGGGCTGGAGGCGGCGATCCACGCGATCGGCGACCACGCCCTCGCCGACGCGCTCGACGCGTTCGAGCAGACCGGCGCGCGCGGGTCGGTCGAGCACGCCCAGCTCGTGCGCCTGGGCGACGTGCCGCGCATGGCCGCGCTGGGCGTACGCGCCTCGGTGCAGCCGGTGCACCTGTGGGACGACCGCGACGTCATCGACCACTGCTGGCCCGACCGGGCGCAGCGCTGCTTCCCGCTGGCGACCATGCGCGACGCCGGGGTGGAGCTCGCGCTCGGGTCGGACGCGCCCGTCGCGCCGCTCGACCCGTGGCTCGCCGTCGCCGCCGCGGTGCACCGCTCGGCCGACGAGCGCGAGCCGTGGCAGCCGCAGGAGGCGCTCACCCTGCGCGGCGCCCTCGCCGCCTCGACCGACGGGCAGGGCACCGTGGCCCCCGGGTCGCGCGCCGACCTGCTGCTACTGGACGTGAACCCGCTGGATCTCGAGGGAGATTCGCGGGCCCAGGCCGATGCCGTACGCCGGTTGCGGCCGCTGCTGACGATGGTCGCCGGCCGCGTGGTCCACACCCGCTGACCCCACGCTGATCGAGTAGGGCACATCCACGCTGATCGAGTAGGGCGAGGCGCTAGCCGAGTCCGTATCGAGATCACCCACCAGGGTCTCGATACGCCTCGCCTAGCGGCTCGGCTACTCGACCAGCGTGGGTCACCAGGGTCTCGATACGCCTCGCCTAGCGGCTCGGCTACTCGACCAGCGAGGGTCACCAGGGTCTCGATACGCCTCGCCTAGCGGCTCGGCTACTCGACCAGCGTGGGTCAGCGGTCGCCCGGGAGGTGGCGGCGCAGGTCGAGGGTCGTGGGGTACTCCGTCGCGGCGGAGCCGAACCCGACGCCCGAGACGGGCCAGTGCGAGGAGTCGACCTCGCCGAGGCTGTGCCCGATCGCCTCGAAGCGCGACCCGCGACGCGTCTCGGCCGCGGCGGCGTTGACGGGGTAGTCGTCGTAGGAACGGCCGCCCGGGTGCACCACGTGGTAGGTGAACCCGCCGAGCGAGCGCCGGCTCCACAGGTCGACCACGTCGAACGTCAGCGGCGAGTGCACCCCGATCGTCGGGTGCAGCGCCGACGGCGGCGCCCACGCCCGGAACCGGACGCCACCGACGAACGCCGCGGCGCCCGACCCGGTGGATATCCCTGTGCCCCAACCGGTTCCGCCGACAGGGACCATCGGCACCGGCACCCCGTTGCAGGTGACGACGTGCCGGCCCTCGACGAGCCCGGACGCGGCGACCTGCACCTTCTCGACCGAGCTGTCGACGTAGCGCGACGTCCCCGACTGGCTGATCTCCTCGCCGAGCACGTGCCACGGCTCGACCGCCTGCCGCAGCTCCAGGTGCACCCCGGCGACGTCGGTCTCGCCCAGCCGTGGGAAGCGGAACTCCAGGAACGGCTCGAACCACGCCTCGTCCAGCTGCGGCGCGTTGGGTCCGGTGGTCGCGAGCCACCGGTTGGTGTCGGCGACGACGTCGCGCAGGTCGGCCGCGGCGAACGCCGGCAGGAGGAACCGGTCGTGCAGCCGCGATCCCCACCGCACCAGCGGCGCGGCGTACGGCTCGTCCCAGAACCGCGCGACCAGGGAGCGCACGAGCAGTGCCTGCACCAGCGACATCTGGGCGTGCGGCGGCATCTCGAACCCGCGCAGTTCCAGCAGCCCGAGCCGCCCGCGCTCGGTGTCGGGGCTGTAGAGCTTGTCGATGCAGAACTCGGCCCGGTGGGTGTTGCCGGTGATGTCGGTCAGCAGGTGTCGCAGCAGCCGGTCGGTGAGCCACAGCTGGGAGGTGCGCTGCCGCGCGCGTCGCTCCTCGAACGGCTCGTCGAACCGCTTGTCCTGCTCGATCTGCGAGCGCAGCTCCGCCTCGCTCGACCCGGTCACCCGGTCCAGCTCGGCGAACGCGGTCTCCAGCTCGTAGAGCGTCTCGTGCCGTCCCTCGTCGACCCGCGGGGACTGCGAGGTGGGGCCGATGAACCGGCCGGAGAAGACGTACGACAGCGCCGGGTGGTGCTGCCAGTACGTCAGCATCGAGCGCAGCAGGTCGGGCCGGCGCAGCAGCGGTGAGTCCGCGGGCGTGGGGCCGCCGAGGGTGATGTGGTTGCCGCCGCCGGTGCCGGTGTGGGTGCCGTCGACGTCGAACTTCTCGGTGGCCAGGCGGGTCTGGCGCGCGTCCTCGAACAGCGTGGTGGTCAGCTCGCGCAGGTCGGCCCACGTCGCGGTGGGCTGCACGTTGACCTCGATGACGCCGGGGTCGGGCGTGACCGACAGCGAGCGCACCCGCGGGTCGCCCGGCAGCGGATATCCCTCCAGCACGACCGGCACGCCGGCCTCGGCGGCGGCACCCTCGACGGCCGCCACCAGCTCCAGCGCCGCATCGAGCTGCTCGACCGGCGGCAGGAAGACGAACACGTGACCGTCGCGCTCCTCGACGGTGAGGGCGGTGCGCGGGGCGTCGGCGATGTCGCGCACCGCCGCCGGACGTACGGCCGTGCCCAGCTCGTCGGGCGCCGGCAGTTCTCCCCGCTCGGCGAACGTCGACAGCTCCGGCTCCTGCGGGGCCTCGCCCCACGCCACCGAGTCCAGCGGCAGCCGCAGCCCCATCGGCGAGGTGCCGGCCGTGAGGAACAGGTACCGGCGCCGCGTGCGCCACCGGGCCGTGCCCCACCCCTCGCTCTCGCTGTCGCGGAAGATCGGCAGCACCCAGCCGCGCGGCTCCCCCGCCCGGGCGTCGAGCTCGTCGATCTTGCGCGCCCGCACGTCGGGCCGGTCGAGGTCGCGGTCGGTGGGGTCGAGATCGTCGGCGGGCCGCGCCTCACCCGCCGGGCGACGCGCCTCGGACCAGATGTCGTTGAGCACGTCCTCGTAGGCCGGCTGCACGAAGTCGTCGTCGATGCCGAGCCGCGAGGCGATGCACTTGGCGACCTGCTCGCTGCTCGCCGCGTCGACGTCGCGCGGGTCGCCCCAGGGGTCGTCGAGCAGCGACTGGTCGCGCCACAGCGGCTGACCGTCGGCGCGCCACGAGAGCTGAATCTGCCAGCGCGGCAACGGTTCTCCCGGATACCACTTGCCCTGGCCGTGGTGCACGAGACCGTTCGGCGCCCAGCGCTCGCGCAGCCGCCTGGCCAGCTCGCGCGCCCGCTCCCGCTTCTGCGGGCCGTCGGCGCTCGACTCCCACTCGTCGGCCGAGGTGTCGCCGGCGGCGACGAACGTCGGCTCCCCGCCCATGGTCAACCGGACGTCCTCGCGCTCGAGCAGGCCGTCGACGTACGACCCCAGCGCGTCGACCTGCTCCCAGTGCTCGGGGCTGTAGGGCTTGGTCACCCGCGCGTCCTCGTGCACGCGAGTCACGGTGTTGGAGTAGGAGAACTCGACGTCGCACACCTCGGTCGCGCCGGTGATCGGCGCGGCGGAGCTCGGGTGCGGCGTCGCCGACAGGGGGATGTGCCCCTCGCCGCAGAGCAGGCCGCTCGTCGCGTCGAGCCCGACCCAGCCGGCGCCGGGGACGTAGACCTCGGCCCACGCGTGCAGGTCGGTGAAGTCCTGCGCGGGGCCGTCGGGGCCGTCGATCGCCTCGACGTCGGAGGTCAGCTGCACGAGGTATCCCGACACGAACCGCGCGGCGAGCCCCAGCTGGCGCAGCGTCGACACGAGCAGCCACGCGCTGTCGCGGCACGACCCGAGCCGCTTGGTGAGCGTCTCGTCGGGCGCCTGCACCCCGACCTCGAAGCGCACGGTGTAGCCGATGTCGCGGTTGACCGCCTGGTTCAGCGCCACGAGGAAGTCGACGATCCCCTGGCCGTCGGCGGGGCGGTTGTCAGCCAGCCACTGGCGTACGACGGGGCCGGGCCCGCTCCCCGCGTCGCCCTCGTCGACGGGCACCAGGTAGGGGTCGAGCTCGGCGCGCAGGCCGTCGGGGTAGCTGAACGGATAGGTCTGGGCGTAGTCCTCGACGAAGAAGTCGAACGGGTTGATGACCGTCATGTCGGCGACGACGCCGACGGTGATGTCGAGCTCGGACACCCGCTCGGGGAAGACCAGGCGGGCGAGGTAGTTGCCGAACGCGTCCTGCTGCCAGTTGAGGAAGTGGCCGCGCGGGCTGACCTTGAGCGAGTACGCCTGGATGGGCGTGCGCGTGTGCGGCGCCGGCCGCAGCCGCACCGTGTGCGGGAAGACCTTGACCGGCCGGTCGAAGGTATAGGTCGTCCGGTGCTCCAGGGCCACACGAATGGTCACCCCGCCAACCTAACGAAGGCCTCAGGTGAGCCCGTCGATCACCTGGACGGAGGTGATCCCCTCGGCGAGCACCGTGGTGCGGCCGGTGCGCAGGTCGTGGCGGGCGTACTGCCCCGGTGGGAGGTAGGCCTCGCGGCTCGTGGTGACCGTCAGCCACAGGGTCGGCCCGCGGCCGGCGACGATGTCGCGCACGGGCGCGGTGCCGGAGGCGGGCGCGGGCCAGACCGGCCACACCTTGCCCGCGCGCACGAACACCGGCCCGTTCGGGGCGTACGTCCGGGTCGCCGTCACCGGCGACGTCGGCCACACCTTCTTCAGCCCCTGCTGGTGCGCGCCGATCAGGCGGGCGCGCCCGGTCGAGGGGTCGACGACGTACGTGTTCTCGCTGCCGGGCTGGTCGCCGCACCACAGCTTGGGGGCGCCGTCGGACCACAGGCCGCTGGGGTAGCAGGCCACCGGCTGGGGGTTGCGGGTGGAGCTGACCAGCCGGCCCGTGGGGATGTCGACGACGTCGATGCCGGTGGGGGTGGCGTACATCAGCGTGGTGCCGCCGGGCGAGACGGCCGGGCTCCCCCCGGTACGCCCGGGGATGGTGCGCACGATCGTGCCGCGTCGGTCGCGGATCGCCGTGTAGGTGCGTGGATAGGCCTCGGTCGTGACCAGCGTGCCGCCGCCGCCGAACAGCACGTCCGCGTCGTGTCGCAGCACGAACCGGTGCGACTCGCCGGTCTCGAGGTCCCAGACGGTGAACGGCGTGGGCACGTCGGGGCTGGCCCCCACCACCTTCGTCAGGATGCGGCGGCCGTCGTGGGAGATGTCCACGACCGTGCTGTTCGGGGAGACCTGGCCGACGGTCTGCTCGCGCCCGTCGGGGCTCACGAGCATCAGCTCGGTCGGCCGGTTCGCCGCACCCCGGGTCGCGGCCGCCCACCCGATCGCCCAGCTGCCCTCCGCGGGCAGGTCGAACGGTGAGGTCGGCGCGTCGGGGCCGCCGTCGTACGTCAGCGCGCGGGTGACCACGACCGTCGCCGCCACCACGAGCACCAGGGCGACCAGCGCGACCACCCCAGCGCGGATCCTGCGAGCCATCGTGCGTGCCTCCCTCACGAGAGCTGACGGCCCCACGCTAGGCACCCCGGCGGCTGCTCCCGGGTCGAGTGGTCACTTGTTGCTGGTACGAGCTGCGGCGCACCCGCCACAAGTGACCACTCAACGGCGGCCAGGTTGCGGGTCGATATCGGTGGACGCACCCCACGGCTGGGCCATCCGGCGGCGGTTCAGCCACCAGGGGCCCGGCCTCGCGGCATCGTCCAGCTGCGCGAACCCGTCGCGCTCGCCGACACGCACCATCTCGTCCAGCAGCCGACGGGGGTTCCTCGCGTCGGGGAAGAGACGGTGGTGGACGACCTTCGGGTGCCAGTTCTTGCGGAGCCGGAAGACGGTCACCGCCCACCCGTTCTGGCGATTCTCGGCCCACGCGTTCCGCACGGAGTCCAGCGCGGACAGCATCAGGAAGCCCGTGACCCCCTCGACCAGTCCGACGCCACCGGCCGCGGAAGTCGGCGCCTCGTTCCAGGCGCTCAGTCGTACGCCCGACCTGGCCACAAGGATCACGTGCCCGCCGACCCGCCGGAGGTAGCGGTTGTCGTCCCAGGCCTCGGCGCTCATCCCGAGACTCAGGGGCGGCGGCCGAAACGCTGCTGCGCGGCCTGTTTGGAGACACCCAAGCCGGCTCCGATGACCGTCCACGACGTCCCCCCGCGGCGCGCTTCGGCGACCACGTCGGCCAGCTGTTCCTGCGCGGCCTCGACCTTCTCCGCCGCAGCGATGATGGCCCGCAGGTGAGCCGCGTCGCGCCCATGGTGGGTCGCGGGGTCAATCAGCTCCAGGCCGGTGTCGTGCGTCGTGGTTCGGGTCATCGAGATCACCTGAGGTAGTCGTAGAACTTCGCGCGGAGACGGTCGGCATGGATGATCCGCGTCGGGCCACTGCTGGGGACGAGCACAAGCTCCAGGAGCCGCCCGCTTCGGTCAGCGCCGATGACCAAGCAGTCACTCCTCCCCCTCGTACTCGTACTCGACGTATCGCAGACCGTTGCGCCAGGCATGGCGGATGTCTTCGTCTGCGAGGCCATGTCGTCGCGCGCTCTGCTCTATGTGCACGTGTCCAAGACATCGTGACGCACCGACATCGTCAATGCAACCTTGACGTCGAGTCTCGATACGAGCTCGTTCCCCGCGCCACGCGACCCCCCCCTGGGTCGGCGGTGAGCGGCGCTACCTCGAGCGCAACCGTGAGGCCGGCTCGAGGTAGCGCCAAGTGGTCAGCAGCCGCCCCAGGAAATTGATCGTACGACGATGACGTCGGGTCGTTCAGCCACGGTGAGGGTGGCCTTTGCGTTGTAGCAGTCGCTGTCGGTGTACAGCTTCGAGGCGGAGCCTGCTGAGAGCGGCGCCCCTGCAGGCAGCGCGTCTGCGGTGGCGACGCCAGGTTGGCCCCAATCTGGATTCCCGAACATCATCTTCCAGGCCACGACTTCCACCCGTACGCCCGTGGTGGGCTGGTCGCAGGTGGCTGTGCCGTTGGCCACGACGTTCCAGTTCACCTCGTCCGGCCCCATGGTCAGGTCGATGTCGCAGTTCGGCTGGTCGGCCTGCGCCGGGCCGGCTGCGGTGACGCCGGCCGCGCCCAGGGTCGTGATTGTTGCCAGTGCGAGCGATGCTGCACGTCGTCGCATGGTTGGTCCCCCTTCGCGTGGCCCCGCTCGCTCGGCTGCGAACGGGCTTGGTCTGTACGACCCTGGGCGAACCGGGCGGGGCAGCCCAACCCTTGAAGAGGCTGCTCTCAAACCGGATCCACGGCGACAGCGGCTACTCCCGGGGTCGAGTGGTCACTTGTTGCTGGTGTGAGCGGCGGTGCACCCACCACAAGTGACCACTCAGCGGCCGGTGGGTCTCGATACGCGCTCGTTCCTCGCGCTACTCGACCAGCTTTGGGGGCGGCGGAGGGTGCGCAGGGAGCCGGTGACCGCGACCTGCTCGAAGCCGTCGGTGAGGGCGCGTTCGACCACGTGCCAGGGGGCCTGGCCGCCGTCGGCGGGGTCGGGGAAGACGTCGTGCACCAGCAGCAGGCCGCCGGGCACGACGTGCGGGGCGAACGCGGCGTAGTCGTGCTGCGCGGTCTCCTCGGTGTGGTTGCCGTCGAGGAACAGCAGCTCGACGCCGGTCTGCCACCACGACGCGACCTGCGCGGTGGTCGCGACGACCGCGGTCACGACGTCGGCGAGGTGGTCGTCGTACGTCTGCCGAAAGGTCGGGAGCGTGTCCAGCCGCCCGGTGCGCGGGTCGACCATCGAGGTGTCGTGCCACTCCCAGCCCGGCTGGTTCTCCTCCGACCCGTGGTGGTGGTCGACGGTCACGACCTGGGCGCCGACCTCGCGGGCGGCCGCCGCGAGCAGCACGGTGGACTTCCCGCAGTAGGTCCCGATCTCCAGCCAGGTGCCGGGGCGGGCGGAGGTGGCGACGGCGTACAGCGCCTCGCCCTCGTCGCCGGGCATGAATCCCTTGACGGCAGAAGCGATCTCGGCGGTCTCAGCTGGCAGCGTCATCGGCGCGGTCGTCCTCCACCCAGGCGTAGTCACGGAAGATGCCGGAGCCGCCGGTGGTCCCGGTGACTGCGTCGACGGCGAGCACCACGGCGGCGGCGGTCCAGGTGGTCTGCTCCTCGGGCCACACCGCGTCGTCGTCGACGACATAGCCGGTCCAGTAGCCGCCGGTCGTGTCGTCGCGCATCTGCTGGATGTCGCACAGCAGCCGCCGCGCGTCGTCGGTGCGGCCCACCGCGTCGAGCGCCATGACCAGCTCGCTGCTCTCGGCCGCGGTGACCCACGGCCGGTCGCTCACGCAGCGCACGCCCTGGCCCGGCCAGACGAAGGTGTCCCACTGCTCGGCCAGCAGCCCGAGCGCGGCGTCGGAGCGCAGCGCGCCGCCGAGCACGGGGTAGTACCAGTCCATGGAGTAGCGGCTGCGGTCGGCGAAGCTCTCGGGCCGCTCGACCAGCGCCTCGTGCAGCCGCGCGGCCGACCGCTCCCACTGCGGCCGCGCATGTCCGAGGTGCGCGGCGATCTCCAGCGCGCACACGATCGAGTGCAGCGTGCTGGCCGACCCGGTGCGCAGCGCGAACGTGTCGGGACGCCGGTCGGCGGACACCGCCCAGGCGATCTCGCCGCCCGGAAGCTGTTGCCGCAGAACGAAACCCACGGCCCGGTCGACCGCCGGCCACAGCTCGCGCAGCAGCGCGCTGGACCCGGTGACCAGGTGGTGGTGCCACAGGCCGGTGGCCAGATAGGCGCACTGGTTGGTGTCGGACGCGGCCTCGGTGACCACCCCGACGCGCTGCTCCATCGGCCAGGACCCGTCGGTCGCCTGGGTGCGCGCCGACCAGCGATAGGCCGCGGCCGCGGCGTCGGCGTGACCGAGCACGGCCAGGCCCATCGCCGCCTCGACGTGGTCCCACGGGTCGAGCTGCCCGCCGCGCCACCACGGGATCGCCCCGGAGTCGTCCTGGTGCTTGAGCAGGAACGCGCCCGTGCGGCGCAGCTGCTCGGCGGTCAGGGCGCCCTCGAGGTGCAGCTCCCGCGGCGTCATCGCGCCTCCGGCTTGCGCAGGTAGACCGCCACGCTCTTGCCCAGCACGGGGTTGAGCGCGGCCTCGCTCCACCGGGTCAGCCGCGGCGCCTTCATCAGGTCCCAGACCAGCAGCCGGTGGTAGGCCCGGGTCGCCGCGTTCTCGGTGTCGGGCCCGACCGCGCACTTGAGCCACCAGTACGGCGAGTGCAGCGCGTGCGCGTGGTGCCCGCCGACCAGCTCCAGGCCCGCACGCTCGAGCCGCTCGACCAGCTCGCTGCGCCGGTAGACGCGCACGTGGCCGCCCTCGACCTCGTGATACTCGTCGGACAGCGCCCAGCAGACCTTCTCGGGCCACCAGCGCGGCACGGTCACCGCAGCGAGCCCGCCGGGCTTCAGCACCCGGGCGATCTCGGCCATCGCGGTCTCGTCCTCGTGGATGTGCTCGAGCACCTCGGCGGCGATGACCCGGTCGAAGCTGCCGTCGGCGAACGGCATGTCACGCGCGTCGCCGTGCTGCACCTGCCCCTGCCCGCCGGGGCCGACCTCGTCCTCGAGCTCCATCGCGCCGAACATCGTCTTCACGTCGGCGAGGTCGGACTCGTTGCTGTCGAACGCCGTCACGTCGGCCCCGCGGCGCAGCACCTCGAAGCTGTGCCGGCCCTGGCCGCACCCGACGTCGAGCACGGTGGTGCCCGGGGTGATCGGGAACTGCTTGAAGTCGACGGTGATCATGCGTTGGTCTCCCGGGGGATGGCGCGAGAAGCGTTGTGCTCGCTGACGATTCGCTCGTAGATGTCGCTCGTGGCCTGGGCCACGGCGGCCCAGGAGTAGGTCGTGATGGCCCGCCGCCGACCGACGGCGCCCAGGCGCGCGGCCCGCACCGGGTCAGCCAGTACGTCGGTGATCCCCTGCGCGAGCGCCGCCGGGTCTCCCGGGGCCACCAGCAGCCCGGCGTCGTCGCCGACCAGCTCGGGCAGCGCGCCGACGCGGGAGGCGACCACGGGCGTTCCGGTCGACATGGCCTCGACCGTCGGCAGCGAGAACCCCTCGTAGAGCGAGGGCACCACGCACGCCTGCGCGGACGCGAGGAGGTCGGCGAGCTCGAGGGTCGACAGCCCCTGCTCGAAGCGCACCCGGTCAAGCAGGCCGGCGTCGGCGAGCGCCTTGCTCGTGCGCTCGCTCGGCCGGCCGACGACGACCAGCTCGGACCAGGCCAGCGGGTCGAGGCGCGCCAGCGCCTGCACGAGCACCCCGAGGCCTTTGAGCGGCACGTCGGCCGAGGCGATGGTGACGAGCCGGCCGGGGTGGCGCTCGGCGTACGGCCGTGCGGCGAAGGTCTCGACGTCGACGCCGACGGGCACGACGTCGAGCCGCTCCCGCGGGACCTCGAAGTCGGCGACGATGTCGCGGGCCGACTGCTCGCTCACCGTGAGCAGGTGGGCCGAGCGCTGGGCGACGCGGCGCTGCATGGTGACGAAGGCGTACCACCGGCGCTTGGTGATGCGTTGCACCCCGCGGGCCGCGGCCAGCTCGAGCCGCCGGTCGCGGGTGATCGGGTGGTGGATGGTCGTGAGGGTCGGCAGCCCGCGCCGGGCAAGCTCGAGCACGCCGGGGCCGAGGGTCTGGTTGTCGTGCAGCACGTCGAACTCGCCGAGCCGGCCGCGCAGCTCGCGTGCCAGCCGCCAGGAGAACGTGCGCGGCTCGGGGAAGCCGCTCGCGCACATGGTGAGGAACTCGGCGACGTCGATGCGGTCGCGGAACTCGCGCAGCCCGGGGCGGCGGAACGGGTCGTCCTCGCGGTAGAGGTCCAGGCTCGGCAGCCTGGTGAGCCGCACGCCGGGGTCGAGCTCGGGATAGGGCTGACCGGAGAAGACCTCGACCTCGTGACCCAGCCGCACCAGCTCGCGCGACAGGTTGCGCACGTAGATGCCCTGCCCGCCGGAGTGCGGCTTGGAGCGGTACGACGACAGCGCGACGCGCACGCGCGTCACCTCCTCGCAGCCGGGTGGACAGGGTGAACTCGTGGGTAACGTTACGCGCCACCGGAAAGGGTGAGGGCGTCGCGGGCGTTGGGTCTGGCATGAGCATCCCTGAACTCGACGCCGTCATCGACCGAGCCATCGCCGACGAGGTGATCGCGGGCACCGTCGTGCTGGTCGCCCGCGACGGAGAGGTGGTGCACGAGCGCGCCGCCGGCTTCGCCGACCTCGCCGAGCAGCGGCCGATGCGCGTCGACCACCTGCTGCGCTACGCCTCGCTGACCAAACCGATCACCGCGCTCACCACGATGGCGCTCGTCGAGCGCGGCACGCTCGACCTGACCAGCCCGGTGACGCGCTGGCTGCCCAGCTTCCGCCCGCGCCTCGCCGACGGCACCGAGCCCGCCATCACCGTCGACCACCTGCTCACCCACACCGCCGGGCTGACGTACGGATTCGGTGGCGCCACAGGCGAGTACGCCGCTCTCGGCATCTCCGCCGGCATGGACCTCACCGACCTCACGCTGGCCGAGGAGGTCGAGCGGATCGGGCGCTCCACGCTGCTCTTCCCGCCCGGCGCCGCGTGGGCCTACTCCGTCGCGTACGACGTGCTCGGCGGCCTCGCTGAGGCCGCCACGGGCTCGGCGTTCCCCGACGTGGTGGCCGAGCTGGTGACGGGGCCGCTCGGGATGAGCCGGGCCGCGTTCGCGGTGACGCCGACGCCGGACCTGGCGACGGCGTACCAGGACGGGCGGCCGCCCACCCCGATCCGGGACGGGGTGCCGGTGCCGACGCCCGACGGCGGGCCGGGGCTGCTGCTGTCGCCGAGCCGCATCTTCGACGCCGACCAGTTCCCCTCCGGCGGTGGCGGGATGGTCGGCGACGCGGCGGGGTTCCTGCGCCTGCTCGAGGCGGTCCGCACCGGCGGGGCAGGCGTGCTGTCCCCGGAGACGGTCGAGGGGATGCTCGAGCCGCGGGTGAAGCGGCCGGTCGCGCCGGGGGTGAGCGGGGCGTTCGGCCGCGGCTGGGCGGTGATCACGCCGCGCGAGACGACGCCGCTCACCCCCGGCAGCGTGCAGTGGGGCGGGGTCTACGGCAACGCCTGGGCCATCGACCGCGAGCGGCGGGTGAGCGTCGTGCAGCTCACCAACACCTCCCTCGCCGGCATGGCCGGCCCGTTCCCCGACGCGGTGCTGGAGGCGGCCCTGGCCGGCTGACCGGGTGGCTACGCTGCGCGCGTGGCTGAGGCACTGGTCGGGCGACCGCACTGGAGTCGCCGGTTCGCCATGGCCGTGGGGACGCTCCTGGCACTGCCGACCGGGGCGTACGGCGTGCTGCGCGGCGAGCCGGCCGCGCTGGTCTTCCTGCTCGTCGGGCTGTACGCCCTGACGGACGTCGCGTGGTGGAAGGTGCGCGTCACCGACACCGAGCTCGTCGCACAGGGCCGGTTCAGCCGGCGCAGGGCCACCCTCGCGACCGTCCGCGACCTCGGCATCTCCACGTTCGGCACCGTCTGGGTGGCGCCGGCCGACGGGCGGGCGTTCTCGCTGCGCATGGTGTCGCCGTACGGCGAGGGCGGAGTGCAGGACTTCTACCGCGAGCTGCGCACCCGGGTGGTCGCCGCGGGCGGCGCGCCTGGCCGCGACCCCGACGACCTGAGCCTGCCGCCGAAGGGCGCGCATCCGGTCTTCAGCGTCTGAGTCTTCAGCGTCCGAGCGGGCGTACGTCCGCGGTCGCCGCACTAGGTTGGCGCCCATGTCCACCGAAGCAGCCCCGCGCAGGACGGGGGCGGCCGCCGCCGTCGAGGCGAACGGCCTGAACGTCATCGCCGAGTCCGAGCGGCACGGCACGCCGCGGTCGCTGTTCTGGCCGTGGTTCGCCGCGAACATCTCGGTGCTCGCGATCCCCTACGGCGCCTACGTGCTCTTCTTCGGCGTCTCGTTCTGGCAGGCCGTGGTCGTCGGCGTGATCGGCGTCGTCGGCTCGTTCCTGCTGTGCGGGCTGGTGTCGCTCGCGGGCAAGCGCGGGTCGGCGCCGACGATGGTGCTGTCCCGGGCGGCGTTCGGGGTCGAGGGCAACCGGCTGCCGGCGTTCGTGTCGTGGATGCTGCTCGTCGGGTGGGAGATCGTGCTGGTCGTGCTCGCGACCCAGGCGGGCAGCGCCGCCCTGCAGCGCCTCGGCTGGGGTGACGGCGGCACCGGCGTGAAGCTGCTGATCATCCTGGTCGTCGTCGGGATCAGTGTGTTCGCAGGGGTTTTCGGATACCAGGCGATCATGAAGGTGCAGACCTGGATCACGCTCGCGACCGCGGTGCTGACGATCGCGTACATGCTGCTGTCGCTCGACCACATCGACTTCTCCCGGGTCACGACGCTGGAGTCGGGGTCACTCGCGTCGACCCTCGGCGCGGGCGTGATGCTGCTGACCGCGCTCGGGCTCGGGTGGACCAACGCGGCCGCCGACTACTCGCGATACCTGCCGCGCTCGGCGTCCAGCGCGGGGGTCGTCGGCTGGACGACGTTCGGGGCGTCGGTCGCGCCGCTGGTGCTGTTCGTGTTCGGTCTGCTGCTCGCTGGCTCGGAGCAGGCGACGATGGACGGCCTCGCCGCCGACCCGTTCGGCACGCTGGCCGGGCTGCTGCCGACCTGGTTCATGATCCCGTTCGTCGTGGTCGTGGTGCTGGGGCTGATCGGCGGCATCGTGCTCGACATCTACTCCAGCGGCCTGTCGCTGCTGTCGATGGGGCTGCGCGTGCCGCGGGCGGTCGCGGCCGGCATCGACGGGGTGCTGATGACGGTCGGCGCGGTGCTCGTGACGTTCTTCGCGACCGACTTCCTCGGCCCGTTCCAGGGCTTCCTCATCACCGGCGGGGTGCCGCTGGCCGCGTGGCTCGGCGTGTTCCTCGGTGACATGGCGCTGCGCCGTCGCGACTATGCCGACGCCGACCTGTACGACCCGCGCGGCCGCTACGGCGCCGTCCGGTGGGGCGCGATCGGGCTGATGCTGCTCGGCACCGTCGTCGGCTGGGGCCTGGTGACCAACACGAACGCGTCGTGGCTGCGGTGGCAGGGCTATCTGCTCGGGCCGTTCGGCGGCAAGGAGGGCACCTGGGCCGGCGCCGGCCTCGGGGTGCTGGTGGCGCTGCTCGTCGGCCTGGTCGGCACGCTGTTGTTGAGCAGGGGAGCCGTGCGCGAGCAGGAGTCTGGAGCGCGAGCATGAGCGTGGAACTGTGCGACGCGCTGGTCTGCGTCGACCTGCAGCACGTCTTCGCCGACCCCGGATCCGACTGGGGCTCACCGATGTTCGCGGATGCGCGAGCGCGCATCGCGGAGCGGGTGCAGGCGTACGGCCCGGATCGGACGGTCTTCACCCGCTTCGTGGCGCCGGAGCGCCCGACGGGGGCGTGGGTGGCGTACTACGAGCAGTGGCCGTTCGCGCTGGCGCCGGCCGACAGCGAGCTCTACGCCCTGATCCCGGAGTACGCCGGTCGCCCCGCGGTCGACGAGCCCACCTTCGGCAAGTGGGCGCCGGCGCTGCAGCGGGCCCTCGGCGGGGCGAGGTCGGTGGAGCTCGTCGGTGTCGCCACGGACTGCTGCGTGATCTCGACCGCGCTGCCGATGTCGGACGCCGGGGTGCGCGTGGTGGTGCGCGCCGACGCCTGCGCCGGCTCGACCCCGCAGAACCACGCGAAGGCGCTGGACGTGATGGCGCTCTACGCCCCGCTGATCGAGGTGCGACGAGGTCGGACAAGCCCTTAGTGGGCACCAACGGTCCACCAGCGCAACTTTAAGAGTTAAAGTTGCGTCGACGGCTCCGTGCGCCCGGAAAGGACCTAGATGGCGGACTGGCGGCGCAGCTTCTGGGAGAACGACTTCACCGGCGGCCCTCGACGCGACCGGCGCTCCGGGCACTATCAGGCGTACCTTCCTGACCGCCTGTCCGGAGCCCCCCTGTCCACCGATGCCGCCGTCGACCGAGCTGTCGCCCGAGCCGAGGCCGCCGTGCGCGCGCTCGACCGCGAGGGACGCGATCTGGCCGGAATCTCCCGCTTCCTGCTCCGCTCGGAGGCCATCGCCTCCTCGCGCATTGAGGGCATCGCCCCGTCGCCCAGGCAGGTCGCCCTGGCCGAGCTGGGACAGACCGAGGTCGTGCGCGGTGTCAGCGAGCCGGCGCGGCTGGTCGCCAACAACATGACGGTCGTGCGGGAGGCCACCACTCGACTGCACGAAGCCGACACGGTCGTCCTGGCTGACCTCGTCGCGCTGCAGCGCGCGCTCCTGCTGGACGAACCACACCTGCACGGTGTTCGCACGCGGCAGAACTGGATCGGAGGATCCGACCACCACCCGCTCGACGCGCAGTTCGTCCCACCCCCGCCAGAGCTCGTGCCGGAGCTGCTTGACGATCTTCTCGGCTACCTCGCGGGGGCCACGCACTCGCCGCTGGTCCAGGCGGCCTTGGTGCACGCTCAGTTCGAGACCATCCACCCGTTCTCCGACGGCAACGGTCGCGTGGGACGCGCGCTGATCCACACCGTCCTCGCGCGCCGCGGCCTCACGTCCGACGCCGTCCTCCCGGTGAGCCTCGTCCTGTCCACGCTGCGCGAGGCCTATGTGGAAGGACTCACCGCCTATCGCTACACGGCACCAGCAGGCTCCGACGAAGCGATGGCCGCCCGGTCGGCCTGGGTCGGGATGTTCGCGGGGGTCGCCGTCGAAGCAGCGGCCCAGGCACGACAGTTAGCCGCGGAGCTACGCGAGGTCCGGGCCGACTGGGTCGCCAGGTTGACCGAGCGCCGGTCTGGTCGGCGGGCACTCCGCAGCGACTCGGCGACAGCCGCGATCCTCGAGGAGCTCCCCGCCACCCCCGTGCTCACCATCCAGACGGTCGAGCGCATCCACGCGGTTTCGCGTCAGGCCGCCGGTCGAGCTCTGGAGGAGCTGCGTGCCGCCGAGATCCTCCAGACCAAGACCATCGGACCGGGACGAACGGCGTACGTCGCGCCAGACGTCCTCGAGCTGATCACGTGGGCGGAGCGTCGGCTGGCGAGCACTCGGTTCGACACGCGGGAGAGCCCGCCGCACGCGGGGGTGCCTGCGCCGCCCGGGCAGTAAGCCCCACGTGGCCGGTCACCAGAGCCGGTCGCCCCAGTCGTCGCTGTCGCGCAACGGGCGCTTGAGGATCTTGCCGCCGGGGTTGCGCGGGAGCGGTTCGTCGCGCACGACGGCGTACTGCGGGATTTTGTAGTCGGCGATGCGGCCGCGCAGGTAGGCCAGGACGTTCTGCGGGTCGACGGTCTGCCCGGGGCGGGGGTAGAGCACCATGCCGACGGCCTCGCCGAGCACCGGGTTGGCGACGCCGACGACCGCGGCCTCGGCGACCCCGGGGGCGCCGGCGAGGGCGTTCTCGACCTCGACGCTGTAGACGTTCTCTCCGCCGCGGTTGATCATGTCCTTGGCCCGGTCGACGATGTAGACACGGCCCTCGTCGTCGACCCGCGCGAGGTCGCCCGAGCGCAGCCACCCGTCGACGAACGCCTCGCTCGTCTTCTCCGGCTTGTTCCAGTAGCCCGGGGTGATCGTCGGCCCGCGCATGAGCAGCTCGCCGACTCCGGTCTCGGGGTCGGTCATGAACAGCGCGAGATCGACAACCGGCACCGGCCAACCCACCGAGTCGGCGTGCTCGGCGGCCTCCTCGTCGGGCAGCCCGCACGCCAGCGCAGCCGTCTCGGTCATCCCGAAACCGTTGGAAACTCTCGCTTCTGGGAACGCGCGCTTGATCGCGTGCACCAGCGCCGGGGCGATGGGCGCCCCGCCGTAGCTCGCCCGCCGCACCGAGGAGATGTCGGTGCTCGGGAAGTCGGGGTGGGCGAGCATGAGGCCGTAGATCGCCGGGACCGTGGTGAGCGCGCTGATCCGCTCCTCCCCCACGGCGCGCAGCAGCCGGCCCACGTCGAGCGCGGGCAGGATGACGGCGGTGCCGCCGACGTACAGCGCGGTGAGGAGCTGGGAGTTGCAGCCGGTGACGTGGAAGAGCGGCACCGAGATGAGCGTGCGGTAGGCCTGGCCGGTGACCGCGTCGCGGTCGTCGTCGGGCGTCGCGCGCAGCATCGACTCGCAGTTGGACAGGAACGCCTCGTGCGTGGTGAGCGCGCCCTTGGGCTGGCCAGTCGTGCCGGAGGTGTAGAAGATCGCGGCCACGTCGGCGTGCTCGGGCTCGACGACGACCGGGTCGCCGTCGGGCAGCGGCTCGCCCGGCCGGAAGACGTACGCCGCCGCCGAGTCCTCGAGGACGTACGCCACCTCGGGCTCGGCGAAGCGGGTGTTGACCGGCACCACGATCGCGCCGGCGACCATCGACCCGAGGAACGCGAGGGTCCAGTCGGTGCCGGCCGGGAGCAGGATCGCCGTGCGGTCGCCCGCCTGCACGCCCGCCGCGCGCAGGCCGCCGGCGACCCGCTGCGCGCGCTCCCACAGCCGGCCGTACGTCAGCCGCCCGCCGTCGAGCTCGACGACCGCCTCGTCGTCGGGGTGGGCCGCAGCGGCGTCGCGCAGCAGGTGGACCATCGAGACCGGCAGCCCGGCGTAGCGCGTGATGCCGTCGTCGCCCAGCGTCAGGTTGCTGTCGTCGAAACTCGTTGTCCTGCGCGGGATCTCGGCGATCAGGTCGTTGTCGACGGTCATGCGACCGGGGTGAAGTATCGGCGCGGGTTGTCGACCAGCATCGTGGTGATGTCCTCCTCCGTGACGCCCTGCGCGCGCAGCGCGGGCAGGACCTCGTCGTGGATGTGGGTGTAGTTCCAGCGCGGCTGCAGCTGCTCGGGGAGACCGGGCGGGAACCAGTCGATGTAGCAGGAGGCGTCCTGCGCGAGCACGGTGCGCTCGGCGTAGCCCTTGGCGCACAGCCGGGCGACGGTGTCGACGCGCTGCTCGAACGGCAGCAGGATGTCGAGCCCGAACCGGTCCATCCCGACGTAGGACCCGGCGTCGATCAGCCGCTCGAGGTAGTCCAGGTCGGTGGTGTCGCCGCTGTGCCCGATGACGACCTTGGTGAGATCGACGCCACGCTCACGGAACACCCGCTGCACGACCAGCCCCTGCTGCGACTCGGCGTGGGTGTGCACGGTGATCGGCGCGCCGGTCTGTGCGTGCGCGTCGGCGACCGCGTGCAGCACCCGCTCGACCCCCTCGGTCAGCCCGTGCGCCTCGATCGCGCACTTGAGGAACGCCGCCTTGATGCCGGTGCCGGCGATGCCCTCGGTGAGGTCCTTCACGAACAGCGGGGTCATCGGCTCCTCGCCGCCGAGCATGGTGCCGGGGCCGGTCAGCGAGAAGACGAACGGCAGGTCGCGGTAGGTGTAGAGCCCCGTCGCGGGGACGATGTGCAGGTCGACCTGCTCGTTGATGCGCGCGACCCGCTCGACGTCGCGGCCGAGCCCGAGCACGGTCGGGTCGACGATGGTGCGCACGCCAGCGTCGGTGAGCGCCCGCAGCTTGGTGACGGCGTCGTCGAACCGCTGCTGCTCGTCCCAGTGCTCGGGGTAGTTGCGCCGGTACTCCTCGTTGACCACGAACACGTGCTCGTGCATGAGCGTCGGTCCGAGATCGTCGACGTCGACCGGACCACGGATCGTGCTCACCGTCGCCACTACCGCCTCCTCGCGCTGGCCTGCTCCCGTGCTATCACCCCGGCGCTCCCGGTGGGGAACGAACGGGGTGGCCACTCACACCCTGAGACGACTCGCGCGTACGCCATGGGCCCCTGACACTGGACGGGTGCACATCGGCATCCTGACCAGCGGCGGCGACTGTCCCGGCCTCAACGCAGTGATCCGGGGGGCGGTCATCAAGGGCACCCGCATCCACGACCGGTCGTTCGTGGGGATCCGCGACGGCTGGCGCGGCCTCGTCGAGGACGACTGCTTTCCGTTGAAGCGCAAGCGAGTTCGCGGCCTGTCGGGAATGGGCGGCACGATCCTCGGCACGTCCCGCACGAACCCGTACGAGGGTGGCGGCCCCGAGCGGGTGCGCGAGGTCATGGCGAGGAACGACATGGACTCGCTCATCGCGATCGGCGGCGAGGGCACGCTCACCGCCGCACGGCGCCTCGCCGACGAGGGCATCCACGTGGTCGGGGTGCCGAAGACGATCGACAACGACCTGTCGGCCACCGACTACACCTTCGGCTTCGACACCGCCGTGTCGATCGCGACCGAGTCGATCGACCGGCTGCGCACGACCGCCGAGGCCCACCACCGCTGCATGGTCGTCGAGGTCATGGGCCGGCACGTCGGGTGGATCGCCCTGCACGCGGGGCTCGCGTCGGGCGCGCACGCGATCCTCATCCCCGAGGTCGCGACCACCCTCGACCAGATCACGGAGTGGGTGCTCGAGGCGCAACGCCGCGGGCGCGCCCCCGTCGTCGTCGTGGCCGAGGGGTTCGTGCTCGACGGCGAGGAAGAAGCCGTCGCGCAGCACGGGCTGGACGCGTTCGGCCGGCCCCGCCTCGGCGGCGTCGCGCAGCGACTGGCCCCGATGATCGAGGACGCCACGGGCATCGAGACCCGCCAGATGACGCTCGGCCACCTGCAGCGCGGTGGCAGCCCGACGGCGTACGACCGGGTGCTGGCCACCCGCTTCGGCGTCGGCGCGATCGACGCGGTCGTCGCCGAGCAGTGGGGGACGATGGTGGCGCTCGACGGGATCGACATCGCCACCGTGTCGCTCACCGACGCCGTCGGCACCCTCAAGACCGTCCCCCGCGCGCGTTACGACGAGGCTGCGATCCTGTTCGGGTGAACCCCGAGCAGAGTCAGCACCGCACCCGGCGCGACCCCGGTCTGACGTCGGCGTTCACCGGACCGCGCACGTCCACCCCCGCCCTCGTGCTCATGCTCGGGCTGGGTCTGCTGCTGCTCGGCTACGCGGGACAGGGGCTCGGCGGCGAGCCGGGCACGGGACTGACGATCACGTACGTCGCGATGACCGTGGCCGGGCTGGCGCTGCTGGCGGGCGGCGTGAGCGCGACGCTGCGCAAGCTGCGCGCCCGTCGCTGACGCCGCGCCGCTGAGACGTCACGGGCGGGCGGCGCCCCAGCCGAGCAGGGCAGCGATGCCGAGGGCCGAGCGGGGGTCGTACGCGATCCGCCAGGTCCCGCCGTGCACGGCGGTGTGCGACTCGGCCTGGAGCGGGGTGCCGGGTCGGGCGGCCACGCCACCGGTGTGCAGGTCGTGCACGAGCATCGCCGCCATGAGCGTGCTCGCGGTCGCGGGCTCGAACACCTGGACGCCGAACCGGTGAGCGCCCGCGTAGGCCGCGGCGAGCGCCCGGTTCTTGGTCACCGAGCGGGTGCGCGTGGGCGGCGCGACGGTCATCGACACCAGGCGCCCGTCCGCCGCGGCGGACGTCGCCCGCCACCGGTGAATCCGCTTGGCCAGCAGATAGTTCGGGCCCTGCTGCGGCACGATCGCGTCGGACACGAGCGGCCCGTCGAGGCCGGGGGCGTACTGCCTGCGCAGCAGCCGGCCGCCCGACGCCGCACGCAGCGGAGCCCGCACGAACCGGGTGAACCCGGCGTCGGCGTACGCCTGCCGCGACTGCGCGACCGCGTCGCCCGGCACCTCGAAGACGTCGGTCGGCGTGGCGAGGAAGGCCAGCGCCGAGTCGTCTCGCTCGGCCGCGACGCGCTCGGTCAGCGCGTCGACCGCGGCAGCCAGACGCAGGTTGGTGCCGCCGTCGGCGTAGACGTAGTTGCCGAGCACGAGCGGGCCGTCGACGGTGCCGAGCCAGCGGGCCACAGCGGCCGGGTCGTGCAGCAGGTCGGCGCCGGCTCGCTGCTCGAGCTCGCCCGTGGAGTCGGCCCCGACCGGAAGCAGCAGCCGGCCCGCGCGCTCGGTCGCGTCGGCGAGCACGCCGCGCCACAGCTGCGGCCGCGGCAGGTCGACGGCGGCGACGGTCGCGCCCCAGCGCAGCACCGCCCGCAGCGGACCCATCTCGGCGCCCGCGCCCAGCACCACGAGGGTGCGGCCCTCGAGCCGCAGCCAGTCGGGGTTGTCCTGCACTCGCCGGACCGCCTCGCGCGCCCCCGGCTCCATGACGCCCGCGTCGACCCAGTCGTCGAGCTGTCGCGTCAGCTCCGCGCCACGGATCCGCTTGCCGCGCAACGGGATCGACAGCTCGCGCTCGGGCTCTGCGCCGCCCTCGACCACCTCGGTGGCGAGCGTGGCTCCCTGCGCGTCGAGCGCCGCGGCCAGCGGCTCGTCGTCGCCGCCGGGCGCCGGCTCCCAGCGCATCGCAGAGTGCAGCCGGTCGAGCCCCGCCCGCGCCGACGGGACGGTCCGCTGCGGAGCGTGCGCGGCGATCTCGACGAGACGACGGAAGTGCCCGGGGTACGCCGTCCGCCAGGCGGTCTCGCCGCGCACCGCGGCGGCGCTCACCGGGTCGGCCGCCTCGAGCGCCGCGCCGACGACCTCCCGGCCGACCACGCTCGTACTCCGTCCGTCCCCGCTCCTCGGGAACACCACACCCGACGTCGTCATCCGCTGCCTCAGCTCCTCCTGGCGCCTGGTCGCCGTCTCCGAGCACACCACGCACGCCGGGTTACTCGCAGGTAGGAAACGGTGACGAGGCTCATGCGCTCCCGGGGCCGCGATGGCCCTGCGACCCCGCGCGGCTCTGGCATCGTGGAAGAGTTCTGCAGTCCTGCATCAGGGGAGGCCACCAGTGGGCAAGCACAGCGCCGACGAGGCACGGTCCGACGACGCGTCGGTGCCGGTCAAGACCCGCCAGGTGCGCGGGCCGCGGCCCGGGTACGAGCGCAGCACCGACGAGCCGACGCGTGAGCGCGTGCGCGAGATGCTCTCCCCGCGTGTCGTGGGGATCTTCGTCGCGTGCTTCCTCCTGCAGGCCGCGTTCATCGCGTCCTACGTCGGCGCGTTCCACGACCCCAAGCCGCAGGGCATCTCGGTCGCGGTCGCCGGGCCGACCACTCAGTTCGCGACCCAGACGGCGCAGCGGCTCAACGCCCTCCCCGACGGGCCGCTCGAGGCGACGACCGCGACCTCGGCCCAGGACGCGCGCGAGCAGGTGCGCACGGGAGAGGTGCAGACGGCGTACATCGTGAACCCGCAGACGACGCAGGACACCCTGCTCGTCGCGACCGCGCACGGGGCGAGCCTCGCCTCCGCGGCGCAGACCGTGCTGGAGCGGGTCGACGCCAGCCAGCAGCGCACGCTGCGGGTCGAGGACGTCGTGCCCGCGCTGCCCAAGGACGGCCGCGGCCTGACCGCGTTCTACCTCGTCGTCGGCTGGCTGGTCGGCGGATACCTGATGGCCTCGCTGCTCGGCATCCGCGCGGGCAACCGGTCGCGCAACTTCCGGCGCGCGCTGTGGCGCCTGGCCGGCGCGGTCGTCTACGCCGCCGCCTCGGGCATCGCCGGCGCGGCCATCGTCGACCTGTGGTTCGAGTCGCTGACCGGGCACTTCTGGCAGATCGCCGGGCTCGGCACGCTCGTGGTGCTGGCCGCCGGGTTCTTCACGTACGGCGCGGCCGCGCTGTTCGGCGTCGTCGGCATCGGCCTGGCGATCCTGATCTTCGTCGTGGTCGGCAATCCCAGCGCGGGCGGGGCGTACTCCTACGAGCTGCTGCCCGAGCCGTGGGCCTCGGTCGGGGCGTGGCTGCCGAACGGTGCCGGCGTGGACGCCGTGCGCTCGATCGTCTACTTCGGCGGCGAGAGCGTCGGCCGCGACCTGATGGTCCTGCTGGCCTGGATGGTGCTCGGGCTGGTCATCTACTTCGGCGTCGCCGCCCGGGTCTACTGGGGCATGAAGCGTGACGTGTGGGGTCCCGGCGACGAGCCGGCGGGGCGGCACCGCAGCGGCGCTGGTGCGGCGGAGGAGTCCGACGGCGCCGACGACCGGCGCGAGATCGGTGACGGGGACGACGAGGTGGTGGACGAGGAGTCCGGCACCGGCTCGGGCGCCGACTCCGGCGCGCAGGTGCGCGAGCGCGGTTGAGGCGGCTCGGGCGGGGCGGGGTCTAGCGTGCGGATGTGAGCGAGCCGCAGCCGATCTACCTGCCCAGCCCGGACCGCGTCGAGCGGTCCCGGATGACCGCCTTCCGACGGCTGGTGGAGAGCCGGCACGGGGTGGCGCTCCCGACGTACGACGACCTCTGGCAGTGGTCGGTCGCGCACCTGCCGGAGTTCTGGGCGGCGGTGTGGGACTTCTTCGGGATCGCGGGCGACTACGACCAGGTGCTCGCCGACGAGGCGATGCCGGGCGCCCGCTGGTTCACCGGAGCGCAGGTCAACTTCGGCGGCTGGATCCTCGACCAGGGCGACCCCGACGAGGTCGCGGTCGTGTCGGTCGACGAGTCCGGGGAAGCGCGGGAGTGGACCCGGGCGCAGCTGACCACCGAGGCGCTCGGGCTCGCAACGACGTTGCGCCGCAACGGGATCGGCGAGGGCGACGTGGTCGCGGGATACCTGCCCAACGTCGGCGAAGCGATCGTCGCCTTCCTCGCGACGGCGACCGTGGGCGCGACCTGGACCAGCGTGGGGCAGGACTACGCCCCGGGTGCCGCCGTCGACCGCTTCGGCCAGCTCGAACCGGTCGCGCTGGTCTGCGCCGACGGCTACACCTGGAACGGCACCGCTCACGACCGGGTCGCGGCCAGCGAGGAGCTGCGGGCAGCGCTTCCCTTCGTGCGCCTCGGCGTCATGGTGCGGCGGAGCGGTCGTGACTCCTCGCCCGCGGGCGCCCCGACCGCCCCCGTCGCGGCCGCGGGCTGGATGTCGTACGACGACGCGGTCGCCGGCCCCGACCCCGCCGTACGTCCGGTGCCGCTCGCGTTCGACGCTCCCCTCTGGGTGCTGTTCTCTTCAGGGACGACCGGGCTGCCCAAGGGCCTCGTGCACGGCCACGGTGGCGTGCTGGTCGAGGCGCTGAAGACCGCCGGGCTGCACGAGGACCTGCAGCCGGGCGACCGCTACTTCTGGTTCACCTCCCCGAGCTGGGTCATGTGGAACACCCAGCTGCACGCGCTGGCGGTCGGCGCGAGCGTGGTCTGCTACGACGGCTCACCGACCCACCCCAGCCCCGACCGGCTGTGGCAGATCGTGGCCGACCACGGCGTGACGCTGTTCGGGGTGAGCCCTGGATTCCTGCAGGCGTCGGAGGGCGCCGGGCTCGACCCCGCGCGCGAGCACGACCTGTCGCGGCTGCGGGCGATGGGCTCGACGGGCGCGCCGCTGCCCGCCCACTCCTTCGCCTGGGTGCGCGACCACGTCGGTGACCTGCCGCTGTGGTCGCTGAGCGGCGGCACCGACGTGGCGAGCGCGTTCGTCTCCGGCGCGCCCCTCGTGCCGGTCTGGCCGGGCGAGATCTCCACCCGGTGCCTCGGCGTCGCGGTGGCCGCGTGGGACGACGAGGGCCGGCCGCTGGTCGGGGAGGTCGGTGAGCTCGTCGTCACCCGGCCGATGCCGAGCATGCCGCTGCGGCTGTGGGGCGATGACGACGGATCCCGTTATCAGGACTCGTATCTCGCGACCTACCCCGGCGTGTGGCGGCAGGGTGACTGGATCACGGTCACCGAGCGCGGGTCGGTCGTGATCCACGGTCGCTCCGACGCGACGCTCAACCGCAACGGCGTGCGCATGGGCAGCGCCGACATCTATGCCGCGGTCGAGCGCCACCCCGCCGTGGTCGAGGCGCTCGTGGTCGGGTGCGAGCTCCCGGACGGCGGCTACTGGATGCCGCTGTTCGTGCACCTCGCCGACGGTCAGGAGCTCACCGACGAGCTCGTGGCCGAGCTGCGCGAGGAGATCCGGCGCGCCGCGTCGCCGCGGCACGTGCCCGACGAGGTGATCGCGGTCGAGGGCGTCCCGCACACCCGCACGGGCAAGAAGCTGGAGGTGCCGGTGAAGCGGCTGCTGCAGGGGGCTGCGCTCGAGAAGGTGGCCCAGGCTCAGGCCGTCGACCGGCCCGAGCTGCTGCGGACGTACGTCGGCCTCGGGCGGGGCGCGCCGCCAACGGCTCAGGGGGAGTAGCGTTTTCCTGTTCCGCAACACGCCTTCCGCCTGACCGGCACCGCCGGCCGCGCGGCCGGAGCAGGAGGTCCCCATGAGCGAGCACGGCCCGGCCCCGGAAGCCGAGTCCATCTACGACGAGTCAGACACCAGCACCGGCCGCAGCGCGGTGCGCATCGCGTCGGTCGCCGCCCTCGGCGGCTTCCTGTTCGGCTATGACAGCGCGGTCATCAACGGCGCGGTCTCGGCCATCGAGCGGGAGTACCAGGTCGGGTCCGCCGAGCTCGGGTTCGCTGTCGCCTCAGCACTTCTCGGCGCCGCAGCCGGCGCGGTCTTCGCCGGGCGGCTCGCCGACCGGGTCGGCCGCCTGTCGGTGATGAAGCTCGCCGCCGTGCTCTTCTTCATCTCCGCGTTCGGCACCGGCTTCGCCAACAGCCTGATGATGGTCGTGATCTTCCGCATCGTCGGCGGCCTCGGCGTCGGAGCCGCCTCGGTCATCGCGCCGGCCTACATCGCCGAGATCGCGCCGGCCAAGATCCGTGGCCGCCTCGGCTCGCTGCAGCAGCTCGCGATCGTGTCCGGAATCTTCATGTCGCTGCTCATCGACTACCTGCTCGCGCGGGCCGCCGGCGGGTCGAGCGAGGAGCTGTGGCTCGGTCTCGAGGCCTGGCGCTGGATGTTCTTCGCGATGGCCATCCCGGCCGTGATCTACGGCGTGCTGTCGCTGACGATCCCCGAGTCGCCGCGCTACCTCGTCGCGACGCACAAGGTGCCCGAGGCGCGCAAGGTGCTCACCACGCTGCTCGGGCAGAAGAACCTCGACATCAAGATCGACCAGATCCAGCGCAGCCTCTCCCGCGAGAAGAAGCCGTCGATGGCCGACATCAAGGGCCCGGCGATGGGTCTGATGCCGATCGTGTGGATCGGCATCGGGCTGTCGGTCTTCCAGCAGTTCGTCGGGATCAACGTGATCTTCTACTACTCCAACGTGCTGTGGGAGGCCGTCGGGTTCAGCGAGGACGACTCGTTCAAGATCACCGTCATCACCTCGGTGGTCAACATCCTTACCACGCTCATCGCGATCGCCACCGTCGACCGCATCGGGCGCAAGCCGCTGCTGATCATCGGCTCGATCGGCATGACGATCTCGCTCGGTGTCATGGCCCTCGTGTTCGGCACCGCCTCGACCGTCACCAACGCCGCCGGCGAGGTCACCCCGGTGCTCGAGGGGGCGCAGGGGCCGATCGCGCTGGTCGCGGCCAACGTCTTCGTCATCGCGTTCGGCATGTCGTGGGGACCGATCGTGTGGGTGCTGCTCGGCGAGACCTTCCCCAACCGCATCCGCGCCGCCGCCCTGTCGCTGGCCGCGGGTGCCCAGTGGGTCGCGAACTGGCTGATCACCGTGTCGTTCCCGTCGCTCAAGGACGTCTCGCTCGGCCTGGCGTACGGCCTCTACTGCCTCTTCGCCCTGCTCTCGCTGATCTTCGTGAAGAAGTTCGTGCAGGAGACCAAGGGCAAGGAGCTGGAGGACATGACCGGCTGAGCGTGCGTGCGGCAGGCTTGGTGGGCGTACGCCATCGACCAGGAGGTCGCGCATGCCCCGCGCCGCCAACCCGACCGCGCGAGCCCTGCTGGCCCTCGAGGCGATCCAGAACACCCCCGGCATCACCGCCCAGCAGCTGGGCGAGCGGCTCGGCGTGACCGAGCGGGCGGCCCGCCGCTACGTCGGCACGCTGCGCGAGGCCGACCTGCCGATCGAGTCGACGACCGGGCCGTACGGCGGGTATCGCGTCGGCCGCGGCCTGCGCCTCGCCCCGCTCATGCTCTCCCCCGCCGAGTCGCTCGGGCTGGTGATGGCGGCGCTGGAGGGGCACCGCGCGGCGGCCGAGCCGTCCGACCCGGTCGGCGCGGCGATCGCCAAGCTGGTGCGGGTGCTGCCGCGCGAGCTGGCCGAGCCGGTGCGCAGCACGTGGGAGCGCACGGCGGCGCCGAGCATCCGGCCGCAGCTCGACCCCGACCTCACGTCGCGGCTGGTGCTGGCGTGCGCGGCGGGGCGCCGGCTGCGGCTGGACTACCGCATCGGCGAGAAGACCCGCGAGATGGAGGTCGACCCGTGGGCGGTCGTGCTGCGGCACAGCCGGTGGTACCTGCTGTGCTGGTCGCACACCGCCGGAGCGCAGCGAGTGCTACGGGCCGACCGCATCGACGAGATCCACGCGCTGCCAACGGTTTTCGACCCGCCCGACGACCTGGACGCCCTCACCGCGCTGGAGGACCACCTGGCCCAGGGCTGGGAGCACGAGGTCGAGGTGATCATCGACGCGCCGGTCGAGCAGGCGCGCTACTGGGTGCGGCGCAGCCTGGGAAGCCTTGAGCCCGTGGGGGACTCGCAGTCGCGCCTGCGGGCGACGACGAACACGCCCGACTGGTTCGCCCGCCAGCTGGCGACCATCGAGGTGCCGTGGCGGGTGGTCGGGTCGGAGCCGCTGCGTCAGGCCGTGCGCGAGCTCGGCCGGCAGCTGGGCGAGTCGGCGGGGTGAGCCGGCGAGGGCGTACGGCCCCCGGTGGTCACTCCACCAGGCTCTGGACGGCCTCGGCCACCGGCACGTCGCCGGCGTTGAACTCGAACGTGACGTTCTTGACCTCGGGGTTGTCGACGACCGCCGCGATCACGGCGGCGACGTCGGCGCGCGGCACCCCGGTGCCCTCGGTGTCGCCGACGCTGACCGTGCCGGTGCCCGGCTCGTCGAGCAGGCGGCTGGGACCCAGCACCACCGCGTCGACGTCGGCGGCGCGCAAATAGGCATCGGCCGCGGCCTTCGCCTCGGCATAGGTGAAGAAGCCCTCGTCCTCCGGAACTCCGTGGTCGGGGCCGGCGCCGAAGTAGGACACCATCACGTAGCGCGGCACCTGGGCCACCTGGGAGGCGCCGATCGACCGGATCGCGGCGTCCCGGTCGACCGCCTCGGTGCGCTCGGGGTCGCCGCCGCCGGCCCCCGCCGACCAGATCACGACGTCGTGCCCCTCGACGAGATCCTGCATGTCCTCGGGCTCGAGCTGCTCCACGTCGGCGACGATCGGGTTGGCCCCGGTCGCGGCCACCTCGTCGCGGTGGTCGGGGTTGCGGATCACCGCGTCGACGGTGTGCCCGGCGTTGACGAGGAGCGGCTCGGCGAGGAGGGCGATCTTGCCGTGCCCGCCGAAGATGAGGATCGAAGCCATGCCCAAACCGTATGTCGCCGCCCCTTCGCGCACGACCACCCGTGGGGAGATGCGCGGGCCGGGGGCTACCCGCTCGGGGTGAGCTCGCGCCCGACCAGGGCGGACAGGCGGGCGACCTCGGCGTCGTACGCCTTCGCCACCGTCGCGCTCGGCTCGTCCAGCCAGGCGGTGTGCAGCGTGTCGTCGCCGACCCGCCAGGTGCCACTCACCACGCCGTCGACCACGATCGGCGCGACCCCGCGCGTCATGTCCTGCCGCGTGGCCGGCGGCACGACCCAGGTGTGCTTGGTGCCGGGGCCGAAGACCCAGGCATCCTTGCCGGGGAGCAGGACGACCCGCCCGGCCGGCTCCGTCTCGAGCAGCTGGTCGACGAGATCGCCCGCGTGCCAGACCTTTTCGCCGTCGACGTCGACCTCGACCAGCCGGTCGGTGACGTCGTCGAGCCACCGCTCCACGCGCGACCGACCCGCGCTCAGCCCGTCGCCGAGCCAGTGGTGCACGTCGGCCCTGGTCGCCGGGCCGTAGGCCGCGAAGTAGTCCAGCACCGCGGCGCGCCCGGCCTCGGCGAGGTCGGGCAGACCGCGCCAGCCGCGGGTGGCCTCGGGGCTCTGCAGCAGCATCGGGCCGTCGAGGCCGGGCCCGAGCACGATGTCGCCCTGCCAGGAGAACGGCTTGAGCAGGGTGATGTTGGGCTCGGCGAACTGCGGTGCCAGATGGGCGAACCGGCGCGAGCGCGCGAGCGCGTCGGCGACGGCCTGCGGCGGCACCGGTCCGTCGGCGACCACGCCGCGCACGATCTCGCGCAGGTCCGGCCAGTCGTCGGGCTGCAGGTCGTAGAACTCGACCCAGCTCTTGCGCGCCCACTGCCGCCCGGCGGCCCGGATCACCAGGAAGCGGCCGGCGGTCGCCGGCTCCATCAGGCTGACCGCACCCCGGGCCCAGGTGCGCAGCAGTCGGCCCTCGCCCAGCGCCCGCTGCACCTCACCGGGCGGGCCGGGCGAGGCCAGCCGGCGGCGTACGGCCAGGTCGGGGTCGCTCCCGAAGATCGCCAGCATGCCGAGGGTGCGCACCACCTCGTCGGGGTCGGCCGCGCCGTCGAGCAGGTGCTGGCGGCGCAGGCGCCAGGCGAGGGCCTGGGCTCGGGTGACCTTCGGGCGGGGCATGAGGTCATCATGGCCGGGATCGGGGCGCGTGGGTCTCGATACGCCGCTCGGCACCTCGCGGCTGCTCGACCAGCGTGGGGGTGGGGAATAGCGGGCGGGCGGGCGCTGCTGCACCTGACGTGCCTAGTTCGTCCCGTGTGCCGCTGTCCGTGCTCGACCTCGTGCCGGTGGCGTCCGGCACCGGGGCGCGCGAGGCGATCGACCAGTCGCTGGAGCTGGCCCGCCTCGCCGATTCCCTTGGATACCAACGGTATTGGTACGCCGAGCACCACAACTCCGTGGCGTTCGCCTCGTCCGCGACGTCGCTGCTGATCGGCCGCGCCGCCGAGCACACCGAGCGCATCCGGCTCGGCTCCGGTGGCGTCATGCTGCCGAACCACAGCCCGCTCATGGTCGCGGAGTACTACGGGACGCTGGCGGAGATGTACGGCGACCGGATCGACCTGGGGCTGGGTCGCGCGCCGGGCACCGACCCGATCACCGCAGCGGCGCTGCGGCGCGGCGCGGCGACGACCGACACGTTCGTGCAGGACGTCGTCGACCTGCACCGCTATCTCGCGCCGCGCGACGAGGAGCAGCTGCGTCAGCAGGTGCGCGCGCTGCCCGGCCAGGGCACGCAGGTGCCGCTGTGGATGCTCGGCTCGAGCCTGGACGGCGCCGCGGTCGCGGCCTACCTCGGCCTGCCGTACGCGTTCGCCTCGCACTTCGCCCCGCAGCTGCGGCACCAGGCGCTGGCGCTCTACCGCGAGCGCTTCTCCACCGAGTTCGAGACCGCTCAGCTGCCGCAGGCGTACAGCATGGCCGGGGTGAACGTGCTGGTCGCGCCGACCGACGAGGAGGCGGCGTTCCTGTTCACCACCGCCCAGCAGATGGCCGCCGGCATCCGCACCGGGCAGCGGGTCAAGCTGCAGCCGCCGGTGGACGACCTCGACGCCGCGATCGGGCCGGAGGTCGCGCGCTTCGTCGACGGGTTCCAGGCGGTGCGCGCCGTCGGGTCGCCCGAGACGGTGGTGCGCCAGCTCGAGGCGATCGTCGCCGACCTGGAGGTCGACGAGCTGATCGTGACGACGTACGCCTTCGACCCGGCCCACCGGCTGCGCAGCTTCGAGCTGCTGGCCCAGGCCTGGCAGGCGTAACCACTCGGTGCAACCTGGGGGTTGCAAGTGGGTGCTCGCGTGTGCAACCGTAGAGTTGCACATATCGGACGAGGAGATCCCATGAGCACCAGCACCGTTCAGGACAGCATCCGCCGGCAGATCACGATCGACGCGCCCGTCGACCTGGTGTGGCGTCTCGTCTCCACCCCCGGGTGGTGGATCAACGACGGCGAGGTCTTCGAGCACGACACGACCGTCGAAGGCGACACCACGACCCTGCACTGGAAGGGCGCGGACTACCCCATCCGCACGCTCGCCACCGACGAGCCGAGAAGCGTTGCCTTCCAATGGGGTTCGGGCCGCAGCGACGAGACCGACGCCCCGCGCACACGCATCGACTTCACCCTCGAGCAGACCGGCGACGGCGTGCTCGTCACGGTCGTGGAGTCCGGGTTCGCGGCGTACGCCGACGCGGCCGAGGCGACGAGGACGTACGGCGAGAACGTGGCCGGCTGGGAGCAGGAGCTGGCCGCCGCGAAGACCGCGCTGGAGCGATGAGCCGGCTCGACCCCGACACGTTCGCGGCGCTGGCCGACCCCAACCGGCAGACGATCCTCGAGCTGCTGGCGGAGGCCGACGGGCGCACCGCCGGCGACATCGCCGAGGGCGTCGGCATCTCGCGGCAGGGCGTGCTGAAGCACCTGCGGGTGCTCACCGGCGCCGGCCTGGTCGGGTCACGGCGCTCGGGGCGCGAGGTGCGGTTCACCGTGCGCCCCGAGCGGCTGCGCGCCACCGCGCGCGACCTCGACGCTGTGGCAGCCCAGTGGGACCGCGCGCTGCTGGCCCTCAAGCGCGCGGCGGAGTCGGCGCGCGACTGAGTGTGTCGCGTCACTCGCGATCACGCACGCTCCTGCAGCAGTCGTCAACGCTGCCGATAGGCATGCGCACGGTGCTCGATGCGACCGATCAGAAGCACCCGCTGGTCTTCGTGGATCTCGAAGATCACCCGATAGTCGCCCCGACGAGCAACGTGCCAACCCTCCAGCTCGAACCGCAAGGGCTCTGACAGTCGACGAGGGTTGCTGGGGAGGGTGCGCGTCACGAACTCCACGATCGCGGACGAGACCTTCTCGGGCAGCTGGCCCAGCGACCGGATCGCCCCGGGAGCGAGCTCGACACGCCAGCCCGATTCGGTCACGCCAACCCGTATCGCTGACGCAGCTCGTCCCCACTCACCGATTCGCCCGACGCGAAGTCGACGCGAGTCTGGTTGAGCTCGTCGACCGCGCCGGGCGTGGACAGCACCCGGAGCGTCTCGTGCAACGACTCCAGGTCGTCGGCCGACATCAGCACCGCAGCCGGGTGCCCGTGCTTGGTGATGCGGATGATCTCGTGAGTGCTCGCCGCCTCGTCGACCAGAGACGACAACTTGTCTTTCGCCTCACTCAGCGCCACAGACCTCATGCGCCAAGAATAGCCTCAATACTGGCCTGTAACTAGCCTCGTTCATAGCCATGGACGGCCGCGTCACTCGCGGTTGCTGGAGATCCACTGCGGGTCGGTGAACGTCAGCTGCCGGCCGCCCTGCACGAGGTCGGCCGCGGCGTCGAGCCGCTGCAGCTGGTCGTCGCTCAGCGTCAGGTCGAGCGAGCCGGCGTTCTCGGCCATGCGAGACGCCTTGCGGCTGCCGGGGATCGGCACGACCGGCAACCCGAACCGCTCGCCCTGGGCGAAGAGCCAGGCCAGGGCGACCTGCGCGGGCGTGGCGCCCAGCTCGTCGCCGACCGCGGCGATGACCTCGACCACGCGCTGGTTGGCGTCGTAGTGCTCGGCGAACCGCGGCTCGGCCTTGAGCACCCCGCCGGCGACCGCCTCCCGGGTCATGGCGCCGGCGAGGAAGCCGCGACCGAGCGGGGAGTAGGGCACGAAGCCCGCGCCGACCTCGCGCGCAGCCGGGACGACGTTGGTCTCGACGTCGCGCGACCACAGGCTCCACTCGCTCTGCACCGCGGCGATCGGGTGCACCGCCGCGGCCGCGCGCAGCTCGTCGGCCGTGACCTCGGACAGGCCCAGGTGGCGCACCTTGCCGGCCTGCACGAGCTCGGCCATCGCGCCGACGGTCTCCTCGATCGGGCGCGTCAGCTCGCGCCGGTGCATGTAGTAGAGGTCGATGGTGTCGACCCCGAGACGACGCAACGAGTCGTCGCAGGCGGCGAGGACGTACGCCCGGTCGCCGCGTGCGGCGGTGGCGCCGTCGCCCACCGCACCGGTGATGCCGAACTTCGTGGCCAGCTGCACCTCGTCGCGCCGGGTGCGCAGCACCGTGCCGACCAGCTCCTCGTTGGTGCCGGCGGGGCCGGTGGTGCCCGGCCGCGGCTCGCCGTAGACGTCGGCCGTGTCGATGAACGTGATGCCGAGGTCGATCGTCTCGTGCAGGGTGCGCTCGGCGGCCTGCGGCTCGATGCCGCCGTAGACGTGGCTGAGGGCCATGCCCCCGAAGCCGAGCCGGCTCACGGTGAGCCCCTGACCGAGGTCGATGGTGCCGATGCTCATGCGAATCTCCTTTGCTGAGAACGGATCCCGGGATCCGTGACGGGAGTCTCGGCGCAGTCGAGGCCGCGCTCGATAAGGTCTTCGTAGTGCGAGATCTTGTGGTCGACGGCGGCCAGGTCGTCGCGCAGCTGCGCCTGCTGCTCGAGCAGGCGCACGCGGTGCTCCAGCAGCAGGCTCATCCGCCGTCCGTGCGTCGCCGCGCCCTCGCCGACCATCACGCAGAACTCCTTGACCTGCGCGATCGGCATGCCGGTGCGCCGCAGCCGCACGACCAGCTGCACCATGCGCACGGCCGCGTCGTCGTACGTCCGCCGCCCGGCCGGCGTGCGCGGCACCGGCGGGATCAGGCCCTCGCGCTCGTACCACCGCAGGGCGTCCTGGCTGAGACCCGTGCGCTCGGCGACGGCGGCGATGCCGAGCTCGGGGGTGCTGGTCGTGGTCACGTCAGTGACGCTAGGTCCTGGAGTGCGCTCCAGCGCAAGACGGTTCAGCGAAGAGCCGCGCGGACGTCGGTATGGGTGAAGTCGTCGCCCACGAACAGGAGGGGTTCGTCGCGCACGACGGCGAGCGCGTAGGAGAAGCAGTCCCCGAAGTTGAGTCGTGCCGCGTGCCCGGAGCCACGGCCGAAGTCGCGGTAGGCCTGCCGCGCCACGGCCGCCATCTCGGGCGTCACGTCCACGACGGCGATGCCGAGCGTGCTCAGCAGGGCGTCGAACTGGCGGGACAGCGCAGGATCTCGGCGGGCGTCCACCACGACCGCAGCCTCGACGTAGGTGGCCGCGGACATGGCCGTCGAACGGTCACGCATCAACGTCACCAGCTCTTGCGCCCTGGGCTCGTCGTTGAGGACGGCGACCAGCGCGGACGAGTCGACGATCACCGCGGCAGGCCGGCCTCGTCGTAGAGCTCGTCGGTCGTGAGCCGGCCGCCGGTCCGGCTCACGCGATCGCGCATGTCAGCCAGCAGCCCGTCGAGCTCTTGGCTCCCGGCGTCGTCCTCGCGCCCCAGCTCTGCCAGCAACCGCTCCAGCGCCAGCTCCACGGCACTCGTCTGGGAACGACCCGTGCGCCGCGCCACCTCACGCACGAGGTCGTGCACACGCTCGTTCTTGATGTTGAGGCTCATGGTAGACACCACTCTATCAAGGGTAGACGTCTACCCGACCGTCCGCGGGCAGACAAGAACCGGGCCGATCAGCTGATGCTGATCGGCCCGGCTGGAGGGTCGTGCGCGGCGCTGCGGCTCAGGCCTGCTTGATCGCCGAGACCTCGAACTCGAGGGTGATCTTCTCGCTGACCAGCACGCCGCCGGTCTCGAGCGCGGCGTTGAAGGTGATGCCGTAGTCGTTGCGGTTGATGACCGTCGAGCCCTCGAAGCCGATGCGCTCGTTGCCGAACGGGTCGGTGGCGGCGCCCTCGAAGGTGAACGGGACGGTGATCGGCTTGGTGACGCCCTTGATGGTCAGGTCGCCGGTCAGGTTGAGGGTGTCGCCCTCGACCGAGCAGCCGGTGGAGTGGAACTCGATGGTCGGGAACTGCTCGATCGCGAGGAAGTCGCCGCTCTTGACGTGACCGTCGCGCTGCTCGTTGCGGGTGTCGAGGCTCGCGACCTGGATCGTGACGTCGACCTTGGCGTCGTTCACGCCACCGTTCGCCACGGCGCTGCCCTCGAACTCGTTGAACGAGCCGCGGACCTTGGTCACCATCGCGTGCCGGGCGACGAAGCCCATGCGGCTGTGGGCGGGGTCGATGGCGTACGTGCCGTCGAGGTTCTGCAGGCCGGAGAGGTTGGTGGTGGTCGTCACTGGGGGACTCCTTGTCGGTTCGGTGATCCGTCAACTACAGAGTTCCAGAACGTTGGTGATGTGTCAACTATTCCGGTACGCTGTTCGCATGACCACCACCGAGACGTCCTGGTTGAGCGACCAGGAGCAGCGGGTGTGGCGCCAGTGGATCCGGGCCTCGTGGGCGCTGCCCGCCGAGCTGAACCGCCACCTGCAGGAGTTCTCCCTGAGCATGCAGGACTACGGCGTGCTCGTCTGCCTCACCGACACCGAGTCGGGGCAGCTGCGGATGAGCGACCTCGCCGACCTGATGCACTGGGACCGCTCGCGCCTGTCGCACCACATCACACGCATGAGCACCCGCGGCCTCGTGGAGCGGCGGCACTGCGCCGAGGACGGCCGCGGCGCCTTCGTCGCCGTGACCGACCAGGGGCGCGCCAGCATCGAGCGCGCGGCGCAGCGTCACGTCGACGGCGTGCGCGAGCTGTTCTTCGACGGCATGACCGAGGACGAGATGCGCGCGCTGGAGTCGGTGACCTCGCGCCTGCTCGAGCGCCTCGAGAGCGACAAGCGCCCCGGGGGCGCGGCTCAGGCCTGAGCGTCGCCGGCGATGTTGACCATCCAGGCGATGCCGAACCGGTCGATGCACATGCCGAACTCGTCGCCCCACATCTGCTTCTCCAGCGGCATCGCGACCTGGCCGCCCTCGGAGAGCCGGGTGAAGGAGTGGCGCAGCGCGTCGGCGTCGTCGCCGCTGAGGCTGATCGAGATGGTGCTGCCCTCGCGGTAGGGCATGCCCTCGGGGGTGTCGCTCGCCATCAGCGTGTAACCCGCGGGCGTCTCGAGCATCGCGTGCATCACCTGCTCGGGCACGATGCCGGGCGCCTGCGCCCCGGCCTCGCCGAAGGTCGTCAGCTGCAGGTCGCCGCCGAAGACCGACTGGTAGTGCTCCATGGCCTCCCGGGCCTGGCCGCGGAAGCTGATGTAGGGGTTGAGGCGGGACGCCATCGCGTGCTCCTTGGTGGACGGGCTCGGTGCGTGGCCGGGCGGGCGTGGGCTGGTGACGCACGCATCACGGTAGGGCCCGCCACCGACAGGCGCGGCTCGTCGGCAGCATTCCGCCAATCCGGCTCGCCGGCACCGGCGCCGCGATACCTTCCCGCCGTGCAGCAGACGACGATCGAGGGTGTCCGCACCCTGTGGGCCGATATGCCCGGCCCGTTCCGCGCCGCTCTGGTGGTCGGCATCGGCGCGCGCGACGAGACCTTCCCGACCTCCGGGCTCGCGCACCTGCTGGAGCACGTCGTGATGTCGCGCATCGGGCGGCGCCCGATCGACAACAACGCCGAGGCCACCACCGACGCCACCGTGTTCTCTGCGATCGGTGAACGGTCCGACGTCCTGCAGTTCCTGCACGACGTCTGCCTGCAGCTCGCCCGCCCCGACACAGCCCGCATGGCCCACGAGGCCAAGGTCATCGCGATCGAGTCGGGGATGTACGACTCCCCCGGCGCGACCATCGCGCTGCAGGCCCGCTTCGGCTGGCGCGGCCCCGGCCTGGCCGCCGGGCCCGAGCCCGCGCTCGACCAGGTCACCCCGGAACAGCTGCTCGACCTGGTGTCCCGGCTGGTCACCCGGGACAACTGCGTGCTCGCGATGACCGGGCCGCCCGGTGACGACATCCGGCTGCCGCTGCCCGACGCGCCCGCACGGCGCGCCCCCGAGCCGACACTGCTTCCCCGCAGCACTCCGGCCATGATCCAGGCGCCCGAAGGGGCGCCGGTGACGCTGTCGTACCTCACGCGAAGCCCCGCCGTCGGCCTGGCGACGATCCTGCGCGAACGGCTCATGGACCGGCTGCGGCACGACCTGGGCATCAGCTACGACATCAGCGACGACACCCTGCCGCTGCAGGCGGGCTGGCTCACCGCGATCGCGGCCGACTTCGCCCCGGACGCCGAGCCCGACGTCGCGCGGGTGATGCGCGAGGAGGTCCTCGGGCTGGCGAACCGGCCGCCCGACGCGGGCGAGCGGGCCCACGCCGCGCGAATGGCGGAGCTGCAGCTGAATGACCCCACGCAGCTGACGGGCTACCTGGGGTTCTCCGCCGTGCGACTGCTCGCGGGCCTCCCGGTGCTCACCCCGGAAGAGATGCTCGCGCGCGAGCTGGCCGAGCTGGAGCCGGCGCGGCTGCGCGAGGCCGCGGCCCATGCCGTGGCCACGATGCTCGTGCACGTGCCGATGGAGGAGCTGCCCGAGGTGGTCGGCCTCGCGGTGACGACCGAGCTGTACGACGGCCCCACCTTCGGCGACCGGCGGCACCGCCGGCGGACGGTGCGGCCGGTGCCGCGCAGCCTCGAGGTCAGCGTGGGCGAGGACGGCATCTCGATGCACCTGCGCGGGGAGCACATCGGCGCGCCGTGGTCCGACGTCGTCGGTGTCGCGCACCACGAGGACCAGCGGATGGTCGTCTTCGCCGACGGCAACACCGTCTGGTTGCGTGCCCGCGACTTTCGCGACGGCCAGCGGCTCATCGAGACGGTCGACCGGGCGACGGCAGGCCGGCGCTTTCACGACCCGGGCATCGACCCGATGGCGGAGGAGCCTCAGGGCTGAGACGAGCCCCGGTCGCTACGGCAGCGACCGCGTCATGAACGCGCTGTTCGAGTCGGGCGCGTAGTCACCGAACGGGGCGCAGTCGACGAAGCCGGCGCTGGCGTACAGCGCGCGGGCGGGGGCGAAGAACTCCATGCTCCCGGTCTCCAGCGAGACACGGGTGACCCCGCGTGCTGTCGCGTCGGCGAGCGCGTGCTCCAGCAAGGCGCGACCGATCCCCTGCCCGCGGCGCAGGGGATCGGCGCGCATGCTCTTCAGCTCCTCGTGGCCCGGCTCGACCGGCGCGAGCGCGACCGTGCCGACGAGGTGCGGTCCGTCGTGAGCCGACCACAGACGTACGCCGGGGGCGCGGAGCCCGTCGAGGTCCAGCGCGTGCTGGCTGCAGGCGGGAGCCGTGGGGGCGATGTCGGCGAGGTGGTCGCTCAAGAACCGCGCCAACGCCGGATCGTCGAGATCAGCAGCTCGAATCTGCAGCATCCGCAACGTGATTCAGGCGCCGGGCTGGATGGTCGCGACGTCGATGACGTAGCGGTAGCGCACGTCGCCGGCCACGACCTTGTCGTAGGCCTCGTCGACCTGGGAGGCGTCGATCGTCTCGACAGTGGCGCCGATGCCGTGCTCGGCGCAGAAGTCGAGCATCTCCTGGGTGTCGGGGATGCCGCCGATCATCGAGCCGGCCAGCACCTTGCTGCGGCCGACGACCGCGCCGGGCGCGAAGGCGTAGTCACCCGTCGGCAGCCCGACGTTGACCAGCGCGCCGTACGGCTTGAGCAGGCCGAGGTAGTCGCCCATCGGCAGGTCCGCGCTCACCGTGTTCAGGATCAGGTCGAAGGAGCCGGCGAGGCGCTCGAAGGTCTCGGGGTCCTTGGTGGACAGCTGGTGCGCCGCGCCGTACGTCGCCGCGTCGTCAGCCTTGTCGAGCGTGCGGGATAGCACGGTCACCTCGGCGCCCATCGCCGCGGCCAGCTTGACGCCCATGTGGCCCAGGCCGCCCATGCCGACGACGGCGACCTTCTTGCCGGGCCCGGCGCCCCAGCGCTTCAGCGGGGCGTAGGTCGTGATGCCGGCGCACAGCAGCGGCGCGGCCTGGTCGAGCGGCAGTCCGTCGGGGATGCGGCAGGCGAACCGCTCGGACACGACGATGGACTGGGCATAGCCGCCCAGGGTGATCTCGCCGTCGTAGCCCTCGTCGCCGTAGGTGAACACGGCGCCCTTCTCGCAGAACTGCTCCTCGCCGTTCTTGCACATCTCGCACTCGCCGCACGAGTCGACCATGCAGCCGACGCCGACCTGGTCGCCGACCTGGTGGCGGGTGACGGCCGGGCCGACCTCGGCGACGACGCCGGCGATCTCGTGCCCGGGCACCATCGGGAAGGTGCTCTTACCCCACTCCTCGCGCACCTGGTGGATGTCGCTGTGGCAGATGCCGGCGAACCGGATGTCGATGCGAATGTCGTTGTCGCGCAACGGTCGCCGCTCGATCGTGGTCTGCTCGAAGGGGGCGTTGGCGGCGGGGGCGGACAGGGCGGGGGTCGTGGTGGGGGTGCTCACCGGCCCACGCTAACCCCGCCCGGGCGCCACCCCGCAAACGTGTCCGCCCAGGGTGCGCGGCGCCCTCCGCTCAGGCCGGTACGCCGGTGTCGCCTCCCCCGTCGGCCGCACCCAGGCGCTGGGCGAGCCCGCTCGCCCGGTGGGTGCGGCGGGCGATGGCGGCGCGCAGCACCTCGGGGGTGCCGACCACCGTGACGTGCCGCTGGGCGCGGGTGACCCCGGTGTAGAGCAGCTCGCGGGTGAGCAGCGGCGAGTCGAGCTCGGGCAGCAGCACCGTGACGTGGTCGGCCTGGCTGCCCTGCGCCTTGTGCACCGTCATCGCGTGCATCGTCTCGATGTCGCTGAGCCGCGACGTGGGCAGCAGGCGACGCCCGCCGGTGGTCTCGAGCTCGGCGCGCAGCACCCCGTCGGCCGAGCGGATCACGACGCCGGTGTCGCCGTTGAGCAGGTCGTTGGCGTAGTCGTTGCTCGTGACGAGCAGCGGGCGGCCGGGGTACATCGGCGTCCAGAAGGTCTCGCCGGTCTCCTCCGACACCCACTGCTCGACGAGCCGGTTCCACGCCGAGACGCCGAACGGCCCGGTGCGGTGGGCGCACAGCAGCCGGTGGCCGGCCAGCGCCCGCAGCGCGCCCTCGCCGTCACCGGCGGCTGCCCGCCGGCGCAGGTCGACGGCCTGGCGCACCAGACGGTGACGCACGTCGTCGGGGTCGGCGACCAGGTCGACGTCGTCGGCACCGGCCAGCACCGCGAGGGCGCGGCCGGCGTCGCCATCGCGGATGGCCTGCGCGAGGTCGCCGATCCCGCCGCCGAAGCGGTAGGTGTGGGTGAGCCGCACGACGGGCGGCCCCAGCCCCGGTCGTACGCCGTCCCCACCCGACGCCTCGACCTCGACCTCGTCGCCCGCGACACCGTCGTCCGCGCCATCCTCGACCACGTCCTCGTCGCCCGCGCGTCCGCGCAGACCGGCCACCAGGTCGGCGAGCACGGCCCCCGCGTCGACCGACGCGAGCTGGTCGGGGTCACCGACGACGACGAGCCGGGTCTCGGGGCGCAGCGCCTCGAGCAGTCGCGCCATGAGCGTGAGCGACACCATCGAGGCCTCGTCGACGACCACGACGTCGTGCGGCAGCCGGTTGCGCCGGTCGTGCCGAAAACGGTTGCTGCTGCCCGGTTTCCAGCCCAGCAGGCGATGCATCGTCAGCGCCTCGAGGCCCTCGATGCGGGCCTGGTCGGCCGCGGACATGTCGGACGCGGCGCGGGTGACGGCGTCGCGCAGCTGGGCCGCGGCCCGGGCGGTGGGGGCGCACAGGGCGATGCGCAGCCGGTGGCCCCCCGGGCGTTGCTCGGCCTGCTCGACCAGCAGCGCCAGCAGCCTGGCGACGGTGGTGGTCTTGCCGGTGCCGGGGCCGCCGGTGAGCACGGTGGTGCCGCGGGTGACCGCGACCCGGGCCGCCGCGCGCTGCTCGACCGGGTCGTGCCGCCCGTCGCCACCGTCGCCCGCGGCGTCACCGACCGGCGGGAAGAGCCGCTCCAGCCCGGTCGCGAGCAGGCTCTCGTCGTGCGTCTCGGCGGTGGCCTGCAGCCGCTGCTCGAGGTCGCGGGCGACCTGCACCTCCTGCTCGTGGTAGCGGTCGAGATAGATCAGGCCGTGCTCGACCCGCAGCACCCCGGTGGCGACCAGCGGGCTGTCCTGCACCTGCTCGAGCCAACCGGCCGGCTCGGGCCACTCGATCTCGACGCGGGGGTCGACCGCCGCGCCCAGGTCGAGGCAGGTGGACCCGCTGACGACGGCGTGCACCGCGAGCGCGAGGGCGAGCAGCACCGGCTCGCGCTCCTCCCCCGCGAGGCGCCCGACCCGCACCGCGGTGTGCACGTCGGCGGCGGTGATCGCGCCGGCCTGGTTGGCCTCGCGCAACAGGCCCTCGGGGGCGCGCTGCGCCAGCCTCCGGTCGTCGGCCGAGGTGGGCTCGAAGAGCGTCGACCCGGTGACGAGCTCGCTCATGCGGCACCCCCCGCCGCGCGCCGGCCGTCGAGCAGGTCGGACAGCTCCTCGACGAGCGCGACCGGTGGCCGCCAGGAGAAGACCCCGGTCGGGTGCCCCTCGACGATCGGGGTCTCGGGGCCGCACATCCCGCGCAGGTAGAGGTAGAGCACGCCCCCGAGGTGCCGCTCGGGCGCGTAGCCGCTCAGCCGCCAGCGCAGGAAGCGGTGCAGCACGACGGCGTACAGCAGCGCCTGCAGCGGATAGCTGGAGTGGCCCATGGCGGCGGCGAGCTGGCGCGGGCCGTACGCCGCGGCGGTCAGCGGCTCGTCGGCCGGCCCCAGCCAGTTGGTCTTGTAGTCGACGACCAGGTATCGCTCCCCCACGCGCAGCACCACGTCCACCGAACCGGTGAGGTATCCGCGCAGCGTCTGACCGCCGAGCTCGGGCTGATCGAGGGCCTCGGCATAGTCCCGCAGCGGGTCGCCGTCGGGCAGGTGCCGACGCAGCAGCGGCGCCACCTCGCCGAGCGTGACGTCGGAGTCACCGGCGGCGCCCGCGACGAGGTCGCCACCGACCAGCGGCAGCTCGAAGTCCATCTCGCACAGGCGATCTCGGCGCCCGATGTCGGTGAGCGTCGACTCGCCGACCAGCGGGCCGAGCGGGCTGGTGCACACCTGCACCAGCGCGTCGGCGAGCGCCCCCTGGTCGAGGTCGGGCACCGGCCAGCGCACCAGCTGCTCGCGGACGTGGGCGGCCAGCTCGGCGCGCAGGTCGTCGGCCTGCGGGTCGGCCTCCTCGAGCACGGCGTGCACGAGGGACCCGAAGGTCGCGCCGACCGGCAGCTCGCCCATCGGGGAGGGCACGTCGCCGAACGGCAGCTCCAGCACGGCCGGGGGCTCGGGCACCGGCGGCTCGTCGTCCTTGACGGTGACCTCGGGCTCGCTGGTGGCGGTCGTCGACTCGCCCTGGGCGACGCTGAGCGCGGTGTACGACGTGCGTCGCCACTGCTCGTCGATCGTGCGTGACCACGCGCGCACCGCCAGCTCGGCCTCGGGCGCGGCGTCGGGGGGCACCGCCACCGGCTGCTCGTCGGCCGCCTCGACCACGGGGCCGCCGGCCTCCTGCCACGCTGCGAACCGGGCCTGCGCCGCGGCGTCGTCGGGCAGCCCGACCGCGGTGGGCAGCTCGACGTCGCCGGGCTGCCGGCCGAGCAGCAGCCGGTGCAGCGCGGCGTGGTTGGCGTTGGTGCTCGGCGACCACCAGGTGACGACCTGCGACTGGGCGCGGGTGAGCGCGACGTAGAAGAGCCGCAGCGCCTCGCCGTCGCCCTCGGCCTTGGCGCGGGCGACGTGGTCGGGAGCGGGGTCGCCGCCCACGTCGAGGCACCGCTGGGTGCCGTCGGGCCCGCCGTGGAACTGGGCCGGGTCGGGGACGCGCTTGACGAACTCGTCGGCGACGAACGGGAGGTAGACCAGGGGGTACTGCAGGCCCTTGCTCTTGTGGATCGTCGAGAGCTGCACCGCCCGGCTGTCGCTGTCGAGCCGGCGCGAGC
Source organism: Barrientosiimonas humi (assembly GCF_006716095.1). Taxonomy (NCBI): domain Bacteria; kingdom Bacillati; phylum Actinomycetota; class Actinomycetes; order Micrococcales; family Dermacoccaceae; genus Barrientosiimonas; species Barrientosiimonas humi. The sequence goes on from NZ_VFOK01000001.1 coordinate 3,051,831, forward strand.
GCGGGGTCACGCCGCCGGTGTCGACGTCGGCGATCTGCCGCCGCAGCCAGGCGGTGAGCGCGACGAGACCGAAGCCCTCGTCGAGGGTGACCTCGTGCAGCAGCTCGGTGACGTGCCGCAGGTCGGTCATCAGCCGCTCGCCGCCGAGGTGGCGCAGCACCCGGCCCGACAGGCCCGTCGCGAGCGCCGCCTCGAGCAGGGCGGGGACGCCGCGCAGCGCGAACAGCTCGGCCCACCGCCGCAGCTGGGCGGCGACCCGGTCGGTGGCCTCGGGGTCGGCGTCGATTTCGGCGGCGGTCAGCCCGATCATCGGGGTCAGCGCCGCGGCGCGCACCCGGCCCGAGCGGTGCGGCTGCTCCATCGCCTCGAGCACCGCGAGCCAGTCGCGACCGGCCTCGGACGCCAGCACGCTGTCGGTGGACGCGATGACCGACGGCACCCCCACCCGCCGCAGCGCGGCCTGCACCTGGAAGAGCTGGCTGGTGGTGCGGGTCAGCACGGCCAGGTCGCCCGCGTCGAGGGGCCGGCCGTCGAACCGGGCCCCCGAGGCGAGCACGCGGGACACGTCGGCAGCCAGGTCGGCCGCGATCGCCGGCCGCGTCACGCCGACGGTGACCGCCCGGCCGGTCGTCTCGCCGAGCTGCTCGCGGTTGAGCACCCGCAGGCGCCACGGGGCCTCGTGGCCCGCGGGCAGGCCGGTGAGGCGCTGCCCGTCGTGCTGCGCCGCGACGTCGTGCACGACGATCTCGGGGTCGCCGAGCGCGACCCCGCGCAGCACCGCCTGCTGCGCCGCGACGAGCGGTGCGTCGGCGCGCCAGTTGCGCCCCAGGGTCTGGCGCGTGCCGGCCGTACGGCTCGCGGCCAGATAGGTGACCACGTCGCCCCCGCGGAAGGCGTAGATCGCCTGCTTGGGGTCGCCGATCAGCACGAGGGTGCTGTGGCCGCTGAACGCGCGGTCGAAGACCTGCCACTGCACCGGGTCGGTGTCTTGGAACTCGTCGACCAGCACGACCTTCCAGCGGCGGCGCATCCGCTGGCGGGCGGGCGCGTCGGGGTCGGCCAGCGCGTCGGCGAGCTGGCTGAGCAGGTCGTCGAAGCTGAGCACGCCGAGCAGCCGCTTGCGCCGGTCGAGCTCGGCGCGCACGTGCTGGGCGAACCCGGCCCGCCGCCCGGGCACGGTGCCGCGGTCGGCGGCCGGCTCGAGCCGGGCCTGCGGGTCGCCGACCGCCTGCCGCGCGACCTCGAGCGCGGTCGCCCGGTCGAACGCCGGCGGCTCGGCGCTGCGGCCGAACCCGCGCAGGTAGGCGTCGTCGACCACCTCGACCAGCAGGTCGTCGAGGTCTTCGACCAGCTGGGCGTCGGCGTCGGTGTCGCCGGCCACCCCGAGCCCGCGCAGCACCAGCTGGCAGAACTGGTGGATGGTCGCGATCGTCGCGCCGTCGAAGGTGGTCAGCGCCTCGCGCAGCCGGCGACGACGCGCGGCGAGCTCGGCGTCGGACCCGGTGAGCAGCAGGTCGACCAGCGCGTCGGACCGGTCGGCGGTCTCGGGCTCGGCGAGGGCGCGCTCGGCGCCGAGCAGCTGGGCGCGCACCCGCTCGCGCAGCTCCTGGCTCGCGGCGCGGCTGAACGTCACGACCAGCAGCTCGTCGAGCGTGGCCCGCCCCTCGGCGACGTAGCGCGTGACGAGCGCCCCGATCGTCCAGGTCTTGCCGGTGCCGGCGCTGGCCTCGAGCATGACCGTGCCGGTCGGCAGGTCGTCGCGGATGTCGAAAACGTCCATGGCTCAACGCTTCCCGTGGGTGAGCATCGGGCCGAAGACGCGCAGGGCGTACTGACCGAGGCGGGTGCCCGACCCGCTCCACGCCTCGTCGCCGAGCGGCGGCCCGGTCAGGTCGTCGATGGTGCTGCCCGGCCCGCGCAGCCGCACCACGGCCGGGTCGTCGCGCTCGCCGTCGAACTTGCCGCCCTCCCAGTCGCGCTGCGCGGCATAGGTCGCGCTGCGGTCGGAGCGCCGCGACGACTTCAGCAGCGCATCGGCGTATGCCAGCGCCGTCTTGGGCGCGAACGGCACCGGCTCGCGCAGCCCGCGGTCGCGCACGTCGACCAGCTCGCGCAGCCAGCCGCGCGCCTGCTCGGGGTCGACCGGGCCGTAGGAGGCGACCTCGGCCCCGCCGCCGCGCCGGGCCTTGCCGACGGTGTGCGCGCACCAGCCGTCGTCACGATGCGGCGCGCCGGCCGCGAGCGCGAGCGCCGTGATCCAGGCGCGCAGCTGCGGCTTGGCGCCGATGCGGGAGTATCCGGCGCTGACCTGGCCGGAGTCGTAGACGCCGCCGACGGTGCCGGTGAGCCGGCGGTCGCCGCCGAGGTCGACGGTGATGTCGATGCTGCGGGCCTCGCCCTGGCGCAGCTGCCCCGCCCGCTCGACCACGGCGGCGACGGTCGGCACGATCGCCTGCAGCGCGTGCTCGCCGAGCTGCCCGGGCGGCAGCAGCCCGCGGCGCCGCTCGCCCTCGAGCACGTCCTGCGGAGCGACGCCGTCGAGCGCGTCGGCGAGCAGCCGCTCCCCCACCTGCCACTCGTCGAGCCCCTTGGCGACCTCGACGGGCACGGCGTCGTCGGGGTCGTCCTCCTCGCGGGCGAGGAGCACGTCGAGCCGGTCGCGCAGCAGCGCGCGGGCGGGGTTGTCGAAGAACCGGATCAGGTCGTCGAGCAGCACGTCGCCCGTGGGCGCCGCGGGCAGCGGGTCGGGCAGCAGCAGGGGCGGCGGGTCGGTCGCGGAGCGGGCCGCGCGCGCCCCCTCGAGCGCGGTCGGGTCGAAGCTGAACGGCGTTGCGGCGTCAAGGGATCCGGCGGTCAGGTTGCGCGGGTCGTACGCCTGCAGCGGGTGCCGCACGACCACCTCACGACCCTCGGGGAGAGTGGCGGTGCGGCGTGCCGCGTCGACGAGCTCGCCGAGCGGCACGGCCGGCGGCCGCTCGCCACCGGTGTGCTCGTCGGCCCCGGAATAGGTGACCACGAGGTGGTCGGTGGCCGCGAGCACGGCGTCGAGCAGCAGCTGGCGGTCCTCGCTGCGCTGGTCGCGCTCGCCGGTGAACGGGTCGCGGGCCAGCACGTCGTCACCGTCGACGGTGGGGGTGCGGGGGAAGACGCCGTCGTCGAGGCCGAGCAGGCAGACGACGCGGTGGGGCACGGACCGCATGGGCGTCATGGTGCAGACGGTGAGGCTGCCGGTGCGGAAGCTGGAGCGGGTCGGCCGCCCGCCGAGGCTGCGGTCGAGCATGAGCCGCACGTCGGTGAGCTGCAGCGGGGTGTCGGCGTCGGCGGACGCGACGACGGCCCCGAGCTCGCGGTCGAGCTGGGCCATCTGCCAGGCGTCGGCGAGCGGCACGTCGGCCAGGGCGCGGATGCCGTCGGCGAGCACGTCGATCCACTCCTGGGCGCCGGTGGCGGCCAGCAGCCCGTCGATGACGGCGGTGAGCCGGTCGAGAAGCTCGGCGAGCGCCCCGGCGAGGTCGATGTCGGTGGAGCTGACGTCGTCGACGGGGAGCACCCCCTCGACGGCGTGGCCGGCGCTGCCGGCGCGGGTGACCCCGAGCAGCAGCCGGTCGATGCCCAGCGCCCAGGTGTTGTCGCGCAGCCAGCCCAGGTCGTACGCCTCGCGGTGCCGCTCGTCGATGCCCCAGCGGACGGCGGCCTGCTCGACCCAGCCGGCCAGCGTGGCGAGGTCTTCGTCGTCGAGCTCGAACCGGCGGCGCACCGGCGCCAGCGCGGCGAGGTCGAGCACCTGGCTCGCGGTGACCCGGCCCCCGGCGAGCGCGACGAGCCGCGCGGCGAGGTCGAGCAGCGGGTTGGTGCTGGTGAGGGCGCGGTCTGCCAGCCGCACCCGCAGGTCGTGACCGGGGTGGCCGCTGCGGGAGGGCTCGCCTGGCCGCGCGAGGTTGAGGTCGTGCAGCCCGAAGGCCGCCTGCACCAGCGGCGCGTACGTCTCGATGTCGGGGCACATCACCAGCACGTCGCGCGGCTCGAGGGTCGCGTCGTCCTGCAGCAGCCCGACGAGCACCTCGCGCAGCACCTCGACCTGCCGGGCCGGCCCGTGGCAGGCGTGCACCTGGATCGAGCGGTCGGCGTCGGCCACCTGCCGGGCGGCGCGGTCGCTCTCGAGGGGCTCGTGGTTGGCGCGCAGGTCGGCCTGCAGCCAGCCCAGCCACGTGTCGGGGGTGCCCGGGTCGACCCCGGGCGCGGCCTCCTCGGCGCCCAGCCCGCCGAGGGTGCGACGCAGCTCGCGCGAGTCGCGGCCGAGCGAGAGCAGCAGCAGATGGTCGACCTCGTCGGCCGAGCGGTCGTCGCGGCGGCGCACCGGCCCGCTGGCGGCTAGCGGCTTGAGCGTGTCCCACAGCGCCGGCGAGGGCTGCGGCAGCCACAGGTGCACGTCGCGGCGGGCCCCGAGCGCGGCGAGCAGCTCGGCGTCGGTGCGCGCGATGCGGGTGTGGCCGAACAGCGACAGCCGGTCGGGCAGGTCGAGGGTGTCGTCGCCGCGCCGCAGCCGCTCCAGCGTGGTGCGGTGCCGCTCGTCCGGAGGTGGCTCGCCGATGCGCGCCACGACGTGCCGCCACAGCGGCGGCTGCCAGCGCAAGTCGTCGTCGAGCAGCCCGCCGCCGCCGTCGTCGTCGCGCTCGTCCCGCCAGGCGGTGAGCAGGGCCGGCCGCTGCTGGGCGTACGCATGGAACAGCCCGGCCACCCGCCGCGCCACGGAGTATCTCCGGCCCCGGCGCAGCTGCCCCTGCACGCTGTCGTCGCCGTGCCCGAGGTGCCGCGCGAGCGGCCGCGCCCACTCGTCGTCGAGGTGCTCGTCGATGGTCGCGAGGACCGACCAGACCAGGTGGTCCGGCAGCCACGGGTCGTCGCGGTCGCGCCCCAGCAGCATGGTGACGAGGGAGGCGGGGGTGAGGAAACGCACGCCCGCGCAGACTCCGTCGGCGCCCGCCCCGCTCGTGCCGAGCCGGTGGGACAGGCGCTGGGTCACCCAGCGCTCGACGCCCCGGGCCGGGACCACCACGACCTCCTGCGCGAACGGGTCGCTCGGCGGCACCGCGAGGAGACCGGCGAGCTCGTCGGCGAGCAGGTCGGTGCGCGCGGCGCGATGCAGGTGGAGCGGCACGGGACCGACTGTAGGTGGGAGGGGTGACAGGGGCGCCGACGCTGGTCGAGTAGCGGCGAGGGACGAGCCGCGTATCGAGACCGCTTGGGAAGGTCTCGATACGCCCCTCCGCAGGCTCCGGGGCTACTCGACCAGCGTGGCCTTCAGGAACTCCAGCGTGCGCGCCCAGGCGAGCGAGCTGGCCTCGGGGTGGAACCAGGCGGCGTCGTCGTTGTCGAAGGCGTGGTCGGCGCCGTCGTAGGTGTGGAAGGTCGTCGCGGGCTGCGCGGTGACCGCGGTCTCGATCTGCCGCACCGTCTCGACGTCGATGAACGAGTCGGCCAGGCCGAAGTGGTGCAGGCTCGCGCAGGTCACCTGCGGCGCCAGGTCGAGCAGCCCGGGCAGCGCCGAGCCGTAGTAGCTGACCAGCGCCTCCACCGGCTCGACCGCCGCGACGTTGAAGGCGAGACCGCCCCCGAAGCAGAAGCCGACGAGCCCGACCCGGTCACCGGTGACAGCCGGGTCGGCCCGCAACGCACGTACGGCCGCGGCGCCGTCGCGCACCGCCGCGTCCCAGTCGAGCCGCTGCGCGGTCGCCATGCCCCGCTCGAGTGCGTCGTCGCCCTGGAACGGCTCGGACTCGCCCAGCCGCCAGAAGATCTCGGGGACGAGCACGACGTAGCCGGCGTCGGCGAGGTCCTGCGCGCGGCGGCGGACGTAGTCGCTGACCCCGAAGATCTCCTGCATCAGCGCGATGCCGGGCCCCGTGCCGCCCTCCGGCAACCACCGGTGGGCGGGCATCGGCCCGGCGTCGGTCTCGACGGTGATGCGTTCGGCGCGCGACTCGCTCATGCGCCCAGTATGTGCGGGCGGGCGGGTGATCTCGATACGCCGGCTCGTTCCTCGCCGGCTACTCGATCAGCTTGAGGGGCTTACCGGCTACTCGATCGGCCCAGGACCTCGATCAGCTCACGCGTCGCAGCTCGGCGCCTTGTCGTACGCCGCCCGCGCCTTGGCGAACGCGTCCTGGTTGGGGCCGGCGCCGGAGACCATGGAGCGCCACTCCTTGAGGTAGGTCTCGGGGTTGGTGTGGTCCTTGCGCTTCATCATCGCGACGTGCTTGCCCCAGTCGCCGTTGACGTTGCGCCCGGCCACCACGGCCTTGTCGAGGGTCCCGGCCCGCTCGAGGCAGTCACGCACCTGCGGGCTCGCGGAGTCGCGGTCGATCGTGTCGCAGCCGCCGGACTTGCTGCCCTGATAGGTGCTGTTGGCCTTGGTGAACCCGGAGACGTCGCTGTCGCCGTTCTTCTTGGTGTCGGCCCAGATCTTCTTGGTCTGGTCCCAGCTGATCTTGCCGGCGCGGTAGTCCTTGTCGGCGTTGGTGTGGCCGGTCCAGCTGCTCCAGCTGGCGCCGGCCGCCTTGACCGCCTTGTCGCCGGCGTCGAGCTGGCTGCGGCAGCCGGCCGGCAGGGAGCCGTCGCTCGGTGCCGGGGTCTGCGACGCGGAGCTGCTCGTCGTGCTCGGCTCGCTCGGCGCCGCGGCGCTGGCCGAGTCGTCGGTCCCGCTGTGCGTGCTGTGGTCGCTGCCGCTCGCGGACTCGCTCGCCGTGGCTCCGGGCGAGGTCGGTGACGACGCCGACGTCGTGTCGCCGCCGTCGTCGGACATCAGCTGCCAGGCGCCGAACCCGAGTCCCCCCACCAGAAGCAGGCCCAGCACCGCCGCGACGGGAGCGCCCCCTCCGCCCTCGTTCTGGGCTCTGTGTTTCCCTGCCATGACAAGACGATGGCACAGTCCGGGCGCGGACGAGAACGGCGTTCATGAAATCTGGCTGCGAGACTTGGCGTCATGCAGATCGAGGTTGACGGCCGCGCGGCGGTCGCGCAGGCCCCCGAGCGAGCGACCCTGACGATGCGCCTGGGCTTCGAGGGCGGCGACCCCGACGCCCCGCTGCGCGCCACGACCGAGCTGGTGCGGCGGGTGCAGTCGGAGGTGCAGCAGCTCGCGGCGGCCCAGCCGTCGCCCACGACGTGGTCGGCGTTCCTGCCGATCAGCACCCGCAGCTGGCGGCCGTACGCCCAGGACGGGTCGCTGGCGCCGATGCGCTACGCCGCGGCCGCCGACGTGAAGGTGAAGTTCCGCGACTTCGCCGCGCTGGCCCGGTTCTGCTCCGCCTGGGGCGCTCAGGAGGGCGTGACGCTCAGCCACGTCGAGTGGACCCTCGTCGAGCAGACCCACCGGCAGCTGTCGGACGAGGTGCTGACCAAGGCGGTGCAGTCGGCGCAGCGGCGGGCCGAGTCGATCGCCCGCGCGGCCCGGGTCGACGGCGTGCAGTTCGAGAGCGTCAGCGACCCCCGGCCGAACGACGCCGGCGGCCAACCGGCCTTCGCGGCCCGCGCGATGTCGGCGAACGCCGGCGGCGAGGGGTTCGACCTCTCGCCGGAGGACGTGCGCATCGAGGAGCACGTCCGGGCCGTGTTCTCCACGAGCCGTCCGGGCGAGTAGCGCTGCGGCACAAGGCCTTCGGCGCCACTCGCCCGAGGCGACGGACGGGGCTCAGCCCGCGTGGTTGCGCAGCAGCTGGGTGAAGGGCGTGACCTCTCCGAGGTCGGTGCCCGACCTGCGCGTACGCCGGTTGTCACCGGCCGCGGGCGCGAACCCTTCGACACCGGTCGGCTCCGCGACGACCAGCGCGGCCAGCTGGTCGGCCGCGCGGTGGATGCGCTCGCTGAGGCCCTCCTCGGCGGAGCCGAAGTCGGAGGTCGCGGCGAACACCGCGGTGGGCACGACGACGGCCCGCAGGTAGCTGAACAGCGGTCGCATCGCGTGGTCGAGCACCAGCGCGTGGCGCGCGGTGCCGGCGGTGGCCGCGATCAGCACCGGGGTGCCGGTGAGCGCGTCGGTGTCGAGCGAGTCGACGAACATCTTGAACAGGCCGCTGTAGCTCGCGCTGAACGTCGGGGTGACGGCGATGATGCCGTCGGCCTCGGCGATGAGCTCGTGCGCGCGGGTCAGCTTCGGGGTGGGCATCCCGCCGCTGGTCATCATCTGCGCCAGGTCGCTGGCGAGCTCGCGCAGCTCGAGGACCTCCACCTCGAGCGCCTCCCCGCGCGCGGTGACCGCGGCGCGGGTGGCGTCGATGAGCTGGTCGGTGAGCAACCGCGTCGAGGACGGGTTGGACAGACCGGCGGTGATGGCGACGACGCGACGGCTCATACCGACGCCTCCTTCTCCTGGTTGTTGTCGGCGGCGGCAGCGTCGGCCTCGGCCACGTCGGCGGCCGGGGCGACGAGCAGGTGGCGGCTGTCGGGACCCTGCGCGACGAGCGAGGCGTGCGTGGGCGGGTCGCTCGGCACGTGCTCGGGGCGACGGGCCTCGAACTCGCGGCGCAGGACCGGCACGACCTCCTTGCCGAGGATCTCGATCTGCTCGAGCACGACGTCGGTCGGCAGACCGGCGTGGTCCAGCAGGAACAGCTGGCGCTGGTAGTCGCCCATCTGGTCGGCGAAGCCGAGCGTGCGCTCGATGACCATCTCGGGCGTACCGACCGTCAGCGGCGTGGTGCGCGTGAACTCCTCCAGCGACGGGCCGTAGCCGTAGACCGGGGCCACGTCGAAGTAGGGGCGGAAGCGCTTCTTGGCCTCGGCCTCGGTCTCGCCCATGAAGACCTGGCCGCCCAGCCCGACGATCGCCTGGTCGGCGCTGCCGTGGCCGTAGTGCTCGAAGCGGCGGCGGTAGAGGTTGACCATCTGGGCGGTGTGCTCGGGGTTCCAGAAGATGTTGTTGTGGAAGAACCCGTCGCCGTAGAACGCGGCCTGCTCGGCGATCTCCGTCGAGCGGATCGACCCGTGCCAGACGAACGGCGGGACGCCGTCGAGCGGCTGCGGCGCGAGGGTGAAACCGCGCAGCGGGGTGCGGAACTGGCCCTGCCAGTCGACGACCTTCTCGCGCCAGAGGCGGCGCAGCAGGTGGTAGTTCTCGACGGCCAGCGGGATGCCCTGGCGGATGTCCTTGCCGAACCAGGGGTAGACCGGGCCGGTGTTGCCGCGGCCCATCATCAGGTCGATGCGGCCGCCGGACAGGTGCTGCAGGAACGCGTAGTCCTCAGCGATCTTGACCGGGTCGTTGGTGGTGATCAGCGTCGTCGAGGTCGACAGCTGGAGCTTGTCGGTCTTGGCGGCGATGTATCCGAGGTGCGTGGTCGGCGACGACGGCACGAAGGGCGGGTTGTGGTGCTCGCCGGTGGCGAACACGTCGAGCCCGACCTCCTCGGCCTTCAGCGCGATCTTCGTCATCGCGTCGATCCGCTCGCCCTCGGTCGGCGTACGGCCGGTGGTCGGGTCCGGCGTCACGTCGCCGACGGAGAAGATCCCGAACTGCATCGTTGCTCACTCCTCAGTGGGTAGTTGAAGTGTCCACTACCTCGAACGGTACCCCCTCCCGGGGTATTCCCGGGAGGGCTCAGCCGAAGCCGTGCGCCGCCAGCGGGTGCATCAGCTCGCGCTCCTCGTAGGCCAGGTGGGACAGCAGCGTGTCGGTCAGCAGGTCGACCGACTCACCCAGCCGCGCGAGCGCGTCGCGCCCGGCCTGGCCGTACCCCTCCGCCTCGACGAGCCCCACCAGCGCGCGGTCGAGCTGGTCGAGCACGTCGGCGATGACCTCGTGCTCCTCCTGCAGCTGGTTCAGCACCGGCTCCAGGTCGGGCTGGCTGCGCTGCAGGTGGGGGAAGACCGAGCGGTCCTCGAGCGTGTGGTGGCCGGTGACGATGCGGCAGTAGCTCTCGCAGTAGGCGCCGAGCGTCCAGTTGTTCTGCCGCATGGTCATGGTGTTGATCACCGAGCGGGCCGCGCCGACGGAAAGGTGCCCCTCGCGTACCTGGTCCACGATGCTGCGCACCTGCTCCAGCTCGGCGCGCAGGCCGTCGTGGATGTCGACCAGGTGCTGCGGCGCGGCCTGCTGGGCGAGCGGGTATCGCGCGTCGTCGGGCTTGGGCAGGGTCGGCCGGCTCGCCTCGTCCCACGGGAGCTCGGGGCGCAGGCGGGTGCCGTCGTCGGCGGTCGGGGTGACCTGGAGGGGTTGCGGCTCGTCCCCACGGGGTACGCCCGTGGCCGGGTGCTCGGGCGCCGTCGCCTGGCCGGTGGGCAGCGCGGTCTGCGGGGCGGAGCGGCGCTGCTCGACCAGGTCGCGCAGGCTCGGGCCGACCTCGTCGGCGAACCGGCGCAGCGTGTCGGGGTCGTCGGTGCCGAGCACGAAGGTGCTCATGCCGGTCGTCGTCGCGAGGTCGGCGAGCTCCTCGGCCCACTGGTCGGGGGTGCCCTTGAGGAAGCCGCCGCCCCGGCCGAAGGAGCCGAAGATGTTGTAGATCCGGCGGATGTCGCGCGGGTCGCGGCCGGCCTTGACCGCGGCAGCGTCGACGGCGGCGGACAGCTCGGGCAGCGCGGGCGGGTCGGCGTAACCCATGCTCGGCACCCAGCCGTCGGCGAGCTGGCCGGTGAGGCGCAGCATGCGCGGCTTGTACGCCCCGAACCAGATGGGGATGTCGTGCGCCGGGCGCGGGCCGCCGCGGAACCCGACGACCTGGTAGTGCTCGCCGTCCTCGCGCACCGACTCCCCCGCCCAGACCGCGCGGATGATGCGCACCGCCTCGACCAGGGCGTCGACCGCCTCCTTCGGCGAGCGGCGCGGGCCGCCGGCCGCGACGATCGCGTCCCAGAACGCGCCGGTGCCGAGACCCAGCTCGACCCGGCCGCCGGTGAGCAGGTCGAGCGACGCGGCGGACTTGGCCAGCACCGCCGGCGGGCGCAGCGGCAGCGAGGCGACGTTGGGTGCGAGACGGATGGTGGACGTACGTGCCCCGAGGAAGGACAGCAGGGTCCAGGTGTCGACGAAGTCGCGCTGATAGGGGTGGTCCTGGATGCTGACGACGTCGACGCCGCTGACCTCGGCCAGCTGGACGAGCTCGAGCAGCTGTGGGAGCGCGTCGGCGCGAGGGGTGGGGAAGAGTCCGAGCTGGATGTCATGACCAAGATCCGGCATGGGCTCATCGTGGCACTCGAAGGTGTGCGCCTTCCCGGTTGGCCGCGGGCGGAGCTGTTGCGGCGCGGGGCCGTTCGCGAAGACATGACAGACGTCAGGGGTGCCCCACCCCGTCGGGTGTCAGGGTGACGGCATGAACCGCCGCGTCCTGACCTTCGTCGCCCTGGCCGTCTCCATGCTCTACGGCGTGCTGGTGGGCGTCGCGGACGACCGCAGCGTGATCGCGCCCGTCGGGGGAGTCGTGGTCGCGCTGTGCTGGGTCGCGGTGGGGATGTTCGGCCGGGACCCCGGGGAGGGTCGCGAGCGCAGACGGGTGCGCTGACCCCGCGGCTCGGCTGACGAGGGGGCAGCCGAGCCGCCGGGGCGAGTAGTTCGGGGAAGGAGCGCCGCGAGGAACGAGCGCGTCGCCGAGTGGTCACTTGTGGCGGGTGCGCCGCAGTTCACACCAGCAACGAGTGACCACTCGACGCGCTGTCCGATCTGTTCGGACACGGTCGGGGTCACGCGTTCCCAGACTCCCCTCACGAGGAGCGCCGCTGCCGCAGGATCTGCTCGCCCGTGCGAAGTACGCCGGGAGCCTGGCGGCGATGGGCGTGGCTGAGCAGCTCCCAGCAGACCTTTCCGCGCCAGGTCCGGCGCGGCAGCTTCTGGGCTGTCCCACTGCCCCGGACACCGTCGCTGCGGGAAGGCAGTTCGTCGATCGGTCCGGCTGGTGAGGCGGAGTGCCGGGCACAGGTGGCGCGAACTGCCTTGTCAGCGCGACGGTTTGGTGGCGTGACGGGCGCCCGCCTCAGCTCTGCGCGTGGCGGTCGGCCACCTCCCGCATCTGGGCCCGTCGTACGTCGTTCGGCTCATCCCCGCTCGCGCAGGGCGGACCACGCCGCACCTACTCGCCTATGGTCCTAACTGGGCTCATCCCCGCTCGCGCGGGGCGGACTGAATTTCCTGACAAACTCTGAGAGGACGTAGTCGGCTCATCCCCGCTCGCGCGGGGCGGACAGCCCGGTCCCGGCCGCGGTCGACGAGCCGTCCGGCTCATCCCCGCTCGCGCGGGGCGGACTCGATCGAGTCGGCCGCCGGCGGGTCGCTGAGCGGCTCATCCCCGCTCGCGCGGGGCGGACACCCCAGGAGCGCCGCGGCTCATGTGGTGGGAGGGCTCATCTCCGCTCGCGCGGGGCGGACGACTCGCTCACCGACGACGACGACAGGCCGGTGGGCTCATCCCCGCTCGCGCGGGGCGGACTCCGAGACGCGCCAACCCATTCCGCGCGCGGCCGGCTCATCCCCGCTCGCGCGGGGCGGACTCCGAGACGCGCCAACCCATTCCGCGCGCGGCCGGCTCATCCCCGCTCGCGCGGGGCGGACGAGTGCCACGCGCGCCACGTCGGCGGCAGGCACGGCTCATCCCCGCTCGCGCGGGGCGGACTTCCGGGACACCCCGGCGCGGTCGAGGAGGCTGGGCTCATCCCCGCTCGCGCGGGGCGGACGCCACCTCGAGCTCGGCCGACCACAGTGAGCGCGGGGCGGACCGCGGCCGGCCGCCGTTGAGGTCGAGGTAGGCCGGCTCATCCCCGCTCGCGCGGGGCGGACCCCGTCGGGATCGTCGGCACCGGCGGCTTCGTCGGCTCATCCCCGCTCGCGCGGGGCGGACTTCCGGGACACCCCGGCGCGGTCGAGGAGGCTGGGCTCATCCCCGCTCGCGCGGGGCGGACGCCACCTCGAGCTCGGCCGACCACAGTGAGCGCGGGGCGGACCGCGGCCGGCCGCCGTTGAGGTCGAGGTAGGCCGGCTCATCCCCGCTCGCGCGGGGCGGACCCCGTCGGGATCGTCGGCACCGGCGGCTTCGTCGGCTCATCCCCGCTCGCGCGGGGCGGACGGGACTGCCACCCGCCACGGCCACTCGTCTTCGGGCTCATCCCCGCTCGCGCGGGGCGGACGGGCTCGTGGCGTTGTTGACGATGCGCTGGATCGGCTCATCCCCGCTCGCGCGGGGCGGACTCCAACGCGCTCAATCCCTATAGCGGGCAGGAGGGCTCATCCCCGCTCGCGCGGGGCGGACGCCGACGCGCTCGGCGTCAGTCCGCTGGTGTGGGGCTCATCCCCGCTCGCGCGGGGCGGACCACCTACAGCAGGCCGGCCCCGGCGCGGGGCTGGGCTCATCCCCGCTCGCGCGGGGCGGACCCGACACCGACACAGGAGAGACCGATGACTGAGGGCTCATCCCCGCTCGCGCGGGGCGGACGAAGACTGGGGTCAGGGCGAGGAGTACAAGCTGGGCTCATCCCCGCTCGCGCGGGGCGGACCAGCCGTACGGGCCGTGGTCGTCGGTCGCGACGGGCTCATCCCCGCTCGCGCGGGGCGGACGGAGGCACCGGCCAGACGTCTCGTCTGCAAGCGGGCTCATCCCCGCTCGCGCGGGGCGGACACCGAGGTCAGGACCGCGGCGACCTGCTCGGCGGGCTCATCCCCGCTCGCGCGGGGCGGACACGACCACGGTCTTCGAGACGGCGAAGGACGTGGGCTCATCCCCGCTCGCGCGGGGCGGACTCGCCTGGCGTGTACGCGTAGAGTTCGTGTCCGGGCTCATCCCCGCTCGCGCGGGGCGGACTCCCCCCAAACTTGCATTGCGCCCCTGCCCCAGGGCTCATCCCCGCTCGCGCGGGGCGGACGTGAGGGATCGGCTCCGTGCGGTGTCGACCGCCGGCTCATCCCCGCTCGCGCGGGGCGGACTGGTCCGAGCCCTTCATGTGGAACGCGGGGTTGGGCTCATCCCCGCTCGCGCGGGGCGGACGGCAGCGACGCCGGCAAGGGCTGGGCGTCGAAGGGCTCATCCCCGCTCGCGCGGGGCGGACTATGGTCACCTAGACCACAATCCCGCCGATTCCGGCTCATCCCCGCTCGCGCGGGGCGGACTGCATATCGGTGCATTCCGCCTGCTTCGTCCGCGGCTCATCCCCGCTCGCGCGGGGCGGACGTCTCAGAATGTGAAATGGATCGGCCGGGGAGGGGCTCATCCCCGCTCGCGCGGGGCGGACGTCTCGTCGCAGACAAAGCACCGATATTGACGAGGCTCATCCCCGCTCGCGCGGGGCGGACTCGCCACCCGCAAGCGCGGCATCGACCGTGACCGGCTCATCCCCGCTCGCGCGGGGCGGACCGCAACATTCCCTGCCCCATCTGCCGCCGCGCTGGCTCATCCCCGCTCGCGCGGGGCGGACCGCAACATTCCCTGCCCCATCTGCCGCCGCGCTGGCTCATCCCCGCTCGCGCGGGGCGGACCCTGTCGTGCGCGGTCACTGTGGAGGTTTCAAGGGCTCATCCCCGCTCGCGCGGGGCGGACGCTAATGTCCGTGCCGGTCATTTCGGCGGCCACGGCTCATCCCCGCTCGCGCGGGGCGGACCACACGCTCGATTGCCCACGCGGGATCGCGGCCGGCTCATCCCCGCTCGCGCGGGGCGGACGGCACGGGCATTACTGCCCGTGCCGCACGTAGGGGCTCATCCCCGCTCGCGCGGGGCGGACCCTGGGGTTGAACACCACTGCCCTGAAAGGGGAGGCTCATCCCCGCTCGCGCGGGGCGGACTTCTCGGTCAACGCCCGCGGTCACTTTGCATCGGGCTCATCCCCGCTCGCGCGGGGCGGACAGGACGCCGACGCCGGAGACGGGTCGCAGCAGGGGCTCATCCCCGCTCGCGCGGGGCGGACCACTACCGACACCATCGCCGCCCGCGTCGTGGCGGCTCATCCCCGCTCGCGCGGGGCGGACGCGTTCCAGGTCTCCTCGCCGGTCTCGGCGAGCGGCTCATCCCCGCTCGCGCGGGGCGGACGCGAAGACCGCGTTCGACATCATCACCCGCGGCGGCTCATCCCCGCTCGCGCGGGGCGGACGTCGGCGGTCTCTCTCCCCGCGACCGAGCACGCGGCTCATCCCCGCTCGCGCGGGGCGGACGGCGGTCCACGTCTGCGCGGCGAGGCCGTCCTGGGCTCATCCCCGCTCGCGCGGGGCGGACTCACTGGTGAGGCCAGACCGCCGCTGGAACTCCGGCTCATCCCCGCTCGCGCGGGGCGGACCCGGTAGGCGTCGGCAGGAGCGTAGGCGTAGAGGGCTCATCCCCGCTCGCGCGGGGCGGACGTATATGCCGCACTAAGGCGACCTAGTCAGTCGGGCTCATCCCCGCTCGCGCGGGGCGGACATTCCGTCACCGTCACAGATCGGGCAGGTCGGCGGCTCATCCCCGCTCGCGCGGGGCGGACGCGCGGACCGGCGCTAATGTCGGTGCCCGTCATGGCTCATCCCCGCTCGCGCGGGGCGGACTGTGGTCTAGGCGACCATAGCGCGGCATATACAGGCTCATCCCCGCTCGCGCGGGGCGGACTCGCCCCACACCTGCATAGCGCCTCGACCCCAGGGCTCATCCCCGCTCGCGCGGGGCGGACTCACTGGTGAGGCTGGACCGGCGCTGGAACTCCGGCTCATCCCCGCTCGCGCGGGGCGGACCTCGGCGACGCCGGCGGCGACGCGGGGAAGAAGGGCTCATCCCCGCTCGCGCGGGGCGGACGTCTGCTCACCGCCCGGCGACCTCGAGACCACGGGCTCATCCCCGCTCGCGCGGGGCGGACCTCGTACCACTTCGTGGCGAACCCGGCGGCTCGGGCTCATCCCCGCTCGCGCGGGGCGGACCGGCACCCTTGCGCTCACCGCCACGTCCAGCGGGGCTCATCCCCGCTCGCGCGGGGCGGACGCGCCCCGGTTGGTCTCGGCCCACTGCTGGGCGGGCTCATCCCCGCTCGCGCGGGGCGGACGACCGCATCGGCTCACTGTCCGGGCTGGACGAGGGCTCATCCCCGCTCGCGCGGGGCGGACGGCTCCGACGCCGTGCGCGCCGCGAACATCCTGGGCTCATCCCCGCTCGCGCGGGGCGGACAACCCGGCTCGCAGGTCGTCGCGCCACGAGGTCGGCTCATCCCCGCTCGCGCGGGGCGGACTCAAACACCGGGTCCGCCAGGATGACCGACCGCGGCTCATCCCCGCTCGCGCGGGGCGGACACGTCTCGGCGTGCAGGCCGTCCTGCTCCGCCCGGCTCATCCCCGCTCGCGCGGGGCGGACGCCTGGATGCCGCGGGCGGCGGTGGACACGGCGGGCTCATCCCCGCTCGCGCGGGGCGGACTGGCAGTCGTCTCGATGGTCCTCGGGGTAGTCGGGCTCATCCCCGCTCGCGCGGGGCGGACTCGTGCTCGGCGGCGGCGACCGCGAGGCAGAACGGCTCATCCCCGCTCGCGCGGGGCGGACTGAAGCCGGCATGGACGGAAGTTCAGCAGGCGGGGCTCATCCCCGCTCGCGCGGGGCGGACCGCCCTCCTCCAAGGTGTCCGGGTGCTCAGGGGGGCTCATCCCCGCTCGCGCGGGGCGGACCCGCCCTTGAGTCGGGCGACCTCGGCGCGGAGCGGCTCATCCCCGCTCGCGCGGGGCGGACTTCCAGGACAACATGATCGCCTACCTGATCGAGGGCTCATCCCCGCTCGCGCGGGGCGGACCGCGGCGTGGACCGTGACCTCGCATGGCAGGAGGGCTCATCCCCGCTCGCGCGGGGCGGACGACGCCGGGAACGCGACCACCCTGTTCGGCTGGGGCTCATCCCCGCTCGCGCGGGGCGGACATGACCGGGTTGCGCACCGCCCACGACTTGGTGGGCTCATCCCCGCTCGCGCGGGGCGGACAGCGAGACGGGGCGCAGTCGTGGGCGGCTGTGGGGCTCATCCCCGCTCGCGCGGGGCGGACACCATGAGCAGGGCGACGAGGAGGGTCATGCCGGGCTCATCCCCGCTCGCGCGGGGCGGACAGTCGCTGACCTGCAGTGTTCCACTCCTCCAGGGCGAAACTACTTCACTTTCGTCGCGCCGCGCGGCGGTACTTGCTCGCCGAGCTCCAGCCCTGGCGCATGCCGTATCGCGCTGCGGGGGCGGTCGGGCGGCGAATCAGCTCGATCCCGTCGAAGTCCACCGGCTCCCATTCGTGCCGGTGGATCCGGAACGCGAGCCGCTGTTCGCCGCGCACGGAGTGCACCATCACCGCGCGGCCATCCTTCGACAGATCAAGGACCCGCTCCCACAGCTGTTCCCGCACCCGAGCCGGCACGGCACCGACGAAGACGCCTGGGGAGATCTCCATCAGCCACCGGGTCAGATGACCGCGGAGTCCAGCGGGGCAGGCGGTGAGCACGAGAACTACCACGGCACGTCCTCCGCGTAGTCGCGTCCACCCGCCACGCGCCGCCCCTGGCCGTCCCAGAGATGCACGACATCCCACTCGCCGTCATCGACCTCGTCGGGGCTGTCGTCGGTGTCCAGCAGCAAACGGTGGATGTCTCGCACGCACCGAGTGAGCAGCTTCCCGTCGTGCAGTCGGTCGCGCATCTCGCGACGTGTCTCGGCGGGCAGATCGTCCAGCTCCTCGGCGCGAGCCGCGATGTCGAACGCCACCGGGATCGCCAGCTCCGCCTTGTAGAGGTCGGCCACGTCGAAGACGAACGAGCGCGCGTGCCCGGTGTGCACGAACCCGAGCCCAGGCGCACATCCCAGAGCCACGATCACGGCGTGCGTGACGCCATACAGACAGGTCGTTGCCGCGGACAGCGCCTGGTTGACCGCGTCCCCCGATTCGAAGTCTTCGCGGTCGTAGTTCCTGCGCGCCCACTCGACACCGGTGCGGTCCGACTCCGCACGGTAGATCCGACGGACACGCGCACCCTCTCGGCCGCGCAGCTGCTGCATCGTCAGACCCGAGACGTCCTCGCCGGCGAAACGCATGGCGTACATCGCCCGCGCCACACGCAACCTCGAAGACTGGTTCGTCACCGCGCCGGCCTGCGCCTCAAGCAGCCGTGAGCTGTTGGTGAGCGTGCGACCGTGCGCGTAGTAGCGCACGCCCCGCTCGCCCACCCACACACTCGTCGAACCGCTCTCGGCCATGAGCAGCATCGCCTGGTGCGTCACGCGGGTGCCTGGTCCGAGGAGCAGTGCTCCGATCGTGGCCGCAGGAATGTGAACCACGCCGCGTTCATCGGTGGCGGTGATCGCGTTGCCGTCGCGGTGAACGGTGCACCGCTCCAGATAGATGAAGCTCAGACGGTCCTGCGCGCGCACCAGCTGACCGATCTCGACCGGCGGTGGTCCCGGAGGCGGCTTGACCATCGGAGTCTCCTACGTCGGCGCCAGGGTGAGCAGGCCGCAGCCGTACGCCTTCGCCCGGCCGATGCCCGACGTCAGCGCTCTTCGTAGGACGTCTGGGTCCGTCACCGTCAGCTCTCCGCGGTAGGTGACGCGGGTGACACTCACCCGCCCGCGGCGCCCCGAATCAGGGTCGGAGCGTCCGAACTCGGCCAGCCCGATTCCCGAGAGCTCGAGCGCGCGAACTGGCTCGCCGTCCGCCTCGTCGCCGCGCGTGGGAATCTCGAATCCCCAGTGCTGACAACGAGATACGAACCATTCCTCCTGATGACGACGGGTCAGGTGCGGGGTGACCTTGCCGCGCTTCCCCTCTCCTGCGCTGACCGACCGCACCGGGTTCGCCGTCAGCCGGAACCTCCAGCTCTGGCCGGCCTCGATGCGCTGGAGGAACGGGTCGTAGTCCGCGGCGTCCCAGGTGGCCCGCGTCGGCCAGCCAGCCTGCTCGATCAGCCCTGTGAAGTCCGGGGGCTCGGGACTCACGACGTACAGCTCGATCCGGTGCTTCTCCGGCCGGTCGACCCGCCAGAGGACCCGGCCAGCCTGGTCGACTCCCCCGGCGTCCGGCCCGCAGCTCGCGAGCACCACGGCGTGCATCGCCTGAGGCGAGGCCAGGAACCGACCTGTCCCGCGACGGCTCGGGTTCAGCAGCACACGAGAGAGGTACATCTAGGCCCCGCCCAGTGCTGCGAAGAAGTCCTCGCGCTGATGACCGTCAGGATTGTCCTTCGCCACCGGCGCGAGGCGCACGACGTCACGCCAGCCGTACTCCCGTCGCTCGGAGGAGAAGCTCAGCGGCACGTCACGCACGGTGAAGCTGTCCTGGTCATCCGTCGGCAACCCGCCGGACGCGTCCGCGAGCAGGTCCAGATGCACGGTCTGCCCCTGCTCCTTCCTGTACGCCCTACTCACCTGCCAGTCGGCGTCCCGCAATGCGCTCTCCAGGTCCGTGTCCACCACGCCCAGGGACAGACGGCCCGCCGGTGGGCACGACCGTCGTCCGAGGTACAGCGGAAAGGCCGGGGCGCGCACGGCCTCGTCCAGTCCGCGCAGCAGCTCGGCATCCCCCTCGACACCTGCGACGAACACCGCGTCGGACAGGTAGTAGCGGTAGGACAACGGCATCACAGCTCCGTCGGAGATCCGGATCGCCGTCTGGAAGTCGCGGATGATCCGCCCGGGCTGGTCGACACGAACCCCGAACCGCAGCGCGGCAAGGTCCTCGACCGGGTCGGTCCGGCGGCGCCCCTGAGCAGCGGCGAGCAGCCCGAGGACGCCGCTCTTCGTCGGCTCGGGTCGCGTCTCGCGCCGTGTGAACCGGGAGGAGTCGCCCCACGCCTGCAGGGGCGCAGCGAGACGCAGCAGCAGGACGCTCATGCCGGCGCTGGGGCGGAGACGGCGGCACGGATCGGTTCCGCCAGCCGCTCGACGGCCTCCGCCAACGTGGCGACGTCGCCCAGCTCGTCCAGCGCAGCAGCCCGGTCGTTCCCCCGCACGACCAGGGTCAGCTCCGGCTCCGCGACGAACGAGGACACCCCTCGGGTCGCCTCTGCGAGCTTGGCGGCCGAGCCGGCAACCAGCCCCCGATCGGGCTGCACCGGATCCTCGAACGCACCGACGAGGTTCACCGGCTGCCCCGTGCGCACCATGATGACGGCCGCATCCGGGACGGTGCGGTTGGCGAAGGTGTTCTGCTTGCCGGTCGGCATGCTCGAGACGAAAGCGTGCACGAATGCCTGCGCGGCACGGACCGTTGCCTGCTCGTCCCCCAGGTTGGCGAACAACCCGTCCAGGTTGATCGTGGCGTAGCGGTAGATCGTCGCCGAGTTGAACTCGATCGTGCCGAGCATGCCGGCGCCGGACTCGTCCTCAGGGTTCTTGTCGTCCACCGCCGTGAAGTAGTCCTGCTCGATGTCGACCGCGTGCGTGCTGATCGCGTGGGCGACCTGCACGGCAGCGTCGACGCTCAGCTCCTTGTTGTCGGCCACCATGCGACCGAACAGCCCGACCTCGATGCCGTGCTCGCTATCGGCCGCGGCGACGGCGTCCTTCTTGCTCACGGTCTTGCCCGCGTCACCGTCCAGCGCCAGCTCTGCGAGTCGATCGATCTGGGCGGTGCTGAAGAAGATCAGGTAGTCGCTGACGGGATAGGGCTCGGCGTCGTCCGGCGACGCGTCCTTCTTCGCGCGAGGCTGAGTCACCTTGATTCCTAACGCTTTCAGGACGCCCTCGGCCCGCTGACGCGCCTCGTCGCCGTCCACGTCCGGCTGCAGCTCCTGCATGCGAGCAACCATGAGCTCGACGATGCGCTTGGTCCGGTAGCCGACGTCCGCCCGCTCCAGCGACTGCTCGTACGCCTTTCGCGCGGCCCGCTTCCATGCCTGGCTACTCACCCGCGCGCGGCGGACGCCGCCGTACAGCGCCGACTTGGGGCTGCCCGTGTCATCGCGGTTGAGGTTGCTCGGCGGAACCGTCTGCAGGACGTGGATGTCGATGAAGGTGGCCATCAGGCAGCTCCGTTCTCGGATGAATCATTGGCAGGTGGTGCACCGTCCGCGGGCGCGGACCCGTCGTCGGCCTCGCCCGGTCGTGAGTACAGGTCGCGCGCCCAGCCGGTCCGCACGCGGGTCGCCCGCTCCGGACGAGCCATGCGGAAGAGATCCGCCGCGAGCAGGGCGTGGTCCAGGCCGATGTCGTACGACCGGAGCAGCTTGATGAACACCCGCAGGTGATAGAGCCGCTGCGACGAGGTGCGTGCAAGCGCGACCGCGGTGAACCGTCGCACGACGGCCGGGTCAAGACCGCCGTCGGCCCCCTCGCGTCGCGCCAGCCGCCCGGCTGCCGCGCCGAGCGAGACGCCCCGGAGGTCCATAGGCGTCAACCGGCCTTGCTGGTGAATCGCATAGAGCACGAGGCCGGCACAGATGGCCTGCTCTGCGTCCGAGGGCCCGTCCGTCCTGCCCTGCAGTCGGGGGTCGAGGTCGGTCCAGACCAGCGCCCAGACACCTGGATCGTCACCGAGCCGTGCCGGGTCCGCGCCGCGCAGCGCCGCCATCGTGGCGGATGCTGCTGAGGTCGGTCGGGTCCGGCCGGCGGCCGGCAGGTATTCGCGTTGCAGCTGGCCGACCACCTGGCCCGTGTGCTGCTGGACCAGTCGGGCAGTGCCGACGTCCTGCTCAGCCATGGGTGAGCTCCTTCTCGCTCGTCTCGCTCGGACGGGCTGTCGCGAGCGGCAGTGCCTTGGCCAGGTTCCTGGTGAACCACAGGAGGGCGTTGCCGCTGCTCACGTGACGGGTGCCCCCTCCACGACGCTCGACGTCACGACCGCGGAACGCGTCGTCGCCGGCATTCAAGACAAGTTCGTCCCCCAGACGCCGGATGGCGTCCTTGGCGAACCGCTGCCAGGCGGTTCGCCGCTCGGTCAGGTCCGAGTCGGAGCTCAGTGAGGCGATCCACCGGCGATAACCCTGGTCGAGACGCAGATACCCGGTGGCGCGCGCCGAGTCGCGGGGGACGTCAGCCTCCTGGCCGCGAGCCGTTGCCAGCTCGCCCGCGAGCCCGGCCAGAGCGTCCACCGCCAGCTTTGCGTCGTCCAAGGAGGCGATGACGAGGCCGTGGAGCCGCTCGTCCGTCAGCACCGACAGACGCAGCCGGAGTGCGTCGTCGATGACGCTCGCGGTCGAGGAGTTCTGGGCGCCGTAAAGCATTCCGATGGAGCGCACGCGCACCGGGTAGTCGCGCGCGAGCACGCCCTGCTCCTGCAGCTCCGCCAGCCACTCCAGCGTGTGCGGCGGCAGCGTGTCGTCTCCCTCGTTGCGCACGGCACCGCCGTCGACACGTTGCACGAGCAGACCGGCGAGTCCTCGCCACAGGGCGCGCTCGGGATCATGCTCGCGGGGCATGTAGGCCACCGGGACCCCGTTTTTCTTCTCCTGCGCCTGGCTGCGCCGCCATGCCGTCATCGGCTCACGGTCGTGCTGGTTGTAGTGCTGGATCGGGTCGCCGTTGCTGATCACGACGTCGACGACGTCCGGGCCCTCGGTGACGAGCCGGATGCGCCTGATCGGCCACGTCATGATGTCGACGGGCCCGAGCGGGTGCTGGTGGCCCGCCTCGACCGCGGCTCCCAGCTGATCGCGCTCCCATACTGGCCTGTCACGCGAATCTCCTTGGTCCAGAGGAAGATTCAGCAGGAGCGTCTCCTTCAGGTTGGCGCCCTCGACGACGACCAGACCGGTCCGCCCGGTCCACCCGGTGCCGATGGGGTAGCCCTTGCCGCCCTTGACCCGCTCGTCGCCCACCGCACCCGTCTTGATCCCGGAGGGGTCGTACGCCTGCGCATGCACCACCCAGCGGGACGCCTCGGGGAGCCCGATGCGCTGGACGGCTGCTCCAGATCGGGTCGTGAAGTACGGGCTGTCGCCGTCGGGGTGCTCGCCGATGAGCTTGACCAGACCGCTGGTGCCCTTGGCGGCCAGGTCGGGAACCTGCATGAACGGGGTGGTCGGGGACAGCAGGTCGAAACGGTCGCGATGCTCTTCGAGGTAGGCGCGAATCTCCTTCATCGGCAGGGCTTCTGCCTCCCAGAGATCCCGCCACTGATCTTCCGCCTGCGCGCGGGTTCGCGCGTAGGGGAGCGATCGGCGCAGGATCGCGAGCAGCAGTCGCAGCACGGCCGCGGACTGGGTCGGCAGCTCGCCTGCCAGCGCTTCGATCTGGTGCGCCGAGGCGAAGGTGTCCTCGAGCGAACGCTCGTCGACCTGCTCGCCGGTGCGCGTGCGGATCCATGGCTGCGACACGAGGTCGAAGCCACGGATCTGGTCGCTGCTCATGCCCCCTCGGTCCCCATGGCCGTCATCATGAGGCCCCGGTCACGGTCGTAGTGGAGAAACTGCCCAGAAATGTTCGCGCGCCCCTCTCCGTCGAGCGGCAGCACCAGCACACCGCGCAACCAACGCGACTGCTGCCACCCGGTGAAGTCTGCGCCGAGCCTCTCGAGCTCGGCGATCACCGCGTCCCCCCGCCGTCCGCGCGACATCGTTGCTGGAAGGCGCAGGCTGTGCCGAGCCACCTCCCGGGCGAGCGCGTGCTCGGGGGCGTCGAACGAGACGTCGGGCAGCGAGCGGCCCGGCTCACCGTTCTCCCCCGGAAGCAGGCTGACCTCACCGAAGTCGTTACGGATGACGATGACGACCTCGATCCCCTCGTCACCGTCTCGCACCTGAGCGGCAGAACGCGCCTCGTCCCCCCGGTCGTCCACGCGAGCGTTGAGCCAACCGATCATCGAGCGCTCGTAGAACGGGTCGACCAGCAGAAACTTGCCCGCCGCCTCCTCACGGTTCTCAGCCTCCCGCTGAGCAGTCTTCTCGGCCTCCGCCCACGCCGTTGCCCATCCCGCGGGAGGTTCGAGGGCGGCCGAGTAGCCCCGCGCCACCAGCACGGGGATGTCGGCGGGGAGCGCCAGGGGCTGGCCAGCGAGGTACGGCTCGAGGACCAGAGCTGAGCGCAGGAGCGGCGCACCGCCGTACACCGCCGTTCCTCCGTCGTCCAGCGCTGGCGGGTCTCCCGCGAGGTCGATCGGCCCGACAGCCCGGACATACAGCCGGGGCGTCCGGAAAGCCTCGGGTCGGTGCTGCTCGCCGGCACCACGACGGTGACGGTGGAGGCGGCCCGACCGCTGCAGCACCAGGTCGATCGGCGCGAGGTCGGTGATCATGAGATCGACATCGATGTCGAGCGACTGCTCCAGCACCTGCGTGCCGACGACGACGAACCCGCGTGGACGACCCACCGACACGCCATCGCTGCCTGGCGGACCCAGCAGGTCGCGCAGGTGCTGCTCACGACGCATCCGGTCAGTGGCGACGAAACGACTGTGCACCAGCTGAACCCGCTCCGGGCCGAGCCTCTCGAGCAGCGCATCGTAGGCCTCCTGGGCCCGCGTCACGGTGTTGCAGATGACCGCCACGCACGCGCCGTCTGCGACGGCCCCGCCGACCAGCCCCACCAGCTCCGTGACGTCGTCGTCCATCCTCTCGACGGCTAGGTCGCGACTCTCGCCGACGACCTCCACGGGCACGGTCGTCCGACTGCGACCCTGCACCGTCACTCGCGGATAGGCACCTGCGTGCTCCTCGTCCTGCGCGTCCTGATCCGTCAAGTCATCGACGAGACCACGGCGGCCCGCGGCGTACGCGGCGAGCAGCTCCTCCCGGGTGCGCGGTGGCAGCGTCGCGCTGACGAGGACCACCGGAGTGCCGAACGCCCCGAGCCACTCGAGCACTCCGCGGAGGTAGACGTTCATGTAGACGTCGGATGCGTGCACCTCGTCGATCACGACGACCTTGCCGGCGAGGGCCAGCAGACGTAGGGCCGTGTGGCGCACCTTCAGGGCACCCATCAGCACCTGGTCGATGGTGCCGACCACCATGTTGGCCAGCACCCCCTTGCGGCGGCCCTGCAGCCAGGACGAGGCCTGGGCACCACCGGGGTCAGATCGATCCCGCTCGGGGTCTCCGACGGAGCGGTAGTAGGCGTCCTTGGTGAGTAACGCGTAGTCGTCGTTGAGCTCGGCCTTTCCGTGCGCCAGGAAGATCGAGTTGGCCGCGTCGCCGGGGAGGTCGTCGATCCAGCTCCGCACCCGTCCGAACATGGCATCGCTCGTGGCCATGGTCGGCAGACCCACCATCACTCCGGACTGGCCGAAGCGAGAGGCCAGCACCTCAGCAGCGGCGAGCGCCGCCTCGGTCTTGCCCTGACCCATGGGGGCCTCGATGAGCAGAGCGGCGGGTTCCTCGACGGCCTTCGCGGCCTTGACCGCATCGATCTGCATCGGGTGGATCTGGGCATCGGCGAGGTGTGGAAACCGTTCGCGCAGAAGCGATTCCGCGTCAGGTGCGGCGGTGGGCGACCACGGCATCATCAGGTCGCGGGCCAACTGGGCGTTCGCCAGCCGCGCACCGGCCGCGAGGACCTCATGGGGGAATCGCTTGACGTCGCTCGCGAGCCAGTCCGCCACCACCACCGCCGCAGTGAGCAGCACCTGCGCGGTCAACGGGAGCGACAGCCTGGTCCAGTCCGGCAGCAGCTGGTCCGCGCCCGTTCGCGCCGCCACGCCCTCGACGATCTCCGACTGGACGGCTCGCCAGGCGTCCGTGGCACCCACACTTTCCTGGCCGCGCAGCGCCCTCAGCTCCAGGGTCGTCGGGGGGACTCCGTGGTGAGCCCCGACCGGTGACGCGAAGCCGTCGGCGGCCCCTTTGCTGAACCCCTGCTGCTGGAGCCACTCGGTGAGCAGGAACTGCCCGACGCGGCAGTGTGGTGGCGCCTGAGGACTGGCCGGCCCCACCCTGAGGCCCTGGCCCTCCATGTCGGTGACGAGGCCGGCGAACTCCGGGCCGGCGTACTCCGCCTTGGCTGCGAAGGCCGGGCTGGCCTTGCCGAGGTCATGGATCCCGGCGAGGAAGGTCAGCAGTGCACGACCGTCGGCCTCTCCGCTGGGAAGCGGTTCACTGATCACCCGCCGTACGTTCGGCGCCAGCCACTCGTCCCAGAGGAACCCGGCGACCGCTGCCGAGTCCTCCAGGTGCTGGACCAGCGGCATCCAGGATCCGGTGTCTCGATCGGTCTTGCCCCACACCGACCGCGCTGCCTCGCTCCACCCCATGTCTGCCTCCCGCGGTCAGGATGCCGGGACCGCCTCTGGTCTAGGGCGGATTCGGGCTGAAATCCTGCGACGGCTGCTGCGCTGTCCGACTGGTTCGGACACGGTCGCTGCGGGGGTGGGCTGACGCTGTCGCCTCAGCTCTGCGCGTAGCGGTCGGCCACCCCGAGGGCCTCGTCCAGGATCGCCAACCCCTCGCGCAGCTCCTCCTCGCGCGTGGTGCACGGCGGGACCACGTGGGTGCGGTTGAAGTGCACGAACGGCCACAGGCCGCGCTCGCGGCAGGCGGCGGCGAACTCGGTCATCGGGGCGGCGTCGGCGCCGCCGGCGTTGAACGGCACCAGCGGCTCGCGGGTCTCCCGGTCGCGCACCAGCTCGATCGCCCAGAACGCGCCGAGCCCGCGCACCTCGCCGATCGACGGGTGCTTCTCGGCGAGCTCGCGCAGGCCGGGGCCGATGACGTCCTGACCGAGCGCGGCGGCGTGCTCGAGCACCTGCTCCTCCCGCATCGCGGTGATCGCGGCGACGGCCGACGCGCAGGCCAGCGGGTGCCCGGAGTACGTCAACCCGCCCGGGTAGGCCCGCTCACCGAAGCTGTCGCGCACCGCGGGCGAGATGATGACGCCGCCGAGCGGGACGTACCCGCTGTTGACGCCCTTGGCGAAGGTGATCAGGTCGGGGACGACGTCCCACGCATCGACTGCGAACCACTCGCCGCAGCGCCCGAAGCCGCTCATCACCTCGTCGGCGATCAGCACGATGCCGTGCTCGTCGCAAAGGTCGCGCACGCCCTGGAGGTAGCCGTCCGGCGGCACGAGGATGCCGTTCGTGCCGACGACCGGTTCGAGGATGATCGCGGCGATCGTGTGCGGCCCCTCGACCGTGACCATGTCGCGCAGGTGCGCCAGCGCCCGCTCGCACTCCTGCTCCTCGGTCTCGGCGTGGAAGGCCGAGCGATAGAGGTAAGGCCCCCAGAAGTGGACGACGCCCGGCTGCGCCGGCTCGGACGGCCAGCGGCGCGGCTCCCCGGTCAGCGTGATCGCGCCGGCGGTGGAGCCGTGATAGCTGCGGTACGCCGCCAGCACCTTCGGCCGGCCGGTGTGCAGTCGGGCCATGCGCACCGCGTTCTCGTTGGCCTCCGCGCCGCCATTGGTGAAGAAGACGGTGTCGAGGTCACCGGGGGCGACCTCGGCGATGAGGCGCGCTGCCTCACCGCGTGCGTCGTTCGCGAATCCCGGTGCCACCGTTGCCAATCGGCCCGCCTGCTCCTGGATCGCCTTGACGACCTTGGGGTGCTGGTGGCCGATGTTGAGGTTGACCAGCTGGGAGGAGAAGTCGAGGTAGCGCTTGCCGTCGTAGTCCCAGAAGTGCGACCCCTCCGCCCGCGCGATCGGCATCGGGTCGATGAGGTCCTGCGCCGACCAGGAGTGGAACACGTGCTGCCGGTCGAGCTTGCGGACGGTGGCCTCGTCGTACGACGTGAAGTCGGCGCTCATAGGTCCAGTGTGCCGCTCGCTCCACGCGCCGAGCATGACGTCGTCGTCCGCGAGATCGAAGAACGTCCGCCCACAGCGATCCCAGTCGTCATCCGTCAGAGAACGTGCGTCAGTCATGGGCACCACCACCTCGAGAGCACTGAACCTGGAGACGACCCGGCCGCGCTACCCTCAATCCATGCAGCACGCGCAGCAGACGACGACGCCGGACCCGCTCCGGCGCTGATCAGGCTGCACTGACCACCCCGCCCCGGAGCCAGGCTCCGGGGCTTTCGCGTTGCCCCGCCCGGCTCCGAGCACCACCACCCAGGAGTCGAAACACCATGAGCGACAACGCTTCTCACGACGAGTTCCAGGACCATCGCGAGCTCAACCAGGCCCTCGGCATCTTCACCACCGACCCGTTGATCGGCAGCGGGCTGCCCGTCTGGTTGCCGAACGGCAGCATCGTGCGCGACGAGCTCGAGCAGCTCGCCCGCGACGTCGCCCGCGCCGACGGCTGCCACGGCGTGCACTCCCCCGTGCTCGCCAAGCGCGAGCTGTTCGAGCGCTCCGGCCACTGGGCGAAGTTCGCCGACGACATGTTCCCCGTGATGCAGCTCGGCGCCGCCCCGGGCGACGACGACCTCGTGCTGCGGCCGGCCAACTGCCCGCACCACGCGCTGGCGTACGCCGCCAGCCGCCACTCCTACCGCGAGCTCCCGGTCCGGCTCAACGAGCTGGCGCCGATGTTCCGCGCGGAGCGCTCCGGCGTGCTCTCCGGCCTCAGCCGCGTGCGGCAGATCAGCCTCGACGACACCCACGTCTTCTGCCGCCCCGACCAGATCGGCGACGAGGCGGCGCGCGCACTGCGTTCTGCCCTGCACGCCCAGGAGGTGCTCGGGCTGCCCGTGGATTACGTACGAATGTCGTTGCGCGACAATGGTGCTGGCTATCTCGGCACTGACCAGCAGTGGGGTGACGCCGAGGCTGCGCTGCGGCTCGCGGCCGAGCGGGTGCTCCCCGGCACCGGCCTCGAGCTGGTCGACGGCGTGGGCGAGGCGGCGTTCTACGGACCCAAGCTCGACCTGCAGGTGCGCGACGGGCGCGGCCACGAGGAGACCATCGCCACCGTGCAGCTGGACTTCAACCAGCCCGAGCGGTTCGACCTGACCTACGACGGCGAGGACGGCGGCCGCCACCGCGTCGCGATGATCCACCGCGGCACCGTCGGCTCGATGGAGCGGGTCGTCGCGTCGCTGCTCGAGCGGTACCAGGGGCGGCTGCCGCTGTGGCTCGCGCCGGTGCAGGTGTGCCTGCTGCCCGTCGCGCCCGCGCACGACGGCCCCGCGCGGCGCTTGCACGACGACCTGCTGGCCGCCGGTCTGCGCCCGCGCACCGACGTCGACGGGTCGCTCGGCGCGCGCATCCGCCGCAGCCGCGAGCGCCGCGACGCCGTCATCGTGGTCATCGGCGACGACGAGATCGCCAGCGACAGCGTGCAGGTCACCGACCCGGCCGCCGACTTCCGGGGAGCCGTCGACCGGGCGAGGTTCGTGGCGCAGCTGCAGAAGGCGTACGACTCGCGCGCCCGGCGGATCGACTGGTGACGGCGGGCCGGGGCCAGGCTCCGCATTTCGTGCACCAGTGAACGATCTGAGTACGCCATCGCCCGGGATACCGGCCCGGCGCCTCCGCATTTCGTTCACCAGTGAACGGAATGCCCCGGGGGGTCTCGATACGGCCTCGTCCCTCGGCCTACTCGACCAGCGTGGGCCCTTCGCGGCGGCGGCTGCGCAGCGGTCCGTTGGGCAGCGCGGGGGCGGGGAGGCGGTCGCGGCCGCCGTCGTACCCCGGGACGTCGCCGAACCGGTCGGACCCGGCCTCCCACTCCGCGCGGTATGCCGCGACCTCGTCGTGGTTGCGGCCGATGAAGTTCCACCACATGACGATCTCCTCGTCATAGGGCTCGCCGCCGAGCAGCACGATGCGGGCGCCCTGCTCGGAGGTGAGGTGCAGCGAGGCACGGCCGGGGTCGGTCACCGCGAGCGCACCCGACTCGAGCGCGGCGCCCTCGAGCGTCACGTCGCCGTCGTCGAGCAGCACCGCGTGCTCGAAGCCGGGGTCGACCTCGACCTGCCAGTCGGCACCCGGTTCGAGCCGAATCTCCGCCGCCAGCAACGGAGTTGCGGTCTCGATCGGAGACTCCGCCCCCGCCAGCGACCCCACGAACACCCGCCCGTGCACGCCCGCGCCCAGCGCCGACTCCGGCGCCGCGAAGTGCTGCAGCCGGCGCGGGAGGTCGCGGTCGGCCTCGGGCAGCACGACCCACAGCTGCACCCCGTGCAACCGCTGCGTGTCGTCGGTCGAGACCTCCGAGTGGGCGATGCCCTGCCCGGCGGTCATCAGGTTGACCTCGCCCGGCCGCACGATCGCGTGGTAGCCGCCGGAGTCGTGGTGCTCGACCTGACCCTCGAACAGCCAGGTGACGGTCTGCAGCGCGGTGTGCGGGTGCGGCGGCACGTGCATCCCGCCGGTGGCTGCGACGTCGTCGGGCCCGTAGTGGTCGACGAAGCACCACGCCCCGACGAACGACCGGTCGCGGTGCGGCAGCGTGCGCCGCACGGTCATCGCCCGCGGCCCGCCCAGCGGAACCTCGCGCGGCGCCAGCACCAGCACGTCCTTCGCGTCGTGCATCGGCTCGCCCACGACCTCCTGCGGGTCGCGCTCCTCGTTGCTCATCTCGGCCTCCCGTGGGGGTTGCTGTCAGCCAGTGTCTCGCGCAGCGCCGCGAGGTGGGCATGCACCAGGGGGATCGCCGACGCGCCCTCCCCCGAAGCCGACGCGACACGCTTCATCGACCCGGCGCGTACGTCTCCGGCGGCGAAGATTCCCGGCACCGTGGTCTCGAGGTTGGCGGGCGGAATGCCTTCTCGCCAATGGTCTTTCGGCACGTCGCGGCCGGTCAGCAGGTATCCGCGCTCGTCGCGCGCGACCGTGTCTGGCACCCAGTCGACGTGCGGGCTCGCCCCGAGCAGCAGGAACAGCCCGCTCGTCTCGACCCGTTCGGCGCCGTCGGGCCCGGTCAGCTCGATCCATTCCAGCCGGCCGGTGCCGCCGCCGTCGGTCACCTCGGTCGAGCCGCGCACCGTGATGAGCGGGTTGGAGCGGATCTCCCGCACGAGGTAGTCCGACATGGTCTCGGCCAGCCCAGCCCGCCGTACGACGATGGTCACCGACGCGGCGTACCTCGCCAGGTGCACCGCCGCCTGCCCGGCCGAGTTGCCGCCGCCCACGACGTGCACGTGCTTGCCGGTCATCTCCTGCGCGGCGCTGGTCGCGGCGCCGTAGTGCACGCCGAGCCCGACCAGCTCCTCGAGCGGCGCGACGCCGAGACGCCGATACTTCACGCCGCTCGCGATGATCACCGACCAGGCGCAGATGCGGGTGCCGCCGACCCACGCGTGCTGGTGCTGCCCCTCGGGCTCGATGCCGGTCACCGGCAGCGCGGCGAAGAAGCGCGCCCCGAACCGCGACGCCTGCATGCGCGCACGCTGCGCGAGCCGCATGCCGGAGATGCCGCGCGGGAAGCCGAGGTAGTTGCGGATCATCGAGCTGGTGCCGGCCTGGCCACCGATCGCGTCGGCGTCGACCACCACCGTCGACAACCCCTCCGAGGCGGCATAGACCGCCGCGGCGAGCCCCGCCGGCCCCGCGCCCACCACCAGCACGTCCGCCACGGTGCCCTCGGGGATGTCGGACGGCGCGCCGTACATCGCCGCCGCGAGGTCGGCCACGGACGGCTGCACGAGGGTGCCGCGCCCGAACGTGTCGATCACGGGAAGCCTTGCGGGACCGTCGATCTCGACGTCAGCGAGCACCTCTTGCCCCTGCTCGGAGCAGGAGGAGTAGACCGAGCTCGGCACGCCGGTGCGCGACAGGTAGTCGCGGATGCGGGCGAGCTCGGCCGAGTCGGTGTCGGCGACGATGCGCACGGCGTCGACCACCGGGCGCGCGGCCGACCAGCCCCAGTCGCTCAGCAGCTCGCTCACCGCCTGGTGGAACTCCTCGTCGCGCGGTCCGCGCGGCACGCCGAGATAGGCGTCGTAGCAGCCGTCGAGCATCGCCTGGCGCACCTCCTCGACCATCCGCCCGAAGTCGCTCGCCGGCAGCACGCACAGCCGCCGCGCGGTCGGCACGACCTGGTGCAGCGCGGTCAGCACCTGCGCCGCGGTGCCGCCGGGCACCACGCACTCGCACACGAGCAGGGCGACGGGCTGGCCCGCCCGCGCCCGACGTACGCACTCGGCACGGGCGGTGTCGGCGTCACCGACGATGAGCACCTCGTAGTCCCCGGAGTAACGGTCCTCGAGCACGGATCGGATGGCCTCGGCGGAGACACCGGCGACGGCGAGGATGAGCGGGCGGGTCACGGCGACCAGTCTGCCTGGGAGCCGCGGGCAACGCGCCCGCGCGGGCGGATCGGCTGCGACGATGCCTGCATGATCCTCGACCTGACCGGACGCACCGCGCTCGTCACCGGCGGCGGGGTCGGCATCGGCGCCGCCGTGGCCGCTGCGCTCACCGACGCGGGGGCGCGCGTCGCGATCACCTATCGCAGCCACCCGCCCACCGAGGAGGCGCTGACCGCGCTCGGTGGCCCGGCGGGCCGGCCGGTGGCGGTGCAGCTCGACAGCGCCGACGAGGCCGCGGTCGAGCGGTCGGTGGGCGAGGCGGCTGCCGAGCTCGGCGGACTCGACATCGTCGTCAACAACATCGGCGGGCTCGTGCGCCGCGCCACGCTCGACACCCTCACGCTCGCGCAGTGGCGCGAGATCCTGACGGTCAACCTCGACAGCACGTTCCTCGTGAGCCACGCGGCGCTGCCGCACCTGCGCGATGGCACCGGCCGGATCGTCAACCTGGCCTCGCTCGCCGGGCACACCGGCGGGCACCCGGGCGCCCTGGCGTACGCCACCGCCAAGGCCGGCATCTTCGGCTTCACCCGCGCGCTGGCGAAGGAGCTCGCGCCGCGCGGCATCACGGTCAACGCGCTGGCCCCGGGATTCATCGAGGCCACGCCGTTCCACGACACGTTCACCACGGCCGACTCCAAGGCCGCGACGATCCGCGACATCCCGGCCGGCCGCGCGGGCACGCCGCTCGACGTGGCGGGCGCCGCGGTGTGGCTCGCGTCCGACCTGGCGAGCTATGTCAACGGCGCGGTCATCGACATCAACGGTGCGCAGTACTTCCACTGAGCCCCCCGTCACCCACCTGGAAGACTGGCGCCCGTGACGGACGTGGTCGTCGGCATCGACGTGGGCGGGACCCGCATCAAGTCGGTGCTGCTGACGAGGTCCGGTGACGTGCTCGCCGAGGACACGCGGCCGACTCCGGCAGACGCGTCCGTACGTCTGGGGCCGGCTCTCGCCGACATCGTCACCTCGCTGGTCGAGCGGGGTGGGGGTGAGTCCGGCGGCCCGAGCGAGGCCCGTGGGCCCGGCGAGGTGCGTGAGCCCGGCGGGCCGGGCGAGGTGCGGCCGGCGCGGGTCGGCATCGGGGTGCCGGGCATCGTCGACGAGCAGCGCCAGGTCGGCGTGCGCTCCGCCAACCTCGGGTGGCACGACCTGGACCTGCAGCGGGCGTTCGGCGAGCACCTGTCGCTGCCGTTCGTCGTCGGGCACGACGTGCGTTGCGGGCTGCTCGCCGAGGCGCGACTGGGGGCGGCGCAGGGGTGCACCGAGGTGCTGTTCGTGCCGCTCGGCACCGGCGTCGCCGCGGCCCAGCTCGTCGGCGGTCGGCTGTGGCACGGGCGGCCGTGGGCCGGCGAGATCGGGCACGTGGTGGTCGACCCCGACGGCGACCCGTGCGCCTGCGGTCTCCGCGGGTGCCTCGAGACGGTGGCGAGCGCGGGGGCGATCGGGCGTCGGTGGTCGGCGCTGACCGGCCGCGGCGGGGACGCGGCCGAGGTCGCGCGACTCGTCGCCGCAGGAGACCAACAAGCAATCTCGTTGTGGCACAACGCGATCGAGGCCCTGGCCGCGGTCATCTCGCCCGTCGTCGCCGCCAACGGCACGCAGCTGGTGCTCGTCGGTGGCGGTCTCGTGCGGGCGGGCGACCTGCTGCTCGACCCGTTGCGCGAGGCGGTGCACGCACGGCTGGCCCCGGCCATGCGACCGGCGGTGGCGCCCGCGTCGCTCGGCGACCGGGCCGGCTCGCTCGGAGCGGCGCTGCTGTCGCTCGAGGCCGGAGGCGTCGCGTGATCGTCACGCTCACGCCCAACCCCGCGGTCGACGTGACCTATCGCGTCGGGGCGCTCGAGGTCGGCGGCTCGCACCCGGTTGGCGCGGTGCGCGAGCAGGCGGGCGGCAAGGGGGTCAACACCGCGGCGGTGCTCACGACCATGGGGCAGGAGTGCGTGGCCGTCTGCCCGGTCGGTGCGGACGACGCCGACCGGTTCGCGGCCGATCTCGACGCCCGCGGCGTGCGCCATCGGCTGCTCCGGCTGCCTGGCCGCACCCGCCGCTCGGTCACCGTGGTCGACGACGCCGGCGAGGCGACGGTGCTCAACGAGCCGGGGCTGCCGTGGGGTCGCGACGACCGCGACCTGGTGATCCAAGTCGTCGCTCAATCTCTCTCTGGTGCAAGGGTTCTCACGATCAGCGGCAGCCTTCCTGACGCTGCCGTGGCGGCGGTCGTGCGGTGCGTCGAGACGGCCGACGCCCTGGCCGTGCCGGCGGTGCTCGACCTGCGCGGACCGGTGCTGCGCGACTCCCTGGCGCACGGCCCGGCGCTCGTGAAGCCGAACCGTGCCGAGGCGGCAGCGATGCTGGGGTTCGACGCCTCGGCCGCGCCGTCCGCAGCCGAGCTCGCCGAGCGACTGGTCGGTGACGGTGCCGGCGCCGCAATCGTCTCCGACGGTGCGGCGGGGCTGACGCTGGTGTCCGGCGATGGCATACGGCTGGTTGGACGGTTGCCAGAACCGTTGCAGGGCAACGCAACTGGTGCCGGCGACGCACTCACCGCCGCGCTGGCTGCGGGACTGGCCGAGGGCGTACCGACTGGGCGGGACGCCTGGGCCGAGACCCTGCGCACGGGGGTCGCCTGGTCGGCCGCCGCGGTGCTGCAGCCCGTCGCCGGCGCCGTAGACCCCGCCGACGTCGCCCGCCTGCTCCCCCGTGTCGAGATCGAGGAGATCGCCTGATGACCCTGGCCAACCTGACCGAGCTGCTGGCGACGACGACGCGGGGTGCGATCGCGGCGTTCAACGTCATCCAGATCGAGCACGCCGAGGCGTACGCCGCGGCCGCCGCGCACACGAATCTGCCTGTGGTCATGCAGATCTCGCAGAACGCCGTGCGCTATCACGGGGCGCTGGCACCGATCGCCGCCGCGACCCTCGCGGTCGCGCGCGCCAGCGAGCAGCCGGTCGTCGTGCACCTCGACCACGCCGAGGACGAGGACCTCGTCCGGGAGGCCGTCGAGCTCGGCCTCACGTCGGTGATGTACGACGGTTCGCGCCTCCCCGACGAGCAGAACCGGGAGGCGACCGCGCGCGTCGTGCAGCGCTGCCACGACGCGGGGGTCAGCGTCGAGGCCGAGCTGGGCGAGGTCGGCGGCAAGGACGGCGTGCACGCGCCGGGCGTGCGCACCGACCCGGCGGACGCCGCGCAGTTCGTCGCCGACACGGGGGTCGACGCGCTGGCGGTCGCGGTCGGCAGCTCGCACGCCATGACCTCGCGCACCGCCGAGCTCGACGTCGACCTGATCGCGCGGCTGCGCGAGGGCGTACCCGTCCCGCTCGTGCTGCACGGCTCCTCCGGCGTGCCCGACGCGGGGCTCGTCGCCGCCGTGCGCGCGGGCATGCGCAAGGTCAACATCGCCACCCACCTGAACCAGGTCTTCACCGAGGCGATGCAGACGTCGCTGCGGGAGCACCGGACCGTCGACACCCGCCGCTACCTCGGCGCCGGCCGCGACGCCATCACCGCCGAGGCCGCCCGCCTCCAACAGCTGCTCGCCCTGGAACCCACGACCTTGGTGGAGTAGGCCGGCCGACCACGGTGGTCGAGCGGCTCTCTTGAAGCTGGTCGAGTAGGCCGGAGCGCAGCGGAGGCCGCATCGAGACCCCCTTCCACGGCGGTCGAGTAGGCCGGAGCGCTAGCTGAGGCCGCATCGAGACCCCCTTCCACGGCGGTCGAGTAGGCCGGAGCGCAGCGGAGGCCGTATCGAGACCCGTCGGCTCCCTCTGTGGTCACCGAAAGGCGCCGGGAAGCGGGAGCCGGTGCCTGGTCGGCCTGGTCTGACGGCTCACCGTGGCGACGTTTCTGACAGAGCCCGACGTTGTTGACACGGACTGGCGTTGTTGACAGACGTGCGTGCTGTAGCAGCCCTTTGTGTCAACAACGCACTGTCGTGTCGAGATCGTGGGGTCGGGTCAGGACCGACCCCCCGGACTGGCCAGAATCACCCAGACTGGTCACTTGCAACCGACCAGTCTGATAGTTAGTGACCACTCTGGCGCCGTACGCCATCGGCGACTCGCGAATCCGACGTCACCCCAGGCGTACTCACGCCTCCCGGCGTCTTTCGGTCAGCACACGAGTAGGTGACGTGGTCTCGATACGGGCTCGCCTAGCGGCTCGCCCTACCCTTCGATACGCGCTCGTCCCTCGCGCTACTCAGGGCGGCGCTCGACCAGCGTGGTGGGGGTCTCGATACGGCCTCGCCCAGCGGCTCGGCCTACTCGACCAGCTTGTGGGCGACTCGCTCCGGCCCGCTCGACCCGCGCGACGGGGTCAGCTGTCCAGCATCACCGAGCGGCTGAGGTTGCGGGGGCGGTCGGGGTCGAGGCCGCGGGCGGCGGCGCGGGCGACGCACAGGCGGTGCACGCGCACCAGCTCGGCCATCGGGTCGGCGTCGCGGTGCTCGAAGTGCGCGCCGGTCTCGGCGACGTCGTCGGCGAGGCCCTCGGGCACCTCGCCGATCGCCCACACGACGCGGCCCGGCTCGGCGATGCTGATCGGGCCGTGGCGGTACTCCATCGCGGGGTAGGCCTCGACCCACATCTGGTTCGACTCGCGCAGCTTCAGCGCCGCCTCGTTGGCGAGGCCGACGGTCCAGCCGCGGCCGACGAAGCTGATCTGGTCGGCCTCGACCAGCGCGCCGAGCACCTCGGCCTCCGGGGCCTCCAGCACCGCGCGCGCCTCGTCGATCGCGGGCGTCAGGTTCTCGCCCATCGCGGCGCGCAGGATCGTCAGGGTCGTGGTGGCGAAACGAGTCTGGACGACCGACTCCTCGTCGACGTCGTCCATCAGCACGGTGTGCTCGGCCAGCTCGGCGATCTCGGTGCCGGGCGTGGCCACGAACGCGACGTGCGGCGTGCCGGCGGCGCGCAGCTCGCGGACGACGTCGACGACCTCGCTGGTCGTGCCCGACCGGCTGATCACGACGACCCGGTCGTAGCCGCGCGCGAGGTGGTGCTCGGAGGCGGCGAACGCGTCGGTCACGCCCTGCCCCAGCTCCTCGCGGCGGGCGGCGTACGCCTGGCCCATGAACCACGACGTCCCGCAGCCGATGGTCGCCACCCGCTCCCCCGCGCGCGGCAGCACGTCGACGAGCGAGGGCACCCGCGCGACCGCGCGCGCCCAGTCATCGGGCTGGGTGGCGATCTCGGTGCTGGTGTGGCTGGACGCGGGGCTCATGCGCGACCTCCGTACGGGTGAGCAGATCTGATCGTTTGAGTCACCAATCTTGCACAGTTGCGCACACGCGTCCAGGTGGATTCGTTAGATTCGTCCCGTCCGCACGCCCCCTCGAACCGCTGGGAGCCAGCACCTAATGACCGACCTGCGCCTCGGCCTCGTGGGCTTCGGCCTGCGCGCCAACCTCGCGACCACCGCCCACCGCCCCGGCGAGGGAAGCCGGGTCACCGTCGTCGCCGACCCGCTGGCCGCCGCCCGCGAGCGCGCCGCCGAGCTCGTCCCGGGCGTGCGCACCGTGCCCGACCTCGACGCGCTGCTCACCGACGCCCGCGACGACGTCGACGCCGTGCTGCTGCTCACGCCCGACCACCTGCACCGTGACCACGCGACCGCCACGCTCGAGGCGGGGCTGCCGACGTTCCTCGAGAAGCCGATCGCGACGACGGTGGCCGACGCCGACGCGATCCTCGAGACCGCCCGGCGCACGCGTACCCGCCTGTATGTCGGTCACAACATGCGGCACATGCCGGTGGTCACCGCGATGCGCGAGGCGATCCGGGCCGGCGCGATCGGCGACGTGAAGGCGGTGTGGGTGCGGCACTTCGTGTCGGCCGGCGGCGACTTCTACTTCCACGACTGGCACGCCGACCGGCGCAACACGACCGGGCTGCTGCTGCAGAAGGGCGCCCACGACATCGACGTGATCCATTGGCTCGCAGGCGGATTCACGCGTTCGGCCGCCGCCGTCGGGAGCCTGTCGGTCTACGGCGACGTCGACTCCCGCCGCGACAACTCCGACCGGCGGCTGCGCGACTGGTACGACGTCGGCACCTGGCCGCCGACCGCGCAGCGCGACCTCGCGCCGGTGCTCGACGTGGAGGACATCTCGATGGCCAACCTGGTGCTCGACGGCGGGGTGCTCGCGTCCTACCAGCAGTGCCACTTCACGCCGGACTACTGGCGCAGCTACACCGTCATCGGCACCGCCGGCCGGCTCGAGAACGTCGGCGACGGGCCCGGCGCGCAGGTGCGGATCTGGGACCGCCGGACCGACACGTACGCCGACCCCGACCGGGTCATCGAGGTCGGCGGCGACGACGAGGGGCACGGCGGCGCCGACCCGTTGCTGGTCGCCGAGTTCGTGCGCTTCGCCCGCGACGGCGGCCCGACCGAGACCTCGCCGGTCGCGGCGCGTCAGGCGGTCGCGGCCGGTGTCGCCGCGACCCAATCGCTGCGCTCGGGCGGCGGCATGGTCGAGGTGCCCGGGCTCGACCCGGAGGTCGCGGCCTGGTTCGCCGCCGACCAGCAGTAGCCCTCCCCATCCGGTCGCCAGTCGCTGGTCGCCGGTGTCCGCGACTGTCCGCACCGACACCCGACGTACGCCCTCGGCCGGAATATTGGTTGGCGCTCCACCCTTGGGGCTGAAGTACTCTCAGAGTGATACGGCGTCGTATCACCCTGCCCGCGGCTCCCGTCACTCCGCGGAATCCCTTCGCCTCCCTTTGGAGAAGCATGTCTACCGCTGCCCCGCCGGAGTATCCGGACAAGATCGACGGCGCCGTGCTCAAGGTCGCCGGTGTCGTCGTCCTCGGCGCGATCATGTCGATCCTCGACATCACCGTCGTCAACGTCGCGCTGCCGGTCTTCCAGACCGAGTTCGCGACCGACCCCGCGCAGCCGCTGGCGTACTCCACCGTCGCGTGGACCGTCACCGCCTACACGCTCGCCCTCGCCACGGTCATCCCGCTGACCGGCTGGGCCGCCGACCGCTTCGGCACCAAGCGCCTCTACCTGCTCGCCGTCGCGCTGTTCACCGCCGGCTCCGCCCTGTGCGCCGCCGCGGGCTCCATCGAGATGCTGATCGCCTTCCGCGTGCTCCAGGGCCTCGGTGGCGGCATGCTCATGCCGCTCGGCATGACGATCATGACCCGCGCCGCCGGCCCCGACCGGATGGGCCGCCTGATGGCGATCCTCGGTGTGCCGATGCTGCTCGGCCCGATCCTCGGCCCGATCCTGGGCGGCTACCTCATCGAGAACCAGAGCTGGCACTGGATCTTCCTGATCAACGTCCCGATCGGCATCCTGGCCCTCGTCTACGCCTGGGTCGTGCTGCCCGCCGACTCGGTCGAGCCGTCCGAGACGCTCGACCTCACCGGGCTGCTGCTGATGTCGCCGGGTCTGGCGCTGTTCCTCTACGGCGTCTCGACGATCCCCGAGGCCGGCACCATCTTCGACGCAGAGGTGCTCATCACGATGGTCATCGGCGCCGCGCTGATCGTGGCGTTCGTGCTGCACTCCTTCCGGCCCGCGCACCCGCTGCTGGACCTGCGGCTGTTCAAGAACCGCAACCTCACGGTCGCGACCGTCACCATGTTCCTGTTCGCCGCGGCCTTCTTCGGGGGTCTGCTGCTGGTGCCGACGTACTTCCAGTCGGTGCGCGGTGAGTCGACCCTCGACGCCGGTCTGCTGGTCGCCCCGCAGGGCATCGGCGCCATGCTGACCATGCCGATCGCGGGCGCCCTCGCCGACAAGCTGCCGGTGGGCCGCATCGTGCCGGTCGGCCTGGTGCTGATCGTCGGCGGCATGTTCGCGCTGACTCAGGTCGGGTCGGACACGTCCTACACCTACCTCGTCGCGGTGCTGTTCGTGCTCGGCCTCGGCATGGGCGCCACGATGATGCCGCTGATGACCTCCGCGCTGAAGACGCTCACCCACCACGAGGTGGCGCGCGGCTCGACCCTGCTGAACATCGTCCAGCAGATCGCGAGCTCGGTCGGCGTGGCGATCATGTCGGTCGTCCTCACCAACAACATCGCCGACCGCCCGCTCGCCGGCCCCGCGATGGCCACGCACGCCGACCCGGCGCTCACCGAGCGGATGGGCGGCTCGCAGGTCGTCGCCCAGGGTCTGGCGCAGGCCGGTGACGCGTTCGCCCAGACCTTCTGGGTCGCCGCGATCCTCGTCGCGCTGACCCTCGTGCCCGCGGCGATGCTGCCGCGCAAGCGCGAGAAGTCGCACCTGCTCGACGACGAGGGCGAGGCCCGGCCGCCGGTCGTCGTGCACTGAGCGAGGCGACAACCTCAAGCATGAGCGAGGCGGACAGGCATGCCTGTCCGCCTCGCTCATCTTTCGGGTGTCTCGCGGGGCCCGATGAGCACGTACGCCCTCGCGCTCCGCGCGCGACCGGCCCGGCTCAGCCCACGCTGGTCTGGGTGCCCGTGCCGTTGCTGCCGACCGCGTCGAGCAGCGCCTCGTTGAAGGCCGGCAGGTCGTCAGGGTTGCGGCTGGTGATCAGGTTGCCGTCGATGACGACCTCCTGGTCGACCCACGACGCGCCGGCGTTGCGCAGGTCGGTCTCCAGGCTCGGCCACGACGTCAGCTGCTTGCCCTGCACGACGTCGGCCTCGATGAGGGTCCAGGGCGCGTGGCAGATCGCCGCGACCGGCTTGCCCGACAGCAGGAACTCGCGCACGAACGCGACCGCGGCCGGGTCGGTGCGCAGGGCGTCGGGGTTCGCGACCCCGCCGGGCAGCACGAGCGCGTCGTAGTCGTCGATGCTCGCGTCGCCGACCACCGTGTCGACGTCCTTCTTGTCCGCCTTGTCGAGGTGGTCGAAGGTCTGCACCTGACCCTCCTCGGTGGAGAGCAGGCTCGGCTCGTGGCCGGCCTTCGAGACGGCATCCCAGGGGTCGGTGAGCTCCACCCGCTCGATGCCTTCGGTTGCAGTGAGGAACGCAATCTTCTTGGCCATGGCGGCAAGTCAACGACACCCGCACGGCTGCGGACCACACCCCCAGGTGGGACCTCAGGCGCCGGCCGACACCTGCCGCCGGGCCGTCTCACCCGCCCCGTTGGCCCCGTTGGCCCCGCCGGCCTCGCCGGCCTCGCCGGCGGTGTCGGTCGCGGCCGGCGCGGTCTGAGGCTCGGCCGGCTCGGCAGGCGTCGGCAGCACCCGCGCCAGCACCCGCTCGATGAGCAGCCCGACGGTGACCGCGAGCGCGATGCCGACCGCAGCCCCGACGAGCGGGTTCTCCTTGACCCAGTGACCGGCGAGCGCCCCGAGCGCGACGGAGTAGGTCGCCCACGTCGCGCACGACAGCGCGGTCAGCCCAGCGAACCGTCGCCGGCCGTACCCCGTGCTGCCGGCCGTGAGGTTCACCGCGACCCGGCCGACCGGGATGTAGCGCGCGACCAGGATGATCACGCCGCCGCGGCGCTCCAGCTGCTGCTCGGCCCACACCCGCCCGCGGGCCACCCGAGGCGAGCGGGCGGACAGCCGGTCGGCGTCGATGCGCCGGCCGATGGCGTACGCCAGGTTGTCGCCGAGCCACGCGCCCACCGCCGCGACGACGGCGAGGGCGACCAGGTTGGGGGCGCCCGAGGCGGCGCCGACCGCGGCGAGCGCGATGAGCAACGACTCGCTCGGCAGCGGCGGGAAGAGCCCGTCGAGCATCGCGAACGAGAAGATCACCGGCAGCACCCAGGCCGCGGCGGCGTGGTCGGTGATGAGCTGGTTCAGCTGGTCGAGCACGGCCTTGGTCTCCCCGGGGTGGCGGCGCGGCCGCCCTGCGCGACCGTCCTTACGACGGTCTCAGCCCCGGTGAGGTTGCACATCGGCCGCGAGTCCAGACCCGCGTACGACCTAGGTATGACATCGGCCGGCTCGGGGCGCGGTCAGCCGGAGTTGCGCAGCGCGGTGGCGAGGCCGTTCATCGTCAGCAGGATGCCGCGGCGCACCTGCGGGTCCTCGTCGCCGGCGCGGTATCGGCGCAGCAGCTCGATCTGCAGGTGGTTCAGCGGTTCGAGGTAGGGGAACCGGTTGAACACCGAGCGCTTGAGCGCGGCGTTGTCCCACAGCAGGTCGTCGTGGCCGGTCACGGCCGCGAACATCCGCACCGTGCGGGCGTGCTCGTCGACGATCTTGC
This sequence comes from Barrientosiimonas humi, assembly GCF_006716095.1. NCBI lineage: Bacteria > Bacillati > Actinomycetota > Actinomycetes > Micrococcales > Dermacoccaceae > Barrientosiimonas > Barrientosiimonas humi. Next base: position 3,093,996 of record NZ_VFOK01000001.1, read on the forward strand.
CGAACACCCGCTCGCGCAGCGCCTCGTCGTCGACCAGCCGGGAGTAGCGCTCGGCGATCCCGAGGTCGGACTTGGCCATGACCTGGGCCAGGTTGGACATCACGGTCTGGAAGAACGGCCAGCGGGCGTAGTAGTCGCGCAGCGTCGCGAGCCGCTCGGCGTCCTCGCCGACCCACTGCTCGAGGGCGGTGCCGGTGCCGTACCACCCCGGCAGCATCACCCGCGACAGCGACCAGCTCATCACCCACGGGATGGCCCGCAGGTCGGAGATCTGCTCGGTCGGTTTGCGTGACGCCGGGCGCGACCCGATGTTGAGGTCGCCGATCTCCGCGACGGGGGTCGAGGCCTTGAAGTAGTCGACGAATCCCGGTGTGTCGTGGACCAGCTCGGCGTACGCCGTCCTCGCCAGAGCGGCGATCTCGTCCAGGTGGGCGTAGGCCGCGGCGGTGTCGCCGAGACCCTCGACGTCCAGCAGCGACGACTCCAGCGTCGCCGACACCAGCGCCTCCAGGTTGCGGGTGGCCAGCGGCGGCTCGGCGTACTTCGCCGCGATGATCTCGCCCTGCTCGGTCAGCCGCAGCGAGCCCTGCACCGCGCCGGGCGGCTGGGCCAGGATCGCCTCGTAGCTGGGGCCGCCGCCGCGACCGACGGTGCCGCCGCGGCCGTGGAACAGCCGCAGCCGCACGTCCTGCTCGCGGGCGACCTCGACCAGGTCGAGCTCGGCGCGGTAGAGCGCCCAGTTCGCCGCGAGGTAGCCGCCGTCCTTGTTGGAGTCGCTGTAGCCGAGCATGACCTCCTGCAGGCCACCCTTGGAGTCGACGAGCTGGCGATAGACCGGCACCGCGAGCGCCGCGCGCAGCGTGGTCGCCGACACCTGCAGGTCCTCGATGGTCTCGAACAGCGGCACGATGTTGACCGGGCAGGTGGCCGCGCCGTCGCCGGGGTCGAGCAGCCCCGCCTCCTTCAGCAGCACCGCGCACTCCAGCAGGTCGGAGACGCTGGTGCACATGCTGATGACGTAGTTCGGCACCGCCTCGGGCCCGAACGTGCGCACCGCCTCCGCGGCCGCCGCGGTGATCGCGAGCTCGCGCGTGGTCTGCTCGGAGAACTCCGCGCCGCGCCCCACGAGCGGCCGACGCGAGGCGAGCTCGGCGACGAGCAGCTCGACCTTCGCGTCCTCCTCGAGCGAGGCGTAGTCGGGGTGCACGCCGGCCCACGCGAACAGGTCGGAGATCGTCTCCTCGTGCACGTCGGAGTTCTGACGAAGATCGAGGCCGTAGAGGTGGAACCCGAACGACCGCAACGCTTCTCGCAGACGAAGCAGGCGGTCGTCGGCGATCAGGTCGTCGCCGCGCGAGCGCAGCGACGCGTCGATGACGTCGAGGTCGGCCAGCAGCTCCTCGGGCGTCTCGTACGCCGTCGCACCGTCCACCTGCTTCGCGCCCTCGGGGATGGCGCCGAAGAACCGGACGTACGTCTGCTGCAGCCGCCCGCGCGCCCAGCGCACCGCCTGGCGGTACGGCTCGTCGTCGCGGGAGTCGCCGGTGTTGCGGGCTGCGAGAGCGAGCAGCTCGTCGCTGACCGGCGACATGCGTACGGACATGGAGAGGCTGGTCTCCAGGTCGGCGAGCTGGCGCAGGTAGTGGGTCAGCGCGGTCTGCGCGGCGCGGGAGGAGGCGGTGCGCACGACGTCGGCGTCGACGCCGGGGTTGCCGTCGCGGTCGCCGCCGATCCAGGATCCCGCGCGCAGGAGCGGCTCGGGCAGCAGGTCGAGGCCGGGGTAGATCTCGTTCAGCTCGCGGCGCACCCGGGCGTTGAGCTGCGGCAGGACCTCGAACAGCGACGCCTCGAAGAAGCGCAGGCCTACCTCGATCTCGTCGCGGATCTGCACCCGCTGCAGCCGGATCAGCGCGGTCTGCCACAGGGTGAGGATCTGGATCTTGATGTCGCGCAACGCATCCCGCTCCTCCTGCTCGGAGAGGGTCATGCGCTCACGGGTGCGCATCCGCTCCTTGATGCGGCTCTGCGCGTCGAAGACGGTGCGGCGCCGGGTCTCGGTGGGGTGGGCGGTGATGACCGGGACGATCTCGGCGTCGCGCAGGGTGTCGGCGACGACCTCGGGGGCGGGGCCGTCGGCGCGCAGCTTGGCGAACGTGGCGGCGAGCGAGCCGTCGGGGGCGGGGTCGTCGGACGCCACGTGCAGGGCGCGGCGCCGCTCGCGGTGCAGGTCCTCGGCGAGGTTGGCCAGGAGCGCGAACAGGCTGAAGGCGCGGATGACGTGCAGCGCGTCGCGGGTGGTCTGCCCGTCGAGCAGCTCGGCGAACCCGGCGCGGTCGACCTCCTGACGGCGCACGGCGAAGGCGCGGGTGCGCGCCTCCTCCACCAGGTCGAAGACGCGCTCACCCTCCTGCTCGCGCAGGACGTCGCCGAGCAGTCCGCCGAGGAGGCGGATGTCCTCGCGGAGCGGCTCGGTGGCGGCGCGGCCGTCCTCGGTGACGTCGAAAACCAGGTGCTGCTGCGACATGCGCACCAGGATGGGCGTTACCGATCGGTCATGGGGCGCAACGTTCGGCAGGTGGAAGCGGCGTTCGTCACATCCGTTCCGCAGATTTCCTGACGGGCTAACTTTCGGGAGCGTAAGTTATGCGTGTGAGCCTGATGACGACCACCGTCCGTCCTGCCGTCCGCTGGAGCGTCGAGCACGCCCTGCCCCGCCAGGTCCTGCGCATGTCCGAGAAGCGGGGTGACATCCAGGCCCGCCTGGTCGCCGAGTCGCGGCACGTGGCGACGCCCGACCTCGCGGGGCTGTTCGACGAGATCCGGGGGCGGGGGCGGCTGGTGCGCACCGACCTGGCCTATCTGACCGCCACGCACGAGGTATGCCGGGAGGTGCTGAGCTCGCCCGACGTCAAGGCCGGCTTCCCCGCTCCCGACAACCCGGCGATCGCGCGCATCCTCGACTGGACCAAGACCGAGACGCTGCACCCGGTGCAGCCGCCGTCGCTGCTCGCGGTCGACGGACCCGACCACACCCGCTATCGCAAGCTGGTCACCAAGGTCTTCACGGTGAAGGCCGTCGAGGCGCTGCGCGGCCGGGTCGAGGAGATCGCGGCCGGCCTGCTCGACGAGATCGCGGCCAGCGGGGCCGACCAGGTCGAGCTGGTGGAGGCGTACTGCTCGCGGCTGCCGGTCGCGATGATCACCGAGATCCTCGGTGTGCCGCCGCAGGACCAGGACCTCGTGCGTGGGTTCGGCAGCGCCGCCGCGCCGAGCCTCGACATGGGGCTGTCGTGGAAGATGTTCCGCAGCGTCGACAACGGGCTGACCGAGTTCGACACCTGGCTCGACCAGCACCTGGAGAACCTGCGCCGCAACCCCGGCGACAACCTGATGAGCAAGCTCGCCGCCACCCGCGACGAGGAGGGCGGGCTCAACCTGGTCGAGCTCAAGGCGACGGCCGGGCTGGTGCTGGCCGCCGGCTTCGAGACCACGGTCAACCTGCTCAGCAACGCCATCGCGCTGCTGCACGACCACCCCGAGCAGCGCGAGCTGCTCAAGGCCGAGCCGGAGCGCTGGTCCAACGCCGTGGACGAGGTGCTGCGCTTCGATCCGCCGGTGCTGCTGACCGGGCGCAAGGTCGACAAGGCCACGACGATCGCGGGGGTCGACCTGCGGCCGGGCGTGGTCGTGACCACCGTGCTCGCCGGCGCCAACCGCGACCCCGAGGTGTTCACCGACCCCAACACCTTCGACGTCACCCGCGAGAACGCCAAGGACCACATGGCCTTCTCCGCCGGCCGCCACTACTGCCTCGGCGCCTCGCTCGCGCGGCTCGAGGGCGAGGTGGCGCTGCGGGCGCTCTACGAGCGCTTCCCCGACCTGCAGGTGCTCCCCGGCGCCCAGCGCCGCAAGACCCGGGTGCTCCGCGGCTTCCAGGTGCTGCCCGCCACGGTGTGAGGGCGCGGCGCCGCGAAGGCGTCGCGGCCGCCGTGCTCGTCGCCCCAAGGAGAAGCCTCGCAGCCGCTTTACTCTGGGGCGTGTGGTGCGCCACCCCCCTCGTGGCGCACCCCGTGCACCACCTCGCGGTGGTGCATGACGTGCCCCAACGAAGAGCCCCGGCGAAGTCAGGTCAGGGGAGGCGAACCCCACGCCCGAGCGTCGCCCGGCCTGGCGCACCAGGCGCCCCAGAGTAAAGCCGCCGCGCGAGCGTCACGGGGCGGCCGTGAGCCACGCAGCTCCGGCTCACCTCACGAGCGGGTGACCGCGCGCATGACCGTGCCGGCGGTGGCGCGGGCGGCCTGGGTCAGCGGGAGCCGCTTGGCCTGCCACCGGCGCAGGTCGCCCTCGGCGTTGAGCGTCTCGGCCAGGGTCACCGCGTCGACGATCGCGTCGCAGGCTCCGCGGCCGAGGTTGGGGGTGGCGGCGTGCGCGGCGTCGCCGACGACGACGTACCGGCCGCGGACGTACGTCGGGAGCGGCGGCGCGACCCAGAGGCGGGTCGCGATCGTGTCGGGTCCGGCCTGCTCCAGCGCGCCGCGGACGACCCGCGCCGCGCCGGCGAAACGCTCGCGCGCCTCCGCGAGAACCGTTGCGGCGTCGAGGGGTTCGGGACCCAGGTCGCTGCGGTGCGTGGTGAACCAGTACTCCCGCTTCGACCCCGACGGGCCGAACGACATCAGGCCGAAGATCAGCCCCCGCCCCCAGTACTCCCCGGCCAGCGACGGCGTCGCCGCCGGGCGGACCCCGCGCAGCGCGACATAGGGCGTCTCGACCCGCTCGGCCGCGCGCGGGTGCACCAGGCCGCGCACCACGCTGCGCACCCCGTCGGCGCCGACCACCAGGTCGGCGTCCAGCGAGGCGGGGTCAGCCACCGCCTGCTCGACCCGGCGCACGCTCGGCGGCACGACTGCCTCGAGCCCGGCCAGCAGCTCCGGCCGCGGCACCGCGAGCAGACCGGGGCGGGTGATCGGGCTGAGCGGCCGGCCCGTGATGGAGTACAGCCGCCCGGCGCCCGGCTTCTCGACCTTCGGCTCGGCGCCGACGCGGGCGAGGGCCTTCAGGGCCGAGGGCCACAGCCCGAGCGGGGCGCCCAACGCCTTGCGCTCCGGCTCGGCCTCGTGCAGCACGACCTCGAACCGGTCGGGGTCGAGCCCCGCCGCCAGCGCCAGCCCGGCGATCCCGCCGCCGACGACGGCGACGCGACGCGGCGTCACTCGGCGGCCGGGAGCCCGAACTTGTCCCGCTGGTCCGCCGGCACCAGAGCGAGGTAGTCGTCCTGGTGGGTGTCGATGTACTTGCGCACGAACGGGCAGAACGGCAGCACCGCGAGCCCACGCCCCTTCACCTCGTCGAGCGCGGTGCTGACGAGCTCACCGGCCAGACCACGGCCGCTGTAGTCGGGCCCGACCTCGGTGTGCGTGAACGCGATCCGGTCGGGGGACAGGCGGTACTCGGCGAAGCCGGCCACCGTGTCGTCGACGAGGATCTCGAAGCGGTTCTCTTCCGGGTTGTCGCGAACGGTCGTGCTCATCGGGCCTCCTCGGCTCACGGCGGGAACGGGTCCCATCCTGCCTGGTCGGGTGCTGCGTCAGCGGACGTACAACGCCTCGATCTGGTCGGCGTACATCTTCTCCACCACGTGCCGCTTCACCTTGAGGGTGGGGGTCAGCTCGCCGGTCTCCTCGGTGAAGTCGTCGGCGAGCAGCGTGAACTTCTTGATGCCCTCGGCGCGCGAGACCAGCGCGCTGGCCCGGTCGACCGCCTGCTGCACCTCGGCCCGCAGGTCGTCGTCGTCGACCAGCTGCTCGGCGGTGGAGTCGCCGCGATCGTGCTCGGCCGCCCACCGACGTACGCCGTCGGGGTCGAGCGTGACCAGCGCCGCGACGAACGGGCGACCTTCGCCCACGACCATCGCGTGACCGACGACCGGGTGGGCGCGCAGCTCCTCCTCCATCGGCCCGGGCGCGACGTTCTTGCCACCGGCCGTGACGATGATGTCCTTGCTGCGCCCGGTGATGCTGAGGTAGCCGTCGTCGAGCGTGCCGAGGTCGCCGGTGCGGAACCAGCCGTCGTCGAACGCGGCAGCCGTGGCCTCGGGGTTGCGCCAGTACTCCGCGAACACCACGCCGCCCCGCAGCTGGATCTCGCCGTCGTCGCTGATCCGCACGGCGTTGCCCGCGATCGGCCGCCCCACCGACCCGACGCGGGTCATCGTCGGCTGGTTGACGGTGATGGCGGCGCACGACTCGGTGAGGCCGTAGCCCTCGTAGACCGGCACGCCGACCCCGCGGAAGAAGTGGGCCAGCGAGGCGCCGAGCGCGCCGCCGCCGGAGATGACGGTGTCGCACTGGCCGCCGAGCGCGTCGCGGATGGTGCGATAGACGAGCCGGTCGAAGACGGCGTGCTGCGCCCGCAGCGCCCGCCCCGCGCCCGGGCCGCCGGTGTCGGACGACTCCTGCGCCCGGCTGCTGTCGGCCGCCACCTTCTCGGCGCGCCGGAAGATCGCCGCCTTGGCCCCACCGGCCTCGTCGGCCTTGGCGCGGATGCCGTCGTGCACCTTCTCGAACACCCGCGGCACCCCGAGGATCAGGTGCGGGCGGAAGCTCGCGAACTTGTCGACGATGGTGCCGAAGTCGCCCCAGAAGCCGACGGTCGCGCCGCCCTCGCTGGTGGCGTACGTGACCGCGCGGGCCAGCACGTGCGCGAGCGGCAGGAACATCAGCACCCGCCGCCCGGGCGCGGCCGCGACCCCGATCGGTTGCGACAGCAGACCCTGCGCCTCGGCGGCGAGGTTGCGCTGCTGCACCACGCAGCCCTTGGGGCGCCCGGTCGTGCCGGAGGTGTAGATGATCGACGCGGCCGAGTCGAGGGTCACCGCGTCGCGCCGCTGCTCCAGGGTGGCGTCGTCGACGTCGGCGCCGCGCGCGGTGAGCTCGGCGACCGCCCCGTCGTCGAGGCACAGCACCGGGACGTCGACACCGGCCTCGGCGACCGTCTGCGCCATCTCGGGCGTCTCGACGACGACCAGCCGCGCCCCGGAGTCGCGCACGATCCACTCGACCTGCGAGGCCGACGACGACGGATAGATCGGCACGGTCGCCCCGCCCGCGGCCCACACGGCACAGTCGAGCTGGATCCAGGCGTAGCTCGTGCCCGCCATGATCGCGACCCGGTCGCCGGGCTCGACGCCCGAGGCGATCAGGCCCTTGGCCGCGGCCGCGACGCCGTCGCGGTGCTCGGTCGCGGTGATCGGCTGCCAGGTCTGGTCGAAGACCTCGAAGCTGACGTGGTCGGGGTCCTGCTCCGCCCGCCGCCAGGCCAGCCGCGCGAGGTTGTGCTCCTCCCCCAGCTCGACCTCCAGCGGCACCGCGAACTCGCGCGCCGCGGTGTGCGTGTCAGCAGACACCGACCCCTCCGAGACCTCGTACGACCCTGGACGCTCCCCCATCGGTTGACGGTAACGCCCGAACGGGTGCGACGCGCCGGTGGGCCGCAGAAGCGGGCCTACGACCGCCGCGGCAGCGGCTCGGGGTTGCGGTGACCGAAGGTCTCGCCGGCGTTGATCGCGGTGCGGTCGTTGCCGTACGTCGGCAGCGGGTTGGCCTTGAGCGTCGCCGCGAGGTGCATCAGGTTCCAGCTCATGATCGTGGTGTTGCGCCGGGTGAACGCGTTGCCGAAGCCGACGGCGCCGTCGTCGGTCGGGTCGCCGTAGGACGGGCCCGGGCCGATCTCGCCGATCCAGCCGCAGTCGGCCTGCGGCGGGATCGCGCAGCCCAGGTGCTGCAGCGCGAACAGCAGGGACATCGCGGTGTGCTTCACGCCGTCCTCGTTGCCGGTGATCACCGCGCCGCCGACCTTGTTGTAGAAGATCGACTGGCCCCGGTCGTTCAGCTCGCCGGACATCGCGTAGAGCCGCTCGATGATCCGCCGGCAGACCGAGCTCTCCTCACCGAGCCACAGCGGCGTGCCGATGACGACGATGTCGGCCGCGTCGAACAGCGGCCACAGCTGCGGCCACGCGTCGTCGGGGAAGGTGTCGCTCATGTCGGGCTGCACCCCGGGCGCGATCGCGTGGCGCACGGCGTGCACCTCCTCGACCTCGACGCCCGCCCCGCGCATCAGGTGCGCGACCGCGTCGAGCAGCCGCCCGGTGTGCGAGGTCTGCGGGTCGGGGTTGAGGGTGCAGTTGACCAGGACGGCCTTGAGGTCGTCGTAGCGGGGTGCGGTCGTCATGACCCCACTCTGCCCGGTGACGCACCCATCGCCCGCAGCAACCGACGTACGTCCTCGCGGCCTTGCGACGCGACCCACGCCGTCCGCCCGCGCCCGTCGCGGGAGGCGAGGTCGGCCCCGGCGCGCAGCGCCAGCGCGACCTGGTCGGGCCGGCCCGCGGCCGCCGCACGCACCAGCTCGGCGTCGGGATCAGTGGGCCGGGTCGCGGTGCTCGCCGCGGCCAGCGTCGCCTCGATCGTGCGATAGCCCCGCTCGCGGGCCATCTGCAGCGGGGTGAGCCGCTCGTTGCCGGAGGGCCGGTCGAGCTGCACGCCGCCCGCGACGAGCACGCGCGTGGTGTCGATGTGCCCCTCGTCGTCGGCACCCAGCCACACGACCTCGTGGATCGCCTGGTAGCCGATGCGGTTCACGTGGTCCTTGCTGATGCCGGCGCGCAGCAGCCGCCCCACGATCTGGGCGTGCCCGCGCTCGGCGGCGCGGATCAGGCCGGTGCCGTTCCAGGAGTCGAGGTCGTTGATCCTGGCGCCGTTGCGCAGCGTCAGCTCGAGCACGCCGGGGGCGTTGTCGGCGGTGGTGATCAGGTAGGCCGACTCGCCGCCTGCGTCCTTGGCGTTGACGTCGGAGCCGGCGGCGATCAGCCGCTGCGCGGCCGGGACGTCGTCGCGGCGGGCGGCCTGCCGCAGGGCCTCGTCGTCGCGACCGGTCACGGGAGCCGGCGAGGGCGTACGGCTCGTGGCGGCCGAGCCACTGGCCGCCGGGTCGGCGCCGCCCGACCCGCCCGCGCTGCACCCTGCGACAAGGGTGAGCGCGAGCAGGCCGAGCAGGTCGCGACGGTTCATCGCCGGGGCAGGACGACGACCTCGGGGTCGCCGACGGGGGCCGGCTCGTCGAACCGGCTGTCGACCGCGAGCAGCTGCCCGTTCAGCACCTTCGCGGTGGTGAGCACCCGCGTGGGGTCGGTGGCGCGGTCGCTGAGCAGGGTGGCGGCGCTGCCGTCGGGGCTCAGCCGCAGGGTGGTCACCCGGCGCTCGAAGTTGCGGATCACGGTCAGCTCGGTGCCGTTGCGCACCAGGCCGTCGGCGTCCTTCAGCCCGGTGCCGCCCTCGACCGGGGTGAACTCTCCGGTGCCGAGGTCGACCCGCCACAGCAGGCCCGCGTTGCCCTGCGCGACGACCAGCGCCGAGCGGTCGGTCGACGTCACGATGCCGCCGAGGTTGAAGCCGGCCTGACGCTGCACGACACCCGACCCGTCGGCGAACACCGTTGCGCCCCAACCGTTCTCGCCCTGGGCGACGCGGAAGATGCGCGGGTCGTTGGAGTCGGTGAAGTACGCGGCGCCGTCCGGCCCGATCGTCACGTCGTTGACGAACGTGTCGCTGCCGGGCATGCGCAGCGCGGTGAGCAGCTCGCCCTCGGGGGAGTACACCCAGACGTCGGGCGCGCCCGGGTGGTCGATGCCGTTGGGGCCGCCGGCGACGTACACGTTGCCCGCGCGGTCGGTGGTGACGCCGCGGGCCGTCCAGCGACCGTCGGTGCCGTTGCCGCCCAGCCACTCGCTCGAGCCGCCGCGCAGCGTGCCGCGGTGGATCTCGCCGCCGGTGGTCTCGCTGACGTAGTAGGTGCCGCGGCGCTGGTCGACCCCGATGCCCTCGAGCTTGGCGCCGTCGTCGGCCCCGGCGAGCGGGAGCGTCTGCGTCGGGAGCACCGGGTCCGGGGCGGGGCGTGCGGCCTGCGCACCGGGCACGGCGGCGGTGAGCGCCACGGCCGCCAGGCTCGTGGCGGCGAGGGCGGTGGGGATTCGGGTCATGCGCATCGGGGTCGGCCTTCCGGGTCGGGAACCTTGGCCACCACGATCCCCGCGGGCGCGGCCGCCCGCATGACCCGCGCGGCCAGCGCTGGATAGCCGAAAGGTTGACGCACCCCGCCCGCCGGATCCGTACGCTCGCGGCCATGGCCGCGCCGCCCGGGAACCCCGCCGACACGCAGGTCCACGGCCGCCGCGCCGGCCGCCGGGACCGCGCCGGCTCGGCAGGTGCCTCGACGCGGGCGTCGACGCGCGCCGCCCTGCCGGTGCCGCTGGACCGGCTGCTGCTCGCGAGCCTGGTGGTGCTGGTCGTCGCCTCGACCTGGCGGTTCCTGACCCGGCACACCATGGCCGACGGCGGACTGCTCGTGCTGGCCCTGGCCGCGGCCCTGCTGCTGACCCAGGCGGCGGCGCTGCGGGTGCCGTCGGGGAGCGGCCGGCGCACGGCGCTGGTGCTCGTCTCGACGCTCGCCTGCGTCGTGCTGGTGCTGCTCGCGCCGTCGTTCGCGTGGTGCGCGGTGCCGGTGGCCTTCGCGGTGCTCGGGACCCTGCCGGCCTGGCCGGCCACCGGCATCACGATCGGGCTGGGCGTGCTGGTCTCGGTCGCGTGGGCGCGCGTCACCGGCGCCCTCGACCTGACCCTGGTGGCCGGACCGACCGTGATGGCGCTGGTGACGGTGGCCGCGGCGCGGGCACTGCAGGCGCAGGCCGAGCAGCAGCGGCGGCTGGTCACCGAGCTGGTCGACGCGCAGGCCGAGCTGGCCGAGGAGCAGCGGCGCAGCGGGGCGCTCGACGAGCGCAACCGCCTCGCGCGCGACCTGCACGACTCTGTCGGTCAGACCCTCACCTCGGTGGGTCTGGTGCTGTCGGCGGCCGAGCGCGACCTGGAGCGCGACCCCGCCCGGGCCCGCGCCCGGATCACCACCGCCGCCGAGGCGACCCGCACGGCCCTGGCCGAGGTGCGTACGGTCGTCGCCGACCTCTCGCAGGGCGCCGGCACCTCGGGCGAGCGGTTGGTCGTCGCGCTGCGCGGGCTGGTCGCCGAGCTGCCGCCCGGCACGGTCGGTTCGCTGGCGGTGCACGGTGACGCCGGTGACCTCCCCGCGCCGGTCGCCGACGCGCTGCTGCTCAGTGCTCGGGGCGCCCTCGCCAACGTGCGCGAGCACTCCGGGGCGAGCCGGGTCGCCGTGACGCTCACCGCGCTCGACGACGAGGTGCGCCTCGACGTGCGCGACGACGGCCGCGGGTTCGCGACCACCCCGGGGCGCGCACCGGGAAGTCGCGGACGAGTCGACCGACGCGGGCACGGGATCGCCGGGATCCGTTCTCGCACAGAGGCGCTCGGCGGCACGACTGCTGTCGAGAGCGCTCCCGGTGAGGGCACCAGTCTGTCCATCGCCCTCCCGACCCAGCGGGGTGACCGGTCGTGATCCGGGTCGCGCTGGTCGACGACCACCCGCTCGTACGCTCGGGTCTGTCGGCCCTCATCGACGGCGAGGACGACCTGCAGGTGGTGACCCAGGCCGACAGCCTGGAGACGGCGGTCGCCGCGCTGCGCGAGACCCCCGCCGAGTGGTGCTGATGGACCTCAACCTCGGCGACGGTCCGGGTGGCGCGGAGGCCACCGCCGCCGTGCTCGCGCTCGCCGAGCCGCCGGTCGTGGTGGTGCTGACGACGTACGAGACCGAGGCCGACGTCATCGCCGCGATGCAGGCGGGGGCGTCGGGCTATCTGCTCAAGGGCGCGACCGCGGAGGAGCTGTTCGCCGGCATCCGTGACGCCGCCGCCGGCCGCTCGGTGCTGGCGCCGTCGGTGATGCAGACGCTGGTGCGCCGCGCGACGCCCGGGCCTGACGTGGTGACCGAGCGGGAGGTCCAGGTGCTGCGGCTCCTCGCGCAGGGCCTCGGCAACCGTGAGATGGCGGCCCAGCTGCTGGTGTCGGAGGCGACGGTGAAGTCGCACCTCGCGCACCTCTACACCAAGCTCGGCGTCACGACCCGCACCGGCGCGGTGTCGGTCGCCCTGGAGCGGCGGATCATCCGACCGCCGGGGTGACCACCGCCGCTGAGAGTGCGCAAGTGGCCCATCCGGCGGGGCCGGAGTGGGCGTGTCGCGCACTCTCAGCGCGCGGCGTGCGCGCAGCGCGCCAACCAGTCGCGCAGCAGGACGCTCGTGACGTCGGGGCGCTCGATCTGGGCGTTGTGACCGGCGGCGTCGAGCACCGCGAAGGTGGCGCGCGGGAAGCGCTCGAGCAGCGCCCACTGGTCTGCGTAGCCGACCACGGAGTCCTGGCGACCGGTGAGGATCAGGGTGGGGCGGTCGTACGACAGCGCCTCGCACTCCGGCAGCGCGTAGCCGCCGGACTGGATCCGCTCCAGCGCCTCGTCGTCGGCGGTGGCGAGCCCGGACCCGATCTCGGCGCAGAACCGCTCGAACGTCTCCCGGGTCTGCACGACGGCCAGCGGCTCGAAGGTCGCGAGCTCGTCGGCGTCGAGGGAGGACATGAGGGTCTCGTCGCGCTCGATGACCGTGTGCGTGGGCACGGTGCGGTCGGCGTGCATCGGCACCACGACGGGGCACACGAGCGCGAGGCCGAGCACCTGGTCGGGCCGCTGCCGGGTCAGCTCGGTCGCGAGGTAGCCGCCGTAGGACTCCCCCACCAGCAGGAACGGTTCGGCCCCGACCGCGTCGGCAACGGTCTGCTCGACGGCTGCGAGAACGTCTGCGGTGGAACGGATCTCGCGTGCGGCGGACGAGCCGCACCCCGGCAGGTCGAGATAAACCCGGCGGAACCCGTCGAGCTCGCCGAGGACCGGTTCGAGCATCCCGGCCATCAGCCGCCGGTCGGGTCCGAATCCGTGCAGCGCCACGACGGGGGTGCCCTCGCCGACGATCTCGGTGCTCAGCGTCGCCATGCCCTCCAGCATGCCCGAGCCAGCACCAGCCCGTACGCCCTCGCGGACCTCCGCAGGCACGTGCGCCCGGGCATCCGAGCCGTGAACCGTTGTGCAACAACTCCCACCGCACGCCCGGACTTGATTAGCGTCTGCCCTAGGGCAGTACGTACGGATGGGGAGACGACGTCATGGGGCGGAAGAACGCACCCGCTGCGCTGTCTACGCACGACGCAGCGGTCTGGCACACGATCGATATCAACCAGCGCCTGGAGCGCGGCGGCCTCGCCGAAAGGCCTCCGATACCGACAATGTTCCGACCTCACCTTGGCCCGGGGGAGCGGGTTCTGGCGGACGGTGGCGTCGTACTGCGCGAGTTCTGTTCAGCGGGAGACGGCAGTTACCACCACGATTCAAGCTTCTTCTTCGCGTCGGGCGCGGGCGGACTCGCGCTGACCGGAGCTTTCGCAGCCGCGCGGGCCGTTGGCAACTCGCGTCGGAAGGCCGCCGCGGCCAGTGCCGCCGCCCAGCAGTGGCGCCCAATCGCCTCGGGCCGGATCTTCGTCAGCACCCACGGCTTCTACCTTCAAGAACCCACCGGGATGCACCCCTGGGTCTTGTCCGCAATCACGGGCATGGAAGTGGTCGCACCGGGGGTCTCGATGCTGTCCGGAAACTCTGACCGTGGCGCTATCTGTTGGCTGGTCGAGTCGGAGTGGGCCGAACTGGTTTTCACGTTATGGGCTCACCAGCTATACCCACAGCACCCGCAGCTGACATCCTTCGCCTGGATTCCGCCCGGGTGGCAGCAGCGCGTCACCCAAGCCGGCATGGCGCTGCCTTCGTACGGCCGCTCAGAACTGCCCTCATGACCGGGCTGGTTCGCCGCTCTAGCGGCCCCGTCTCTCATGGACTCCCACGCGACGAGACCGGCAGCCGAAACCTCGCTGATGCTGACTGGGGCGGCGCCCCCATCCAGATCGATGCGCTGGGGGTCGCTCTACCCACGAACCTAGGTGCACGCGTCGCGTCCGCGGTGACGACAGACCCCCGGGTGCGGCGGCGTGGCACCAGGCATTACCGGCTTCGCATCGGTTGGCTTGCAGGCGCCCAGGGAGTGGTGGTCGTCCGCCTGGAGCAGGATCTGCTAGCGCTGCCCGATGGAAGGTTTCGCGCACAAGGGGCATATCGCCATGCCGAGACGGAGACTTATCTCGCAGTCGAGACCCCCGGCCGCCGAGTGGGTGACGTTCCGATGGATGCCTCTCGTGCGGTCGACGCCGAGCTTGGCGGAACCCACGAACCAGCGCTAGATGAGATCGCGTTCCTTCCAGCGAAGGTCCGGCGATCGTTCGTGGGACGGGTCAGATCCCCTCGCTACTTCTCGGCGGAGGCTCTCGAATGGAACGGTGGGCAGCGCCACACCGTTTCAGGACTACGCCTCGATGATCGAGAAGCATGCGTGGTGCAGGCAGCGCACCACCGTGACACCACCCATTGGGTAGTCGAACTGGTCACCTACCGGCTCCGGGTTGACCGGGCTCAGCTCGCGCATCCGGGGTGGACAGGGTGACCGGTTCCACCGAGCCGGACTATTACGACGTCCTGGACCTCAAACCCACGGCCAGCGCATCGATGATCCGGGCGGCGTACCGGCTCAAGGCCAAGGACATCCACCCTGATCGCGCGGGTGCAGAGGGGGCCATGGCGCGCCTCAACGAGGCCTACGCCGTTCTCAGCAGCCCCGGGCGCCGGTCCGAGTACGATCGCGGCCTCGCTCGGGAGCGGGAGAAACAGGCTTCGGCTCCGGAGGCTGAGCAGCCCGTCGTGGACGACTGGGGCCGCGAGACATCTTGGGCCGATGTCTCACAGCCGTCTGCTGCCAGCTCGGCGGGAAACCAGCAACCGTGGCCTGCTGACCCACAGCCCGGACCCGACCCTGCGCCCCGATATCCCTGGGAGCCCGGTGGGGAACAACCCCCTCCCATGCCAACACCGGGGTTCCCTGTACCCGGGTACGCCCCACCAGCTCCCAGGGGCCCGCTGTGGGGCCGCCTTCCGGCTGACCGCGCTGGCGCACGGCCTGCGCGGGTCAGCACCAGACTCCTCGTGGGGCTAAGCGTCGCGTTCGCGCTCCTCCTCATCGTCGGAGGATGGGTGTTCCAGGACGCCGACGCCGCGGTTACCAACGCCGTCTTCCTTGCTGTTCTCAGCGTCTTGGCGTACGCGACCGGTGGCCGGCGCGCCGCCGGCGGCGGACTCTTGAGCAATCTCTATCTGCCCTATGCCGCCATCCTGACCCTGTTCGCGTGGTGGTGCTGGACCCGGACGGATGCCATCACCGGTGCAATGGTCACGGCCTGGCTGCTCGCCTTCGTCGCCGCCGTCGAACTGCGGCATCGATTCTTCACCGGTAGATAACCCCGTACGCCCTCGCGGACCTCCGCAGACACGTGCGCCCGGGCGCACCGCTCAGCGGTGGACCGCTCGGCGGGGCACCGGCCAGGCGCGGCGACGGGCGAGGTCGGGCGGCGAGGGCGGGCCCGAATCACCCCTGTGGGTCTTCCCCACCAGCCGTGGTCCTGCCTACGGTCGCCACGTCCGGTCAACCACGACATTCACAGGAGCTATTCGTGGCAACCCCTCGCAAGTCGTCCACATCGAAGAGCGACGAGCGCCCGGAGGCTGTCGTCGGCAACGGCGGCGAGCTGCACCAGCTGCCTCGCAACGGCGAGGTCATGACCACCGCCCAGGGCGTCCCGATCAGTGACGACCAGAACTCTCTCAAGGCCGGCGACCGCGGCCCGACCCTGCTGTCGGACCAGGTGCTGCGCGAGAAGATCTTCCACTTCGACCACGAGCGCATCCCCGAGCGCGTGGTCCACGCCCGCGGCTACGGCGCGCACGGGACGTTCGAGACGCTGGAGTCGCTCTCCGACATCACCGTCGCCGACCTGTTCCAGAAGAAGGGCACCAAGACCCCGGCGTTCGTCCGGTTCTCGACCGTCGCCGGCCGCGCCGGCTCGTTCGACCTGGCCCGCGACGTGCGCGGCTTCGCGGTGAAGCTCTACACCCAGCAGGGCAACTGGGACATCGTCGGCAACAACATCCCGGTCTTCTTCATCCAGGACGCGATGAAGTTCCCCGACCTCGTGCACTCGGTCAAGGAGGAGCCGGACCGCGGCTTCCCGCAGGCCCAGTCGGCGCACGACACCTTCTGGGACTTCGTCTCGTTCATGCCCGAGTCGACCCACATGACCCTGTGGCAGATGTCCGACCGGGCGATCCCGCGCTCCTTCCGCTTCATGGAGGGCTTCGGCGTGCACACCTTCCGGTTCGTCGACGCCGACGGGAAGAGCACGTTCGTGAAGTTCCACTGGAAGCCCAAGCAGGGCGCCCAGTCGGTCGTGTGGAACGAGGCCGTCAAGATCAACGGCGCCGACCCCGACTTCCACCGCCGCGACCTGTGGGACGCCATCACCGCCGGCGACTTCCCGCAGTGGGACCTCGCGGTGCAGCTGTTCGACGACGAGGTCGCCGACTCGCTGCCGTTCGACGTGCTCGACCCGACGAAGATCATCCCGGAGGAGGACGTGCCGCTGCGCGTCATCGGCCGGCTCACGCTCGACCGCGTGGTCGACAACGAGTTCGCCGAGATCGAGCAGGTCGCGTTCTGCACGCAGAACATCGTCCCGGGCGTCGACTTCACCAACGACCCGCTGCTGCAGGGCCGCAACTTCTCCTACCTCGACACCCAGCTCAGCCGCCTCGGCAGCACCAACTTCACCAAGCTGCCGATCAACGCGCCCAAGTGCCCGGTCGCGCACTTCCAGCGCGACGGGCACATGCAGACGGAGGTCCCGCAGACCGGACCGGTGGCGTACGAGCCCAACGGCTATCCCGACGACGTCACCGGGCCGCGGGCCGAGCCGCGTCCGCAGGAGGCGAGCTTCCGCTCGTTCGAGGCGCAGGTGGAGGGCGAGACCCGGCGCATCCGGCCCGAGTCGTTCGCCGACCACTACAGCCAGGCGCGGGTGTACTGGATCAGCCAGACCCCGGTCGAGCAGCAGCACATCGTCGACGCCTACACCTTCGAGCTCAGCAAGGTGAAGAACCCGCAGATCCGCTCGCGGGTGGTCGCGAACCTGCGCAACGTCGACGAGGACCTCGCGAGCCAGATCGCCGACGGGCTCGGCCTGCCGCTGCCCGAGGCGAGCGAGCCGTTCGCGCCGGTGCGCACCGACCTGCCGGCCTCGCCCGCGCTGAGCATCCTGGCCGACCCGCCGAACACCTTCGCCGGGCGCAAGCTCGGGCTGCTGGTGACCGACGGCAGCGACGCCAAGCTCGTCAAGGGTCTGCAGGACGCGTTCACCAAGGCCAAGGCGATGGTCACCGTGGTCGCGCCCAAGGTCGGCGGCGCCGAGCTGTCCGACGGCAGCCACCTCGAGGGCGACGAGCTGCTCAAGGGTGCGCCGTCCGTCCTGTTCGACGCGGTCGCGATCGTGCCGTCCGCCGAGGGCGTGCAGCAGCTCGCGAAGGACCCGGCGGCCAAGGACTTCCTGAACGACGCGTTCAACCACTACAAGTTCATCGGCCTCGGGCCCGACGCGACGCCGCTCGTCGAGGCGGTCGGTCTCGCCGACAAGCTCGACGACACCACGCCGACGATCTCCTCGGCCGCGGACGCCACGAGCTTCGTGCAGGAGTGCGCCCAGCTGCGCGCCTGGGAGCGCCCGGTCAGCGAGTAGTCCCCGGAACCGCCTGCGCCCTGGTCACGTTCACCCTTTCGGACCAGGGCGCAGGTGTGTCCCCACCCCGCACGTCGTTTCCTTGCCAAGTCCTGACCTTTGCCAGACCCTCCCCAGACGGTCCGCTTCCTAACGTCGTCTCACAGCCTGCAGGTCGTCGGGGCGACCCAGGTGACTCCCCTGGAAGCAAAGGACAGTCAGTGATGAAGAAGAGCATGACCCTGCTCAGTGCCGTCGGCGCCCTCACCCTCGGCGTCGGTCTGGCCGGTCCCGCCAGCAGCGCCCCGGCGGACCCCGACACCAACCCGTCGGTCGAGCGCAAGGCCGCCGCCACCACCAAGGCCGACCAGCAGCGCGTCCGTGACTACTGGACGCCCGAGCGCATGAAGAGCGCCAAGCCGCGTGACCTGTCCAACAAGGGCCAGCTGAAGAAGTCGCTCAAGGGCAAGCCTGTCGCCCCGACCGCTGGCGCCGAGGCCGTGCAGGCCGCGCCGCAGCCGACCCTCGGCAAGGTGTTCTTCACCCTCGGTGGCGCCAACTACGTCTGCTCCGGCACCGCGACCAACAGCGGCAACGGCGACGTCGTGACCACCGCCGGCCACTGCCTCAACGAGGGCCCCGGCGCCTACGCCACGAACTTCGCGTTCGTCCCGGCGTACGACAACGGCTCGCGCCCGTACGGCACCTGGGTCGCCGAGACGCTGCTGACCACCACGCAGTGGAAGAACTCCGGTGACTTCAACTACGACGTGGGCTTCGCCGTCATGGCCGAGAACACCAGCGGCCAGAGCCTGACCCAGGTCGTCGGCGGCCGCCAGATCGGCTTCGACCTCGGCTACCGCCTGCCGTTCGAGTCCTACGGCTACCCGGCCGCCTCGCCCTACGACGGCCAGCGCCTGTGGAAGTGCTCGGGCACCTCGACCACCGACACCTTCGGCGGCTCGACCGACCACGGCCTGCCGTGCAGCATGACCGGTGGCTCCTCCGGCGGTGGCTGGTTCACCAACGGCGTGCTCAACTCGGTGAACTCCTTCAAGTACAACGCCGACCCGAACACGATGTACGGCCCGTACTTCGGCAGCACCGTCCGCTCGGTCTACACGACCGCCGCGGCCAGCTGACCCGATCCCCCACGCTGGTCGAGTAGGCCGGCTCAAGCCGGTCGAGTAGGCCGAGGCGCTAGCCGAGGCCGTATCGAGACCCAGTCCCCCGCAGGACTGGTCTCGATACGGCCCGCTCGTCCCTCACGGGCCTACTCGACCGGCGTTTGTCGTTGTCGCCTACTCGATCGGCGTCGTGGCGCCGAGCTCGATCAGCAGCACCCCTCCGGCGATGAGGGCGATGCCGCCGGCCATCAGACCGCTGAACGGCTCGCGGAACACCACGCGCGAGACCAGGGCGGTGAGCGCGACGCCGACCGCCGCCCACACGCCGTACGCCATCCCCAGCGGCATCCCCGCGCGCAGCGTGAGGCTGAGGCAGGTGAAGGCGACGGCGTAACCCGCGAGCACGCCGGCGTACCAACGCTTTTCGCCGAGCGCTGCCATGCGCAGCGACGCGGTGCCGAACACCTCGCAGACGATCGCCACGACGAGGAAGGCCCACGCCATCACGCCGCCCCGTGGGCGCGGCGCTGCGCGGCCTGCGAGCCCAGCTCGACGACGAGTACGCCGGCGCAGACGAGCGCCAGGCCGACACCCATCAGCGCGGTGAGCGGCTCGCCGAACAGCACGGTGGAGGCGAGGGCGGTCAGCGCGACGCCGACCGCGCCCCAGATGCCGTAGGCCACGCCGAGCGGCATGCCCGCGCGCAGCACGAGGGCGAGGAAGGCGAAGGAGGCGACGTAGCCGACGGCGACGACGGCGTACAGCGCCGGCCGGTCCAGCGCCCCCTTCAACGACAGCGAGGCCGACACCTCGCACCCAATCGCCCCTGCCAGCAGCAGCCACCGCCTCATGCCGCAACGATCGCACGGCGCGACCGCGCGCCGGCGGGCGGTCGCACCGGCGGAGCGAACGACCGGCGGGCGGCTACTGACCCGAGCGCAACGCCTCGATCAGCTCGTCCTTGGACATGGTCGACCGACCCTCGACGCCGATCTCCTGCGCGCGCTCGAGCAGCTCGTCCTTGGTCCACTCGTCGTAGCTCTCCGACTCGCCGCCGCGGCGGCCCACCTCCGAGCGTGAGGAGCGCGCCGCCGCGTTGGCGATGCGCGCGGCCTTCTGCTTGCTGGCGCCCTCATCGCGCAGGGCCTCGTAGACCTCGTCGTCCTTCACCGAGGGGCCAGGGTCCTCGCGCCGGGACTTGTCGCTGGGCATGACGTCCTCCTCCAGGGGTCCTCCTCCTACGGTCGCACCGGCTCCCGGGGCGTTCAACCGCTCGCTCGGGTGTGGTGCCGCACGCCGGGAGCCGCCTACCGTGCTCGGGTGAGTCTTGCGTCCGAACCCCGTTCTGCCCTGGTGCTTCTCGACATCGACGGCACCCTCGTCGACAGCACCTATCACCACGCGCTGGCCTGGCAGCGCGCCTTCCGTCGGCACGACCTGGACTTCCCCTTCTGGCGGATCCACCGGTCGGTCGGCATGGGCGGCGACAAGCTCGTCGGCGCGGTCGGCGGCGACGAGGTCGAGGAGCGGCTGGGCGACGCGCTGCGCGCGGCGTGGGAGGAGGAGTTCGAGCCGCTGAGCGGGGAGGTGCGTCCGCTGCCCGGCGCGCAGGACCTGCTGCGCGACCTCGCCGACCGGGACATCCCGGCCGCGCTGGCGTCGTCGGGCGAGCGCAGGTTCGCCGAGAAGGCCATGCAGCAGCTCGGCGCCGAGTCGCTCGTCGAGGCGCTGACCAGCTCGGCCGACGCGCAGGAGTCCAAGCCGCAGCCCGACCTGCTCGCGGTGACCCTGGAGGAAGTGCCGGCGCGGCGCGCGGTGCTCGTCGGGGACACGCCGTACGACATCGAGGCGGCCAGCCGCGCCGGCCTGGCCTGCGTGGCCGTGCGCTCCGGCGGCTTCGCCGACACCGAGCTCGCCGAGGCCGACGCGATCGTGGACGGCCCGGGCGACCTGGTCGGCTTCGACTGGGACCCGGTGCTGCGCGACGTGGGCGACGCCGACCCCCGGGTCTAGCCCACCTGCCCCACCTGCCCCCGCCCCGCCCCCCGAACGCATGAAACCGGGTTACGGTCGTTTGACCTCAATGCATCAGGGTCAAACGACCGTAACCGGGTTTCATGCCCGGCTCACCTGGGCATTCATGCCCGGCTCACCTGGGCGGCGGGGTCAGCGGTGCAGGTCGAAGCGGTCGGCCTCCATGACCTTGACCCACGCGGTGACGAAGTCGCGCACGAACTGCTCCTGCGCGTCGTCGCTGGCGTAGACCTCGGCCACGGCGCGCAGCTCGGAGTTGGACGAGAACACCAGGTCGGCGCGGCTGCCGGTCCACTGCTGGCCGCCCGCACCCTGACCCTGGAAGGTGTCGGCGCCCGATTCCCCGCTCCAGGAGGTGCCGAGGTCGAGCAGGTTGACGAAGTAGTCGTTCGTCAGCTGACCGACGCGGTCGGTGAAGACGCCGACCTGCGAGTCGCCGGTGTTGGCGCCCAGCACCCGCAGACCGCCGACGAGCACGGTCATCTCGGGCGCGGTGAGACCGAGCAGGTTCGCCCGGTCGATGAGGGCGTACTCGGCCGGGAGGACGGTGTCGCCCCGGTCGTAGTTGCGGAAGCCGTCGGCCGTCGGCTCGAGTGCGTCGAAGCTCTCGGCGTCGGTCTGCTCCTCGGTGGCGTCGGTGCGGCCCGGGGTGAACGGCACGGCGACCTCGGTGCCGGCGGCCTTCGCGGCCTCCTCGACACCCACACCACCGGCGAGCACGATCACGTCGGCGAGCGAGACCTGCGCCCCGCCCGCGCCGTTGAAGTCGGACACGACGCCCTCGAGCTTGTCCAGCGTCGCGGCGAGCTGCTGCGGGTCGTTGACCGCCCAGCTGCGCTGCGGCTCGAGGCGCACGCGAGCACCGTTGGCGCCGCCGCGCTTGTCGCTGCCGCGGAAGCTGCCGGCCGAGGCCCACGCGGCCTTGACCAGGTCGCTCACCGACAGGCCGGTGGCGCGGATGCGCTCCTTGAGGTCGGCGACCTCGGAGTCGCTGACGACGGCACCCTGCTGCGCCGGCACCGGGTCCTGCCAGATGAGGTCCTCGGCGGGCACCTCGGGGCCGAGGTAGCGCACCTTCGGGCCCATGTCGCGGTGGGTCAGCTTGAACCAGGCGCGGGCGAACGCGTCGGCGAACTCCTGCGGGTTCTCGTAGAACCGGCGCGAGATCTTCTCGTACGCCGGGTCGACCCGCAGCGACAGGTCGGTGGTGAGCATGGTCGGCGGGCGGGTGAGCGAGCCGTCCTCGGGGTCGGGCACGGTGTTCGCGCCGGCGCCGTCCTTGGGCTGCCACTGGTGGGCGCCCGCGGGGCTCTTGGTGAGCTCCCACTCGTAGCCGAACAGCACCTCGAAGAAGCTGTTGTCCCACGTCGTCGGGGTGGGGGTCCAGGTGACCTCCAGCCCGCTGGTGATGGCGTCGCGGCCCTTGCCGCTGCCGAACGAGCTGATCCAGCCGAGGCCGCCCGTCTCGAGGCCGGCGCCCTCCGGCTCCGGACCGACGTTGTCCGACGGGTCGGCCGCACCGTGGGTCTTGCCGAAGGTGTGGCCGCCGGCGATCAGCGCGACGGTCTCCTCGTCGTTCATCGCCATCCGGCCGAAGGTCTCGCGGATGTCGATCGCGGCGCGGGCCGGGTCGGGCTCGCCGTTCGGGCCCTCGGGGTTGACGTAGATCAGACCCATCTGGACCGCGGCCAGCGGGTTCTCCAGGTCGCGCTCACCGGTGTAGCGCTTGTCGCCGAGCCAGGTGGTCTCCGGGCCCCAGTAGACGTCGTCGTCCGGCTCCCACGCGTCGACCCGGCCACCGCCGAAGCCGAACGTCTCGAAGCCCATGGTCTCCAGGGCGACGTTGCCGGTGAGCACCATCAGGTCGGCCCAGGACAGCGACTTGCCGTACTTCTTCTTGACCGGCCACAGCAGCCGCCGGGCCTTGTCGAGGTTGCCGTTGTCGGGCCAGCTGTTGAGCGGGGCGAACCGCTGCTGGCCGGTGCCGGCGCCGCCGCGACCGTCGGCGGTGCGATAGGTGCCGGCGCTGTGCCAGGCCATCCGGATCATCAGCGGGCCGTAGTTGCCGAAGTCGGCCGGCCAGAAGTCCTGGGAGGTGGTGAGCACCTCGGCGATGTCGCGCTTGACCGCCGCGAGGTCGAGGGTCTGGAACGCCTCGGCGTAGTCGAAGTCGTCGGCGAGGGGGCTGCGGGCCGGCGGGTTCTTGGCGAGGATCTTCAGGTTCAGCCGGTTCGGCCACCACTGCTGGTTGGCGTCGCCCTGGGTGGGCTTCACCAGCTCGTGCATGACGGGGCACTTGCCCTCGCCGGCGTCGGCGTCGTTCATCTCGCCGAGCTCGGTGGTGTCGTCGACCTTCTCGTCGAGCTCGGACTCGTTGACAGACATCGGTGTCCTTTCCGGTGGGGCGGTGCTGGTGTCGTACGTCGGTGGAACGTTCGGGGGTCAGGCGGGGTTCGCGTGGGCGGAGGCGCAGCGGGCGCAGCGTCCCCAGTAGATGACCTCGGCCTCGTCGACGACGAAGCCGCCGGCCTGCGGGCCGAGCGCGGCGGCGTCGAGCGCCGGCTCGAGGCAGGGGGCGGCGCCGACCGAGCAGTCGACGTCGCTGACCGCACCGCACTCGCGGCAGACCAGGTGGTGGTGGTTGTCGCCCACGCGCAGCTCGTAGCGCGCCGGCGACCCGGCGGGCTGGATGCGCCGCAGCAGGCCGAGCTCGGCGAAGGTGTTGAGGCAGTCGAAGATCGCCTGGCGCGACACGGCCGGCAGCTCGTGGCGCACCTGGTCGACCAGCGCGCGGGCGTCGGCGTGCGGCTGGTCGCGGACGGCGCGCAGCACCGCCGCGCGCGGCCGCGTCACGCGCAGGCCGGCGGCGCGCAGCGTGGCGGTCTCGTCGAGCTCGGGGGGCACGGCACCCACCCTCACCGACTCATTGGACCGAGTCAAGATACCTCCCGGTCGTCTCACCCGTCGGAAGGGATTCTCACCCCTGGGGCGGGGTGCGGTCCACACCGAGCCCCGCCGCGAGCGCGTCGACGATCTTGGGCCGCAGCTGCTGCGCGGAGATCACCTCGTCGACCGAGCCGACCTCGACCGCGCGGTGCACGCTGTGCACCCGGTCGAACTCGGTGGCGACCTCGCCGAGCTTCTCGCTGCGCACGGCCTGGCGGGTCTCGGCGAGCTCGGTCGCGAGCGCCGCCCGCTCGGTGTCGGACGCCTCGGCGAGCCGGCTCTCCAGGCTGGTCACCCGCTCGTCCTTGGCGGTGCGCGCGTCGACGTCGCGGGTGAAGACGACCGCGGCCGCCGGCGCACCGCCGATGACCGACGCGAACGAGCCCTCGAGAGCGAGCACGGTCATCCGCGGGTTGAGCGCCTTGGAGAAGACCACGAACGCACCGCCGTGGTAGCGCGAGATCACGCAGAACACGATCGGGCGGTCGAAGTTGACGATCGCGCGGCCGATCTCGGCGCCGTACTCCAGCTGCAGGTTGCGCATCGACTCCGGCGACCCGTCGAAGCCGGAGAGGTTGGCGAGCACGACGACCGGGCGGTTGCCGCGCGCGGCGTTGATCGCGCGGGCCGTCTTCTTCGACGACCGCGGGAAGAGGGTGCCGGCGGTATAGACGTCGGGCCCGTCGGTGGGCGGGAACCCCCGCCGCGCAACGGGTTTGGACTCGATGCCGATGAGCGTGACCGGGAACCCGCCGATGTGCGCGTCGTAGACGACCGAGGTCTCGGCGTCGGCCATGCCGGCCCACCGCTCGAGCGTGACGTGGTCCTGGTCGGCCACCGCCGACATCACCGTGCGGATGTCGAACGCCTTCTTGCGGTCGGGGTTCTTCGCCACCGAGAAGATGTCGCCGACGGTGCTGAAGCCGGAGTCGGTCGCGTCGTGCGGGTAGTCCTGCACGTCGCGGTCGACCGGGTCGGTGGTCGGTGCGCGGCGCGGCCCGTCCTCGCCGGGGGCGACGTAGGCGTGATCGTAGTGCGCCATGAGGATGCCGAGCGCGCCGGCGAGGTTGGGCGACCAGTACTGCGCCTGGCCGTTCGGGCCCATGACGCGGTCGAAGCCGCCGATGCCGTGGTTGTCCTCGGCCGAGACGCCGCCGGAGAAGTCGAGCGACTGCTTGCCGGTCAGCACCATCGCGCTGTCCGGCGTCATCACGAGGATGCCCTTGGTGTGCATGAGCATCGTGGCCTCGGCGTTCCAGTACGGCTGGGCGCCGACGTTGATGCCCGCGACGACGATGTTGATCTCGCCGCCGGCCTGGGTGAACTCCACGATGCGCTTGAGCGCCTTGGCGACCCAGTCCATGTTCTCGGTGCCGGAGTCCATCGAGATGCGGGCGCCGGCGGACACGGCGAACCACTCGACGGGCACGCCGAGCTCGGTCGCGAGGTCGAGCGCGGCCATCACCCGGGCGCACTCGGGCTCGCCCAGCGCGCCGAGCGCGCGCAGCGGATCCCCGCACAGCAGAACGCGTTTCACGCCCTCGGGGTATCGCTGGGTCGGGGTCGAGATGACCCCGACGATCATGCCGGAGCTGTTGCGGCCGTACGGCCGGTCGACCGGGACGAGCCGGCCGGACTCGTCGAGGTCGTACTCCTGGGCGGTGCCGCCCACGCCGGCAATGAGCGACTGCAGCTCGTAGGGGTAGACCGTGCCGCGCCGGCGGGCGCGGATGACCTTCTGCTGGTAGTCGTCGAGCGGGGCGAGGCGCTCGGTCGGCGGCCCCTCGATGGAGCTCACGACACCCGACCCCGGCTGGTAGTGGAAGCGCGCGACGAGCGGCACCACCTCGCCGTCGGCGGCGGCGATGCGGCCGCCGACGCGCAGCTCCTCGATGCCGGCGCCCGCGGTGAGCGGGGCGATCTTGGACTTCAGCGCGGTGAGCTGGTCGAGGTCGGCCTCGATGGGCGGCCAGATCTGCACCCAGACGTAGTTCAGGTCGAGCCGCTCGCCGGTGCTCGCGGCGCGCACCCGGCGGATCGCCTCGAGACAGTTGGCGATGGCGCGCTCGGCGTGCGGCAGGCCCACGACCTTCCCGTCCTCGTCGCGCACGACTGCCAGCTGGCGGACCTGCGCGAGGGCCACCAGGCGTACGTCGGACTCGTTGCCCGGGGCGACGCAGCGATAGAGCAGCACGTCCTCGGGCGCGTCGAGGCGGGTGATGTCGAAGTCGGCGAGGCGCCACAGGTTGAGGCGGCGGCCGACCATCGGGTGGACGCCGCGGATGAGGGCGTCCTCGGCCAGCGAGCCGTCGGGCTGCGGGCGGAAGGTGAAGTAGCCGACCGGACGCCCCTCGTCGGGACAGACCGCGACGGCGACCCGGCGCACGGTGGCGGTGAAGTCCAGCTGCGAGAGCCGCTCGGCGAGCGCGGCGGCGGCCTCGTCGGGCGTCGCGGGCTCGTCGGGCCAGGCGAGGTAGAGGTCGACGACCGCCTCGTGGCCCTCCGGGCGGGCGGCGAGCTGCTCGGTGACGCCGGTGACCAGGTCGCTGCCGGGCGCGAGCTCGGAGACCCGGCCGATGGTGGTGACCAGGTGCGTCGGCCGGTCGTCGAGGGTGTAGTCGGCGACGGCGTACGGCCGGGCGGCGAGGGTCAGCTCGCGCAGGTTGCGCAGGTCGTGCTCGCGGTAGTGCCGCTTGACCAGCACCGCCAGCATCGGCTCGTCCTCGGGCAGCCGGTCGCCCTCGAGGTGCTCGGCGAGGAAGCGCACGATCTGCTCGGGGATGGCGGCGAGCCCGTCGATGCGCGCGTCGCGGTCGGGGCCGGCAGGGGTGCCGGCGATCGCGACCAGCTCGTCGCGCACACCGCCGAGCACGCTGCGCCGCTCGCTGTCGACCAGCGGCTGGTCGAACCAGCGGAACCGCACACTGCGC
This sequence comes from Barrientosiimonas humi, assembly GCF_006716095.1. Taxonomy (NCBI): domain Bacteria; kingdom Bacillati; phylum Actinomycetota; class Actinomycetes; order Micrococcales; family Dermacoccaceae; genus Barrientosiimonas; species Barrientosiimonas humi. The sequence continues at coordinate 3,120,690 of NZ_VFOK01000001.1, forward strand.
GCGAGGTCGCCGACCACGGGGAAGCGCAGCTGGGTGGCGACGACGAGGCGGTCGAGCACGTCGCGCGCGACCGCGTCGAGCGGCGGCTGCGGCGGCGGCTCGGCGATCCAGCGCTGCAGCAGGCTGGAGACCAGCTGCACGTCGGGGGCCGAGCGCAGCTGGGCGAGGAAGACGCGGAAGACCGCCTGCTCCAGCTCGGGGGTGCGGTCCAGGCTCGCGACGCCGTAGTGGCGCAGCACCCGGCTGAGCTTGGTGCGGAACTCCTCGGGCAGCGCCCCGCGGTCGGGGTCGAGGCTCTGCAGGTAGGTGTGGAAGTGCTCGCGGGGGCTGTGCACCCGGGTCTCCAGGTGCAGGTCCTCACCGACCGGCCGGTTGCGGGACAGCTCGGCGAAGTCGGCGAACGTGCCGACCAGCTCCAGCTCCTCGGCGAGCGGCGTGGCGCCCTCGGCGATGAGCTGCTCGCCGTCGCGCAGGTAGTCGGCGAGGGTGCGGCCCTCGTCGCGCGGGTCGACGTCGTAGCCGAGCAGCATCGCCGACAGGTCGGCGCGCAGCCGCTCGACGCGGCCGGCCAGCGTGGACGGCATCGAGTCGCCGTCGGGCAGGTCGAGGTCGACCTCCTCGTCGGCCGTGGCCGCCTCGGCGACGCCGTCACCGACCGGCTCCAGACGTACGAGCGGGGCACCGGTCTCGACCTGGCTGCCCGTCGCGACGAGCAGCTCCTTGACGCGCGCGGGGAACGGCGCGGGCAGCACCGTCTCCATCTTCATCGACTCCAGCACCAGCACCGGGGCGCCCGCCTCGACCTCGTCGCCGACGGCCGCCGGGGTCGCGACGACCAGCGCCGGCGCGGGTGAGCGCAGCACGCCACCCTCGTCGAGGCTGACCCGGTGGGTGACGCCGTCGACCTCGACCAGCTGCACGGGTCCGTGGTTGGCGGTGACGAGGCGGTGGTTGCGGCCGCCGATGCGGATGCGGCTGGCGTAGTCGTTGATGCGGTCGACGTCGGCGTCGACGGTCTGCTCGGTGGCGCCGGTCGCGACGAGCACGCGGTACCGGGTGGGGCCGATGCGCGACACGGTGACCTTGTACGGGGCGCCGCGCAGCTTCAGGTCGACCGCGCGGCCGGTGCGGTGCTGCACCTGCGGGCGGCCGCCGCGGGCGGTCTCGAGCAGGCGGGTGCGCTCGACCTCCTCCTCGGCGACGTACGCCTCGATGCCGGCCGCGACCAGCGCGACGCCGGAGTGGCGCGTGGTGACCAGGCCACCCTCGGCGCGGGTGCGGTCGATCCACCCGGTGTCGGCCCAGGTGACGCCCTCGCCGCCGACGACCTCGGGGGCGTCGAGCAGCTCGAGAACGAAGCTCTTGTTGGTGGCGCCGCCCTCGATGACGACGGTGGTCTCGGACATCGCGCGGCGCAGCCGGGCCAGCGCCTCGTCGCGGTCACGGCCGAAGGCGATGATCTTGGCGATCATCGAGTCGAAGTCGGCGGGGATCGAATCCCCTTCAGCCACACCGGTGTCCACCCGGATGCCCGGCCCGGCCGGCAGCTCGAGCAGGGTGATCCTGCCGGGGCTGGGCGCGAAGTCGCGGTCGGGGTCCTCGGCGTTGAGACGGGCCTCGACGGCGTGACCGACCTCGACCGGCTTGTCGCCCTCGAGCCGGCCCCCGGAGGCGACGTGGATCTGCAGCTTCACCAGGTCGGTGTCGGTGGTGACCTCGGTGATGGGGTGCTCGACCTGCAGGCGGGTGTTGACCTCGAGGAAGGCGAAGAAGCGGTCCTGCGGGTGATAGAGGAACTCGACCGTGCCCGCCCCGGCATAGCCGACCGCGACGGCGAGCCGCTCGGCGCTGGCCTTGAGCTCCTCGACCTGGTCGGGGTCCAGCAGCGGCGAGGCCGACTCCTCGATGACCTTCTGGTTGCGGCGCTGCACCGAGCAGTCGCGCACGCCGATCGCCCACGCGCTGCCCTGCCCGTCGGCGATGACCTGCACCTCGACGTGCCGCGCGCCGGTGACCAGCCGCTCGAGGAAGACCACGCCGGAGCCGAAGGCGCGCTCGGCCTCGTCGCGGGTGCGCTCGTAGGCCTCGGTGAGCTCGGCGTCGGAGGACACCTTGCGGATGCCGCGACCGCCGCCCCCGGCGGTCGCCTTGAGCATGAGCGGGTAGCCAATCTCGGCCGCGGCCGCCTTGGCGTCGTCGAGCGTGTCGACCCCGCCGCGGCTCCACGGCGCGACGGGCACGCCCACCTCCTCGGCGATCAGCTTGGAGCCGATCTTGTCGCCGAGCTTGCGCATCGCCTCGGCGCTCGGGCCGATGAACGTGACGCCGACGCGCTCGCACAGCTCGGCGAAGCTGGGGTCCTCGGCGACGAAGCCCCAGCCGACCCAGGCGGCGTCGGCGCCCGTCTCGCGCAGCGCCTTCTCGAGCACGTCGTAGTCGAGGTAGGGCCGGTTCGCGGCCGGGCCGAGGTCGTACGCCAGGTCGGCCTCGCGCACGAACATCGCCCGACGCTCGCCCTCGGTGTGCAGCGCGACGGTCTCGATGTGCGGACCGTCCGGGCCGGCCGCGGCGTTGAGGTCGCGGACCGCGTGGATGAGACGCATCGCGGCCTCGCCACGGTTGACGATGGCAATGCGCGAGAACATGGGCAGGCTCCTTCAACAACCTCGCCGGCGGCGGTCGTACGTCGTGCGCGCGCGTGGGTGCGCAGGTCGCCAGCCTGCCACCTTGCCGCGGTCGGCGGCGGGGCGACGCCGAACCGGCGGGTAGCTCAGCGCGCGGTGGTCGCCGACGCGGTCGTCAGCGTGCCTAGGGTCGGGTCATGAGTGAAGGGCTCGAGGAGCTGCGCGAGGCGCACGACCAGCTGGCCGAGCTCTACGCCGCGCACCTCGCGGACCACCTCGCGAGCGCGCCGGTGGACCGGGCGGTGCTGGACCTGTTCGCGGAGCTGGTGACCCAGGGTCGTGTCGACGGATCTGCACCACAAGTTGCCGACATCGGTTGTGGCACAGGGAGACTCGCGCCCTATCTGGCACGGCACGGCTTCGAGGTGAGCGGGGTCGACCTCTCGCCGGAGATGATCCGGGTGGCTCGCCGAGAGCAGCCCGGTCTGGAGTTCGCCGTCGCCGACCTGCGTGCGCTGCCGTACGCCGACGCCGGCCTCTCGGGTGCTGTCGCCTGGTACTCGCTGATGTATCTCCCGCCGGGCCAGCGCGCGGACGCCTACGCGGAGCTCGCCCGGGTCGTGCGTCCCGGCGGTCATCTGGTCACCGCGTTCAAGCTGGGTGACGACCGGCACCGTCGCGGTGGGGCGCGGGTCGGGGTCGCGTTCGACATCTGGTGGATGTCGGTCGATGAGGTCGAGCGGCGGCTGACCGACGCGGGGTTCGTCGTCCGCTTCCGGGCCACGCGCCCGGCCGAGCCCGACGAGGAGCAGGCACAGGCGTACGTCATCGCGCAGCGCGGCTGAGCGACCTGCCGGGGCGCTCTCTCGACGGGACGGGGTGGGCGGGGACGGGGCGGGGTCGCGGCGGCGATGTGATGAGGTGGGGCGTACGCACGAACGCACCCCCGCAGAGGTCAGCACCATGAATCCATCCGCCGGCAAGCTCGGCCGCGCCGCGCTGGGCGGGCACAACCGCGCCGCCGTGAGCACGACGATCGCAGGCGCCGTCACGGCGCTGTCGGCCGCACCCGCCCAGATCGGTCACGTGCTGCGCCGCCGCTTCCCGACCGTGGCGGTCACCGGCATGACCGGCGTCGGCAAGACGCAGCTGGCCGACCGGCTGGCCCGACGCGCCACGCCCGAGGGCTCGCTGGACGTGGGGTCGGCGGTGATGGAGCGGCGTACGCGACGCTCGTCGAAGCTGCACGGCTTCCGGTTCCGCGTGGTGCCGGGCGACAACGCCGCGACCCGGCTGGGCGCGCTGGACGAGGTGTTCCACGACGAGCCGGTCGACGGGGTGCTGCACGTCGTCGCCTACGGCCACGCCACGGCCCGGCGCACCGGTGGCACGAGCGGCACCGCCGAGGCCACCCGCGAGGAGCAGCTGGCCGCCGAGCTCGAGGACTGGGCGATCACCTCTCACCGCATCGCTTCGATGGCGGTGCGCCGCGACCGGCCGCTGTGGCTGGTGATCGTGGTGACCAAGGCCGACCTGTTCGCCGGTGACGTGGAGGAGGCCGTGCGCTACTACTCCCCCGGCAGCGGCACGCCGTTCGGCGACAAGCTCGACGAGCTGCGCGCGCTCGCCGGCGGAGCCCGGCTGTCGATCGACGTGCTGCCGGTGAGCACCCAGCGCGGCGACGGCCCGCTGGACAAGCGCGGCGAGGAGCTGCTGGGCGCGCTCGAGACGCGCATGGCGCAGCTCAGCGGCCACGTGTGACCTGACCCCGCGTGCGGTCGAGGGCGCGTGCAGTCGACGGCGCGTGGGTCAGCCGTCGACCTCGGCCTCCCTGGCCCGGTCGTCGACCATCGGCCCTGCGTGCACCCACCACCGCACCCGCGGGTCGTCGGCGCCGAACGTGCCGAGGTCGGCGTGCCCCCACAGCCCCGCGGCGTCGATGCCGAGGTCGTGGCTGCCGGTGCGCTCGGCCAGCGTCGCGGGGCTCAGCCCGTCCGGCGGGCGCTTCCAGCTGAGCAGGGTGGAGGCGGCGAGCACGCGCTGCTCGCGGTTCCCGTCGCGCAGCATCCGCAGGAGCGCGTCGGTCGCCTCGTGCCCGGCCGTCTCGCGCGCGATGTACGCCGTCCGAGACCGGGCGAGCGGGCTCAGCGACCCCGAGCGCAGGGCGTCCAGCGCGACCCGGGCGATGACGTCGCGGTAGGGGCTGGCCCCGAGCAGCACGACCGCGTGGTGGCGGCGCTCGGCGTGGTCGTGACCGAGCGCCTCGAGCACGAGGCGCTGCAGCACGGGGTCGGTCATGCCGGACTCGCGATAGGCGGCGCGGACGTACGTCCGGGTGTCGCGCACCGCGGCCGGGCTCGCCGGGCCGGCCGGGGTGGGTGAGTCGAGCCGCCGACGCAGCGACCGGGCGAACGCGGCGCGCGAGCCGTCGGAGTCGCGCACGGTCGCGTCGAGCAGCCGCTGCAGCCGGGTGCGCACGAGCGGGTCCGTCTCGCCGTACGCCAGCTGGCAGTTGAGCGCGAGATAGGCGCCGAAGTGGTCCGAGCCGCTGGTGGTCTCGAGGTCGTCGACGAGGCGGGTGACGATGCCGGGGGCGACGGAGTCGCCGAGCACGTCGAGGAGGTTGTGCTTGCGCGGGCAGCCGGGCTGACCGGCCACGTCACGGACGGTGCGCTCGACCGCGTCGGCGTGCGAGGGGTCCGCGGCGAGCCGGCACAGCGCCTCCAGCCGGGCGGCCTGCTCGAGCCGCGTGGAGCGCAGCAGCTCGCTGCACAGGGTCTGCAGCCACTCCTCGCGGGTGCGGTCGAGGATCGAGAGCCCGCCGTCGCCGGTGAGCAGGTCGGCGGCGTCGGTCCAGGTGCGACCGGTCGCGAGCCCGGCCATGATCTGCGCGTCGAGCACGTTGAGCTGCCGCGCCCGCTGCGCCCGGTCGCGCTCCGGCTCCACGACGCGCAGGCGCCGCCAGTCCAGGGCGCGGGTCATGCTGTCGATGACGCCGCGCAGGGCGCCGGCGGTGACGCCGAGCTGCTGCTCGTAGCGGTGGATCGTCCCGATCCCGATCTTCCCGCTGCCGTCCTCGACCCGGGTCAGCGTCGGGGTGCTGCGCACGGCCGGGTCGCGCAAGGTCGCGAGCCAGGCCCGGTCAGGCTCGTTGCCGAACTCCGAGGCCAGGCGAGAGCTGCGCAGCAGCCAGGCGGTGCGCACGCGCGAGTCGACGGTTGCGTCCTCGAACCTGGTCAGGTCCGTCGCGGCGAACAGACGCGATCTGCCACGATGCCCCAGCTGCCACACCATCCACTCCCTCCCGCGGAGCGTCCCCAGAGCCTGAGTATGTGCGGGTGGAGTTATGCCCGATCCAACAACGCGGGCGTTATTTCACGAGACGACGCGCGCTGGAAAGACGGGCGTACGCCGGCAGCCGGACCGTGCGATCAGCCGTCAGCCGTCAGCCGTCAGCCGTCGGCCAGGCGGGGAGGGAAGCCGCCGGTCGCGATCGGGCCCCACCGGTCCGGCGTGATCCGCAGCAGCGACTTGCCCTGGGTGCGCATGGCCTCGCGGTACTCGTCCCAGTCGGGGTGCTCCCCCGAGATGTTGCGGAAGTACTCGACGAACGGTTCGACGTCGTCGACCGCGTCGATCACCTCGGCGGTGCCGTCGACCTGGATCCAGGCGTCGCCGAAGTCGTCGGAGAGCACGAGCACCGAGACGCGCGAATCACGCCGTGCGTTCACGGTTTTCGCGCGCTCCGGATAGCTGGTCACGACGATGCGACCGCTGTCATCGACACCCCCGGTGACCGGCGACAGCTGCGGCCGCCCGTCCCGGCGGACGGTGACGAGCACGAGGTTGTGGCGCGGACGTACGAACTCGAGCATCTGCTCGCGGTCGACCGTGGTGTTCTTCGCGATGGTGCGTGCCATGCGCCCAGCCTGGCAGGCGGCCCGTCGACTGACAGACTCGATGCCGTACACCGACGTCACCCGACCCTGGAGGTTCGATGCCCACCGAAAGTCTGCAGCTGGGACTGGACACGTTCGGCGACGTCAACGCGCGCGCCGACGGTGAGCTCGCGCCGTACGACGAGGTCATCCGCAACGTCGTGGCGCAGGGGGTGCTGGCCGACCAGGTGGGGGTCGACGCGTTCGGCGTCGGGGAGCACCACCGCGACGACTTCGCCGTCAGCTCGCCCGACATGGTGCTCGCGGCGGTCGCGGCGCAGACCGACCGGATCCTGCTCGGCAGCGCGGTGACCGTGCTCAGCTCCGACGACCCGATCCGGGTCTACGAGCGGTTCGCGACGCTCGACGGGATCTCCCACGGGCGCGCCGAGATCACGCTCGGCAGAGGCTCGTTCACCGAGTCGTTCCCGTTGTTCGGGTACGACCTCGCCGACTACGAGCGGCTGTTCAGCGAGAAGCTCGACCTGTTCGCCGCGCTGCGCAGCGAGGGTCCGGTGTCGTGGTCGGGGAGCCACCGGCCGCCGCTGGACGACACCGAGGTCTTCCCCAAGTCGGTGCGCGGCTCGTTCCCGGTGTGGGTGGGCGTGGGCGGCTCGCCGGAGTCGGTGGTGCGCGCGGCGCGGTACGGCATGGCGCTGATGCTCGCGGTGATCGGCGGCGACCCGAGCCGGTTCGCGCCGTACGCCCAGCTGTATCGCCAGGCGCTGGAACAGCTCGGTCAGCCGGCGCTGCCGATCGGCGTGCACGCACCGGGCTTCGTCGCCGAGACCGACGAGGAGGCGCGCGAGCTGCTCTTCCCCCACTTCAAGCGCAACCGCGACCGCATCGGGCGCGACCGCGGCTGGGGACCGGTGACCAAGGAGGAGTACCTCGCGGACATCGAGCACGGTGCGATGCACGTCGGGTCGCCGGAGACGGTCGCGCGCAAGATCGCCGGCACGGTGCGCACGCTCGGACTCGACCGGTTCGACCTGAAGTACAGCCACGGCACGATCCCGCACGAGGACCTCATGCGCGCGATCGAGCTCTACGGCACCAAGGTGATCCCGCTCGTGCGCGAGATGGTCGCCGACGGTCAGTGAGCCCCGGCCCGCATGCCCTCCGGCAGCGGGAAGGCGCGCAGCGCCGCCACGGCGACGGCGACGCCGATCATCAGCGGAGCGAGGCCGAGACCACCGAGCAGCAGGGCGCTGATCAGCAACGCTGCCAACGGTTTTCGCAGACCGATCGCGGTCGCGGCGCCCACCCCGGAGGCCATCGCGGCGGTGACCTCGAGCCCGGGGACGAGCGCGAGGGCCGCGGCACCGGCGGCCGCGCCGGCGAACATCAGCGGGAAGAACTCACCGCCGAGCCAGCCGGAGCTGACGCAGATCGCGGTGGCCAGCAGCTTGGCGAGCGCGAGCGCCGCGAGCGCGAACCAGGCCGACTCGTCCGCGAGCTCGACCACGTCGACGAACTCCTCGTGCCCGGAGAAGCGCACGAGCGGCCAGGCCGTCGCCAGCGCCGCGAAGACGAGGGTGCCGACGAGCGTCTGGGCGCGCGGCGTGCCGACCCGGCCGAGCGCGGCGGCGACCTGCGGGCGGGCGTGCAGGTAGGCGTACGCGACGACGGCGGCGAGCGCCGCCGGGAGCACGGCGCGGAGCAGGTCGAGGGCGGTGTCGAGGTCGTACGCCGGCAGCCCCAGGTCGACACCGCCGTGCCCGAGCGCGCGCACGGTGGCGAGGAACGTGGCGAAGCCCGCGATGGCGGCGAGGAACGGCAGGGCCTTCGGCGGGGACAGCGCGTCGTCGTCGTAGGCGGCGGCGCCGGGCGGCGATCCGTAGAGACCGGCCAGGGCGGCGGCGGAGCCGGAGCGGCCGATGAGCTGCTCCTCCGCGTGGTTGCGAGCGATGGCGTGACTGACCAGGGCGGACAGCTCGGCGACGACGGCGAGCAGACCCGCCTCGGGTCCGATGGCGCCGCCGAACCCGACCGCGACGATCGCGGCGGCGGCCAGCACCGCGGTGCGCCGCCAGCGGACGGCGCGCGGGTCGGCGGACTCGGCGATCTGCAGGTCGATGGTCGAGGCGTCGAGCGAGGGGCGCAGCACCGCGAGCAGGGTGCCGCCGACGAGGATGGCGACGAAGACGTACCACCGCGCGTCGGACACCGACCAGACCAGGTCGGACAGCAACCCGGTGAGCAGGTAGGTCAGCCCGGCGACCACCCCCGCGAGCGCGCCGAAGACCACGGCGATGGTGACGAGGCGCAGCGACGGCGACGGCGCGTCGGTGTCGACGGCTGACCCGTCGGGAACGGACGTCATGGCGTCAGCCTGCCGCACCCGGGCCCGGCGCGGCGGCCAGTCGAGCGGGCGCACGCGGGCGGATGTCGTACGTCTGCGGCAGGCTGGGCCTGACCGCGAACCTCCCGAGCCGACCAGCCCCAGGAGAGCCCGATGCCTGCACCGCACCACCGGATCGCGACCGAGAACCGGTTGCTCGCCGCCGACATGTTCGCGTCGCTGACCCCGCAGCAGTGGGCGACGCCGAGCCTGTGCGAGGGGTGGACCGTGCGCGAGGTCGCCGGGCACCTGCTGGCGCCGCTGGAGTCGGACTTCAGCTGGCCGACGGTGATCGGGGTGCTCGTGCGCTATCGCGGCAACGTGGACAAGTACGTCGACGACGAGACCCGCAAGCGCTCGGCCCGCCCGACCGAGCAGATCGTGGCGCAGCTGCGTGAGCGGGCGGGCGAGGAGCTGACGGTGCCGTTCACCGGGGCCGGCGGCCCGATGGCTGACTCGGCGATCCATCTGCGCGACGCGGCGCGGCCGCTCGGGCTCGACGTCAGCCCCGACCTCGACGCGTGGCGCGCGACCCTCGACTTCCTGGTGAGCAAGCCCGCGACGCGCGGGTTCGTGACGCGGAAGCGGCTGGCCGGGCTCCGCCTGGTCGCCACCGACCAGGACTGGTCGTGGGGTGCCGGCGAGGAGGTGCGCGGGCCGAGCGAGGCCGTGGCCATGGCCGTCGCCGGGCGGCCGGTGGCGCTGGACGACCTCGCGGGCGAGGGCGTGCAGGTGCTGCGAGGACGGTTGTCTGCGTGAGCGACGGGCGGGGCCCCGCCCACCAGCCTGGCGAGGCACCGGCTGACGCGAGCGGTCGCTGGTGGTGAGCTGAGCGCGGGACCTCGGAAGGACCTCGGCGAGCCCTCTCCGTTGGGGCGTGTGGTGCGCCAGGCCAGCGCAGGGTGTACGTCGTCGTGGGCTACTGCGAGAGGGCGTAGACCAGCAGGAAGCCGACGAAGAACAGCGCGCTGAGCAGGGTCGTCTCGCGCTCCTCGTGGGCCTCGACGAGCAGCTCCTCGACGGCGAGGTAGAGCAGGGCGGCCGCGCCGAACGCCAGGACCGTCGCGAGCACGGCGGCGGAGGCGCCGTCGAGCAGGATGACCGCGCCGAGGCCGCCGACCGCGGTCAGCAGACCCAGCGCCCAGCAGATCGCGGTGGCGCGCGCACGGCTCATGCCCAGCTGGGTCAGCTCACCGGCGACCGACAACCCGAGGAACAGCACCTCGATGGTCAGTGCCGCGGTGATGATCAGGCCCTGGGTGCCGCCCATGGTGCTGCCGAGACCGACGAGCGCACCGTCCACGAGCAGGTCGACGGCGACTGCCGCGAGCAGGCTGACCGGCGCGACCGCAGCCGCCCGGGTGGCGACCCGGGCGCGACGCTCGTCGGCGCGACGGCCGTACGCCGCGAGTCCGAGCATCAGGGCGACCCCGGCGGCGAAGCCGACGACCGCCCAGCCCTGGTTGCCCTCCTCGCGCAGGTCGGGGAGCACCTCGCCGACGAGGGCAGCGATGACCACGCCCGCGGCGAAGTGCTGCACCCCCGCGACCACCCGGGGCGAAGGTGGGCGCAGGACCGCCACGGTCGACCCCACACCTGCCGCGACCACCGGGATGCTGACCAGCAGCGACGCCTGACCGATGGAGCTCATCCACGCACCTCCGTGCTCGGTTTTCTGCATCGTTGCACGCGGGTGCGGCGCACCGGCGGGGTGAGGCACGCCGAGCTGCGAGCGTGAGAGTGCGCGACACGCCCACCGCGCGCGCCGCGAAGGGGCCACAAGTGCACTCTCAGGAGACCCGGCCGACGCGGGCGCAAACCTCGCCAGCCGGCGCCTCAGAGGAGCGCGGCGACCTTGTGCGCGGTCTCCTTGGCCGACCCGGGGTTCTGGCCGGTCACCAGGTTGCCGTCGACGACGGCGTTGGAGACGAAGGGGAGGAGCGCCTTGGAGTAGTTGGCGCCGGCGGGAGCTCGTAGATGCGCGGGTGCGGGTCGGTGTCCTCGGCGAGCTTCTTGGCCTCGGGCTCGAGGTAGGCAGTGGTGGGGGCGGGCAGGTCGGTCATGGCGTCGTTCCTTCTGCTCGGGGGCCGGTCGTCGTGCGTCATCGACGCTCCGGAGCGGGCGGGGCGAGGAGGAGTGCCGCACACGACACCTTTGGTGCGGATCGCGACACGGTCGTGTTTGGCTCGACTGGCCTCCGTGCGCGCCGGCGGACCGGCGGCGAGGGCATCGCCGTGAGAGTGCACAACACGCCCATCTCGGGCGCCGAGCAGGGGCCACTTGTGCACACTCACGCAGCGGCTCCCCGAACTCGGCTGGTCACAGCCGGGTGCTGTCACACCTCGCCCATACGGTCCCGTCATTCGACGGAGGGGAGATGGAGATGACCGACGCACAGACCCAGGCGTGGCTCGACCAGGAGGACGCGATGGTGCGCGACTGCGTCCGCGAGCACGGGTGCTTCTTGCAGTACGTCTGCGCAGAGCCGGAGACGAGATCGGCGAGCTTCTGCTACTCGACGGGGTTCTTCGGCCTCGGGCACCCGGAGCTGATCGTGTTCGGCCTGGCCCCGCAATCGGCCGGCGGGATGCTCAACTGGTGCTTCGCCGAGGTCAAGGCGGGCAAGATCATGATGCCGGGCGAGATCCTCAAGTTCGGCGACGGCTGCGGTCGAGCGCGCGTCGAGGAGTTCCCCAACCCGGGAGAGATGCTGCTCAGCGCGAACCGGTTCTACCAGCGGCCGCCGGAGTTCTCGGTGCCGGCGTACCAGCTGACCTGGGACGTCAACGGCGCCTTCCCGGAGGACCCGGGCTATCCGTACGGCCCGCACCAGCAGCCCCGCCCCGGGACTCTGTAGAACGCGCGGTGAACGCGGCAGTGATCGACCCGGCGTGGCCGGACGAACCTCGACCACGGAGTGCGGGGTGAGCTAGCCCTATCGCGCTGACTCAAACGGACGGCACCCTCGACCCCCGCAAGCGCGAGGCTGGCAGGGCTGCCACGCCGTCGGTGCCCGGGCCCGCCCCTCGACCCCCACGAGCGCGGGGCGCACGGCGTCGCCGGCCAGAGCTGGCTCATGCCGTTGGCTCTACCCCCGAGGAGCGCGGGGAGAACCCTCGACGCTGCCGCCGATCCAGGTGTTGGTGCCTCTACCCCGCGACCGCGGGTAGAACTCGGACCAGCCGCCGCTGCTCGGCGCGACGTACCCTCTACCCCCGCGCCTGCGGGGAGAACAAGATCCGGCATGGCAGATCGGGTCGCGGCAGGCCTCTACCCCCGCGACCGCGGGTAGAACTTCAGCGGCCACCAGTCGTAGCCGCCCACGTCGCCTCGCCCCGCGACCGCGGGGAGAACACGACGAGCCGCGCGAACTCGAACACCAGCGAGCCTCGACCCCCGCGACCGCGGGGAGAACTCCGGCAGCGGCACGAGCCGGACGTGCCCGCCCCCTCGACCCCCGCGACCGCGGGGAGAACTACCGCAGGTCCTTGTCGGTCATCCCGCGGGCCCTCTACCCCCGCGACCGCGGGGAGAACTCCAACGCGCTGAATCCCTATAGCGGACAGGAGCCTCCACCCCCGCGACCGCGGGGCAGACCCCGGGATCACCGACGCCGGGGGCGGGTTCGGGCCTCCACCCCCGCGACCGCGGGGCAGACGTCATCACCCGACCCAGGGCGTCGACCTGGGGCCCTCCACCCCCGCGACCGCGGGGCAGACCGGGCTCGGCCGCGAGCCTGGTCCAGGTCGGCGCCATCACCCCCGCGACCGCGGGGCAGACACCTGCGGGATGCGCTCGTCGCCGGGGCACACCCCTCCACCCCCGCGACCGCGGGGCAGACCGGGCTCGGCCGCGAGCCTGGTCCAGGTCGGCGCCATCACCCCCGCGACCGCGGGGCAGACACCTGCGGGATGCGCTCGTCGCCGGGGCACACCCCTCCACCCCCGCGACCGCGGGGCAGACGACGCAGTGAACTCGCCGGCCTTCCAGCAGGGGCCTCCACCCCCGCGACCGCGGGGCAGACTCCGCTGTCCCGGTGCACCCGCCCGCCGAGTGGCCTCCACCCCCGCGACCGCGGGGCAGACCGCCTGATGATGGCTTGCGCGCGCACGTGGGCGCCTCCACCCCCGCGACCGCGGGGCAGACGGCAAGCAGCCGGTCGCCGGGTTCGACCTGACGCCTCCACCCCCGCGACCGCGGGGCAGACCCCGTACATCAAGCGTCCGTTCGCGGCTGGTGGCCTCCACCCCCGCGACCGCGGGGCAGACGCGCGGGTGCCGACCGGCGCCGAGACGTGTGCGCCTCCACCCCCGCGACCGCGGGGCAGACTCCGAGACGCGCCAACCCATTCCGCGCGCGGCCCCTCCACCCCCGCGACCGCGGGGCAGACGGCGGCTCCCACCCGTCGGCACTGAGGGCGAAGCCTCCACCCCCGCGACCGCGGGGCAGACCCGGACTTGCCCGAGCCGGGCGAGTATCGAGGCCCTCCACCCCCGCGACCGCGGGGCAGACGTCGGGTCGCTGGTCTCGACGGTGACGTCGTCCCCTCCACCCCCGCGACCGCGGGGCAGACCCCACGTCGTAGGCCGCGGTGGTGCGCATCGTCCCTCCACCCCCGCGACCGCGGGGCAGACGTGGTGCCGGACCCGAGCGTGGACGTGCCGCCCCCTCCACCCCCGCGACCGCGGGGCAGACACGCGCCGTAGTCCGCGTACTTCTCGAACGACGCCTCCACCCCCGCGACCGCGGGGCAGACCCAAGGACGGCGGCCAACGGCGATTCGTCATGGCCTCCACCCCCGCGACCGCGGGGCAGACACGATCTACCGCGACGGGTCGGCGTACGCCGACCCTCCACCCCCGCGACCGCGGGGCAGACGGGTTTTTTCAAATCGTCTCAGATTGTGAAAAGCCTCCACCCCCGCGACCGCGGGGCAGACCGCACGGCGTACAGCGGGCGCCCGGCGGCGTCCCCTCCACCCCCGCGACCGCGGGGCAGACACTTCCTGACCTGCAACGACGCGCGACTGATGGCGCATTCTCATTCAGTTCGCGCGCCCACGGGTTCCAGCCCAAACGGACCTAGTTGAAGCGGGCCAGCGACCTCCCGATCAAGGAGCAAGGAGACGTGAGTGAGGCCGGGGTGGAACTCCACCCGCGGCGCGCGCATGTCCCTGGCCACGTCGTGCACAGTGACTTCCTGAAGCTCTGCCCCGTGCTGCGCGGCCAGACGCTGACACTCATCCAGGAGGCGCCCAGGCTCGGCCGGCACCGGAACCTGCGTGGTCCAGGCAGCAGACCGGCCCAGCACGCGCTGGAGCACCAGCTTCCGCACTGAGTTGAGGTTGTCTCGCCGCGGAGCCGTGACGCTGACGTGTCCCTCCCGCACCAGGCGCACCGCCTCGGGCCCCTGCCCCCGAACCAAGACCTCACGCAGGCCATGGGTCTCCAGCCCTCGATGGTTCTGCGTCACGAGAACTGGCACCGCAAGCACGTCGTCCGACAGCTGAGAACCAAGCGCCAGCAACGCTTCTGGCGCGGCGGCAGGTGTGAACCGGTACACGACGGCGTCGGCCCACCACCGCTGCACGTCGCCGAGTCGCGCCGTGGACCACGACTCAACCTCGACCGTCTCGGTGGCTGCACTCACCGCATAGGTCGCCATCGGGCGGGCGCCGAGCGAGGGGTGAAATCCCGGGCGACCAAACGCCCTGCGCTGCGCCTCACGCTTGTCGAGAGCGGCCAGCAAGCCCGAGGTAGCGACCCGCACCCGGCGGGAGCCCTGCTCCGCAGGCGACCACACTTCGCGCCCCTTCGACATGGCCGCTACGTCTGCGTGTTCGAGCACGTAAGCATCCACCACGGCGGGAGATGTCGGGCGCCCGAGGTAAGGGATCTCGGCCATCACCGCTTGCAGGCCTCCGAGCTCGGCTGGGTCCAACGGCACATCCGCGAAGACGTACGACACACACCCGTCCGCCACGGTCGTCCCACGGCGCGCGGGCTTGCTGATCGTGCCGGTGAGACCACCGCGTTCGATGCGTCCGGTCGACAGATCGAGGTCAGCATCAACGCGCACCCACGTGGTGACGTTGCCCGCGCGCTCTCCGCTGCGCGGCACCACCATCGTCGGAGGCGCCAGGCCGAACATGGCCCTGGCAACCTCGACCCCCTCGCCGCGGCCGTACGCCGTCGCCAGGGTGGCGCTCGCAAGCCGGGCTGGCGAGGGGGGCCACTCCGCCGACCCGCGTTCGTCGTGCGCTTGAAACTCACCGAGCGGGAAGCGGACGTCGACCACCAGGTCAGGCACCGCCGTCCGCCTCGACTAGCTCGCGGTCGGACTTCTCGAGAAGCTGGCCGAGGATCGACTTCGGCGGGATCGTGACCGTGACGGGACCCTCCCACCCAGCCCGCGAACCCAGCTCGCGAACCAGAGCCACCAGCTCCTCGCCGCTGGGGAGGCTCACCTCCTCGGCGTCGACGGCGTGCCGGACCAGCGTGGCCTTGGGGGCGTTCACGATGCGGAGCTCGGTTCCGGCTCGAAGCCGCGCGTCCTGCGCCGCGACTTCGCGAAGCAGCAAAGCCAGGGCCACCATGAGCGCGTTGGCGTCGGCGGCGTCCTGGTCGGCCCAGCCGAAACGTCGGAGCCCCGAGAAGGACAGGAACCAGTGGCCGACGATGGACTCATACGTCACGTCGACGGGTGCCTTCTCGATCGCGGTAGGCGGCATGGAGCCCAGCCCTAGTGCGCTCGGACCGACCTCGTCCTTGCTCCCGCCCTGCTTGGCCTGAGGCCCGAACAAGGTGTCCTGCTTCGCCGCCATCCGGTGCCGCCTGGCCACGCCAGTCGCGACGATCTCAGCCGTCACGATGCGAGCAGACCTCGCGTCGCTGTGCACCTTCGCGTAGCCCTCGAACGCGTCAGCGAGCTCCTTGCCGAAGACCTTGGTGTTGCGATCGAGCTTCTTCTGGCTGACCGTGTGCGAGTGCCACCACCCGAAGATCGGACTCGTCGGGAACCAGCGCACCAGCGCCCCAGCGTTGGATGTCGTGGCTTGCTGAATCTCCTGGAACGGAATGCCCGCTTCCTCCAGCTGCACCCGAGCGGCGCGCCACGTGGCGTCAGCCTGCCGATGCGACAGGCGGACCGAGGTGGTGAGCAAACCACCGTCCTCGTCGACGAACCTGACGAGCGGGTACCCGATGTCCTCGGCGACTGCCTCCACGGCCGCCTCCATGCGGGAGGCCTGCGATCCCCACGAATCGATCGTGACGGCCACCCTGCCGTCCGGGAGCGTGAACTCGCCCTGAACCACACGTCCGCCAGCCTGCATGGTGCCGGCCGGGGGCGTCACGGTCTCCCCGATCAGCGACTCGAATCCCGTGGTGAACTGCAGCCCTGCCACGTCACGGTCGGAGATCCAACCCTGGACGAGATCGACGTACTTCTGGGTCTTCATGCGTGCGCTCCTGCCAAGACGCTGGCCGCGGCGACCGGCACGACCATCCCCAAGCCGTACGCTCTGCCGCGCCCGATCCCGTTGGCCAGCACCTTCTTGGCCGCGTCCGCAGCCACGTCCGCAACGACGAACGACAGGTCTCGCACGGTGAACCGGACTCGACGCTCGCCCCGCACGCCGTAGCCGCGGGCCGCCGACCATGCGAGGTCTTCGACGTCGATCCCGTGCCGTGCGAGCAGGCCGGTTGCCCACGCCGCCATTTCCTCGTCGGTCACCGGTCTGACCCGGACCGCACCATCAACGGTGTTCCGCTTCTCTGCGGCCACGAGAGCGACGCAGCGCGTGCCCGACACCAGCGGCGGGGTCTCGATCGGTCGCCCTCCGGGCACTGTCGCCCCCGCACTGCGCACCCGAAGCCGCACGTCTCCCGGTTCACCCAGGGGATCTGATGGCAGGTCGACGCGAAACTGCGAGCCGGTGTCGATGCGGATTCCCGCTGACCGACCGTGCATGTCGGGGAGGAGCTTGCAGAACCAGCCGTGCGTGGCCTCCGGCTGTGCGACGGTCTTGAGCAGGTCGGTGGACAACGGGTAGTCGATGACGAGGTCGGTCATGACGATGAAACCCTTCTGATCGAGTCGAACCTGGATGCTTTGGTGCCGCCGCCGATCGACCGGACCGACGCGGTGAAGGTGGGCCACGACGCAGGATGGATGTCGTTGATCACAAGCTGCGCCACGGCAGATGCACCCATCGGCGCAGGGTTGAGGCTCCAGACGAGCCCAGCGCCACCTTCCGCGTCGAGGGTGCCGGGCAGGAGCTGGAGCACGCCCACGAGAGCCAACAGCTCCACGACAGGCACAGCCGCCGCCGACTCTGTCCCGAGGGTCAGCCGTGGGGATGTCTCCGCCACGGAGAACCTCAGGACCATCGAGTCGGTGATGAATCGGGGAGCGTCCCCATCGAGGAGGGCATGTACGTCGTCGAGCAGCAGCTGCCGTTGTTGCGCACGGTGCTGAGCCGAATCCTTTCCCCTCTTCGCGGGAGGCCACAGGTCTGCGCAGGACTTGCGGACGTAGCTGCGACCCGAAATGAGGATGAGAGCAGCCGACTTGACCTGCGGATCCGCCGGGATGACGGCACCGCCCTTGGTCCCGCCGACGTCCATCGTTCGCAGGACATCATCAAGGGCTGGGCTGTCCCACGACTGAGCGCACAGGTCAGCCAACGCGGACCACGCCGGTGTCGTAGACCGAAGGGTCGCCACGTCGGGCAGCGGGAAGTTCTCCGGAGCGGTGAGATTCTCCAGCTGGTCCACGACCGAGCGGGCAACATCACCCGCCTCCTTCTCGTGTGTGAGGGCGGGGGTCCCCGACTCTAGGAAAGAGAGCGTCCCGTCGGACAGGGCAGCGAGGCCGAGCGCGGCAAGGAACCCGGACGGGTGTCCACCGTCGAGCGCAGTCAGTTCCCACGTCGTCATGCCAACCTCCGGGAAGCCGCCCAGTCTGCGAGGCGCACGATCGCCTCGGCGAGCGCGAGCGAGTAGGGACCGTAGGTGCGCACGAGCTCGTTGAACTCGTCGACCCGGGTGGCCCACTCGTCCGTGGTGGGATCCTGCAGCGGCGGGGCGTCCGGGCCGTCGAGCAGCGGGCCGAACGGGCGGAACGACCCGTGGTGGGTCAGGATCAAGTGCCGGACCATCGCCGGATCGTGGGGGCTCACCTCACCCGCGGCCCTCGCCGCCTCGAACCGGGCGACGGAGTCGGCTTCGTGCCGCCACCCGTGCGGCACGCCGGACTGCCGCTGCACCCATCGCCAGTCGCGGCGAGCCAGCGCTGACTTTCCGACGTCGTTCGCCGACTCGTCCACGACGTAGGTCCCGTCGGGGCAGCGCCGGTGACGCAGGGCATGCTGAAAATTGTTGTTCCGTTTGCCCTCATCATGTCGAAGTGCCGCTAGGGCTAGGTCTTCGGTGAGCGCCTCTGGCAGCGCGAGCCGGGAGCACCATTCCCGCACCTGCTTCTCGACGTCACGCTGGTGCTCATCCAAGCCGTACGGCTCCGCCAGCACGACCTCGTCGGGGTCCGGCGAAACGGGTGTGACCTCGAACCAACCGGTCGAGTCGCCTAGCTCGTTCACCAGCTCGACCACCTCGACCTCGCCCTGGTATCGCGATTCGTCGGGCTTGGCAGTCAGCTCGAAGCGCCCGATGGCGTTCTCCGTCGTGGCGTCAGCCGGCGGCTGCCCGTCCACGAGATCCGCACCCGCTCCTTCGATTCCGAAGGCGTCTTGCTGCGGCGGGAACACGACGACCGAACCCGGACGGAGGCCAGCGGCCGGTGGCGACAGCTGCGGCACCCCGCTGGCGGGATCAATCAACAAGAACGGAATCCGGGCGCACAGTTCGCGGGCCAGAGCGATCGGGACGGTCCAGGTCTCGTCAGGGTCCGGCGGGTGCCGTTCCAAGTGAGCTACCAGTGGGTTGTCCGCCGCCGATGAAGGCTCTCCGGAGGCTCCATCCGGCCACAGCTTGGAGATGCCCACCGAGCGGCGGAAGGCGACGCTGACCTCCGCAGCGGGATCGTCCGGGAAGCGCAGCCACCGGCCGACCGGCGCTTCGTAAGGCGAGCGCCCAGTGGGCACGTACGAGTCGAAGACGAACCGCGGCAGCACGGCCGCTGCGCCTGGTGCCGCAGCGTGCTCTGGACTCTCGAGGACGCGGATGAGCGCGGAGACCGTCGTCGGCGCGGCCGCCAGAAGCGCCGAGCCCAAGTCAGCGGCGGCGGTTCCGTAGACAGGTTCAGGCTTCCCCTCGCCGACGATGATCCGCACCGAGCCGCCTGAACGGGAGCCCACTCGGTTCACTCGTCCGAGGCGCTGGGTGAGGGCCGCGGCCGATGCAATGGGCGTCAGCAGATGATCGAAGTCGAGGTCGGCTCCGACCTCGAGAGTCTGGGTCGCGACCACGATGAGCGCGTTCTCGTCCGGCCCCCGACGCCGTTCACCCGTTCTGACCGATGCCAGCCGACGAAGCACGCGCCTCTGAAACGTGTTCGGCATTCCGCCCACCAGCAGAACGATGTCCGCATCGCGGTGCCGTGAGCGCAGCGTGGAGGCAAGGGTCTTCGCCCGCTGCGGAGTGTTGGCGAAGACGAGGTACGACTGCCCCGGCTCGACGGTCAGACCCGAGACAGCTCGAGCCATCCCTTGGTCCCCCGTGCTGGCCTCCACGTGCTCAACCGCCACCGGCACTTCTGCGCGGCGGCGGATCCGGTCGCCGACCTCGGGCTGGGACCGGATCTCGGCCACGCGGTCGAACTGCAGCCCGGCGTCACCGGCACTGGGCGTGGCCGTCATGCGCATCACCCTGCGCTGAGGAATGGCCCCGCCCAGGCAGCCTTCGTCCTGCTGCTGGCGCTCGAGCACCTGCAGGGTCCGGTCCAACTGCCCCGAAAGGTGCGCCTCGTCGAGCACCAGCAGCGAGTCGGTGCCCAGCAGAGCCATGTCGATGGGACGGCGACCCACGGAGCCCACGTAGCTGCGCCCGAGCAGGGTCGAACCCACGAGGTCCACCGTGCCCACGACGATCCCTGGCGCCGCTGGATGCGCCGCGATCTGAGGGCGTACTGAGAGCCCACCGCGCAGAATCGACAGCGACACGAGCGGAGGTTCGGACTCAACGTGGGCCTCCGCGCTGTCGCCACCAAGTCGCAACGCATCGGCGACCGCAGCGACCGCGGGCGTCTCAGCGCGCTTGAGTTTGTCGATCCATCGCTCGGCGGAGGCGACGGTGTCGTCGACGACAACACGCCGATCGACCACCAGGACGTAACGCATCGGCACAGTGCGTTGCTGCCCTGAGGGGCGACCCAGATCTTGGGCCAACGCCCACAGCCAGGCGAGCAGCACCGATGTCTTCCCGTATCCAGTGGGCACCGTGAGCGTCCTGGGTGGGTCCCCCCGACGCAGCGCCTCGGCCACCTGCACCAGCCAGAGATACGGCCGGTGACCCGTCATCTCGAAGAAGAAGCCCTCGAAGGAACCCCGTTGGCTCGCCACGAGTGCGACGTTAGCGGTGAGCACCTTAGGAAAGATGGTTTTCAAACAGAACGTCCGCCATCGTCCCCATCCAGGGAGGGAAGCCACGCCGGGGGAACCTCGCTGCGGCCATGCATTCTCCGCCAGGCTGTCGAGCGTCGCAACGACCAGGAGACAGCGTTGGGCGCGGCGTTCGCACTCAACGCGGTGATCTCCAGGCGGCCAGCGCGAACGGCCCATATGCTTAGTTAATGACCGAATGGGTCCTGGACGGGAAATGGCATCGAGTCGACCCGGACATCGAGGGCCGGTCGCTCTGCGCTCGGAGGCTTACAGGTCGCCCACGGTCGATGGATGTCGTCGTCGAAGACGTGCGAGAGAACCAGACCTCGGTTTGCGGCACCTGCGACCGGATTCATGCCGATTGGACAGCAGACAAAAACACTTCTCCTCCGAAGTCCAAGACACGGCTTCAGCGGCTAACCCCGGAACAGTTGCGGATCTATCGAGAACGCGAGGAAGAGCAGGCGCGTCGAGCGACAATACGAGAGGCCGAGGCGAGCGACTCGCGGCCTAGATCTACATCGGTGCGAGCAGTTTCCGGAGGACTCCCCACGCTAGGAAGGCGCAGGAAATAGACGTCCTCGACCGAGCGCTTCGCTCTGAGTTAAGGATCAGGTGGGAGGCGCCGACCTTGGTCAATCCAGGCCATCGACTAGCCTTCCGGCACGCGAGGCCACTTTGCACAGATTCAGAGGAAATCTCCGAACGGTCCCAAAATTTGAACCAGTCACGAAACGTCGGGGCCAGACTCGAAAGTCTTCTTTGATACTGCTGATCTCGCCATCAGCCTCCAGCACGAGTCAATGCGCTAGACCGACACGTGCGACACCGACACCCATGCAGGCGCGACAGCCCCGGCACCTTGGGCTCCAGATCCAGCGACTCGCGCGGCTTTGGACGCTCGCGCCCCTCCTCGCCTAACCGCTACCTGCACTTGGGAGCGTGCCTCGAGGTAGTTCAACGCACGTTCTCCCGCAGCGGCTCGTGATCCGCCCCCTGTAGCGCAGACGATCCGACCGGTCGCGGCCACCAGAATTACGCGTACCACGGTTATGGAACATGGTCATTGTGCGAGATTGGTCGCACCCTGATAACGAACTAACCTCGGGCGTACGGTCAGAAGCTCTGCGCCATATTGGTGAAGCGGCTGTAGTGCCCCTGGAACGCCACCACGATCGTGTCGGTGGGGCCGTTACGGTGCTTGGCCACGATCAGGTCGGCCTCACCCGCACGCTCGGACTCCTTGTTGAAGGAGTCCTCTCGATGGAGCAGGATAACCATGTCGGCGTCCTGCTCGATGCTGTTGTGGGCGGCGATGCCGTTAGCGATGAAGTTGTGCGATCCGATCACGGTCGCGTCGTAGACCGCTTCGAGCCCGTCAAGCTCGACCGCCACGATCGCGTCCCAGAGAACGTCGTTGACCGCATCGAGATCGAGATCGGACTCGTCGAGCAGGGTCGCAACCGCTTCGAGTGCCGACCCGGAGTCCCCACCGTCCGACACCGCCGTGGCCAGCCCCCGGTGCAGCGCGGGGGTCACCGCAGCAGCGTCGCGGGTCGCGGTCTGCTCCCGGACGTGCTCCAGCAGGGCTAGCGCCGACTCGGTCAGCTCGCCGTGGCAGTAGACCTCTTGGAGGAAGCGACGCTGATCGTCAATCCCCTCCACGCAGAGCTGAAAACCGTTCTGATCAACCGTGACTCGCGTCGAGATCCCGAAGCGGAGCAGCAGCTGCGACACGTCGTGGAGCAGCCGTCGGGACTGCGCCTGCAGCGTCACGGTCCCCTCGCCAGCGAGCCAGGAAACACGACCATCGAGGCGCCACAGCGCGTCGATGAAGACAGCGATCTGGCGCTTGGGCATGTGGAACAGATCGGGGATCAGTTCACGATCAGCCTCCGGAACCATGTCCACACCAAGGGAGCAGCCGTACGCCGCGTGGCCATAGTTCGCGCGGTCGTACGGCGTCTTGCTCGACCAGAGCAGCGCCATGGTGCGCACCTGGGCGTCGTCGCCGAACTGTTCGTGCCGCTCCGGTGCAGGGACGTGACGCGGGACAGCGATCCGGTCGTCAACGCGCAGGTCACCCAGCTGCTTCCACCCGTCGTACGTCAGGAAGCGGTGGTTCTCCGTCGCACGCACGGTCTTGCCCGAGGCGAGCGTCATCCGGAAGACCGGCCGGGTGCCTGTCGAGAAGGCGTGCGTCAGCGGCCGGGCGACGTATCGCAGCGAGTCGTCCAGTGCCCAGACAGGCACATCGCGCGCGCCCGACTCGGCAAGCTCCCCGATCGTCACTTCCGCACCCGTGTCGGCACGCAGCAGCCGAGTGTCGGCAGTCAGGCAGCCCGATTCGCGAAGGTCGCTCATCTGCGGCCGCTTGTCCGTGCGCTGCTCGGGTCCACGGTTCAGCTGGCTGATCGCGATGACCGGGACGTCGATCTCCTTGGCCAACAGCTTGAGCGCACGGGAGAACTCCGAGACCTCCTGCTGACGCGACTCGACGCGCTTGCCCGAGGTCATGAGCTGCAGATAGTCGATGACCACCAGCTTGAGGTTGTTGGTCTGCTTGAGCCGGCGGCACTTCGCGCGGATCTCCATCAGCGACATGTTCGGAGAGTCGTCGATGAACAATGGCGCGTCGGAGACCCGGCCCATCGTCGCGGCCAGGCGCGTCCAGTCGGTGTCGCGCATCTGCCCCTTGCGCATGTGCTGCAGCTGGATCTCGGCCTCGGCCGACAGCAGACGCATGGTGATCTCGGACTTGCTCATCTCCAGGCTGAAGATGACCGCGGCCTGGTTGTGCTTGATCGCCGACGACCGCACGATGTCGAGTCCCAGGGTCGACTTGCCGACGGCAGGCCTCGCCGCCAGCACGATCATCTGCCCCGGGTGCAGGCCGTTCGTCAACGTGTCGAGATCGGTGAATCCCGTTGGCACACCGATCATCTCGCCCGAGGTCGACGACGCCGCCTCGATCTCGTCGGCGGTCGACTCGATGACCTCGCCGAGCCGGACGTAGTCCTCGCCGCCGCGCTTGTCGGCCACGGCATAGACCTCGGCCTGGGCCGCGTTGACCAGGTCCTCGACGTCGCCGCCGCCCTGGGCGTAGCCCATCTGCACGATGCGGGTGCCCGCGTCGACCAGGCGCCGCAGCACCGCCCGCTCGGCCACGATCTGGGCGTAGTAGCCCGCGTTGGCCGCGGTCGGCACGCCCTGGATCAGCTGGTGCAGGTATGCCGGCCCGCCCGCGCGACCCAGCTCGCCCCGCTTGTTGAGCTCGTCGGCGACGGTGATGGCGTCGGCCGGCTCGCCCCGGCCGTACAGATCCAGGATCGCGTCCCAGATGACCTCGTGCGCGGGGCGGTAGAAGTCGGTGCCCTTGACCGCCTCGACACAGTCGGCGATGGCGTCCTTGGACAGCAGCATCCCGCCCAGCACCGACTGTTCGGCACTGACGTCCTGCGGCGGGACGCGCTCGTCGGAGGGACCATCGCTCGGGGCGTCATAGGCCCCTTCGAGCTCGGCGATCGACACCCGAGATCCTCCTTCGCACCGGTCGGCTCAGCTCGCTGCTGACAGCAGAGATGAGACCACCCGGCACCGACAAGCAACACGTCCGCCCGACGTTAGGACGCGCCTCGGCGACACGCCCAACTGGCGGAGGGGAGTCGCGTCAAGGCCTGTGGACGACGCTGTGGAGAACTTGCGGACAAGTGGGCTCAGCCTGTGTGCAAGCGGTGGACAGCCCTGTGGACAAACCGCATCCCCGCACCCACGACAGGCCGTTGACCTGCAGAAACGTCGTCCACACACTGTGCACAGCAGAAAGTTACGCCTCCGTCGGCTGGCCCCGCGGTTGTCCACCGACGTGGCCCACCAACGGTTCTTGCACCAGCACCAATCCGATGCGGCGGCCGCTCCGAAACACTGGTCATGAACCGCCCGCTCGACCCGCCCGGGGCACCATGATCAGCCCCATGGAGCCCGGCCCCGATCGCGGACCGGGCCCCGCCGCGCCCGCCGGCGGGACCGAGTCCGCCGGCCCGACGGAGCCGGCCGACCTGGCCGGGCTGATCCGCCGCTGCGCCCGCGGCGACGAGGACGCCTTCGCCACGCTGTACGACGCCACCAGCCCGCGCGTCTACGGCCTGGCCCTGCGCGTGGTGCGCAACCCCGCCCACGCGGAGGAGGTCACCCAGGAGACCTACCTGGAGATCTGGCGCCACTCCGCCCGCTTCGACGCCGGCCGGGGCAGCGCCCTGTCCTGGCTGCTCACCCTCACCCACCGCCGCGCGGTCGACCGGGTGCGCAGCGTCGAGGCAGCCACCCGGCGCGACGACGACTACCAGCAACAGACCGAGCCACGGGCGTACGACACCACCGCCGAGCAGGCCCACCGCGGACTCGACGCCCAGCGCGTCCGCAAGGCCCTCGCCGGCCTGACCGAGACCCAGCGCCAGGCCGTGGAGCTGGCCTACTTCGGCGGCTACACGCACACCGAGGTCGCCCAGCTGCTCGACCTGCCGCTGGGCACCGCCAAGACCCGCATCCGCGATGGACTCATCCGGTTGCGCGACACGATGGGAGTCGAGCGATGAACGCCGCCGACACCTACCAGCTGCTCGGCGCCTATGCCGTCGACGCGCTCGACGACACCGAGCGCGCCGAGGTCGAGCGCTACCTCGAGGCCCACCCCGACGACCGCGCCGAGATGCACAGCCTGCGCGACGCCGCCGCCGACCTGAGCCTGCTCACCGAGACCGCGCCGCCCGCCCGGTTGCGCGCGTCCGTGCTGGACGAGGTACGCCGCACTCGCCCGCTCCCGCCCGAGGGCTCGGCGAGCGCGGACGTGGAGCCGACCGAGGACGTACGCCCGGAGCAGCCGCGCGACGAGCTCGCCGCTCGCCGTCGGCGCCGCGCCCCGTGGCTGCTCGGCGCCGCCGCGGCCGCCGCGGTCGCGATCGGCGGAGTGGGCGTCTGGTCGCCGTGGGACGACGCGCCCGGACCGACGCAGACCGCCATCAGCCAGATCACCGAGGCGCCCGACGCGCAGGAGTACACCCTGCGCATGGACGGCGGGTCGGTCACGATCTACCGCTCGGAGTCGCAGTCGCGCGCCGCGCTCCGCTCGACCACCCTGCCCAACGCCCCCGAGGGCCGCGCCTACCAGATGTGGCTGCAGCACGCCGACGGGTCGATGGTGTCGGCCGGGCTGGTGCCGCGCGCGTCCGACGGCACCGTCACGATGATGCTCAGCGGCGACGTCGCCCAGGCGGTCGGCGCCGGGATGACCGTCGAACCCGCAGGCGGGTCAAGGCAACCCACGAGCGAGCCGCTCGGGATCGTCGAGTTCCGATGACCGAACCGCGGTATGCCGTCGTCGGCTCGGGAGTCAGCGGCCTCGTCGCCGCCTACGTGCTGTCCGGCGCCGGCCCGGTCACGATCTACGAGGCCGACGCGCGCCCCGGCGGCCACGCCCACACCCACGACGTCACGCTTCCCGGCGGCCAGGTCGTGCCCGTCGACAGCGGGTTCATCGTGCACAACGACCGCACCTATCCGACGCTGTGCCGGCTGTTCTCCGAGCTCGACGTCGCCACCCAGCCGACCGACATGAGCATGTCCGTCAGCGGCGGGCCACGGCGCTGGCAGTACGCCGGCGGCCAGGGCGCGCGCGGCATCCTCGGCGACCCGCGCACGGCGGCGAGCCCGGCGTACTGGCGGATGCTGGGTGAGGTCCGGCGCTTCCACCGCGCGGCGCGAAACCTGTTGGCAGACACCGGGAGTGGTCTCGATACGGGCTCCGCTGGCGCTCCGCCCTACTCGACCAGCACGGACGTCACCATCGGTGAGTGGGCCGGGGGCCTGGGGTTCAGCGACACCTTCCACCAGATGTTCCTGCGCCCGCTGGTGGCCGCCGTGTGGTCGTGCGACACCGCAGACGCGCTGCGCTACCCCGCCCGCAGCCTGCTCACCTTCCTCGAGCACCACGGCATGCTCACCGTCACCGGGTCGCCGACGTGGCGCACGGTCGTGGGCGGCTCGCGATCCTATGTCGACCGAGTCCTCAAGAACGTCAGTGAGATTCGGCTGTCCAGCCCCGTGCGCGAGGTCCGCCGCACCGACGACGGCGTCGAGGTCACCGACCCCCACGGCACGAGGACGTACGCCGGTGTCGTCATCGCCGCGCACCCGCACCAGGCCCTGCGCATGCTCCACCGGCCGGACGCCCTCGAGGACGCCGTGCTGTCGGCGATCACCTACTCCACCAACCCCGCCCAGCTGCACACCGACACGAGCCTGCTGCCGACCCGGCGCCGCGTGCGGGCGTCGTGGAACTACCGGCTCCCCGACGACGAGCAGCAGGGCGTGCTGGTGTCCTACGACCTCACCCGCCTGATGCGCCTGCCGCGGGGCGACGAGCAGCGAGTCCTGGTGACGCTCAACGGATCTCACCGCGTCGACCCCAGCACGGTCATCGCCGAGATGACCTACGAGCACCCGCTCTACACCGCCGAGGCGGTCGCTGCGCAGCGCCTCCTGCCGCAGCTGTCCGACGACCGCATCGCTTTCGCCGGCGCCTACCACGGGTGGGGGTTCCACGAGGACGGCGCGGCCAGCGGCCTGGCCGCCGCCCGACGTCTCGGGGTGAGCTGGTGACCGCGCTCTACCGCACCCGGGTCGCTCACCACCGCGGCACGCCGCTGCGGCACTCGTTCCGCCACTCCTCCACCGCCTGGCTCGTCGACCTCGCCCGGCTCGGCGGGCGTACGACCCCGCCCGACCTGCCGCGCTGGCTCCGCCCGGTCGTGCAGTTCCGTGCCTCCGACCACCTCGGCGACCCCGAGTCCCGTTGGTACGACAACGTGCTCGCCTTCGCGGACACGCAGGGCGTCGACCTCTCCGGGCAGCAGGTGCTGGCGCTGACGACGCCGCGCAGCCTCGGTCACGCCTTCAACCCGATCACCGTCTACTGGTGCCTCGACGGCGAGCACCTCACCTGCGCGATCGCCGAGGTGCACAACACCTACGGCGAGCGGCACGCCTACCTCGTGCGGCCCGACGAGGAGTCGCGGGCCGAGACCGACAAGGAGCTCTACGTCTCGCCGTTCAACGACGTCTCCGGTCGCTACACGCTCTCGCTCCCGCTGCCCGGCGACACGTTCGACGTGCGAGTCACGTTGCACCGCAACGGTTTCACCCCGTTCGTGGCCACCTGGGACGGCGAGCGAGTGCCTGCGCCCGACGTGCTGCGCACCGCGCTGACCAGCGCCCTCGCGCCGCGCCTGGTCGCGGCCCGCATCCGGGTGCACGGCATCCGGTTGTGGGCGCGGGGCCTGCCCATCGTCCACCGACCGCACCACACCCCCCAGGAGTCGGTATGACCGCGTTCGACGCCACCCTCAGCCCGCTGCGCCCCGACGACGGCCCGATCGACGCCACCCGATGGCCCGACGTCGCCCACGCCCCGTCCACGCTCCGCGCCCGGCTCGCCCGCCCCGT
Organism: Barrientosiimonas humi; assembly: GCF_006716095.1. Taxonomy (NCBI): domain Bacteria; kingdom Bacillati; phylum Actinomycetota; class Actinomycetes; order Micrococcales; family Dermacoccaceae; genus Barrientosiimonas; species Barrientosiimonas humi. The sequence goes on from NZ_VFOK01000001.1 coordinate 3,148,656, forward strand.
CGCGGAGCGGATCTTTCTGCGCGCCGTCGACCGCATGCCGATCCGGGTGCTGCTGCCCGACGGTCACGCCGTCGGTGGCGGCGCGGCCACCCTCGGCGCGCCGACGATGGTGGTGCACGACGCGGAGCGGCTGCTGCGGCGCCTCGGCGACAGCGGCCTCATCGGCTTCGGCGAGAGCTACTGCGCCGGCGAGTGGGACAGCCCCGACCTCGCGCCGCTCATCGCGGCGTTTGCCGACGCCATCGACGAGCTGGTGCCGGCGCCGCTCGCCCGGCTGCGCGCGGCCTACCTCGCGCGGCAGCCGCACACCGACCGGCAGACCACCGACAACTCGCGCAGCAACGTCGAGCGGCACTACGACCTGTCCAACGAGATGTTCGCGCTGTTCCTCGACGAGACGATGAGCTACTCCGCGGCCCTGTTCGACCCGCCCCCGACGTACGACGCCCACACCCACCCCCAGCCCCTCGCCGAGGCGCAGCGCGCCAAGATCGACCGGCTGCTCGACCAGGCCGGCGTCGGCGAGGGCACCCGGGTGCTCGAGATCGGTTCTGGTTGGGGCGAGCTCGCGCTGCGCGCCGCGCAGCGCGGCGCCCACGTCGACACCATCACGCTGTCCTCGGAGCAGCTCGACCTCACCCGCGACAAGGTCCGCGACGGAGGGGTCGGCGACCGCGTCGAGGCGCGGCTGCTCGACTACCGCGAGGTCACCGGCAGCTACGACGCGGTCGTCTCGGTCGAGATGATCGAGGCCGTCGGTCTCGACTTCCTCGACACCTACTTCGCGACGATCCAGCGGGTGCTGCGGCCCGGCGGCCGCGCCGCGATCCAGGCGATCACCATGCCGCACCACCGCGTCGACCTGACGCGTGGCGGATACACCTGGATCCACAAGTACATCTTCCCCGGCGGCGCCCTCGCCTCCCGCGAGCTGCTGCTCGAGGAGGCCGGCCGCGCGGGGCTGAGCACCGTCGACACCCTCAGCATGGGCAGCAGCTACGCACTGACCCTGCGGCAGTGGCGCCAGGAGTTCGACGAGCAGCGAGATGCGTTGTGCGAGCTGGGTTTCGACCACACCTTCCAACGCATGTGGCGGTTCTACCTCGGCTACTCCGAGGGCGGATTCCGCTCCGGATACCTCGACGTGCACCAGCTGACCTTCGAGGCGGGCGCGTGAGACGTCCGACCAGCGCACCCGCCCGTCCCGTCGCACCGGCCCTCGTCGCGCTCCTCGAGGACGCCCTCGGCGCCCCGCCACCGGTGCGCATCGTCGCCTGGGACGGCTCCAGCGCCGGCCCCGACATCGGCGCGCCCACCGTGACGCTGCACTCGCCGCGGGCGCTGCAGCGCCTCGTGCGCCACCCGGGCGAGCTCGGCGCCGCCCAGGCCTACGTCACCGGTGAGCTGTCGATCGACTGGCCGGTCGAGCGAGCGCTGCGACACGTCTGGGAGCAGGCGCGGCGCCGCCCCACCCGCCGGATCCGCCTGTCCCCCAGCATGATTCGTGACGCGGTCGGCATCCTGCGCGCCGCCGATGCCTTCGGGCGGCCGCCGGCACCGCCCGCGACCCAGATCGCGGTGACCGGCCGCCTGCACTCCCGCCGCCGCGACGCCGCGGTCATCCACCACCACTACGACATCCCGACCGACTTCTACGAGCTGATCCTCGACGACGCCATGGCCTACTCCTGCGGCTACGTCACCGGGGCGAGCCTCGATGCCCACGAGACACCGGCGTACACGCTGGAGGACGCGCAGGGCGACAAGCTCGACCTGGTCTGCCGCAAGCTCGGCCTCGACCAGCGGCCCGGCATGCGGCTGCTCGACGTCGGGTGCGGCTGGGGCGCGCTCAGCCTGCACGCCGCCGAGCACTACGACGCCCGGGTCACCGGCGTGACGATCGCCCGCGAGCAGCAGCAGTTCGTCGAGAAGCGCGCCGCCGACCGCGGGCTCACCGACCGGGTCACGATCCGGCTGCAGGACTACCGCGACGTCGCCGACCGGCCGTACGACGCCGTCGCCTCGCTCGAGATGGGCGAGCACGCCGGCGACCGCGGCTACCCCGCGTTCGTCGAGACCCTGCGCCGCAACGCCGCGCCGCACGCGCGCATCCTCGTGCAGCAGATGACCCGGCGCGGCAAGCACCCCGGCGGCGGCCCGTTCATCGAGGCGTTCATCGCGCCCGACATGACGATGCGGCCGGTCGGCGAGACCGTCGAGCTGCTCGAGCGCGGCGGCCTCGAGGTGCGCGACGTGCACGCGCTGCGCGAGCACTACGTCTGGACCGTGCGCGCCTGGCAGGGCCGGTTCGTCGCCGCGCGCGAGGAGCTCGTGCGCCTCGTCGGCGAAGAGGTCGTGCGCGTCTGGGAGCTCTACCTCGCCGGCGGGCTGCTGGCCTTCGAGGAGGGGCGCATGGGCGTCGACCAGATCCTCGCGGTGCCCGCGACCGGCGCGCCCGCCACCGTCCCCGCCGTGCGGCCCGCGACCTGGAGCGACCCCCGTGGGTGACTTCGCTGCACTGTCGCTGCTCAGTCTCGCGCTGGTGCTCGCCCTCCAGCTCCTGACGTACGCCATCAGCCGCCGGGCCGGCCGGCTCTCCGTCGTCGACGTGACCTGGGGCATCGGCCTCGCCCTGGTCGCACTGCTCGCCGCAGCGGTCGGCACCGGCGACGCCACCCGCCGGACGCTGCTCGCCGTCATCGTCGTCGTCTGGGGCTCCCGGCTCGCCTGGCACATCCACCGCAGGTCGCGCGGCAAGGGCGAGGACCCGCGGTACGCCCGGCTCGCCGAGGGCCGCTCCCCCGCCTCGATCTTCGTCCGGGTCTTCCTCACCCAGGGCCTGGCGCAGTGGTTCGTCTCGCTGCCGATCCAGGTCTCCGCCAGCACCGGACCACCGCGCGGATTCAGCCTCGCCCTGGTGGTTCTCGGCGTCGTCGTCTCCGTCGTTGGCATGACGATCGAGGCGGTCGCCGACCGGCAGCTGGCCGCGTTCAAGGCCGACCCGGCCAACCGCGGCACGATCATGGACCGCGGCGTGTGGGGCTGGTCGCGCCACCCCAACTACTTCGGCGACTCGTGCGTGTGGGTCGGCGTCTACCTCGTCGCGTGCGCCGTGTGGCCGGGCGTGCTGACCGTGCTCTCGCCCGCGGCGATGGTGTGGTTCCTCGTCGTCGCGACGGGCGCCCGGCTGCTCGAGCGGCACATGGCCGACCGCCCGGGATACGCCGACTACCAGCGGCGCACGAGCTTCTTCGTCCCGCTCCCGCCGAAGAAGGGTTGACCTCAAGTCAACTTGAACTTCTAGCGTCGCCTGGGTGACCGCCACTCAGCCCGCACCGGCCGCGCCGCCCACCGACGCGCCCACCTCGATCTTCGACCCCACCCTGCGTTCGGTGACGATCGGCCTTCTCGCGCTCGTCTTCCTCGGCGCGTTCGAGGCCCTCGCCCTCACCACCGTCATGCCCGCGATCGCCGCCGACCTCGACGGAACCGCCTGGTACGCCATGGCTTTCACCGTCACCATGGGCTCCGGCATCGCGACGCTCGCCTTCGCCGGCGCCCTCGCCGACCGGCGCGGACCCGCCCTCCCGCTCGGCCTCGGCGTCGCCCTGCAGGCCGCCGGACTCGTCGGAGCCGCTCTGGCCCCCACGATGACCGCGTTCCTGCTCGCGCGCGTGCTGCAGGGCGTCGGCGCCGGCCTCGCCGTGGTCGCGCTGTACGTCGTCGCCAACCGCGCCTTCCCCGCCGCCCTGCACACCAAGATCTTCGCTGCGTTCGCGACAGCCTGGCTGCTGCCGAGCATGGTCGGCCCGCTCGCGGCCGGCACCATCGAGCAGCTGTGGGGCTGGCGCTGGGTGTTCGGCGCCGCGCTGGTCGTGCTGGCCCTCGCCACCGTCGCCCTGCGACCCGTGCTGCTGCCGAGAACCGTTGCCGCGCCGTCTGATCCGAGCGATGCGCTCGGGGACCTGAGCAGCGCGCCCGGGACAGGCGTACCTCCCTGGCCGCGGCGCGCCATCGCCGTCTCGGTGCTGCTCGCGGTGCTCGTGATCGCGGTCAACGCGGTGGCCGAGACACCCGGAGCCTGGCGCCTGCTCGGAGTGCTCGGGCTCATCGCCGTGCTCGTCGCGCTGCGACCCCTGGTGCCGGTCGGCACGCTCCGCGCCCGCGCCGGCCTGCCCGCACCGATCGCGATGCGCGGTCTGGCGTTCGCGGCGTTCGCCGGCGCCGAGATCTACGTCCCGCGGCTGCTCGTGGAGGAGCGCCACCTCACACCGACCCAGGCCGGGCTCGCACTCAGCCTGGCCGGGGTCGCGTGGTGCCTGGCCTCCGGTGCCCAGGGCCGGTGGGAGCAGCGCCTGCCGCTGCGCCCGACGCTGACGACCGGGGCCGCGCTGATCGCGACGGGGACCGCGAGCGCGGTCGGCGTGGCGACGCTCGACCTGCCGTGGTGGGTGCTCATGGCCGGCTGGACGCTGGTCGGCACGGGCATGGGCACGATCTATCCGCGCCTCACGACCGTGGCGCTCGGCCAAGCCCCGGCCGGTCAGGACGGCTTCGTCTCCTCAGCCCTGCAGACCGTCGACAACGTCGGTGCCGCAGCCGCGCTCGCCGCCTCGGCCATCGTCTTCGCGACGGTCGGCGCGGTCTCGGTGACCGCGGGCTACGCCGCCTGCTTCCTGCTCAGCACCGCAGCCGCCACCCTCGCGCTCCTGGTGACCACGCGCGTACGCCCGGGCCCCAACCCACATGAAACCGGGTCACACGCGTCTGACCCTGATTGATCGGGGTCAAACGCACCTAACCCGGTTTCATGACCGCGGGGCCGGTCCCACGCGCGGCCTGAGCGGCACCGGGCGCGGGCGCGGTCAGGCGTCGTCGACCGGTGGTTGCTGGGTCTGCGGGCGGTCGCCGCGGCGGCGCAGCACCGTGACGACGTAGTCGGTGCCCGGGGCGTACGGCGCCAGCTCGTAGGAGGCGAACCGCTGCTCCACCTCGAGCCCGGCCGCCTCGGCGTCGGCGACGAACTCGTCGGGGTCGTACGTCCGCGAGCCCGCCGGCCCGGCCTGGGTGTGGAAGCCGACCAGCAGCCGCCCGCCCGGCGCCAGCAGCGCCCGCAGCCGCGCGAGCACCGCCCGCTCGGTGCCCTCGGCCAGCAGGATCATGACGTTGCCGACGCAGACGACGAGGTCGTACGCCGTCGGATAGCCCGCCTCGTGCAGCAGCTCCGGCGCGAGGTCGTCGAGCCGGGCCTGCAGCACCGGGAGCTCGGGATAGGTGCGGCGCGACTGCTCCACCAGCTCGGCGTCGAGGTCGACCCCGATGACGCGGTGCCCCCGCCGCTGCAGCGCCGCCCCGACCCGACCCATGCCGGAGCCGGCGTCCAGCACCGTCGCCGCGCGCGGCGCCAGCACGTCCGCGAGCCGCGCCTCACCCTCGATGTCGTGCCCGTCGCGCAGCAGCCGCGCGAACCGCTCGCCGTAACCCCGGTTGCCCGGGCCCCCCATCTCCCAGCGCGTCGGACGGGCCGGACTGGTCGGGCGAGGTGCGGTCACACCCTCCAGGATGGCGTACGCCCGCCGCACCCCCTCCCGGACCTCCGCCTGACCGTGCGCCCCGCCGCCCGAGACCGCACCGAGAACCGACTCGGCCCCTCCGGCGTCGCTTCGCCAGAGGGGCCGAAAGGCCTGTGCGCAGGTGGTCTGCCGGGGTCAGCCGTTCTGGCTGGTGGCGTAGACACCCACGGGGTAGGACGTGCCGCGCTCGACGGTGCGCGGGACCTGGATCGACACGTAGTTGCTGCAGCCCACGATGCCGAAGTGCAGGTGCGGCCCGGTCGAGTTGCCGGTGTTGCCCGAGCGGCCGACCTGCTGACCCTGGCTGACCGACTGACCCGCACGCACCGAGATCGAGCTCATGTGGTTGTACTGCGTGCAGTTGCCCGACGCGTCGCGCAGCAGCACCGCGTTGCCGCCGCCGTAGACGTCCCAGCCGGCCTTGTAGACCGTGCCGGAGCGGGCCGCGACCACGCTGGTGCCGGTCGGCATCGCGAAGTCGATGGCGTACTGGTCGTAGCGGCCGTCGTGGCTGAAGCTGCCCTGGGGACCCTGCGAGATGCGGGCCGAGGTGCCGGCCGGGAACGGCAGCTTGTAGAGCGCGTTGGGGTCGGCCGGGGCGCTGCCGCCACCGGTGCTCGGGCCGCTGCCGCCACCGGTGCCGCACGGGAAGCCACCCAGCGAGCTCCAGGTCGCGGGGCCGACGACGCCGTCGACCAGCAGGCCCTTGCTGCTCTGGTAGGACTTCACGGCCGACAGGGTCTGCGGACCGAAGCTGCCGTCGACCGAGATGCGCAGCCGCTCCTGCAGGGTGCGCACCAGCGAGCCGGTGGAGCCGTAGCGCACGACCGTGACCGTGCAGTTGTTGGGGGCGGGCTCGGGCTCGCTCGGGGTGGGGCCGGGGAAGCCGCCGAGCGACTCCCACGTCTTCGGGCCGACGATGCCGTCGACCTCGAGGCCCTTGCGCTCCTGGTAGGCCTTGACCGCGCGCAGCGTGATCGGGCCGAAGCTGCCGTCGACGGCGATGCCGCCGAGGCGCGACTGGAGGGTCTTCACCAGCGACCCGGTCGCGCCGTAGCGCAGCACCACCAGGGTGCTGCCGGTCATCGGGGCGGCGGGCAGCGTGGTGGCCGCCTGCGGGACGGCCGCGGCCGCCGGGGCCGTCACCGCGGCCGGGGCGACACCGGGGGCCGCGGTGGCCGAACCGGCCATCGCGACGCCGCTGATCGAGGCGGGGACGGACAGCGCGGCGCCGGTGGCGAGCGCGGTGCCGCGGCGACCCGCGACGGCGGGAACGGCGCGGGCGGCGAGGCTGGGCTGCGCCTTGAGGTGGCGCGGGGCGGGACGTCGGCTCATCTGACCCTCCGTGGACGGCTGCGGCGAGCCGACGTCGGCCAGCGGCCGGCGGCACGAGCAGCGCGTGTGCACAGGGCACCCGGCGTGCTCGGCGAGCACCGGCGATCGGTCGGTCGTGGTCGTGCTCGTCATCTGTATTCCTCCTACGGTGCCGCAGTGAGAGGGGGAGCGGCGGGGGTCAGTTACGGGCTGTGGAAAGGCCGCCCGCGAGCGAGCGGCCTGTGGACAGGGGTCAGACGAGGCGGATCGCCTTCACGGGCGAGACCCACATCTTGTGGATCGAGATCTGGGTGCCCGGCTTCGCGGAGTCGATGATCATCCCGTTGCCGGCGTAGATCGCGACATGGCTCACCGGCGAGTAGAAGAACACCAGGTCCCCGACGCGCAGGTCGTTCAGCGAGACGCCCGAGCGGAACTGCGACTGCTGCAGCGAGGTGCGCGGGAGGTTCACGCCGACCTGGCGGTAGACGTACTGCGTGAAGCCCGAGCAGTCGAAGCCGGCCGGGGTCGAGCCGCCGTAGACGTACCACGTGCCGAGGTACTTCTTGGCGATGTCGAGCACGTCCTGGCCGTTGTAACTGGCACCCGGCTCGGGCTCGGGCGCCGGCTCGCTCGGGGCGCTGGGGTCGGGAGCGGGGGTCGGGTCGGGCGTGTCGCACGGGTAGCCGCCCAGCGAGCGCCAAGTGATCGGGCCGACGATGCCGTCGACCTCCAGGCCCTTGCGCGACTGGTACGCCTTCACCGCCGACAGCGTGGCCGGCCCGAAGTCTCCGTCGGCCGTGATGCCCAGGCGCGACTGCGCGACCTTGACCATCTCGCCGAACGAGCCGTAGCGCAGGACGTAGCTGCTGCAGGTCTCCGGCGGGGCCGGGGTGGGGCTCGGGGCCGGCGCGGTGCCGGGGAAGCCGCCGAGCGCGGCCCAGGTCAGCGGACCGACGTAACCGTCGACCTCCAGGCCCTTGCGCTCCTGGAACGCCTTGACCGCGCGCAGGGTGATCGGGCCGAAGCTGCCGTCGGCGGTGATGCCGAGGCGCGACTGGAGCGTCTTCACGAGCGACCCGGTGGAGCCGTAGTGCAGCACCACGACCGAGGTCGGCGACTGCGGCAGGGTGACGGGGGCCTGCGGGAGTGCGCTCGGTACGCCCGGGGCCGCCTGCGGCGTGACGGGCGCGGCCACGGCGGTCGGGGCGAGCCCGGCGAGCGAACCGGGGACGGCCACCGCTGCGCCGGCGGCCAGGACGGCAGCGCGACGAAGGGTGACCTGCTGTCGGAGGGTGGCGCGTGCCGGGCGTTGACGCAGGTGCTGCGGTGCGGCGGTAGGCATCCGGTCGGGGGCCTTTCGGACGGGACCATCGCGGTCGTCGGACGTGCGGGTCGTGCGCGGGCGCGGTGCTCGGTGCTCGGTGCCAGAGCCAGTCCCCCGACGGTTCGGGCACGGCGGACAGCATGCCGGACCTGCGACGGGTGTGAAAAGAAGAAACGGATGTGACTCGGTGTGTCTGATTGACAACTGGGGCCAGAGTGCTCGAATCCGAACATTCCGCGGAATCCCGCGGTTCCGCGGCATTCCGGGGGCTGCCGCTGCACGACACATCTGTAACTTCGAACACCATGCCGAAGGGTGTAGCGATAGCACCCTGTCTCATATTCTGAGACCCCTAGGATGGGTGGGTGGTGAAGGCGCAGCGATCCCGGGCCGTTCCGGACGACGCACCCGCCGCTCCCGGCGACGCCAGGGCCCGCCCGCACCGGGCCATCGCCCGGCTGGCGGTCCCCGCGTTCCTCACCCTCGTCGCCGAGCCGCTGTTCCTGCTCGCCGACTCCGCCATCGTCGGCCACCTCGGCACCGCCCAGCTCGCCGGTCTCGGCGTCGCGAGCGCCGCGCTGCTCACCGCGGCCAACATCTTCGTCTTCCTCGCCTACGGCACCACGAGCCTGGTCGCGCGTCAGCTCGGCGCCGGCCGGCCCGACGCAGCGCTCTCGGCGGGACTCGACGGCGTCTGGCTGGCGGCCGGGCTCGGCCTCGTCAGCGGCGCGCTGACCGCCGCCTTCGCCCGACCGATCTGTGCCCTGTTCGGGGCGAGCGCCGCAGCGCTCGACCATGCGACGACGTACCTGCGCATCTCGGCCATCGGCATCCCGGCGATGCTCGTGCTGCTGGCCACCACGGGCGTGCTGCGCGGCTTCCAGGACACCCGCACGCCGCTGGTCGCCGCCACCCTTGGTTTCACGGCGAACATCGTGCTCAACCTGGTGCTGGTCTACCCCGCGGGCCTGGGCATCGCGGGCTCGGCGCTCGGCACGGTGATCGCCCAGACCGGCATGGCCGGCGGACTGCTGTGGGTCGTGCTGCGCAAGGCGCGCACCAGCGCGGCGGCGCTGCGTCCGCACCCGGGTCGCGTGCTGCGCGCGGCGCTCGGCGGGATGCCGCTGCTGGTGCGCACGCTCGCGCTCCGGGCCGCCATGCTGCTCACCACCTGGGTCGCGGCCGGGCTCGGTGACGTGCCGCTCGCGGCGCACCAGGTCGCCCTGACCGTCTTCGGTTTCCTCGCCTTCGCGCTCGACGCACTGGCGATCGCCGGGCAGGCGCTGACCGGGGCATCGCTCGGCGCCGGTGACGTCGAGGGCACTCGCGCGGCGACCCGGGTGATGCTGTGGTGGGGCTGGTGGGGCGGCGTCGCCCTCGGCCTGCTGGTGCTGGCCGTGCACCGGGTGCTTCCGGCGCTGTTCACCCCCGACCCGGCCGTGCGCGACGCCCTCGCCGTCGCGCTGCTCGTGCTGGCCATCGGACAGCCGATCGCGGGCCTGGTGTTCGTGCTGGACGGGGTGCTCATCGGCGCCGGCGACGGCCTCGCGCTCGCGGTGGTGCAGGTCGGCGTGCTGGTCGCCTACCTGCCGGTGCTGCTCGCGGTGCGCGCCAACGCCCCCGACGACGCCGTCGCCGCCCTGCAGCTGCTGTGGTGGTCGTTCACGGCGTTCATGGCCTTCCGGCTCGTCGCGCTGTGGCTGCGCGCCCGCACCGACCGCTGGCTGGTCACCGGCGCCGCCTGACCGCCCGTACGTCCGCCGCACCTGCCGTACGCCAGCTGCCGACGGCGTACGCCTTCCGCAGATCGTTCACCGGTGCACGAAATGAGCAGGGGTCACCCCAGGATCCCGGGGGTCGCCGCCGCAGATCGTTCACCAGTGCACGAAATGCGGAGGAGGTGCCCTGACTGCGCCCGGAGACACCGACGGGGTGGCCGCACCTCATCGGTGCGGCCACCCCGTGGGTTACAAGAACTACCGCGCCGGGACGACGTTCAGGTTCACCGTCGCGACGACCTCGGGGTGCAGGCGCACCTCGACCTGGGCCGGGCCGGTGGACCGGATCGGCTGGGTCACGACGATCGCGCGGCGGTCGATCGTGCCGGCGCCTGCGGCGGCGACGGCGTCAGCGATCTCGGCGGTGGTGACGGCGCCGAAGAGGCGACCGCTCTCGCCCGCGCGGGCGCTGAGGTTGATCGTGGCGGCCTCGACGTTGCCCTTGAGCTGCTGGGCGTCCTCGAGGGACTTGACCGCGCGGGTCTCGCGGGCGCGGCTGATCGCCTCGACCTGCTTCTGGCCGCCCTTGGTCCACGGCGTGGCCAGGTTGCGGGGCAGCAGGTAGTTGCGGGCGTAGCCGTCCTTGACGTCGACGACGTCACCGGCGGTGCCCAGCTTGGACACCTCGTGGGTGAGAATGACCTTCACTTCGGATCTCCTTCCGCGAAGGCTCAGCGAGCCGAGCTGGAGTAGGGAAGCAGCGCCATCTCGCGGGCGTTCTTGACCGCGGTGGCGATCAGCCGCTGCTCCTGGACGGACACACCGGTCACCCGGCGAGCGCGGATCTTGCCGCGGTCGGAGATGAACTTGCGCAGCAGCGCGGTGTCCTTGTAGTCGATGTTCTCGACCTTCGCCGCCTTCAGCGGGTTGGCCTTCTTCTTGGGCTTGCGCACAACGGGCTTGGCCATCGTGGTGCTCTCCTTAGGTTGCGGGGAGCCCGAGCGGTGCTCGGGATGGGTGTTCGGTTGTTCTCGGTTGTTGGTCTCGATACGCCTCGCCTAGCGGCTCGGCTACTCGACCAGCGTGGGCCTCGGCGACGATGCCGGCGAGCCGGAGCTTGCGACGGATCGCCGGAGGAGGAGCCGAGGCCAAAAGGATCTAGAACGGAGGCTCGTCGTAGGACGGGCCGGTGCTCCAGCCGCCGCCCTGCTGACCGCCACCCTGCTGACCACCGGAGGACTGGCCCCCGGTCGCCCACGGGTCCTCGGCCTGGCCGCCCTGAGCGGGACCGCCCTGGCCACCGGACGGTTGCCCGCCCTGCTGGCCGTAGCCGCCACCGCCGTAGCCGCCGCCTCCGCCGCCGCCGAAGCCACCGCCGCCACCACCACTGCGCTGGGTCTTGTTGACCTTGGCCGTGGCGTAACGCAGCGACGGGCCGACCTCTTCGACCTGCATCTCCATGACGGTGCGCTTCTCGCCCTCCTTGGTCTCCCAGGAGCGCGAGACGAGCCGGCCGGAGACGATGACGCGTGCGCCGCGGGTGAGCGACTCGGCGGCGTTCTCGGCCGCCTCCCGCCACACCGAGCAGCGCATGAACAGCGTCTCGCCGTCCTTCCACTCGTTGGTCTGCCGGTCGAACTGGCGCGGCGTCGACGCGACCGTGAAGTTGGCGACCGCAGCCCCGTTGGGCGTGAAGCGCAGCTCCGGGTCGCTCGTGAGGTTGCCGATCACCGTGATCGGGGTGTCACCAGCCATGCGGGATCCTTTTCTGAGTGCGGATCGGTGAGGAGTCTCAGGCGTCGCCGCGCATCAGCTTGGTGCGCATGATCGACTCGTTGAGCCCGAGCTGACGGTCCAGCTCCTGGGCCGTGGCGGGCTCGGCGGTCATCGTGACGACCGCGTAGATCCCCTCGGACTTCTTCTTGATGTCGTAGGCCAGCCGGCGACGACCCCAGATGTCGAGGTTGTCGACGGTGCCACCGTCCTTGGTGACGACGGTGAGGAACTTCTCCAGCGAGGGCTGGACCGTGCGCTCATCAAGCTCGGGGTCGAGGATGATCATCAGTTCGTACTGACGCATGCGGGAAACCCACCTCCTTCGGTCTCGGCGGTCACGGTCTCTCCGTGACAGGAGGGTTGCAGCGTCTCGGTGCACCCACCTCGGGTGGTCGTCGGGCCGTTGGACTCCACGGTGCCACGCGGCACCGACAGACGTCCGGGCGTGATCCGTCGACCTGTGGATGCACCGGGAACCGGACAAGGGTAGCCGCGCGCGCGGCGCCGGCCCTAATCGGTCGGGCTGGGCACCGCCGTCAGCCGCCCGGGCTGCGCCTGCGGCTCGGCCGCGCGGGCCCGCTCGTCGGCGCGCTGGGCGAGGTCGACCATCCGCCAGGCGAGGGCCCCGAGGGCGAGCAGCCGGGCGAGCGAGACGAGGGCGTACGCCGCCGCCGGCAGGCCCTTCGCGGAGTCGAAGCCGCTGCCGACGTACAGCCAGGTGGCGACGAACGCGGTGATCTCGACCCCGGCCCACAGGAGGTGGTCGCGCCACCCGATCAGCGACGCGGCGATCAGCGGCAGCAGCCAGGTGGCCGCCTGCACCGGGTTGCTCTTGCCGGTCACCATGACGATCACGAGCATCACCGTCGCGACCGGGATCAGCGGCAGCGGCCGCTCGCGCGCGACGAGCATCCCGCCGACCGCGAGCGCCACGACCCAGCCGAGCACCGCGATGGCGGTGAGCACCCCGGCCGGCAGCGTCACGCCGACGATCTCCAGGATCTTCCAGACCGAGCCGTACGCCGCCGCCTGGTCTGCCCAGAGCCGGTACGGCGCGAGCGGGTCGCCGCCGAGGGCGTACGCCAGGACCAGGCACAGCACGATCACGCCGGCCGCGGCGGCCAGCGTCTTGCGCACGTCGTCGCGCCGCCCGGCGCGCCAGCCCACGAGCGCGACGGCGGCCAGCACGACCAGCGGGAAGCTGCGCGCCATCACGGCGGCTCCGAGCAACGCCCCGGCCGCGACCGGGTGGCGACGCACCCACGCGGCCAGGCCGGCCGCCATGAGCAGCACGCCGAACAGGTCGAGCGAGACCAGCGCAGAGGTGATGAGCACCGGGCTGAGCGCGACGTGCGCGGCCCGCCAGGGGGTGTCGGGCAGCATCCACGCGATCGCGCAGACGGTTCCGGCGACCAGCAGCGCCACGACCACGGCCGCGAGCGCGAAGAACCACTGCTGCCGCGCCAGCGGGGTCGACCCGTCGGGGGTCACCAGCTGCATCACCCAGGTGAGCATCGCCGTGAGGAACGGCTGGTTGGTGCCGGGAGCGAACGGGTCGTACGCCGACCCCGGCGCCGCGCCGTTGGCGGCGGCGGGCAGGTCGGAGTAGCACATGCGCCACAGCGAGTTGGGCGTCGCCCAGCCGGTGCGCACGCAGCTGTTCTTCTGCAGCACGCCGAGGGCCACGACCATGCTGCCGAGGGCCGACAGCACGGCGGCCGCGGCGAGCCAGCCGCGCTGCCCGACGCGGGCGTAGCGACCGACGGGGCCACCGATGACCTCCGAGGCCGCCCGCGCGACCGGGTCTTCACGGGTCGGCAGCTGCTGGGTCATGCCGCGGAGTCTAGGTGGCTCCGCTGCGGCACGCCCGGGCTAGTCCTGCTGAGGTCGGGCCGAGGCCGAGGGCCCGTTGCCGTTGCCGCCGCCGAAGGTCGAGGTCGGCTGCGGCGGGCGCGAGGGCTCCGGCTCGGGCTGGGGCTCAGGCTCCGGCTGCGGCGGGCTGGGCTCGGGCTCCGGCGGTGCCGTCGGCTCGGGCGGCTGCGTCGGCTCCGGGGGCTGCGTGGGCTCCGGGGGCTGGGTCGACGAGGGCGGCGGCGCGCTCGAGGACGACGGCTCCGGAGCCTCGCTGCTGCTCGGCTCCGGTGCCTCGCTGCTGCTCGAGGGCTGCTCGGGGCTCGGCTCAGGAGCCGGGGCGGGCGCCTCGCTGGATGCCGGCGGCGGCGCCGGAGCCGGCTGCTCCTGCGTCGGGCGCGAGGTGGTCGTCGGGCTGAACGAGCTGGTCAGCCCGGGAGCCTTCGGGAACTTCGTCGCCGGGTCGCCCTGCAGCGCCCCCTGCATGAACGCGGTCCAGATCTCGGTCGGGAAGGTGCCACCGGTGAGGTTCGGGATGCCCGCGATGTTGCGCATCGGCTGGTACGTCTTGCCGCCGTCGGCGGACTGGAAGATGCCGACCGACGCGGTCAGGTCGGGCGTGAACCCGTTGAACCACACGGCCATGTTGTTGTTCGACGTTCCGGTCTTGCCGGCCGCCGGGCGGCCGAGGCCACGGGTGCCCGGGCGACCCGACCCCTCGGTGATGACGTCCTCCAGCGCGACTCGGGTGTTCATCGCGACGGCCCGGTCGAACACCCGCGTCGTCTTGGGCTTGGCGTCGTAGGTGTAGCTGCTCGTGCTCGAGGTGACCTTCTTGATGTAGTACGGCGTCGACTTCACGCCCTCGCCGGCGATGGTGTTGTACGCCGTCGCCATGTCGACCACCCGCACCGAGTCGGTCCCGAGGATGTTCGACAGCGTCGGTTTGCCGAGCGAGCTCTTCGGGATGCCGGCCTGCTCGGCCACCTGGGCGGTGCGGCTCGGGCCGATGTCCTCGTTGAGCTGCAGGAAGACGGTGTTGACCGAGTTCGCGGTCGCCCGCTGCAGCGAGATGTTGCCGTAGGAGATGTTGCCGAAGTTGCCGACGCGGCCGCGCGGGTTGGTCTCGCTGACGTACTGCTTGAAGTACATCGGGCTGCGGCCGGAGTAGGTCTTGTTCAGCGTCATGCCGTCCTGCAGCCCGCCGAGCAGCCCGAAGACCTTGAAGCCCGACGCGGCCTGCATCCGCTGGTAGGTCGCGTTGTTGGCCTCCTTGGCCGGGTCGCGACCGCCGTAGACCGCGACCACCGCGCCGTCGCCGGGGCGCTGCGCGACCAGTCCGACGTGCAGGTTCTTCGTCGCCTCGGTCTCGGGGACCCGCTTGTTCACCGCGTCCACCGCGGCGGTCTGGGCCTTGCGGCTGATCGTCGTGGTGATCCGCAGACCGCCCCGGTCGATGTCCTCCTGGGTCAGGCCCAGCGGGCCCTTCAGCTCGGTCTCGACCAGGTCGCGGATGTAGCCGTTGGGGCCGGGCACCGTCTGGCGCTTGCGCTCCTGGAAGGTCGGCATCGTCTGCCGGTTGCGCTCCTCCTGGGTCAGCCAGCCCTGGCTGACCATGCCGTCGAGGACGTACACCATGCGGGCGTTGACCCGGTTCTTGGCGTCCTGACCGTTCGCCGGGTCGAGCCGGCTCGGCGCCTGCACGACGGAGGCGAGGAACGCGCCCTCGCTGACCGTGAGGTCCTTCGCGTCCTTGTTGAAGTACGCCTTCGACGCCGCCTGGATGCCGTAGGCGTTGCGCCCGAAGTAGATGGTGTTGAGGTAGTTCTGGAGGATCTCGTCCTTGGGCGTCTGGTTGTCGATCTTCAGCGAGATCATGACCTCTTTGAGCTTGCGGGTCATGGTCTTGTCGGCCGTCAGGAAGTAGTTCTTGACGTACTGCTGGGTGATCGTCGAGCCACCCACCGTCTGCCCGCCGGTGAGGTTGGTCCACAGCGCCCGCACGATGCCGGTCGGCGAGACACCCTGGTTGTCGTAGAAGCTGCGGTCCTCGGCCGACAGGAAGGCGTAGCGCACCGACTGGGGCACCTGCGAGATCGGGATGTCCTCGCGGGTCGTGTTGTTGAACCGCGCCAGCTCGGTCTTGCCGTCGTCGTAGTACAGGACCGAGATCTGCCGCTGCGCCGCGGCGTTGGGCTCGGGGATCTCGGTGCGCTGGTAGATCACGAACAGCGCGATGACGCCCACCACGAACAGCGCCGCGAGCGCGGCGAGGCTGCGGGTGATCACCTTGAACAGCAGGGAGCGCTGCTTGCCCCGGCCACGCGGCTTGCCGCCGCCAGCACCTGCGCCGGCCGCGGACGTACGTCGGGCGCGCCGTTCGCTGCGTCGCTCGACCGGCGCGACGGCGGCCTGGGTGTCGTCGGCGTCGTCGGAGCGTCGGGGTGCGTCGGAATCCGCCACGGAAGTCCTCACGGGCTGGGTGGGCAACAGGAAAGTCGGCGCGCGACGGGCGCGCCGACATACCAGACTAACCCGGATTCGCCGGACGACCGACACGCCGACGCTGTGAGCTGCCTAGGTCCCCCCGGGCTCGCCTCGCGTCGTCCGCGCCCGGCGGCGGGAACGAAGGCTCGGCGCGCGCGGGCTGCCCCGGATGTATCGGCGCGATACATCGGGCGTGCTACCGTGCACCTGACAAACACGAAGTTTGTCAGTCCCACCCCGTCCCGCCCGTCATTGCCGCATCGCCAGGAGGTCTCGTCGTGGCTGCTGCCGCCCGGTCCTCCCGCCGCGCCGCCGTGCTCGAGCTCGCGGTCCTCGGGCTGCTGCACGAGTCGCCGATGCACGGGTACGAGCTGCGCAAGCGGCTGTCCGGGGTGCTCGGCGCGTTCCGCGTCGTGTCGTTCGGGTCGCTCTACCCGTGCCTGCGCACGCTGGGCGAGCGCGGGTGGATCACCGAGTCCGCCGACGGGCCGGTGACGGCCGGGCGTCGGGCGCGGATCACGTACGAGCTCACGGCCGAGGGCAAGGAGCAGTTCCAGACCCTGCTCGACCAGGCCGGCCCCGCGGCGTGGGAGGACGACACGTTCGACGTGCACTTCGCCTTCTTCGCGCGGGCCACGCGCGACGTGCGGCTGCGCATCCTCGAGGGCCGGCGATCCCGCCTCGAGGAGCGGCTCGACGCCGCGCGCCAGGTGAGCCGGGAGCGGCGCGAGCGGCTCGACGCCTACACCGCCGAGCTGCAGCGGCACGGCCTGGAGTCCACCGAGCGCGAGGTCCGGTGGCTCACCGAGCTCATCGAGACCGAGCGCACCGCGCCAGCGGCGCCCTAGGCCGGCGCGGGCGTACATCCACCAGACATCCCCGAGTTCCATTGACCTGCAAGAAAATCCAAGGAGAAACCATGGGTAAGGTCCGCGTCGCGATCGTCGGCGTCGGCAACTGTGCGAGCAGCCTCGTGCAGGGAGTCGAGTACTACAAGGACGCCGACGCGCAGTCGACGGTCCCCGGTCTGATGCACGTCGAGCTCGGCGACTACCACGTCGGCGACGTGGAGTTCGTCGCCGCGTTCGACGTCGACGACAAGAAGGTCGGCAAGGACCTCGCCGAGGCGATCAACTCCAGCGAGAACAACACCATCAAGATCACCGAGGTGCCGACCAGCGGCGTCGAGGTGCAGCGCGGTCACACCCTCGACGGGCTGGGCAAGTACTACCGCCTGACCATCGAAGAGTCGGCGGCCGAGCCGGTCGACGTCGTGCAGGCGCTGAAGGACGCCGAGGTCGACGTGCTCGTGTCCTACCTGCCGGTGGGCTCGGAGGAGGCCGACAAGTTCTACGCCCAGTGCGCGATCGACGCGGGCGTGGCCTTCGTCAACGCGCTGCCGGTGTTCATCGCCTCCGACCCGGAGTGGGCGGCGAAGTTCGAGCAGGCGGGCGTGCCGATCATCGGCGACGACATCAAGTCGCAGGTCGGCGCGACCATCACCCACCGCGTGATGGCCAAGCTGTTCGAGGACCGCGGCGTCGCGCTGGACCGCACCTACCAGCTCAACGTCGGCGGCAACATGGACTTCAAGAACATGCTCGAGCGCGAGCGCCTGGAGTCCAAGAAGGTCTCCAAGACCCAGGCGGTCACCTCCAACCTCGAGGGGTCGCTGGCCGGCAAGGTCGACGACAAGAACGTGCACATCGGCCCGTCCGACTACGTCGCGTGGCTCGACGACCGCAAGTGGGCCTACGTCCGCCTGGAGGGTCGCGCGTTCGGCGACGTGCCGCTGAACCTGGAGTACAAGCTCGAGGTCTGGGACTCCCCCAACTCCGCGGGCATCATCATCGACGCGATCCGCGCGGCCAAGATCGCCAAGGACCGCGGCATCGGCGGCCCGCTGCTGTCGGCCTCGTCCTACCTGATGAAGTCCCCGCCGGAGCAGCGCGAGGACAGCCTCGGCCGGGCCAAGCTGGAGGCGTTCATCGCCGGCAGCGAGCCCCGCTGACCGGGCTCGGCCGCCGCTGACGTACGACGACGGCGGCACACATCGCACGACGGCGGACCACATCACACGTGGTCCGCCGTCGTAATTTCTGGTCCGCCGTCGACGATGCCGGCCGGGCGAGCCTGCGAGCGCGGCCGGAGGAGGAGACGCGGCCGAACAACATGTCAGTCCACCGTCGACGATGCCGGGCCGGCGAGCCCCGCGGAATGCCCGCCTCGGGCGCGGGGTTGACACGGGCGTACGCCCACCCCCCGATGCGAGGAGCGTCCGCATGTCTTCCGATTCCCAGCAGCCGGTGCCTGACCGGGCCGAGCACAACGCGTTCTTCCCGAGCGAGTTCTCCCTCGGCGAGTACGTCCCGCCGCAGACCGACTTCGACGGCACCGAGCACGACGGCGCAGTGGCGGGCAGCGGCAAGCGGATCCTGGTGATCCAGACCGACGAGCGATACCTGCAGATGAAGAACGGCACGCTGTTCTCCACCGGCAACCACCCGGTCGAGACGCTGCTGCCGCTGGTGCACCTGGACGCCGCCGGGTTCGAGATCGACGTCGCGACCCCCTCGGGCAACCTCGCGAAGTTCGAGCTGTGGGCGATGCCGGCGAAGGACGAGGCCGTGCAGCAGGCGTACGACAAGCTGCTGCCGCAGGTGCTCGAGCCGAAGAACCTGGCCGAGGTCGCCGACGATCTCGGCCCCGACTCCGACTACCTCGCCGTCTTCGTCCCCGGCGGGCACGGCGCGATGATCGACCTGGCCGACAACCCCGACGTGGGGCGGGTGCTCGGCTGGGCGCTCGACGAGGACCGCTTCGTCATCACCCTGTGTCACGGTCCCGCCGCGCTGCTCGCGGCGAACGACGCCGACGGCACGTCGCGGTTCGCCGGCTACACCACCTGCGCGTTCCCCGACGCGCTCGACACCGGCGCCAACGTCGACATCGGCTACATCCCCGGTCCGATGCCGTGGCTGCTGGGCGAGGCGCTGGTCGCCAAGGGCCTGAAGCTCGCGAACGAGGAGATGACCGGCGCGGTGCACCAGGACCGCAACCTGCTCACGGGCGACAGCCCGCTCGCGGCCAACGCCCTCGGCAAGCTGTCCGCGGACGTGCTGACGGCGTACGTCAAGGACGGGAAGTCGGCCTGAGCAGACACCGCTCCCCCGCCGCTCGTCGAGTGGTCATTCGTGGTCGGTCAGGACTCCCGTCCACCCACCACGAGTGACCACTCACCGGGCAGGGTCGAGGGCGGTCAGGGCGCGCAGCAGCGTGTCCCGCGCGTAGGCGCGCACCTGCCGGCCCTCGCTCAGCGCGATGACGACGGCGCCGTCCAGCACGGCGAGAACCAGGTCGGGCGGGGCCGAAACACCATGTGCCGCAAGGATCTTCGCGGTCGCGGCGTCGAGCTGTGCGCGTCCTGCGCGGTAGGCCCGCGCGAGCGTCCGGTCGCGCCCGGCACCCACGAGGTGCTCGTAGTGACCGCGGATCTCGCCCACCTTGGGCGGGAGCAGCGCGGTGATCAGGTCGTCCACCAGCCCGCCGTACGCCCTCGCCGGCTCCCCCACGCCCGTCGCCTCGGCCACCGCCCGCTTGGCCACCCGCTCGGCCGCGACCACCCACGAGTCGACGATGCGCTCCCCGGCCGCGGCGAGCAGCTCGTCGCGGCCGGAGAAGTAGTAGGTCGTGGCCGCGAGCGGCACCTGCGCCGCCTCGGCGACGCGGCGGTGGGTGAGCGCCGCCGGGCCGTCGG
The DNA here is from genome assembly GCF_006716095.1 of Barrientosiimonas humi. NCBI lineage: Bacteria > Bacillati > Actinomycetota > Actinomycetes > Micrococcales > Dermacoccaceae > Barrientosiimonas > Barrientosiimonas humi. The sequence continues at coordinate 3,168,459 of NZ_VFOK01000001.1, forward strand.
ACAGCACCAGCCGGGCCGCGGCCGCCACGACCGCGGCCCGGCGGCGCTCGCCCTTCGGGGTCGCCATCAGTGGGCGCCGCCGGCGAGGTTGAGGCCGACGATGCCGGCCACGATGAGCACGACCGAGACGATCTTGATCGCCGACGTGCCCTCCCCCAGCCAGACCATGCCGATGATCGCGGTGAGCGCGGCGCCCGTGCCGGTCCACACGGCGTACGCACTGCCGACCGGCAGCGACCGCAGCGCGTAGGCGAGCCCCCCGAGGCTCAGCGCGGCGGTGACCACGAAGGTCAGGCTCGGCCACAGCTTCGAGAAACCCTCCGACGCCTTAAGGCTGATCGCCCACGCGCTCTCGAGCATTCCGGACACCAGCAGGATGACCCATGCCATGACGTACCCTCCTCTAGTTTCTGGTACGAGCGTACCACTTTTGAGGAGGGCGGCAACGTGGCGGACTGGCGGGGCGGACGGCCGGGGCCGCCGGCTGAAACGCGGTTCTAGCGCTACGACTCCGCTGCAACCCGGTCAGAGCGCTGAAACGCGGTCTCAGCGGCCCTCGGCGGCCGGCGCCGGGATGCCGCGGCGGAAGAACTCCGGCCGCCGCCACGCCTGGTAGGCCATGAGCAGCAGGCCGATGCCGATGATCGAGACACCCAGCACGAACACCATGCCGACGCCGCCGATCGAGGAGCCCGAGCCGTAGGAGGGGTCCATCGAGTCGACCGCGGTCTTGAGGAACATCGCGAGCAGCACCACGCCGCCGACGAGCGGGCACAGCAGCTTCAGCACGAACGAGCGCACCGACTCCAGGGCCTCGCGGCGGAAGAACCACACGCACGCGACGGCGGTGATGCCGTAGTAGAAGCAGACCATCATGCCGAGCGCGGTGATGGTGTCCCAGAGCGCGTTCTCCGAGAGCAGCCGGGTGACGACGTAGAACACGCCGGCGGCGGTGCCGGAGACGAACGTCGCGACCGAGGGGGACTTGAAGCGCGGGCTGACCCGGCCGAAGGACTCCGGCAACGCGCGGTAGAACCCCATCGACAGCAGCGTGCGCGCCGGACCGACCATCGTCGACTGCAACGACGACGCCGACGAGGTGAGGATCGCCAGCGACATGACGAACGCCAGCGGCCCGAGCACCGGCCCGGCCAGCACGGCGAAGATCGACTCCTGGTTCTCCGGGTTGCCGGCGCCGAGGCCGGTGGTGCCGACGCCCGCGAACGCGATGGTCGACAGGGCCACGAGCAGGTAGAGCGCCATGACGACCAGCACCGTCAGCGTCGAGCCGCGGCCGGGCGTGCGGGCGGGGTCCTTGGTCTCCTCGTTCATCGTGAGCGTGACGTCCCAGCCCCAGAAGATGAAGATCGACAGCGACACCCCGGCGGTGAAGGTCGTGAGGTCGCCGACGCCGAACGGGTTGAACCACTCCAGCTGCGGCGGGGTCGGGTCGAAGGCGCTGCCGCGCGCGAGGTGCACGAACCCGGCGACGGCGAAGACCAGGAGCACGATCACCTGGAAGGCGACGAGGACGTACTGCACCGTCATGGTGGTCTGCACGCCGCGGTAGGACACCCAGACCGCGAGCGCGAGGAACGCCAGCGTCGTCGGGATGTTGACCCACAGGTTGGTGGTCAGGTCGGCGATGGCGTCGTTGCCGGTGACCTGCGCGAGCATCAGGTAGAGGAAGTCCACCGCGACGGCGGCCAGGTTGGACAGCACGATGACGGTGGCGGCGATGAGACCCCAGCCGCCCATCCAGCCGACCCACGGGCCGAACGCGCGGGTGGCCCAGGTGAAGGTCGTGCCCGCGTCGGGCATCCGGTTGTTCAGCTCGCGGTAGCCCAGCGCCACGAGCAGCATCGGCACGAACCCGGCGAGAAAGATCGCGGGCAGGTGGGTGCCGACCTCGGCCACGGTCGGGCCGAGCGCGGCGGTGAGGGTGTAGGCCGGCGCGATCGTCGAGATGCCGATGACGACCAGGCCGAGCACCCCGACCGCGCCCTTCGCGAGACCCTTGTCGGCCGGGTGCTCGCTCGGGTGCTCAGGGTCCGTACGTTCGTGAACAGCGTTGTGGCTCATGGCTTCTCACCCTTCGCCGGGTCAGGGGGTGGGACGACGAGCACCGGCACGGGCGACTGCCGCACGATGCGGTGGGCGACCGTGCCGAGCCGCAGCCGGGTGCGCTGGTCGAAGCGACGGGCGCCGACCACGGCGAGGTCGCTGGGCCGCCACGAGACGCGGGCGAAGGCCTCGTTGCTGCTGCGGCCGTGCGCGATCTCGACCGCGGCGTCGGTGTGCTCGCGGGTGATCTGCTCGATCTGCTCGCGCGCCCGGTCGATCTGCTGCGCGGGGGCGCCGATGCGCCGGTCGACCTCGAGCATCGACACGATGCGCAGCGGGATGTCGCGCCGCCGGGCGAGCAGGGCGGCCGCCCGGGCCACCTCGGCGCCGCCCGGACGAGTGCCGATGAACGCCGAGACCCGTTGCGGGGCAACGGGTTCGGTCACCTGATCGACGGCCAGCAGCACTGGCACGGGGCTCGCGTCGAGCACCCCGCGGGCGACCTGGCCGAGGGTGCCGGGCAGCGCGCTGTCGCGCGGCGCCACGACGATCAGGTCGGCGCCGGTCTCGGCGGCCGCCGCGAGGATGCCCTCCGCCTCGCTGTCGGCCGCGCGCGTGATGAGCCGGCCCGAGACGGTGTCGGGCAGCTCGGTGAGCGCCTCGTGACCCCAGCGGTGCAGCGTGGCGTCGAGGATCTCGCCGTAGCCGCGGGTGTCGGCGCCGGGATAGACCGCGGTGAACGGGTTCTGCGCCGGCTCGACCTGGGCGATCACCACCTCCGCCGGCGGGTCGCTCGCGAGCGCGCCCGCGAGCCGCAGCGCCCGGCGCCCACCGCGGTCGGCGGTGTAGCCGACGAGGTATCTCATGCGGTGACCTCGAAGGGGGAGGCGACGCCGTCGTACGTCGGGTCGTGGGGTGACCCGTCGAGCTCGGCGACGATCCGGGCGGCCGTGCGCCGGCCCATCCGCACCGCGCCGTCGACGTGCTGATAGCCCGCGCCGGCGAGGTCGGAGGAGGCGAAGAAGATCGGGCCGACCGGGTCGTGCTGGCTGGGCCCGAAGCGGTGCAGCCCACCGAGGTCGAAGCTCGTGGCATAGGCGCCGCGCGTCCACTCCTCGGACCCGAAGTCCGACAGGTAGAACACCTGCGGCTCGCGCGCCTCGTCGCCGAGGAACAGCGCCAGGTCGTCGAGGATGACCTTGCGCCGGGCGTCCTCGTCCAGCGCCCAGACCGCGTCGGCCTTCTCGTCGGACACGAAGCCCACGAGCGTGCCGCGGGCGTCCTCGTGGAAGGTGTTGTCGTAGACCTCCTGGACCGTCGAGGTCGGCGAGAACGCCGTGCCCGACAGGCCCGCCTCGCGCCAGAACGGCCGGTCGTAGACCGCGTGCACCTTGATCACCAGGCCCATCGACTGGTGCTGGTGCGCGACCAGCTGGGTGCGCGGCAGCGCCGGCTCGTAGCTCACCCGGCCGTAGAGGTTCGGCGGCACGGCGAGGATCGCCCGGCGAGCGCGTACGACCACGTCGGCTCCGTGCGCGACGACGCCCTCGGCGGTCCACTCCAGCCGGAGCACGGGGTTGTCGAGGAAGACGACGTCGTCGCCGAGGCGGGCGGCGAGCGCCTGCGAGACGCCCTGCATGGTGCCGACGACGCGCCGGTCGAGGATGAAGTCCTCGTCGACCAGGTGCGAGAACGACCCGGCCGAGGCGGCCATCAGCAGCGCCTGCAGCGCCGAGAACGACGTGGCCGGCTTGGTGAGCATGCCGCCGGCGATGAACAGGCCGACGCAGTCGACCGCCACCGGGTCGTCGACCTGCTCGCGCAGCCAGTGGTGGAAGGAGATCGTGTCGAGCTGCTTGGCCTCCGGGTGGGCCCACGGCAGGTCGGGGTCGATCTCGGCGGCGTAGCGGTCCATCACCTCGACCAGGCGGTGGATCTGGCGCACGGTCTCCTCGCCGACCGGGAAGTCCTCGCCGTCGTAGACCCGGCGGTTGCCGTCGTGGTCGACGAAGACCGAGCTGCCCTCGCGGTGGCGGGCGTAGGTGTCGATGCCGAGCTCGTCGAGGAGGGCGTACAGCGCGGTCTGGTCGGGGCTGATCCACTGGCCGCCGATCTCCAGCGTCGCGCCGTCGACCTCGCCGGTCCAGGTGCGCCCGCCCACCCGGTCGCGCGCCTCGAGCACGGCCACGCTGCGGCCTGCCTTGGTCAGCTCGTGCGCCGCGGTCAGGCCGGTCGGGCCCGCTCCCACGATGACGACGTCTCGGTCCAGCTGGCGCATCGGACGGTCCTCCTGCGAATAAATGAATCCGATTCATTTACGGTAGCGCCTCGGCCGCCTAAAATGAACCTCGTTCATATCGTGGGACGTGAGGGGGATCACCGTGCAGCGCAGCGGCACGCGGCGGCGACAGGGACGACCGACCTCGGCGGTGCTGACCCGGGCGGCCATCGGGCAGGCCGCGCTGCGGCAGATCGACGCCGCCGGCTACGCCGCGATGACGATGAAGGCGCTGGCCGCCGACCTCGGGGTGGCGCCGTCCGCGCTGTACAACCACGTGCGCGGCAAGCACGACCTGCTGCGGCTGGTGCAGGACGCGCTGATGGAGCAGGTCGACGTGTCGGCCTTCGACGATCAACCGCTGCGCGCGGCGGTCGCCGACTGGGCGCGCAGCTATCGCGACGTCTTCGCCGCGCACCCGCAGGTCATCCAGCACATCTCGGTGCTGCCGGTGACCGACGCCCCGCGCACGCTCGACCGCTACGAGGCCGTCGCCGCCGCGCTGGCCGCCGGCGGGGTGCCCCCGGAGCAGGTCGTGCCCGTGATCGTGGCGTTCGAGTCGTTCATCTACGGGTCCGCGCTCGACGTCGGCGCCCCGGCCGACATCTTCGAGGCCGGGTCGGCCGACCGGTCGCACCCGCAGTTCACCGCCGCCGTCGCCGCCCAGCACGCCGCCACCGACGACCCGGCCGAGGAGGCCTTCGAGCTGGGCCTCGGCGCGCTCCTCGCGCTGGTCCCGGCCTGAGCTCGCTCGGCCGCCACGGACGTACGGGCCGCGGCTCAGCCCGCCGAGGACTCCGGCTGCTGCGCCCACCACTCCAGCAACCGCTCGCGGGCGGCCGCCTCGCCGATCGGACCCTCGTCGAGGCGCACCTGCAGCAGGTGCTTGTAGGCGCGGCCCAGCACCGGCCCCGGCGGGATCCCGAGCACCTCGCCGATCTGGTTGCCGTCCAGCTCCGGCCGCACCTTGCCCAGCTCCTCCGCGGCGACCAGCTCGGCGATGCGCCGCTCGAGGTCGTCGTACGTCCGCGCCAGCCGCTCGGCCTTCTTGCGGTTGCGCGTGGTCGAGTCGGACCGGGTGAGCAGGTGCAGGCGGGACAGCAGCGGCCCCGCGTCGGTGACGTAGCGGCGCACGGCGGAGTCGGTCCACTCACCGCCGCCGTAGCCGTGGAAGCGCAGGTGCAGCTCGACCAGGCGGGAGACGGCCTTGATCGTCTCCTTGTCGAACCGCAGCGCGCGCAGCCGGGCGCGGGTGAGCTTGGCGCCGACCATCTCGTGGTGGTGGAAGGAGACGCCGCCGTTCTTCTCGAACCTGCGGGTCGCCGGCTTGCCGATGTCGTGCAGCAGCGCCGCGAGGCGCAGCACCAGGTCGGGTCCGTGGACCGGCTCCACCTCACCCAGGTCGGGCACCGTGCGCGGCCCCTCGAGCGCCATCGCCTGCTCCAGCACGGTGAGCGAGTGCTGATAGACGTCCTTGTGCCGGTGGTGCTCGTCGACCTCGAGCCGCAGCGCCGGCAGCTCGGGCAGCACCTGCTCGGCGAGGCCGGTGTCGACCAGCAGGGTGAGGCCGTCCCGCGGCTGCGGGGCCAGCAGCAGCTTCACCAGCTCGTCGCGCACCCGCTCGGCCGAGACGATCTCGATGCGCTCGGCCATCGCGGTCATCGCCGCGCGCACCGGCTCCGCGACCTCGAAGCCCAGCTGCGCCGCGAACCGCGCCGCCCGCAGCATCCGCAACGGGTCGTCGGAGAAGGAGATCTCCGGCGCCGACGGCGTCATCAGGCGGCGGGCGGCCAGGTCGGCGAGGCCGCCGTGCGGGTCGACGAACGTCAGGTCGGGCAGCCGCATCGCCATCGCGTTGATGGTGAAGTCGCGCCGCACCAGGTCCTCGTCGAGGTTGTCGCCGAACGCGACGACCGGCTTGCGCGAGTCGGCGGCGTAGGCGTCGGCCCGGTAGGTCGTGACCTCCACGACCACGTCGCGGCGGCGGGCGCCGATCGTGCCGAAGTCGCGGCCGACGTCCCAGGTGGTGTCCGCCCAGTCGGCCAGGATCGGCTCGATCTGCTCGGGCCGCGCGTCGGTCGTCAGGTCCAGGTCGGAGCTGTCCCGCCCGATCAGCGCGTCGCGCACCGGCCCACCGACCAGGGCGATCTCGTGGCCGGCCGCGCCGAACCGCTCGCCGAGCTCGGTGAGCACGGGAAGGTGAGGGGCGAGCTGGCGGGTCGCCTGCTGCAACAGCTCGACGACCGGCGGCACAGACACGACGGACAGGGTAGGCGACCGCCCGACCACCGACGTACGCCCTCGGCCGGCGCAGCCACCGCACGGCTTCCCCCAGAAGTGTGGCCGACTCGACTTGTTCTGCCAGGGTCGCTGGTTACAGTGACGGAATGACCCTTCAGCTGCCCCGGCGCCGCACGGCGCGGCGGCTGACGGCGGTCGAGGAGACATCGGCAGGGGGCGTGGTGATCGACGTGCGCGACGGCGTCGCCTATCTCGCGCTGATCGCCCGCTACAACCGCGCGGGGCGCCTGGAGTGGTGCCTGCCCAAAGGGCACGTCGAGCCGGGCGAGACGCTCGTCGAGACCGCGGTGCGCGAGGTCGCCGAGGAGACCGGCATCCTCGGCCGGGCGCTGGTCACCCTCGGCACCATCGACTACTGGTTCTCCACCCCGCACCACCGCATCCACAAGATGGTCCACCACTACCTGCTGGAGGCGATCGGGGGCGAGATCGGCGTCGAGGGCGACCCCGACCACGAGGCGATCGAGGCGCGCTGGTTCCCGCTGACCCAGGTGCACCGCCACCTGACCTTCCCCAACGAGCGGCGCATCGCCCGCACGGCCTGGGACTGCCTGGCCGGAACCGCCTGAGCCGACGGTGTCACCCACGTCTGCGGGGGCGTCGCGCGGCGCCCGCCACTTCGTCCTGGCCGCCCTGTGCGCGCTGCTCCTGCTGCTCGGCGTCGTCCCGGCGCCCGCCGGCTTCGCGGCCGTCCCCGCCGACCCGGTGCCCGTCGCCGACCGCGACTCCACCGTCGACCTCACGCTGACCTCGGTCGCGCCGTCGGTGCTGCGGCCGGGCTCGCCGATCAACGTCGTGGGCCAGGTCACCAACAACGGCTCGGAGACCCTCGAGACACCGGTCGTGCGCGTCGCGCTGTCCTCCTCCTCGCTCGCGACCCGCACCCGGGTCGCCGAGTGGCTCGACGGCAACCGCACGCTCAGCACGACCCAGGTGGCCACGGTGACCCTGGACGAGCCGCTGGCCGCCGGCCGGTCGCGCCAGTTCAACGTCACCGTCGCCCCCGACGACCTGCCCGACGTGTCGAGCCAGGTCACCAGCATCCCGCTGCGGTTCACGGTCACCGACGGGAGCTCCACCGCCCGCGGCGCCACCCGCGCCGAGGAGCGCACCGCCCTGCCGTACGCCGCCGCGGACGCCCAGTTCACCAACCCCTTGGAGATCGGCTGGGTCGTGCCCCTGACCCTCCCGGCCGACCCCGCGCTGTTCAGCAGCTCCGGCGAGGACCGGCTGGCCGCGTGGCGCCGGGCCATCGGCCCCGGCTCGGCGATCGACGAGCGCGTCTCGGCGCTGCGCGGGCTGCCGGTCACCTGGCTGGTCGACCCGACGATCCTCGAGCCGCCGATCGACCCCGACCCGCAGCTGCCGCCCGCCGGTGCCGCCGAGGAGGGCTCGCCCGACAGCACCCCCAGCACGCCCCCGCCGAGCACCCCGACGCCCACCCCCACGCCGAGCTCGCCGACCACGCCGGCCCCCAGCACCGACCCCTCGGGCGAGCCCACCGAGACCGGCACGGGCACGCAGCCCGGTGCCACCGGCCCGACCACGACCGGACCGGCGGGCACCGACCAGCCGACCGACGGGGCCGGCGGCACCGGCGCCGCCCCCACACCCACCCCGTCCACCAGCACACCCGCGCCGAGCCCGACGACCACCACCCCCGAACCGCCCACCGACACCTCCTCGGTCGACGGGCTGGTCAGCTCGCTGCGCAGCCGCCTGGTCGCCCGCTCGAGCCAGCAGCCGGTCTGGCTGCTGCCGTACGGCGATCCCGACACGGTCGCCCTGCAGCGCGCGGGCGGGTCGGCCGCGCTGGAGCAGCACCTCGGCCGCGCCCCGAGCACCGCCACCGACTCGATGAGCGACGTCTCGGTCAGCTGGCCCGCCGCCGACCTGCGCCGCCGCGAGGCCACCGCCATCAGCAGCGCGTGGCGCTCCTCGCGCGACACCCCGCCGGTGACCCTGCTGAGCACCCGTCAGCTGCAGGGCACCCAGCGTCCCGAGACCTCCACCGTGGCCCGCGAGCTGTCCGACGGCACGCCGGTGCTCGCCTACGACGAGTCGCTCTCGGCCGCGACCACGAGCAGCGGCGACGCCGGCACGCGCACCCGCCGCTTCCTCGCCGACTCGCTCGGCAGCTACCTCGAGGCGCCCAGCCGCGACCGCAGCGCGCTGGTGCTCGCCCCCCGCGCCGACCAGGCCAGCGGCGCCGAGCTGGCCTCGCTGATCACCGCGACCGCCGACGCCCCGTGGCTGCGCTCGGTCGGCGCCGACGAGCTGCGCACCGCCGAGGGCGACCGGCCGCGCGCCCAGATCGACGACAGCCCCGCCGCGCCCCCGTCGCCGCAGGCCCCCAGCCCGATCTCCGGCGAGACGCTGCAGGTCACCGAGGGCGACCGCCGCACGCTCGACGCCGTCGGCACCGTGCTGGTCGACTCCGACGACGTCATCACCGGGTGGAGCGCGGCGTTCGACGAGCTGGCCTCGGCCCGCTGGCGCGGGCAGCGCGGGCCGCACACCACCACCGCGCAGGGGCTGCACGAGGCGATCGAGCAGGTGCCGAGACAGGTCGCCGTGCGGCCCAGCTCGGTCAACTTCTTCACCGACGCCGGCCAGGTGGGCGTGCTCGTCGTCAACGACCTCAACCGCCCGGTGCGCGACGTGCGGCTGCTGCTCAACCCCCGGCGCTACGTCGTCGCCGTCGAGGAGCAGCCCGAGCCGCTGTCGCTCGGCGCGCAGAGCCGGCTGACGGTGCGGGTGCCGTTCCGCGCGGTCGCGGCGGGGCGGGTGCGCATCGACGCGGTGCTGACGACCCCGGCCGGCACCCCGCTCGGGGCCCCCGCCGACGCGCCGAGCCAGCTGGAGTTCAACGTCCGCCCCACCGGCACTTGGCTTTACTGGGTCATGGGTGCGGTCGCCGGCCCGATCCTCGTGGTCGGGCTCTACCGCAGCCTGCGCCGCGGCCCGCGGCCCCACAACGAGCTGGACGCACCGGTCGACGCCGGGGCCTCATCAGAGAGCGACGATGACTGAACGCCCGAGCCTGGGTCAGCTGTACACCCAGCCCGCGCCGCCCGCCCGCACGACCTCCCAGCACGACCTCGCCGGGTCGCTCGGCGAGCAGTTCAGCGAGTGGATCGCCGAGGACACCGCGACCAAGGCCGTCGCGCTCGAGGTCGACGACGCCACTGAGGTCGGCACCCAGTTCGACACCTCCCTGCCCGGCCGGCTCGGCCGGCAGTGGTACGTCGACAACGCCGACTCCTTCGCCACCCGTGACGAGGTGGCCGGCACCGACGCCCCCGACCGGGCCGACGAGGCCGGCAGCCACCCGACCGACCGCGTCGGCCGGCGCACCGCCAGCTATGCCACGCACCCGGTGGAGACGACCCCGGCGGCCGGCGCGGACGTACCTGCTGCGCCCGGTGCGCCCCAGACCGCCGGCACCGCGCGCGCCGACCAGGCCGACCAGCGCCCGGCCCCGAGCGGGCGTGCCGGCCTCGCCCGAGCCGGCGCGCTCATGGCCGCCGGAACCCTCGTGTCGCGGCTGCTGGGCTTCCTGCGCGGCACGCTGCAGGCCGCCGCGATCGGCACCACCACGGTCCCGGCCAACGTGTGGTCGACCGCCAACACGCTGCCCAACATCGTCTACCTGCTGCTCGCCGGCGGCGTGATCAACGCGGTGCTGGTCCCGCAGATCACCAAGTCGCTCCAGCACGAGGACGGCGGCAAGGGCTACACCGACCGGCTGCTGACCCTGGCGTTCACGATCCTCGGCGTGCTGACCGTGCTGTGCGTGGCCGCGGCACCGCTGCTCTACAAGCTCTACGACTTCAACGCCAGCGGGTCGCGCCTCGCGCTCGGCTGGTCGTTCGCGCTGATCTGCCTGCCGCAGATCTTCTTCTACGGCATGTACGCCCTCCTCGGCCAGGTGCTCAACGCCCGCGGCCGCTTCGGCGCGTTCATGTGGGCGCCGGCCCTCGCCAACGTCGTGGCCATCGCCGGGCTGGTCTACTTCCTCGCGCGCATGCCGCGGCAGGCGTCGATCGACCAGTGGGACTCCTCGATGATCTGGGTGCTCGCCGGCTCGGCGACGCTCGGCATCGTGCTGCAGGCCCTGTGCCTGATCCCGGTGCTGCGCCGCGACGGCTACCGCTTCAGCCCCAACTTCCGCTGGCGCGGCGTCGGGCTGCGCGCCGCGTCGAAGGTCGCGCTGTGGGCGTTCGCCGCGGTGATCCTGCAGCAGCTGGGCCTGGTCGTCACGACCAACGTGCTCAACACCCAGCCCAACGGCGAGCCCGGAAAGGCCTCGCAGGAGTACGCCTTCCTGCTGTTCATGCTGCCCCACTCGCTGCTCACCGTGTCGCTGGTGACGGCGCTGTTCACCCAGATGTCGCGCGCCGCCAACGCCCGCAACCACGCGCTGGTGCGCCGCGACGTGCGCGAGGGCCTGCGGCTGATCGGCGTCGCCACGATCCCGTGCACGGTCGGCGGCATCGTGCTGGCCGAGCCGCTCATCACCGCGTTCTACGGCGAGGGCAGCGTCTGGCCGATCGGCTCGATCATGGTCCCGATGCTGCTGGGCCTGTCGATCTACGGCCTGTGTGTCACGGTGCAGCGCGCGTTCTACGCCTACGAGGACGCCCGCACCCCGTTCCGCATGCAGCTGCTGTGCACCGGCATCGCCGTCGTCATCACGCTCGGCGCCCTGCTGGTGCCCGACCGCTACGTCGGCATCGGGATCGGCCTGGCGCTCACCGTCAGCAACGCCGCGCAGGGCTTCGTCGGGCTGCGCTGGCTGCAGCGCACCACCGGCCGGATCATGGTGTCCGACATCGTGCGGTCGTACGTCCGGCTCACCCTCGCCGCGCTCGTCGCCGGCGTCGTCGCGTTCGTCGTGTTCGCGCTGCTCGCCCAGGTCGTGAGCGGCCGCTCCGGCGCCCTGGTCGTGCTGGTCGTCGCCGGGCCGATCTTCCTGCTGGTCTACGTCCTGGTCGCCCGGCGCCTGCAGGTCAAGGAGGTCGAGGAGCTGCTCCGGCCGATCACCCGCCGCCTGCGCCGTGCCTGACGTCCCGGGCCCTCTTGGCTTCAGCTCCTCGTCCGGCCGGTCGTCGCACGCTCCGGCCGGCCATCGTCGCCGAAGCGAGCCTGCGCTGCGCGTGACGTCCCGGAGGTTGGCGGGGTGCTCGCCTAGGATGACCGCGGCGTGTCCTCCGCCGGACACCGCTCACCCCATCGAAGGAGCTCGGAGTTGGACGGCATCGGCCGCGGCACGATCCTGGGCGGGCGCTACGAGATCGACCGCGCGCTGTCCCGGCGGGACGGCGTCGAGCAGTGGATCGCCCGCGACGCCACCCTCGGCCGCGAGGTGACGGTCACCTGCTTCGCCGCCGACCACCCGTTCGCCTCCGCGGCGCTCGACTCCGCCCGCCGCGTCGCGGGCGTCGAGGACCGCCGGCTCAGCCAGGTGCTCGACGTCGGCACCGAGACCGACCCGCCGGTGTCGTACGTCGTCTCCGAGGCCACCCACCACTCCCAGTCGGTCGCGGCGCTGCTGCGGCTCGACACGCTCCCGGCCGAGGAGGTGCGCCGCCTGGTCGGTGAGTCCGCGCTCGCCCTGGAGACCGCGCGCCAGCGGGGCCTGCACCACCAGATCCTCAACCCGCACCACGTGCTGCGCAGCCCCGACGGCGCCGTGCAGGTCGCGGGCGTCGCCGTCGGCGCGGCCCTCACCGGGCACGACGGCGACGACGGCGACACCGCCTCCCGCGACGACGTGCGCGCGCTCGTGTCGGTGGCGTACGCCGGCCTCACCGGCCGCTGGCCCGGCCCCGACGAGGTGCCCGGGCTCGAGACCGTCTCGCGCCGCGCCGACGGCCAGCTGCCCAGCCCGAGCGAGCTGGTCAGCAACGTGCCGGGCGACCTGGACACCCTGGCCCGCACCGTGCTCGGCGACGACGAGGGTCCGCGCACGCCGGGCGAGCTCGCGCGCCAGCTGTCGCCCTGGTCGTCCGACCAGGTGCACGGCATCGGTGGCCGCACCCCCGAGCAGGGCGGCGTCACCGGCGTCGAGCAGCGCGGCGGCCGCACGAGCGGCACGACCGGCCGGCACCTCGCGGGCGGCGCCGCCGCCGCCGGAGCCGGTGCTGCCGGTGCCGGCGCTGCCGGTGCCACCGCCGCGGGCGCGACCCGTGCCGACGACGACCTGACCGACCCGCGCGGCCTCGGCACCGACCCCGACGCGACCGTCGTGGGGCGCCGTCCCGAGTTCGACAACGACGAGACCTCGACCTTCCAGGCCGCGCCGGCGAGCGCGTACGACCCCTATGTCGAGGAAGACCTCGACCCGCCGCTGCCGCTGCTCACCTCCGGCACCGCCGAGCCCGACCGCAGCAGCAGCCGGCTCGCCCTGGCCATCGTCGCGGTGACGGTCGTCGTCGCGATGCTGCTGGGCTTCCTCGGGCTGCGCAGCCTGTTCGGCAGCCCCGACAGCACCAGCGCCGACGACCCCGCCGCGCCGGGCACCAGCGCCACCTCCACCGCGAGCGGCACCGGCGGCTCGACCAGCTCCAGCGCGTCCCCGTCGTCGGGCCAGAAGCTCACCGTCTCCGACATCACCAGCCTCGACCCGCAGGGCGACGGCGACGAGCACAACGACCTCGTCGACAAGGCCATCGACGGCGACCCCGAGACGGTCTGGATGACCCACCGCTACCTGCGCGAGACCTTCACCCGCTCCGGCAAGCAGGCAGCCGGTGTGGTCCTGGACCTCGGTGAGCCCCGCGATGTCGGTACCGTGAAGGTGCTGGTCGACGGGGGCGCCATCGACGCCACCGTCTACGTCAGCGACGAGAAGCAGATCGAGGGGGCTCAGCAGCTCGGCCAGCTCAGCGGCACCGGGCAGCAGGAGGTCCGCTCCTCGGACGCGAAGAAGGGGCGTTACGTCATCGTGTGGGTCACCAAGCTCGGGCCGCAGGACACCGGCGGCTTCCGCGCGCAGATCGGCGAGATCGAGGTGCTGTCGTGATTCCTTTGGTCGCGTCTCCTCCTCCGGCCGGGGTCGCAGGCTCCCCCGCCCGGCATCGTCGACACGACGCCACACCCTCACACCTCGTGAGCTCATCCGACCTGCGCACCCGTCCGCCCGTGCGCCATGGCTGACACCGCGCCGCTCGACGAGCGGTCCGACCGGGACCTGCTGGCGCAGCACTGCGCCGGTGACCCGGACGCGTTCGGCGAGCTGTTCCGCCGGCACAAGGACCGCATGTGGGCGGTGGCGCTGCGCACCTGCCGCGACCCCGAGCTGGCCGCCGACGCCGTCCAGGACGGCTTCATCTCGGCCTTCCGCCGCGCCGACAGCTTCCGCGGCGACTCCCAGGTGACCACCTGGCTGCACCGGATCGTCGTCAACGCCTGCCTCGACCGGATCCGTCGGATCAAGCCCACCAGCGAGCTCCCGGAGTACGACCTCGCCGACCGGCACGACCACCACGGCTCGGTCGACGTGCGGCTCGACGTCCAGGAGGCCCTGGCCCGCATCCCCGAGGGGCAGCGGATGGCCCTCACCCTCGTCGACATGCACGGGATGAGCGTGGCCGAGGCCGCCGAGGTGCTCGACGTCGCCGAGGGCACCATCAAGTCGCGGTGCGCCCGCGGCCGCAGCGCGCTCGCCGAGCTGCTGCGCGACAAGCACGGTGAGGGATACCCGCTGCCCGGATGAGTGTCCCGACAGCCGCGGAACCCCCCTGCGCCCCGGCCTCGTCGCTGCTGCACGAGTGCTCCGCACGGCGCAGCTCGCCGATGATCGGCCCAGGTCACGGTCCCACGAAGATTTCTCGAACTCTCGTGGAACCCGAGCCCGGGTCCCCGTCGTCGTACCGATGTCCTGCCCGTGGTGTGCACCGCGGGCGCCGGTGGCCACCGCCGCCGGTGACGTGTCCGATGGAGGTTGACCAGTGACCGCACCCAAGACCCCCCAGGGTCCTTCGTCGCCCGACGAGGACCCCACGGGTGTGCGCCAGCTCCTCGCGTCGTTGCCCGACCCCGGGCCGATGCCGCAGGACGTCACGCTGCGCATCGAGTCCGCGCTGCGGGAGGAGCAGGCCGCCCGCGGCTCGTCCTCCGCCGACAACGTGACCCCGCTGGTCTCCCGGTCCACCGCCGACGACACCGACGTCGAGCGCGTCGACACCCGCACCTCCTCCGGCAACGGCGGCTCGGTGCGCTGGCTGCGCCCGCTGGCCGCGGTCGGCGCGGCCGCCGCCATCGGCATCGGCGCGCTCGCCGGCTACCAGGCGCTGCGCGGCGACCAGGGCGTCGCCCCGGCCGCGGCCCCGCCCTCGAGCTCGGCCGCCCAGCAGCAGCCCTCCGGCAGCGACGTGCTCGACCGGATCACCATCCAGAACTCCGGCCGCGAGTACAGCGCCAGCGGCCTGGCCACCCAGGCCGCCGCGCTGAAGACCCCGACCAGCACGATGGACCCGGCCCAGGCCAGCGCGCAGGGGACCGGCCCGATCGGCACCCCCGCCGGCCTGCTCAGCTGCATGCGCAGCATGGGCACCGAGATGCTCGGCGGCGGGCTGCCCGACAAGATCTCCGCCGACCTGGGCAAGTACGAAGGCCAGCCCGCCGTGATCGTCGTCGTCACCGAGGGCGGCGAGAGCAAGGCGTGGGTGCTCTCGCGCACCTGCACCGACGGCAACGGCAAGATCGCCGGCCCCACCGCGGTCGTCTGACGGTCGCCCGGACCGCCGCGCCCGCAGGGGTGGAATCGTGAGCGCCTACGATGCGTTGCACGCCATGCACCGCGTCCGCGAGACGCCGGTGCTGTTGACCTCGTCTCGGAAGGACTCGTCGTGACCGCTGCAGGTCCGGTGCGCAACCTCATCATCATCGGCTCCGGCCCCGCGGGCTACACGGCGGCCGTCTACGCCGCGCGGGCCAACCTGGAGCCGCTGATCTTCGAGGGATCGGTGACCGCGGGCGGTGCGCTGATGAACACCACCGACGTCGAGAACTTCCCGGGCTTCCCCGACGGGATCATGGGTCCGGACCTGATGGACCAGATGCGCGCGCAGGCCAAGCGCTTCGGCGCCGAGCTGGTGCGCGACGACGTCGTCGAGGTCAGCCTCGAGGGCCCGGTCAAGGAGGTCGTCACCGGCTCCGGCGAGCGCCACCGGGCGCGCGCGGTCATCCTCGCGATGGGCTCGGCCTACAAGGAGCTCGGCCTGCCCGACGAGCAGCGCCTCTCCGGCCACGGGGTGTCCTGGTGCGCCACCTGCGACGGCGCGTTCTTCCGCGAGCAGGACCTCGCGGTGGTCGGCGGCGGCGACTCGGCGCTGGAGGAGGCGATGTTCCTCACCCGGTTCGCCCGGTCGGTCACCGTCATCCACCGCCGTGACGAGCTGCGCGCCTCCAAGATCATGGCCGAGCGCGCCCTCGCCAACGACAAGGTCACCTTCGCCTGGAACAGCCAGGTCACCGCGCTGCACGGCGACGCCAAGCTGACCGGCGTCACGCTCACCGACACCGTCGATGGCAGCACCCGCGAGCTGGCCGTCTCCGGCCTGTTCGTCGCCATCGGCCACCTCCCGCGCAACGAGCTGGTGCGCGGCCAGGTCGAGCTCGACGCCGAGGGCTACGTCCTCGCCGAGGGCCGCACCACCCGCACCAACGTCGCGGGCGTCTTCGCCTGCGGCGACCTGGTCGACCACACCTATCGGCAGGCCATCACCGCCGCGGGCTCCGGCTGCTCGGCCAGCCTCGACGCGGAGCACTACCTCGCGGGCCTGCCCGAGGAGGAGACGCCGCCGGCCGAGCAGGCCGAGACCGTCGGTGCCCCCGCCTAGCCTGATCCGCACCACCCGCCAGACCCCCGATCTCCATCACCGCAGACGAAAGGACCGTGCCATGGCCGCTCTCAAGAGCGTCACCGACCAGACCTTCGAGCAGGACGTCCTCAAGAGCGACAAGCCCGTCCTCGTGGACTTCTGGGCCGAGTGGTGCGGCCCGTGCCGCCAGGTCGCCCCGATCCTCGAGGAGATCGCCGCCGAGCACGGCGACAAGCTCGAGATCGTCAAGCTCAACACCGACGAGAACCCCGCCATGTCGCGCAAGTACGGCATCACCGGCATCCCGGCGATGAACGTCTACGTCGGTGGCGAGGTCGTCAAGAGCATCGTCGGCGCCTACCCCAAGCCGCGCCTGGTCAAGGAGCTGTCCGACTTCATCGGCTGATCCACGCCGCGCAGCACCACCCTCACCTCGGCCCCGGAGCGACCTGCTCCGGGGCCGACGTGCGTCCGCGCCGGCCCGGGATCACCGGTGGGCCTGGGCGGGTCTCGTCGTGGGCGGGGCTCGTACACTCCGGAGCCGTGACCGCACCGACCTTCCGCCTCGCCACCGTCGACGACGTGCCCGCCGTGGTGACGCTGGTGACCTCGTCCTACCGGGGTGAGGCCAGCCGCGCCGGCTGGACCACCGAGGCCGACCTGCTGGACGGGGAGCGGCTCGACCCGCAGGTGCTGCGCGCCGACATCGAGCGCCCGGACAGCAAGGTCCTGCTGGCGGAACGCTCCGGCGAGCTCGTCGCGTGCGCGCACGTCGCGGTCGAGGACGGCGCCGGCTACTTCGGGATGTTCGCGGTGCGGCCCGACCTGCAGGGCGCCGGGCTCGGCAAGCAGGTGCTGGGCGAGGCCGAGCGGGTCGCGCGGGAGGAGTGGCGGCTGCCGGCGATGCGGATGACCGTGCTGACCGCCCGGGCCGACCTCATCGCGTTCTACGAGCGCCGCGGCTTCCGCCGCACGGGCGCCACCAAGCCGTTCCCGTACGGCGACGAGCGCTTCGGGCGACCGCGACGCGAGGACCTGGAGTTCGCGGTGCTCGAGAAGCAGCTCTGACGCCGGCTCGTCGCCGAAAAGGATTGGCCAGCAACGGTTCTCGGCGATCCCGGATCGTTGTTGGTCGACCTCAGCTCGCGAGCAGCACCGCCGACAGTCGCTTGGCCGGGCCGGGGCCGGCGTCGCCCACCGCGTTCACCCGCTTGAGCTCGTTCCGGGTGAGGTTGCCCAGGTCCTGGTGGATCGCGCGCAGCGTGCGGTCGGCGACGGCGTCGACCCAGGGCTGGGTGAGCTCGACGACCTGCCCGCTGTCCTCACCGAGCCCCCAGGCGCGCGCGATCGACCCGCCCAGCGCGTGCGGGCCGCCGCCGGCGGCCGCCTGCTTGCCGAAGATGCGCATGCTCGGGACCTCATCGTCGGTCAGCGGGCCGCCCAGCTGGTGCAGCCGCTGCTGCACGTCGTCGGCGGACAGGTCGATGCCGGCGTTGGCGTACGGCTGCTGGGCCAGGTCGGGGTCGAGCAGCACCAGCAGGTCGAGCATGCCGCCCTTGGCCCGGGTGAAGACCCCCGTGCCGGGCCGGTCGGGCCGGTGGCCGAGCGCCAGCACGTCCAGCTGCATGAGCGTGCGCACGGCCGACAGGTGCATCGGCGAGTGCGCCGCACCGTGCTGCCCGGCCCGGTAGGCCGCGTAGTGCCACTCCGAGGCGTCCGGGGCGTCGGGGTCGACGTCGATCGCGCGCAGGCCCTTGGCCAGCTGAGCGACCGCGGCCCGGTGGCGAGCGGCGGCGTGCGCCGAGGCGTCCTTCATGCCCGTCGACAGCCACTGCGCCATCTGCGGCAGCGAGCGGAAGCCGTAGTTGCCCTTGAGCAGCTCGGCGCCCAATCCGCCGAGCTTGACCATCCGGGGGTTGTACCAGGTGCCGCTCATCGGCAGGACCCGGTCGTACAGCCCCAGGTGGCTGGTGGCGAAGACGGGGATGGCGGCCTCGCTGAGCCGGATGGGGTCGCCCGGGTCGACACCGGCCCGGGAGTTCAGCGCGAAGCCGCCCCACCTGCTGAGCTGCTGGGCGCAGGCGTAGTCGGCCTCGTTCGCCGCAGACCGGTTCCACGACTCGATGAGCACCTGGTCCTGAGCGCCCGCGCGACGCACGGCGGCAAGCATCATGCGTGAGTCGACGCCGCCGGACAGCGCCAGCTCCGGCACGACGCACGGGGAGTCGGCCAGCGCCCGAACCACGGCGACGGTCGAGGCCGCGATCCGCCGGGTGAGCTCGGCCCGGTCGTCCTGCACCCGCGCGACCCGCGCGGGCAGCGAGTCGCCGCCCAGCCGCATCCGCAGCCCCAGGCCGCGGCGTTCCACGTGGAACGAGCGCCCCGCCGGCAGGGAGCTGATCTGGTCCAGCAGCGTCTCCGGCGACATCGACTGGTGGGTGATCGCGAGGGTGCGGGTGCGCGCGGTGGCAGCCTCGAGATTGACCGTGGTGGTGCTGCCCATGGCCGTGCGCAGGTCGCGCAGCAGGAGCAGCGAGTCGCTCACCGCGACCCAGCCGGACCCGCCGGTGTGCAGCACGGGGATCGAGCCGAACAGGTCGCGCGTGACGGTCAGCTCCGGGCCGGCCCAGGACACCTCGAGGAACTCACCGGACAACCCGTCCAGGTCGCCGGTGCCCATCTGCTGCCAGCCGGCGAGGCCGAACCCCAGCGCGCCCCGTTCGTAGTCGACGGCCGTACCGATGCCGAACCTGCTGCCCGCGACGTGCCGGTGCACGTCCCGTGCGACGACGAGCACCGTCCGGTGCCGCCAGGTCGTCTCCAGGACCTCCCGCTGCGGGACGTCGTGCTCGGCCAGCCAGCGCTGGACCCCGCGGCGGCCTCCCCGGTCGCACACCACGACTGCGTACGTCGACACGTCCCCCACACCTCACTGCCGCACCACCGACCTCCCTGTCGGTGGCTGGTGGGGCTGAAGGTAAACCTGTGACTTCGACGACGTCTCGCCAACACGCCGACGGAAATGTTCACCGATCCGGCCGCCTCTGAAACAATCCGCGCCGCTCGGCGGACTCCCGGGCGTGACCCGCGGGCGGGTCACTGCCTACTGCCCTGCCTTCAGCCCCAGCAGCTCGATGATCCGGTGCAGGTCGTCCACCGAGGCGAACTCGACGGTCATCCGTCCCTTGTGCTTGCCCAGCTGCAGCTTGACCCGGGTGTCCAGCTGGTCCGACATCGACGCCGCGAGGTCCTCCAGCTGCGGGTCGCGCTGGGCAGGTCCACGCGCGCTGCGCTGCTTGGGCTCGTCGTCCATGCCGAGCGTGACGATCTCCTCCACGGAGCGCACCGACAGCCCCTCGGCGACGATCCGCTGGGCCAGCCGCTCCATCGCGGCGGCGTCGCCGAGACCCAGCAGGGCCCGGGCGTGACCGGCCGACAGCACGCCCGCGGCGACCCGGCGCTGAACCAGCGCCGGCAGCTTCAGCAGCCGGAGCATGTTGGAGATCTGCGGGCGGGACCGGCCGATGCGGGTGGCCAGCTCGTCGTGCGTGCACCCGAAGTCCTCGAGCAGCTGCTGGTAGGCCGCGGCCTCCTCGAGGGGGTTGAGCTGGGCCCGGTGCAGGTTCTCCAGCAGGGCGTCGCGCAGCAGGTCCTCGTCGGTCGTGTCGCGCACGATCGCCGGCACCGTCTGCTGGCCGGCCTGGCCGCTGGCGCGCCACCGGCGCTCACCCATGACGAGCTCGTAGCGCACCTCACCCTCGCCGTCACCGACCGGGCGCACGACCACCGGCTGCAGCACCCCGATCTCGCGGATGCTGGCCACCAGCTCGTCCATCTCCTCCTCGGCGAAGACGGTCCGCGGCTGGCGCGGGTTCGGGCGGATCGCGGCGAGCGGGATCTCGGCGAAGGTCGCCCCCGGCACGGGCGCCAGGCCCTCGCCGGCCGGCACCGCCGCTGCATCGACGGCAGCCGCGCTGGACGCCGCGTCCTCGGCCGGGGCGGTCACGTCGGTGTCGGCCGCGCGGTCGTCGTCCGGGGTCTGCGGGGCCGCGCCGTCATCTCCCGGCGTGTCCTGCTGGTTTCCCGTGAAACGGGCCTCGCTCGAGTCCGCCGCGCGGTCCTCCACGGTGGCGGCCGGACGCTGCTCGGCGAAGAACACGTCGCTGGGACGGGGCGTCCCCGGGGTCGCCGGGGCGCTGGGGATCAGTGCACCCAGCCCACGTCCCAACCCTCGCCGCTTGTCGCTCACGCCGTCCTCGTTCCCACGTCGGTCCTGCCGTTCTGTTCCGCGTCACAGATGACTCGGTTCGCGCCCCGCCGGCGCACCCGCGAGCCTATCGAGCGGGTGGGGTCGCGCCGCGCACCCACTCCGCCCTGGGGAAAACTCCGTCAGTCCGCGCGCTGCGGCGCCCGCAGCGCCAGCTCCCGGGCCGCGTCGGCGTACGACAGTGCGCCGCTGCTGCTCGGGTCGTACGTCATCACGGTCTGCGCGTGGCTCGGCGCCTCGGAGATGCGCACGCTGCGCGGCACGGTCGTGCGCAGCACCAGGTCGGGGAAGTGGTGGCGCACCTCGTCGGCGACCTGCGCGGACAGCCGGGTGCGCCCGTCGTACATCGTCATCAGGATCGTCGAGACGGCCAGGCCGGGGTTCAGGTGGGTCTGGATCATCTCGACGTTCTTCAGCAGCTGGCTCAGCCCCTCGAGCGCGTAGTACTCGCACTGGATGGGGATGAGCACCTCCTGGGCGGCCACGAACGCGTTGACCGTGAGCAGCCCCAGGCTCGGGGGGCAGTCGATGAAGACGTAGTCGTAGTCGCCCTGGCCGTCCGCGGCAGCCGCGGCCAGCGCGCGGGAGAGCCGCTGCTCGCGCGCCACCATCGAGACGAGCTCGATCTCCGCCCCGGCGAGGTCGATCGTGGCCGGCACGCAGAACAGGCCGGGCACGTCGGGGCACTCCTGGACGACGTCCGCCAGCGACGCGCCCTCGACGAGCACGTCGTAGATCGACGGGACCTCGGCGTGGTGGTCGATGCCCAGCGCGGTGCTGGCGTTGCCCTGCGGGTCGGTGTCGATGACCAGCACCCGCAGCCCGGCCTGCGCGAGCGCGGCCGCGATGTTGACCGTGGTCGTGGTCTTGCCCACGCCGCCCTTCTGGTTCGCCACGGTCAGCACCCGCTGCGCGGCGGGCGCGGGCAGCTGCTCGACGGCGGGGCGGACGCGCGCCGGAGCGACGGGGGCCGACGCCGGGGGCTCGGAGTCGATGAGCTCGGCGACCGCGGCCTCCGCGTGCTCCGGACCGGACAGCGGCGCGGCCGCGACCTCTTCGTCGTCCGCTGCGACGGGAGCCGACGCGGCCTCCCCCGGGGCAGGTGTTTCACGGGAAACCACGGCGTCATCCTCCGCTGCGAACTGGGTGAGCATCGGCGAGTCGTCCGGCGTCACACCCTGCCAGCCCAGCGGACTGGGGTCGCCCGGGAGGGCGGCGTGGCGGGCAGGACCGACGCCCTGCCAACCGACAGGAGTCGGCGTCACGGACTGCACGGGGTTGCTCACTCTCCTCGACCTGGACGGGCCCGGCGCCGCTCGGCGCGACGGGCCTTCTTGCGGGCGGCGGTGCGGGCGGGACCGTCACCGACCGGCTGCCGCAGCTGGGGGGCGACACCGTCGAGCGTCAGCTCCACCACCGTGCTCGGCGGATCGAGCACGCCCTCACCGTAGGTCGCCACGCGCCGGTGCGCGACTCGGAGCCGGTCGAGGACCTCGGCGTCGGCCTCCAGCTCGCTCGCGGCGCGTTCGCCCTTCAACGCCACCATCCGCCCGTTGGGCCGCAGCAGCGGCAGCGACAGGCGGGCCAGCTCGCCGAGCTGGGCGACGGCGCGCGAGGTGACCGCGTCGACGACGACCTCGCCCCAGGCGTTCTCGGCCTTGCGCTGCAGCACCGTCACCTCCAGCCCCAGGTCGTGCACGACCTCGCTGAGCCAGCGGGTGCGGCGCTCGAGCGGCTCGACCAGGGTCACCCGCAGGTCGGGCCGCGCGATGGCCAGCACCATGCCGGGAAGCCCGGCGCCGCTGCCGACGTCCGCCACGGTGGCGTCCGGACCGAAGGCCGGGGCGATGACCGCGCAGTTCAGGACGTGCCGGTCCCACAGCCGCGGCACTTCCCGCGGCCCGATCAGGCCGTGCTGCACCCCGGTCGTCTCGAGGAAGCGGACGTACGCCGTCGCCAGCTCGAGCCGGTCCCCGAAGATGCGCGCGGCGACCTCGGGCGGCTGACCCGAGGGAGAGGCGTCAGCCTGTTCCACGTGAAACGCAGGCTCGCTCAGGCGGGGAGGACCACGACGTAGCGCCGCGGCTCGGCACCCTCGGACTCCGAGGTCAGCCCGGCGGCGAGCACGGCGTCGTGCACGACCTTGCGCTCGAAGGCGCTCATCGGCTCCAGCGAGCGGCGCTCACCGGTCTCCTTGACCTCGTCGATGACGACCCGGGCGCTCTCCACCAGGTCGGCGCGACGCTGGGCGCGGTGACCCGCGACGTCCAGCATCAGGCGCGAGCGCTCGCCGGTCTCGGCCTGCACCGCGAGCCGGGTCAGCTCCTGCAGGGCCTCGAGCACGGCACCGCCCTGGCCGACCAGCCGGCGCGGGACGCGCCCCTCGTCGCTGTCGACGATGGCCACGGCGGCGCGGTCGCCCTCGATGTCGACGTCGAGGTCGCCGTCGAGATCAGCGATGTCCAGCAGCGTCTCCAGGAAGTCGGCAGCAACCTCTCCTTCGCGCTCCAGGTGCTCCTTGCGGGAGGACGGGCCGCCCTCGCCCCGCTCGGACGCGGCGGCCGCGGTCTGGTCATCGCCGGTCTGGTCATCGCCGGTCTGGTCGTCCTCGTCAGCGGCGGAGGACTCGTCGGCCTCGTCACCGGCTGCGGCGTCGCTCGAGGCGATCGACTCGACCGGCTCGGTGGGTGCCGCGCTCTCGCGGGGCTCGGCGGCCTCCGGGGCGTCGGTGGCCTCGGCGGGCTGCGGCACCTCCTGCGGCTCGGTCTCGGTCGAGGCGTCGTTCTGCTGCGTCATGCGGTTGCTCCGGAACGGGTCGGGCGGCCACCACGGGGTGCGGGCCGCTGCGGGACGTGGCTGGTGGGGTGCGGCGCTAGCGCTTGCGCTTGGGCTTGTTGCGCTTGGGCTGCACTCGTTGTCCGCTCGTCTTGCCGGCCTGGGTGCCGGCGGCGGTGGCCTTGCCGGGCGTCGCGGTCGGCTGCGCGGGGGTCTCGTCGGCGGCGGGCAGACCGGGCACGGTCTCCTTCTTGGTCACCTTGCCCTTGGCGCGGTTGCGCGCCTCGAGGGCCTTCTCGGCCTCCGAGCCGGGCGCCGGCATGCGACGGATGACGTAGAACTGCTGACCCATCGACCAGATGTTGGTGACGAGCCAGTAGATGAGCACACCGATGGGGAAGTTCGGGCCGGTCACGAAGAAGACCAGCGGCATGGCGTACATGATGATCTTCTGCTGCTTGGCCATCGGGTTGTCGAGGGCCGCGGCCGGCATGTTCTTCATCATCAGCTGTCGCTGGGTGAGGAACATCGTGACCGACATCAGGATGATCAGGACGACCGTGACGATCTTGGTCGAGGCGCCCTCGCTGTTCAGGAACGAGCTGGACAGCTGGGCCCCGAACAGGGTGGAGCTCTCGGCCTGGGCGGCGAGCTCCTGGGTGAGCGGGCCGATGCCCTCCCGGCGCCCCTCGGCCATCGCCGGCAGGTTGTTGAGGACGCGGAACAGCGCGAAGAAGAACGGGCTCTGCAGCAGGATCGGGAGGCAGGAGCCGAACGGGTTGGTGCCCGTCCGCTTGTAGAGCTCCATCGTCTCCTCAGTCATCTTCTGACGAGACTCGGCGTCCTTCTTGCCCTTGTACTTCGCCTGAATCTTCTGCATCTCCGGCTGGATGAGCTGCATCCGCCGGGAGGACTTGATCTGCTTGACGAACAGCGGGATCAGCAGGATGCGCAGGACGATGACCAGCCCGACGATCGACAGCGCCCAGGTCCAGCCGGAGTCCTCGGGCATCCCCACGGCCGTGAAGACCGCGTGGAAGCCCACCATCACGACGGCGACGAACCATTCGAGCGGGAAGAGCAGGGTGTCGAGCATGTGTTCCTCAGGCGGTAGTTCCCGGCCCGGTGGCCGGGTCGGACGGACGGACCCGCGGGGCGGGCGGTGGAACGTGGTCGACGCCACCCGGGTTCCACGGGTGGCAGCGCAGCAGCCGCCGGACAGCCAGGTAGCCGCCACGGAACAGCCCGTGGCGACGCAGCGCGGTCACGGCGTACGCCGAGCAGCTCGGCGTGAACCGGCAGCTGGGCGGGGTCATCGGCGAGACGAATCGCTGGTATCCGCGGATCAGCCAGATCAGCGGCGTCGCCAGCCAGACGAGCAGGCTGCGCGGTTCGGTGCTCATGAGCCGACCCGGGCCGGTCGGGCCCGACGCAGGGCGGTCGGAAGCAGCCGGTCCAACTCGGCTCCCAGCGCCGCGGAGTCGGCGAGCCCCGCCTCCGGCTGAGCCCGCACCACGACGTCGGTGCCGGCCGGCAGGTCGGCCAGCCGGGCGGCCATCAGGTGCCGCAGCCGGCGCCGGGTGCGGTTGCGCACGACGGCGTTGCCCACGGCCTTGGAGACGACGAAGCCGACGCGCGGCGCATCCGGTGCGGATGCGTCCGACGCGTCGGACTCGGCGTGGGTCACCAGGTGCAGGACCAGCAGGTCGCCTCCGGCGCGGCCGCTCGGCAGGCGCGCCGCGTCTCGCCGACCGCGCAGCACCGTGCGGAACTGGTCAGGTCGTCGGAGGCGGTGCGCCGAGGGCAGCACGTCGAGGCGAGGCTCGGGGCGCGGGGTGCGCGCGACGAGCCGGCTCAGGCCGACAGCTTGGAGCGGCCCTTGGACCGGCGCGAGGCCAGGATGGCGCGGCCCGCGCGGGTGCGCATGCGCAGGCGGAAGCCGTGCTTCTTGGCGCGGCGGCGGTTGTTCGGCTGGAAGGTGCGCTTGCTCAACGTCGTCTCCGGTGTCGATCGGCAGGCGGGCTGCCTGCGGTAGGTCTGCACGGGCGGGGCCCGAGCGGCTGCGCAGCCGCTGTCGTAGGCCCACGGGCCGCCCCGCACCGGGACGCGGGACGACGCGAGGCCGACCAGCACGATGTGGGCGAACGCATGAGCATGCGAGAGCGGCCGCGACGAGCACGGCTGATTCAGGGTACGGTCCGCCGTCAACGCCGGTCAAACCGCGCGGACCCTCGCGCTAGTCGAGTTCCCGGGCCCCGTCAGCGCGACACGCCGACGAACGCGAAAAAAGTCAGGGCTCATGTTGCCGCGGCCCGAGCAAGGTTGTTACCTTCGGCCCTTCCGGTCAGCGCACCGTCCCCGCACCCCTCGACCCTCGGGGTGCGCCATGCACAGTCTGTGGATAAGTTTGTGGACAGGCGTGCCGTTCTGTCGTGGCCTGCCGGTCGAGCTCCAGCAGTCGTGAGAAGAGGAACAGGGGCACGTGAGCGACGAGCAGCCAGATCTGGCGCATGTGTGGCACTCCACGTTGCTCCTCCTCGACGAGGCCGGGCTCCCCGCCCGTGACCGCGCCATCCTGCGGCTGACCCGCCTGGTCGGGGTCGTCGACAAGACCGCGCTGCTCGCGGTGCCGTTCGACCACACCAAGGACGTCATCGAGCAGAGCCTGCGCGAGTCGGTCACCACCCACCTCGGCCAACAGCTCGGCCGTGACGTGCACCTCGCCGTGGCCGTCGACCCCCAGCTGCGCGCCGCCGTCGAGGACGAGGCGGTCGTGGAGTCCGGGGAGGACCTCGACGAGGTCGAGCAGCCCGCGCTCAGCGACAGCCTCGCCGAGCAGGCCCCCAGCCGCGAGCCCGCGCCCCGAGCCCCGGCGACCACCTCGCCGGCCGACGCGATGGGCGACTCCCGGCTGAACCCGAAGTACACCTTCGACACCTTCGTCATCGGCGCCGGCAACCGGTTCGCCCACGCCGCGGCGTTCGCCGTCGCCGAGCTGCCGGCGAAGTCGTACAACCCGCTTTTCGTCTACGGCGGCAGCGGGCTGGGCAAGACCCACCTGCTG
This sequence comes from Barrientosiimonas humi, assembly GCF_006716095.1. Classification (NCBI taxonomy): domain Bacteria; kingdom Bacillati; phylum Actinomycetota; class Actinomycetes; order Micrococcales; family Dermacoccaceae; genus Barrientosiimonas; species Barrientosiimonas humi. Next base: position 3,195,038 of record NZ_VFOK01000001.1, read on the forward strand.
CACGCCATCGGCCACTACGTGCGCAACCTCTACCCCCACCTGCGGGTGCGCTACGTGAACTCCGAGGAGTTCACGAACGACTTCATCAACTCGGTGAAGGACGGCAAGGCGGCCAACTTCCAGAAGCGCTACCGCGACGACGTCGACGTGCTGCTCATCGACGACATCCAGTTCATGCAGCGCAAGGACGGCACGCAGGAGGAGTTCTTCCACACGTTCAACGCGCTGCACAACAGCGACAAGCAGATCGTGCTGACCAGCGACCAGTCGCCCAAGAACCTCTCCGGCTTCGCCGACCGGCTCCGCTCGCGCTTCCTGTGGGGGCTGCAGACCGACGTCACGCCGCCGGACCTGGAGACCCGCATCGCGATCCTGCGCAAGAAGGCCGACGCCGAGCGCAAGAGCGTGCCCGACGACGTGCTCGAGCTCATCGCGACGAAGTTCCCCACGAACATCCGTGAGCTCGAGGGCGCGCTGATCCGGGTGATGGCCTTCGCCTCGCTGTCGGGCCAGCCGGTCGACCTGTCCTCGACGAGCAAGGCGCTCAAGGACGTCGAGCCCTCGCCGCGCGCGGGTCAGATCACCACGACGCAGATCATGGCCAAGACCGCGGAGTACTTCGGGGTGACGGTCGAGGAGCTCACCTCCCAGTCGCGCTCGCGCACGCTGGTCAACGCCCGGCAGATCGCGATGTACCTGTGCCGTGAGCTCACCGACCTGTCGCTGCCGAAGATCGGCCAGCAGTTCGGCGGCCGCGACCACACGACGGTCATGCACGCCGAGCGCAAGATCAAGAACCTCATGGGCGCCAAGCAGCCCCTCTACGACCAGATCACCGAGCTGACCGGTCAGATCCGACGGGACGCCGCGCAGGCCGCTTCCTGACCCACCCGCCGGCGACGCCCACCGCGCGCCCGGCCCCCGTCGTACGTCATCCACACCTGCTGTGGACAACTCCCCCTGCCTGGGGATAACCCTGAGTGCTCCCTGGACGCGACGCGTCCCGGCGCGGTCGGCGACGCTATCCGTGCCCTCCTGCCCATCATCCACAGACTGTGGACAACGCCGTGGACAACCTCCTCACGCATCCCAGTCATTCACTGGAACCACACCCGTCACACCCGCACCGTTCCGGGGACAGTCGGTGGACAACCGGGGCACAGCTGCGGACGACCTGTGGGAGCTCCGGTGGACCGGATGTGTCGTTCGCCGCTCGTCCACAGACCCGCCGAGTTATCCACAGTCATCGTCCCCGGGTCGTCCACAACCGGGTCGCGCGCGATGCCGCCGACGCAGCCGGTTGTCCACACGATCCACAGCGCCGACGACGATCACCACAGTTCTCCATCAGCATCCGTCCCGCCCCGCGCACCTGGGGACGAGCAGGAGCGAGCGGCCAGGGTGAACCACAAGAAACGATCCCCGCCGGGTAGGGTCAGGCCCACCCGCACGGGAGTGCTCTCGTGCGGGCGACGTGCGCGCGAGAGCGAGGACCGCTGCTCGCGCTCCACTGCGACGCACTGCAGACGACGGCAAGGACGGTTGAACGTGAAGCTTCGGGTCGAACGCGATGTTCTGGCGGAGGCGGTCACCTGGGTGGTGCGCGGGCTCTCGCCGCGGCCGCCGCTGCCCGTGCTCGCCGGAGTGCTGCTCGAGGCCACCGACGACGGGCTGACGCTGAGCGCGTTCGACTACGAGGTCTCCGCCCGCGTCACGGTGAAGGCCGACGTCGACGAGCCCGGCACGGTGCTGGTGCTCGGCCGGCTGCTGGCCGACATCTCGCGCTCGCTGCCCCCGCAGCCGGTCGACATCGCGACCGACGGCGCCAAGGTGCAGGTGACCTGTGGTTCGAGCCGGTTCAGCCTGCAGCAGATGCCGACCGACGACTACCCCACGCTGCCGGCCTCCCCCGAGGCCACCGGCGCGATCGACGGGCAGCTGTTCACCCAGGCCGTCAGCCAGGTGTCCATCGCGGCCGACCGCGGCGACACCCTGCCGATCCTCACCGGTGTCCGGGTCGAGGTCGAGGGCGAGAAGGTCACCCTGCTCGCGACCGACCGCTACCGGCTGGCCATGCGCGAGCTGACCTGGAACCCCGCGTCCTCCGACGCCGACTACACCGCCCTGATCCCGGCGCGCACCCTCTCCGACACGGCCAAGGCGCTCGGCGCGGCCGGCTCGGTGCAGGTCGCGCTCGGGACCGCCGCGGGCGGCGACGGGCTCGTCGGCTTCGAGGTGGGGCAGCGCCGCGCCACGACCCGGCTGCTCGACGGCGACTACCCCAAGGTCACCTCGATCTTCCCCACGAGCGTCGACACCGTGGCGGTCGTCGACACCGCGGTGCTCACCGAGGCGGTCAAGCGCGTGTCGCTCGTGGCCGAGCGCAACACCCCGGTGCGGCTGCGCTTCGCCGAGGGCCAGGTCGCGATCGAGGCCGGCACCGGCGACGACGCGCAGGCGAGCGAGGCGGTCGAGTGCACCCTGACCGGCCCCGAGCTGGAGATCGCGTTCAACCCGCAGTTCCTGCTCGACGGGCTGGGCGTGCTCGGCACCCCGTTCGCGCGGCTGTCGTTCACCCAGCCCAGCCGGCCGGCGGTCATCTCCGGCCAGCAGGAGGCCGACGGTGATTCCGACGAGAGCTACCGCTACGTCCTCATGCCGGTGCGCTTCGCCAGCTGAGCCCGAGTAGCGTCGCCCGTGACGACGTACGACCTCGCCTAAGGAGCAGCGACCATGCAGATGGGTCTGATCGGCCTCGGCAAGATGGGCGGCAACATGCGCGAGCGCATCCGCCGCGCCGGCCACGAGGTGATCGGGTACGACCGCAACCCGCAGGTGAGCGACGTCGCCTCGCTGCAGGAGCTGGTCGAGAAGCTCGAGCCCCCGCGCATCGTGTGGGTGATGGTGCCCGCCGGTGAGCCCACCCGCGCGACCGTGCGCGAGCTGGCCGGCCTGCTCACCGAGGGCGACCTGGTGATCGACGGCGGCAACAGCAAGTACACCGACGACCAGCCCAACGCCGACCTGCTCGCGCAGACCGGCGTCGGCTACGTCGACTGCGGCGTCTCCGGTGGCATCTGGGGCCTGGAGAACGGCTACGGCCTGATGTGCGGCGGATCCGACGAGCACGTCGAGAAGGCGATGTGGATCTTCGACGCGCTGCGCCCCGAGGGCCCGCGCGACGAGGGCTTCGTGCACGCCGGGAAGGTCGGCGCCGGGCACTACACCAAGATGGTGCACAACGGCATCGAGTACGGCCTGATGCACGCCTACGCCGAGGGGTACGAGCTGCTCGAGGCCAAGGACATCGTCACCGACGTGCACGGTGCCTTCAAGGCGTGGACCCGCGGCACGGTCGTGCGCTCGTGGCTGTTGGACCTGATGGTCAAGGCGCTGGAGGAGAAGCCCAACCTCGAGGGCATCAGCGAGTACACCACCGACTCCGGTGAGGGCCGCTGGACGCTCGAGGACGCCATCGAGCTCGCCGTGCCGATGCCGGTGCTCGCGGCCGCGCTGTTCGCGCGGTTCGGCTCGCGGCAGGAGAACTCCCCGAGCATGCAGGCCGTCGCGGCGCTGCGCGGTCAGTTCGGTGGGCACGAGGTCATGCAGTTCGGTCAGGAGCCGTGGCGCGAGCAGGGCCCCAAGGAGGGTCAGGCCGAGGTCAGCCCCGCGGCCGAGACCAAGCAGGACGACCAGCTGCAGACCCCGGGCGCTGCCGCCAACGACGACTAGGCCGACGCCGCCTCGTGCACCTGCGTCACCTCACGCTCGCCGACTTCCGGTCCTACCCCGCGGTCGACGTCGCGCTGGAGCCGGGGGTCACGACGTTCGTCGGGCTCAACGGGCAGGGCAAGACCAACCTGGTCGAGGCGGCGGGCTACCTGGCCTCGCTGTCCTCGCACCGGGTCTCCCAGGACGGGCCGCTGGTGCGGGCCGGGGCCGAGCGGGCGATCGTGCGGGCCGCGGTCGTGCGCGACGGTCGCGAGCAGCAGCTGGAGCTGGAGATCAACCCGGGGAAGGCCAACCGGGCCCGGCTCGGCCGGGCGGCCGCGACCCGGCCGCGCGACGTGCTCGGCACGCTGCGCACGGTGCTGTTCGCCCCGGAGGACCTGGCCCTGGTCAAGGGTGACCCGGGCGAGCGGCGGCGGTTCCTCGACGAGCTGCTGGTCGCCCGGCAGCCGCGCTGGTCGGCGGCCCGGTCCGACTACGACAAGATCGTCAAGCAACGAAACGCGCTGCTGAAGTCGGCAATGCCGTTGCTGCGCAAGGGTTCTCGGCGTCGAAACTCCGATGTCGACGTCTACTCCGAGCTCGCCAGCGCGTTGCACACCCTGGAGGTCTGGGACTCCCACCTCGCCACGGTGGGCGGGTCGCTGGTCTATGCGCGGCTGCGGCTGCTGCGTGACCTGTCGCCCTACCTGGAGCAGGCGTACGACGAGGTCAGCGCCGGGCGCTCGCAGGCGCGGGCGACGTACCGCTCGTCGCTGCACGAACCGGTCGCCGCGCGGATCGCGGCCGGGGAGGTCCCCGAGCAGGAGGAGATCGTCGCGGCGATGCACGAGTCGTTCGCGCAGGTGCGCACCCAGGAGGTCGAGCGCGGCGTGACGCTGGTCGGCCCGCACCGCGACGACGTCGTGCTGCAGCTGGGCGACCTGCCCGCCAAGGGGTACGCCAGCCACGGCGAGTCCTGGTCGTTCGCCCTGGGTCTGCGGCTGGCCTCCTTCCAGCTGCTGCGCACCGACCTCGGCACCGACCCGGTGCTGGTGCTCGACGACGTGTTCGCCGAGCTGGACGCGGGCCGCCGGGAGCGGCTGGCCGCGCTGGTCGCCGACGCCGAGCAGGTGCTGATCACCGCGGCGGTGGCCGACGACGTGCCGGAGGCGCTGACCGGCCGGCGGTTCGAGGTGGAGCTGGGGAAGGTCGCGGCGTGCCCGGACTGAGCACCCTCGGCCTGACCGAGCTGGAGGAGCTGGTCTATCGGCACTTCCTGCGGCACCCGGCCGAGGATGCGGCAGACCTCGGGGTGCTGCTCGGGGCGACCGATGCCGAGGTCGAGAGCGCGGTGGAGTCCCTGCGGGGGCTCGACCTGCTGCACGGCCCGCCGGGACGGTTGGAGCCGCGCGAGCCCGGCGCCGCCGTCGACCTGCTGACCGAGCGGCGGCTGCGCCGGCTGACCGACGAGATGCGCGAGCTGAGCCGCACCCGCCACCTGATCACCGAGCTGGAGCAGCTGCGACCCGGCAGCGACCTCGCCGAGGAGCGGCTGGACGACGTCGACCTGGTGCGCGAGCGGCTGGCCGACCTGGCGTTCTTCGCCCGCGAGGAGATCCTGTCGATCGAGAGTCAGGCGCGGTACTCCTCGGCCAACATCGACCACGCCCGGCCGCTGGACCTGCGCTGCCTGCGGCGCGGGGTGGCGATGCGCAGCCTGGTGCACAGCGCGATGCTGCAGGACCGGGCGAGTGCGGCGTACCTGCGCGAGCTCGGCGCGGCCGGGTTGCAGGTCCGGCACGCCACCGACCTGACCGGCCGGGTGCTGGTCTACGACCGGCGCACCGCGCTCGTGCCGATAGACCCCGGCGACACCTCTCGCGGCGCGCTCGTGCTGCGCGACCCGGCACTGGTGAGCACCCTGATCTCGCTGTTCGAGCGCTCCTGGGCGGCCGCCGCGCCGGTGCCCGCGGCGGACGGGGACGACGCGCGCGACCGCGAGCTCAGCGAGACCGAGCGGGCCGTGCTGCGCAGCATGTGCGCGGTCAGCAAGGACGAGACCGGCGCCCGTGAGATGGGTGTGTCGGTGCGCACCTACCGCCGCTACGTCGCGGACCTGCTGCGTCGGCTCGGGGCCACCAACCGCGCCCAGGCGGCGCTGCTGGCGCGCGAGCGCGGCTGGGTCTGACCAGGTTCTGACTCGACCTCACATGATGGTGATGCGCCGGTCCAGCGCCGCCCGACGTACGCCCTGGGCCGGCCCCGGCCAGCACGCGGCCAGTCGCTGCTCGGTCGGCCGGGTCATGGTGGGCAGCTCGACCGCGACCGTGTGGGCGATGCCCATCGCGTGCAGGCCCAGCGCGAGCACGCTGACGGGGTCGGCGCAGTCGGGGTCGCGGACGAGCGTCGAGACCCGCTGCCCGAGCAGCTCCCGCTCGGTGTGACCGGCGGCGGTGACGCCGGCCGCGGTGTGGCGGCACGGCCCGATGCCGTGGCGGGAGAAGGTGACCAGCCCGGCCCGGGAGAGCTCGTCCTCGGCGCTCGCCATCGTCGCGCGGCCGTCCCGGCCCACCGCCGAGCGCCAGGAGCGACCGTCGCGGCAGGCGTCCCAGAGCAGCGCGGCGGTCGCCCCGGCCGGGCGGCCACCGGCGGCGCGGACGTCGTCGCCGGCATCGTGCAGCGCGCCGGCGTGCAGCAGCTGGGCCAGCCCGGCCGCGCGCATCACCGGTCCCAGTCGCTGGGCGTCGACCCGGCGCCCGGCGTCGTCGGTCGCGAGCAGCAGCGTCAGCGCGGCGAGCCCGGGCCGGATGTCGTGGGTCATGATCTGCTCCTGCGTCGCTCGCGGTCGGCGGTGCCTGCGGTCCCACCCTCGACGAGGCGGGCGCGTGGGGGCAGGCGGTGCGCTGGCACGAACCTGCATCTGCGACCGTCGTGCGTGCAGCATGTGGTCAGGTCGTCCGACGCAACCGAAGGAGGGATCGGCATGGACCTCCCGGAGCAGGGCCGCGGGGCGGACGACCGGTCCCCTAACGCGCCGCCGGCCGACTCGCCTCCAGGCGACTCCTCCCCGACCGACGGGCAGCCGGGCGATCCGGCGCCCGACGAGCTGGGTTCGGCCCGGGCCGCCCTGGCCCGCGCCCGGCGCGCCGCGCGCGACCGAGGCCTGCGCCCCGGGTCGCCGGCCGCGCGCCGGCGCAAGGCGGGAGATCTCGGGCGTGGAGGGCGTACGTCGGACAAGGGTGGGCGCGACCCCGCACCGCTGGCCGACCAGCTGGACCGGTTGCTGCGCGACCGCGACTGGCAGGTCGACGTCGCCGCGGGGTCGGTGATGAGCCGGTGGGCCGACATCGTCGGACCCGACGTGGCGGCGCACGCGACGCCGGTGTCGTTCGAGCAGGGGCGGCTCACCGTGCGGGCCGAGTCGACCGCGTGGGCGACCCAGCTGCGCTGGCTGGAGTCGACGCTGATGTCGCGGATGAGCGACGCGGTGGGCGCTGGCGTGGTCCAGGAGCTGCGGGTGGTCGGGCCGTCGGCGCCCTCGTGGAAGCGTGGACCCCGGTCGGTCAGTGACGGGCGCGGCCCGCGCGACACCTACGGCTGACGCGGGGGCCGCGGCCAAGCTCGTGGCGACACCGCGCATACCCATGGGTATGGACGTGAACTAGCCATCCCCCGGTTCGGTGCCTACCGTGGTCGGCTGGATCGGCGGCCCCCGCCGGACGACCTCGAAGGGAATCCTCCAGGTGAACGACGCGCAGCGACCGCCCGGTCGCGACACCGACCGCCTCGACGAGATGCTCGACGAGGACGGCACGGGCGACCAGGACGTGCGCTATCTCGCGCCGATGCCGACGCGTCGTCCCGGGGCTGACACCTCCGACGACCCGACCGCCGCCACCCCGATCGAGCCACGGCCCGGTGGGTACGTCCGTCCGGCGACCGACGGCGCGGCCCGCGAGCGCGGCCGGCCTGGGGGCTGGCTCGCGCCGGTGCTGGTCATCGCGATCTCGCTGGCCAGCCTGCTCGCGGTGTTCGCGCTGACCCGCAGCGGCCCGGACCGCACCACCCAGCCGATGCCCTCCCCCTCGACCGCGGTGCAGTCCCCGAGCGAGCCGACCCCTGCTCCGAGCACGCCGGCGCCGAGCACGGCCACCGACCCTGCGACGAGCGACTCCCCCACCTCGCCGGAGCCCACCCCGAGCGAGACGTCGACGCAGGAGTCGCCGAGCGAGGAGCCCGCGCCGCAGGAGAGGGCGACCACGCCGGCGGCCACCCCCTCGCCGACGCCCACCCCGACGCCCACTCCGACGGAGTCGCCCAGCCGCACCTCGTCCTCCCCGTCCCCGCGCTCGTCCGAGCCGCGGCCCGAGCCCACCGTGACCCGGGTGGCGCTGCCCGGCGGCGTGCGCACGTGCGGCACGGGCGTGGGGGCGACCGGCTCGGCGAGCTGCCCGTTCGCCAACAACATCGCCTCGGCGGCGCGCGCCGCCGAACGGTCGGGCCGCTACACGCTGCAGGTGTTCAGCCCCACCACGGAGCAGTCCTACGAGGTGAGCTGTCAGGCCGGCACGATCCACGTCTGCCGCGGCGGGCGTACGGGCGTGATCTACGTCGTCGTCTGACCGCCGGACCGCGCGGTGACGCGACCGTAGGTCCGGGTGGCGCGGGGCGGAACGAGCGAAACCGGCATCGCCCGCCCTGAGCCCTCAGAGGCCCGGGGCGCGTGATCCCCCTCGTCCACACACCCGTACGCGCGCCACGACCGTCCACAAGGCGCCTCCTGCGGGTGATTCGCCATGCGCGACCGGTAGGATGGACGACGGTCTGCAACCCGTTGCCGGACACTCGCCGAGGGCGGGCAGACCACACCATCCGTGGTCGTCCTGCGGGTCCTCCGCAGGACGTCGCCGCGCCGAGAAGGAGCACTGTGGCTGACGAGCCCGACACCCCCGACCAGACCTCGAGCACCCCGGAGCCGTCGGTGGCCGAGCGGTTGCCCGACGACGGCAGCTACGGCGCCGACGCGATCCAGGTCCTGGAGGGCCTGGAGGCGGTGCGCAAGCGCCCGGGCATGTACATCGGCTCCACCGGCGAGCGGGGCCTGCACCACCTGGTCACCGAGATCGTCGACAACGCGGTGGACGAATACATGGCCGGCCACGGCGACCGCATCGACGTGACGCTGCTCGCCGACGGCGGGGTGCGGGTCGTCGACCACGCGCGCGGCATCCCGGTCGAGCTCAACGAGGCGTACGGCATGTCCACCGTCGAGCTGGTGCTGACCCAGCTGCACGCGGGCGGCAAGTTCGGTGGCGGCGGCTACAAGGTGTCCGGCGGTCTGCACGGCGTCGGCTCCTCCGTCGTCAACGCGCTGTCGACGCGGCTGACCGCCGAGGTGCGCCGCGACGGCAAGATCTATCGCGTCGAGTTCGAGCAGGGGGTGCCGCTGGCGCCGCTGTCGGTCGTCGGCGAGACCGAGGTCGACGACACCGGCACCACCATCACCTTCTGGGCCAGCGGCGACATCTTCGAGACGACCGAGTACGACTTCGAGACGCTGCGCGCCCGGTTCCAGCAGATGGCCTTCCTCAACAAGGGGCTGACCATCACCCTCACCGACGAGCGGCCGCGCGAGGTCGAGGCGGGCGCCGAGGAGGAGGCCCAGGCCGAGGGCGAGGCGGCCGCGACCGAGCGCAAGCCGCGCAGCGTCAGCTATCGCTACGACGACGGTCTGCTCGACTACGTCAAGCACCTCAACTCCAGCAAGCGCAGCGAGCCGGTGCACGAGGACATCATCGCGTTCGAGACGAGCGACGAGGGCCGGATGCTCTCGCTCGAGGTGGCGATGCAGTGGACCGGCGCGTTCAGCGAGTCGGTGCACACCTACGCCAACGCCATCAACACCCACGAGGGCGGCACCCACGAAGAGGGCTTCCGCACCGCGATGACCTCGCTGATCAACGCCTTCGCCAGGCAGAACAAGCTGGTCAAGGACAAGGACGACAACCTCACCGGTGAGGACATCCGCGAGGGTCTGACCGCGGTCATCTCGGTCAAGGTCGGCGAGCCGCAGTTCGAGGGCCAGACCAAGACCAAGCTCGGCAACTCCGAGGTGCGCGGCTTCGTCGCCTCCGCCGTGCGCGACCAGCTGGGCCACTGGCTCGAGGCGCACCCCCGCGAGGGCAAGGCGATCGTGCAGAAGGCCGCGCAGGCGGCGGCCGCGCGGATGGCGGCCCGCAAGGCGCGCGAGGCCACCCGCCGCAAGGGCCTGCTCGAGACCGGCGGCCTGCCCGGCAAGCTCAAGGACTGCCAGAGCAACGACCCGACGATCTCCGAGGTCTTCATCGTCGAGGGCGACTCGGCCGGCGGCTCGGCGGTGCAGGGGCGCAACCCCTACAACCAGGCGATCCTCCCGATCCGCGGCAAGATCCTCAACGTCGAGAAGGCCCGCATCGACAAGGTGCTCGCCAACAACGAGGTGCAGGCGCTGATCTCCGGCTTCGGCACCGGCATCGGCGAGGACTTCGACATCACCCGCGCGCGCTATCACAAGATCGTGCTGATGGCCGACGCCGACGTCGACGGCATGCACATCCGCACCCTGCTGCTGACCCTGCTCTTCCGGTTCATGCGCCCGCTCATCGAGGCGGGGTACGTCTACCTCGCGCAGCCGCCGCTCTATCGGCTCAAGTGGTCCAACGCCGAGCACGAGTTCGCCTTCTCCGACCGTGAGCGCGACGTGCTGGTGGCCGAGGGCCAGAAGAACGGCCGGCGCCTGCCGAAGGAGAACGGCATCCAGCGCTACAAGGGTCTCGGCGAGATGAACTACCAGGAGCTGTGGGAGACCACGATGGACCCCGACCACCGGGTGCTGCTCCAGGTCACGCTCGACGACGCGGCCGCCGCGGACGAGATCTTCTCGATCCTGATGGGCGAGGACGTGGAGTCGCGGCGCGGGTTCATCCAGCGCAATGCCAAGGACGTGCGGTTCCTTGACATCTAGGGACTACGGGCGCCGGGCGCAGGCACGCCCTACGGGCCAGCCATCCGGCCTCGCAGGCTCGGCCTCCCGCCAGGCCCGTCCACGGCCCTACGGGCCTGCCCACCCCGGGCTCGGGTCCGCCGACGCAACCACTGACGTACCGAATCTTGTTGAGCAGCAAGGGATCTGATGACTGACGACCTTCCCCCCGAGGACGAAGGCACGACTGCGGTGGGCAACCGGGTCGACCCGGTCGACCTCAACACCGAGATGCAGCGCAGCTACATCGACTACGCGATGGCCGTCATCGTCAGTCGTGCGCTGCCGGACGTGCGCGACGGGCTGAAGCCGGTGCACCGGCGCATCGTCTACGCCATGTACGACGGGGGTTACCGGCCCGACCGCGGGTACAACAAGTGCAGCCGCGTCGTCGGTGACGTGATGGGTCAGTACCACCCGCACGGCGACAGCGCGATCTACGACGCGCTGGTGCGGCTGGTGCAGCCGTGGTCGATGCGCTACCCGCTCGTCGACGGGCAGGGCAACTTCGGCTCGCCGGGCAACGACGGTGCGGCGGCGCCGCGATACACCGAGTGCCGGATGGCGCCGCTGGCGATGGAGCTGGTGCGCGACATCGACAAGGACACCGTCGACTTCGAGCCGAACTACGACGGCAAGACCATGCAGCCGTCGGTGCTGCCGGCGCGCTTCCCGAACCTGCTGGTCAACGGCTCGGCCGGCATCGCGGTCGGCATGGCCACGCAGATCCCGCCGCACAACCTGCGCGAGGTGGCGGCGGCCGCGCAGTGGTTCCTCGACAACCCCGAGGCGACCCGCGAGGAGCTGCTCGAGAAGGCCATCGAGCTGGTGCCCGGGCCGGACTTCCCGACCGGCGCGCTGATCATGGGCCGCAAGGGCATCGAGCAGGCCTACCGCACCGGGCGCGGCTCGATCACGATGCGCGCGGTGGTCGAGGTCGAGGAGATCCAGGGGCGCACCTGCCTCGTGGTGTCCGAGCTGCCGTACCAGGTCAACCCCGACAGCCTCGCCGAGAAGATCGCGATGCTGGTCAAGGAGGGCAAGATCGGCGGCATCGCCGACCTGCGCGACGAGACCTCGGGGCGCACCGGTCAGCGCCTGGTCATCGTGCTCAAGCGCGACGCCGTGGCGAAGGTCGTGCTGAACAACCTCTACAAGCACACCCAGCTGCAGCAGACGTTCGGCGCGAACATGCTCGCGCTGGTCGAGGGTGTGCCGCGCACGCTGCCGCTGTCGGCGTTCATCCGCTACTGGGTCGACCACCAGGTCGAGGTCATCGTGCGGCGCACGAAGTTCCTGCTGCGCGAGGCCGAGGAGCGCATCCACATCCTGCGGGGCCTGCTCAAGGCCCTCGACATGCTCGACGAGGTCATCGCGCTCATCCGCGCCTCGCGCTCGGCCGACGCGGCCCGCGAGGGGATCATGGAGCTGCTGGGCGTCGACGACGTGCAGGCCCGCGCGATCCTCGCGATGCAGCTGCGCCAGCTGGCCGCCCTGGAGCGCCAGCGCATCGTCGACGAGCACGACGAGCTGCAGGCCAAGATCGACGACTACAACGACATCCTGGCCAAGCCGGAGCGCCAGCGGCAGCTGATCAAGGACGAGCTGGCCGAGGTCGTCGACAAGTACGGCGACGACCGGCGTACGCGCATCGTGCCGTTCGACGGCGACATGAACATGGAAGACCTGATCCCCGAGGAAGACGTCGTCGTGACGATCACCCGGGGTGGTTACGCCAAGCGCACCAAGCTCACCGAGTACCGCTCGCAGCGCCGCGGCGGCAAGGGAGTGCGCGGGGCGCAGCTGCGCGGCGACGACGTGGTCGAGCAGTTCTTCACCACGTCCACGCACAACTGGTTGCTGTTCTTCACCAACCACGGGCGGGTCTACCGGATCAAGGCGTACGAGCTGCCCGAGGGGTCGCGCGACGCCAAGGGTCAGCACGTGGCCAACATGCTGGCCTTCCAGCCCGACGAGCAGATCGCCGCGGTGCGCTCGATCAAGGACTACGAGCAGGAGCCCTACCTGCTGCTCGCGACGCAGCGCGGTCTGGTGAAGAAGACCCGGCTGACGGAGTACGACAGTGCCCGCTCCGGCGGGCTGATCGCCGTCAACCTGCGCGACGGGGACGAGCTGGTGGGCGCGGCGCTCGCGAGCGGCTCCGACGACGTGCTGCTGGTCTCGCGCAAGGGGCAGTCGGTGCGATTCCACGCCAGCGACGACGTGCTGCGGCCGATGGGCCGGGCGACCTCGGGCGTCACCGGCATGAAGTTCCGCGACGGCGACGACCTGCTGGCGATGATGGTCATCCACGACGACGAGGACCCCGACGTGTTCGTCGTCTTCGAGAACGGCCTGGCCAAGCGCACCGCCGCGTCCGACTACCCCGTGAAGGGGCGCGCCACGCTGGGCGTCAAGGTCGCGCAGCTGAGCGACCGCGGCGGCGACCTGGTGGGTGCGCTCGCGGTGGACGAGGACGACGAGGTCATGGTCGTCATGGAGAAGGGCAAGATCGTGCGCTCGCGGGTGGCCGAGATCCGGCGCACCGGGCGGTCGACGATGGGTGTGCAGTTCGCCACACCGGCCTCGGGCGACTCGATCGTGGCGGTCGCGCGCAACACCGAGCGGGAGGTCGAGGAAGAAGTCGAGGATGCCGTAGCGTCGGAGGAGTCCAGCGACGCCCCGACCCCGCCCGCCTCGGATGCCGAACCTGCTGACTCCGTCGAGGAGTCGGTCGAGGTGGAGTCGACCGAGGTCGAGGCCGCGCCGGGCGATGCGACCGACGAAATGACCGACGTTGAGCCGGGAGATGACGAGTGAGCAGCACCCCGCAGAGGCAGGGCGCCGGCAGTGACGCGGCGTCCGCCGCCGCGCGCAGCAAGGACACCGCGGCGGCGAAGCTGCCCCGACCGGGCAGCGGTCAGCGGGCGAGTCGCTCCGAGGGCTCCAAGGGTGGCGGCGAGCGGGGCGCCCGGCCCCAGCGGCCGCAGCGTCAGGCGAGCGGCGGTCGTACGTCTCGCTCGACTCCTCGCCGGGTGCGCCTGACCCTGTCGCGCATCGACCCGTGGTCGGTCATGAAGATCGCGTTCCTGCTGTCGGTGGCCGCGGCCATCGCCGGCGTGATCATGGTCGCGGTGATGTGGACCGTGCTGTCGGGCATGGGCGTCTTCTCGGCGTTGCAGGACATGCTCGGCCAGCTGGAGTCGGGCGGCGGCGGGTCGACGTTCGACCTCATGGACTACATCGGCTTCGGCCGCATGGTGTCGCTGTCGGTCGTCATCGGGGTCATCGACATCGTGCTGCTGACCGCGATCGCGACGCTGGCCGCGTTCCTGTACAACATCTGCGCCTCGCTCGTCGGCGGCATCCAGCTGACGCTGTCGGACGAGTAGGCGTTTTGTCGCCGTCGGCAGGCGTGGGGTAAAGTCACGTCCTGCGCGTCGCCCGGCCGACCACGGTCAGGCGACGCACGACGGTGCAGGGGCCTATAGCTCAGTCGGTTAGAGCGCTGTCCTGATAAGACAGAGGTCACTGGTTCAAGTCCAGTTAGGCCCACCACCGCCGCCCCGATGATCCAGTGACGAGGAGTCCTGAGATGAAGAAGGCCCTGATGGTTCTGGCGGCTGCGGGTGCGGCCGCGTTCGCGAACTCCAAGTACAAGTCGCACACCGTCGGCAAGGAGCTGTGGAAGCAGACCTCCGACCGTCCCGGCGAGAAGAGCATCTCCGCGAGCGCGAAGGTCGACTGACGCTCACCGCCTCCCGGCGGAGCAAGACCTGACGGCCCGCGTGGCCGGCCCAGCGGCCGGAGCGCGGGCCTTCGGGGGCGTGGCGCAATTGGTAGCGCACCTGCTTTGCAAGCAGGGGGTTAGGGGTTCGAGTCCCCTCGCCTCCACCCAGCAGCCCGACCCAAGACCCTTCTCCATGCCGGAGGAGGGTCTTTGTCGTGCCGGCGGGACCACGTATAACGGAGGGCCTTGAGGTCGTACGTCGAACGGGGGTTTCGCGTGAGCGTCGGGTCGGGTCGGGTTGTCGAGTTCCTGGGACTGAACGGGTCGCCGGACGAGGGCGGCAGGGTGCCTCGGTGGCGTGGGTCGCCGCCGGGGACGGCCTGGCGGCACGTGGTGCTGTGGGCGGTCATCGCGTTCGCGGCGTACTGGTTGTTCGACGCGCGGATGCCGGACGACGACGGCTTCGGCGGGTTCGTGCCGGGGTGGCTGGCGCTGCTGATCTGGGTCGTGGGGATCACCCTGACCGAGCGGGCGACGCTGCGCGACCCGAGCCCGGGACGAGGCCGTGGGCCCGGGTCTCGCAGCGAGTCAGGCTGATGCGGGACGGTCGGCGAGCTTGAGCCAGACGACGCCGGCGATGATCACGGCGAGCCAGAAGCCCTTCACCAGGGTCAGCGTCTCGTCGAAGAACACCGGGCCGAGCACGGCCGCGCCGATGGCGCCGATGCCGGCCCACACGGCGTAGCCGATGCCCACGTCGATCTGCTTCAGCGCGACGCTGAGGAAGAACAGCGTGAACAGGAAGAACACCACGGCGACCACCGACCAGAGCGGGTCGGTGAAGCCGGTGCTGCCGTTGACGCTGAGGGCGTAGCCGACCTCGAACGCGCCGGCGACCAGCAGCGCGATCCAGGCGCGTCCCCTCTGCGCGGTCGGGGCGGGGGCCGTGGGTGTGGTGGCGGGAGCGGTCGTCATGAGGATTCCTTTCCGACAGAGCAGCCGGGTCAGTGGGCGCCGGCGAGGTTGAGGCCCACGACGCCGACGATGACGACCGCGATGCCGAGGAGTTTCTGCCAGGTGAGTCGCTGGGCCAGGAAGAGCGCGCCCACGACGACGATCCCGACGCCGGCCAGCGAGGTCCACAGCGCGTAGCCGACGCCCACGTCGAACGTCAGCAGGGCCAGGCTGAGGAAGAAGGTGGCGATCGCGCCGGAGACGAGGGTCGCGACGGTCCACCAGGCGTGCTTGAAGCCGTTCGCGTTGCCCGCGCAGATGCCGACGGCGACCTCGAAGACGACGGCGACGGCCAGATAGAGCCAGCTCATGACGATGTTCCTTTCGGTGCGGTGCCCGGTCCCGCGGCCGCGGGACCAGCGGGGTGGAGCCGCAGGTAGTGCACGAAGGGGTCGAGCGCACGCTCGACGGGGAGCGGCACGAAAACCCGAGCCCGACGTACGTCCGTCACGGCGAACGCGGGATAGCTCGCCCGGTAGTCGAAGCCGAGCCGGGCGACCTCGTCGCGGTCGACGGCGACGAGGACCGAGGCGATGCCGTGGTCCAGCGCGAACCGGTAGCACAGCCCGCACGGCTCACCGGTCGCGAGCAACGAGCAGCCCGCAAGCGTGTCGCGCCGCTGCCGCGTCAGCGCCTCGCGCATCGCGACGACCTCGGCGTGCGCCGTGGGGTCACCGGTCTCGGCGACCTGGTTGGTGCCGAACCCGGAGATCACCTCCCCGGCTGCGTCGACCACCACGCCGACGAAGGGCAGGCCGCCCGCGTCGACGTGTGCGGTGCTCGCCGCGACCGCGCGTGACATGAGCGGCTCGAGCCGGGCGACGACTGCGCTCACGGCTGGGTCCGATCCGGGGCGGGGCCGCGGGAGGCGAGGTCGTCGACCGCCTTCTTGAGCCGGGCCGCGGACGGCACCCCGCGCAGCACCTGGCCCTCGACCACGACGGTGGGGACCGCGTCGATGCCGACCGTGCGGACGGCGTAGTCCTGGTCGGCGCGCTGCTGCTGGCGCCGTTCGTCGCTGCGCAGCGCCTCCTCGACCTCGGCCCGGTCCAGGCCGACGGAGGTCGCGACGTCGACGATGACCTCGTCGAGCCCGATGTCGCGGTCGTCCTGGAAGAACGCGCTGAACATCGCCTCGGTGTAGGCCGCCCCGAGCCCGCGCTCCTGCGCCAGCTGCAGCACCATGAACGCCTTCTCGGTGCGCGGCTGCGGCGACACCGAGGGCAGCTGCACCGGCACGCCGACCCGCTCGGCCATCGGATAGACCGACTCGCGCCACACGCGCGGCAGGTAGTCGTCCTCCGGGCGCAGCGTCGGCACCGGGTCAGGACGCAGCTCGAACGGGCGGATCGTCACCTCGACGTCACGCTCGCGCCGGAGCTCCTCGATCGCCGGCTCCACCAGGAAGCAGAACGGGCAGACGTAGTCCACGAACACGTCGATCTTCGTCGGCACAGGGATCATCCCTTCGGGTTAGGTGTGTGTACATGCATATATAGATCGGAAAGAGAGCGCCCCCAGCAAGAGCTGAAGGCGTCAGGGCTCGACCAGCGCGCTCACCTCCTCCAGCGCGGACGCCACCGCCCGCGGGTCCAGGTGGGGGAAGTGCTTCGCCGGGTCGGTCAGCAGGTCGCGCACCCGAGCGTCGTACGCCGGCCGCACCTCGCGCAGCAGCGTCTCGCCGGGCTCGTCGATCACCGCGTAGACCCCGCGGCCGTCGTCGTCGCACACGTCGCGCCGCGCGTGGCCCTTGGTCTCCAGGCGGCTGACCAGCCGCGTCGTCGAGGTCGAGGTCAGGCCCACCCGCTGGGCGAGCGCGGTGATGCGCAGCTCCTTGTCGGGCTGCTGGCTGAGCAGGGTCAGCGCGCGGAACTCGGTCAGCCCCAGCCGATAGGTGTCACCGAGCCACCTGTCGAGGTTGGCGTCGACGGCCGCGGCGAACGCGGCCGTCTGCAACCACGCGCTGCTGACCGATCCGGACATGACCCACTCCTCAATGTGTGTACATGCACATACATTCATGCGGGCTTGGACCGTGTCAAGCGCTCACGGTGTCCGATCTGAGCGGACACGCTTGGCAGACTGGGCCGATGAGCGATTCCCAGGACCCGTACGCCGCGCCCCAGCCGGGCGCCGAGGGCCACCCGAGTGCCGGCCAGGGTCAGAATCCGCCGCCCGGGCCGCAGGGCTACCCGCAGCAGGGATACCCGCAGTCCGGCTACGGCCAGCAGTACCCGCCGCAGGGACCGCCGCCGGGTTACCCGCAGCAACAGGGTTACCCGCCGCAGCAGGGATACCCGGGGCAGCAGCCGTACGGACAGCAGGGCTACCCGCAGCAGTACGGCCAGCAGCCGTACGGATACCAGCAGCCGCCGCAGCGGTCCGGGGCCCGCACGGCGTGGGGATGGATCCTGATCGTGTTCGGCTGCCTGGTGCTGCTCGCCCAGCTGGCCATGGCCGCGACCGGACAGGGGCCCCAGTCGGCCAACGGCGCCGAGGCGGCGGGCCGACTGTTCGGCATCTTCCTGTTCGGGATCGCGCCGGTCGTCGGCGGCATCCTGCTGCTGCGTAAGCCCAAGCGCTGACCGGGACCTCGCGCCACAGCCGCGTCAACGTGTCCGAACTGTTCGGACACGTTGACGCGGCGTTGTCGGAGCGGGCAGCGCGTCAGTGGGTCGCGATCCGCGCGGTCGCGCGCCGAGCACGCGACAGTGCCGCGACGAAGGCGACCCCCACGCCGACGCACAGCAGCAGCAACGCGCCGAGGAGAGCGAACAACCGGTCCGGCACAGGTGGGTCGAAGCCGAACCGTTCGACGGCGACGGCGGTCCCGATCAGCCACGCGACGGCCAAGATCCCCGCGACCGTCACCCAGCGGCTGCGGGCTGGACTCGGCCTCTGGCCCGAGAACGTTGCGGCGTACTCGGCCGCGCTCCCGAGCTCGGCAGCCGGGTCCTCCCCGCGACTCTCGCGCAGGTTGACCTGGTGGACAGCCGCGAGAATCTCTTCGTCGGCAGCGTCGCGAAGGGTCAGCTGCCAGACCAGATCCTTCGCATAAGCAGACTGCATCGATCTCCCCCGTCGAGTCATGAGAGCCGGTCGATCTGTCGATGCGTCCGAGCTCGTGCCGCACAGCCTAGACGTTGCGTTCCACGGGAAACCGGCCGGCGGCGGCTGCCTGCTCGAGGGCGGCGAAGTCGGCCTCGCACCGATCGGCGTATGCCCGCGCCCAGCGGGCGAACGCCTCACCCGCGGCGTCGTTCTTGCCGAGGTAGTCCGCGACGGCTCGGCCGGACGGCGACTGGCTGTGCGCCCGCGCGAGCAGCCGGCCGCACAGCCGCACGTAGGTGAGGAACTGGCTCCGGTTCAGCCGCGACGGCTCGATCGAGCCCTTCATGTCGCGGAACTGGCGCCAGAAGTAGTCGACGCGCGCGTGCCGCCCCTGCTCGCCGGCGTACCCGATGATGTGGCCGAGGAACGGGTCGGACTGCGCCTGCAGGATGCGCTGCCCGGCCACGACCCGGTGCCCCTCGGTGAGGTCGCGGCCGCCGGTGTCGCCGGGCACCGCCTTGGGCATCCGGCCGTAGGTCGACAGCACCGACGGCTGGGCCTCCTTGGCCTGCAGGAAGATCACCTGGGAGTCGGGGCCCTCGAGGGCCAGGACGTAGCACCGCGTCCCGACGCTGCCGACCCCGACGACGCGCAGGACGAAGTCGACCGGCCGGAACTGCAGCAGCAGGAAGGCCGAGTCCTCCCGCAGCGTCGTGAGGTACTGCCGGAACAACCGGGTCATGTCCGCCAGGTCGGCGTGCGTCTCGACGTGCTGGGTGACCGGCGGCTGGTCGACGATGCGCAGCCGGTCGTCGGCGCCGCGGGTGGCGATCTTGGCGAGCACCTGGTCGGAGGTGCGGCCGCGCGCCTTGGCCGTCGCCCTGCGCGCGAGCTTGAGGTCCTTGCCGGAGAGCCTGGCCTCGAGCGCGGAGTCGTCGACCTGGTAGTAGAAGCGCTCCAGCGCGGTGAGCTCGACCAGGCCCCGCAGCGCCTCGCGGTAGCCCTCGACCGAGGCGTGCGCCGCCGCGGCGCAGTCGTCCTCGGAGAGCCCGTTGTCCCGACCCCCGACGTACGCACTCGCGGCCAGCCGACGTACGTCCCACTCCCACGGGGCCACCGCGGTCTCGTCGAAGTCGTTGAGGTCGAACAGCAGCGAGCGCTCGGGCGAGGCGAAGAAGCCGAAGTTGCTGATGTGGGCGTCGCCGCAGGCCACGACCCGCGGGCCGGTGACCGGAGCGTCGGCGAGGTCGGCGGCCATCACGGCGGCGGTCCCGCGGTAGAACGCGAACGGGGACTGCAGCATGCGGCCGACGCGCACCCCGATGAGCTCTGGCAGCCGGGTCGCGTGCTGCTCGGCGAGGATGCCCAGCGGGTCGCGGTCGGGAGGCAGGTGCAGCTCGCCGAGCGCGCGGCGGGGCAGGGCCTTGCGCAGCCGCTTGCCGCCGCCCTCGGGCGCCGCGAGCGGCGAGGCGCCCGTGCCGGTCACAGGAACTGCTCGGGGTCGAACTCCTCGATCGGGATGACCCGCAGCCGCGGCAGCGGCGAGTTGAACGCGCCGATGTCGAGCTCGAGGTCGTGGAACTCCAGCCCCTTGTCCTCCAACGCGGCGAACCCGGCGTTGCGGAACTCCTTGAAGCCGATGAGCGCGACGTCGTGGGCGTCGGTGACCAGCGCCTCCAGCTGCGGCAGGAAGTCGCCGTCGTGGCTGAGCAGCATCACGTCGGCCGGCCGGTCGACCAGCGCCGACAGCGTGCGCTGGATCGCGATGTCGACGACCTTCTCGCCCGGCTCCCCCGACAGCGGCACCGGCCGGTAGCCCATCGCGGTGAGCGCCTGCACGAACGGCATCGGCAGGTCACGGTTGGACGCCGCGAGGAAGAACAGCGCGGTGACCGGCTGCTCCCACTCCTCGTGGGCGTACTTCAGGACGCGGTCCCAGCGCGGCCGCTCCTCCGGCAGCGGTCGCCGCTGCAGGATCGAGGTGCCCAGGGTGGCGTCGATGTTCTCGCCGTCGATGAGGACGTACGTCGTGCGTCCCAGGGCCGGTCCGGCCTCCTCACCCGTCATGGGGCGACCCTACGCCGAAGGGTGGACCAGGCACCTACTCGTAGTAGTACTTCCCCGGTCCGGGGAAGACCCAGGACAGCCCGTCGCGCAGCCGGTCGCGCCAGTTCTCCCAGGAGTGGCCGTCGCGCGCCTCGACGTAGCGCACCTGCATGCCGGCCGCCTCGAACACCGGCACCATCGAGCGGTTGGGCACGATCAGCGGCTCGTAGACCCCGCACGAGGAGAAGATCCGGTCGGCGACCTTGGTCGGGGCGGCGCGGTATCGGTTCATGAACCGCACGACCGGGTCGAACGCCGGGCCGCCGCCGTGCTCGGTGCCGATGTCGGTGAACACGAACGACCCCGACTGCACCAGCAGCGAGCCGAACAGGTCGGGGTTGCGCACCGCCACCGACAGCGACGCCACCCCGCCGAACGAGGCGCCCATCAGGCAGCGGGCGTCGGGCCGCTCGATCAGCGGCAGCTCCTCGGCGAGCCGCGGCATGAGCTCGGCGGTGACGAACCGGGCGTGCGCGGCGGAGTTCGGATACTCCTTCAACCGGTCGCCCGGGTTGGTGAACACCACGATCGTCTCGGCCATGTCGAGGCGGTGGATCAGGTTGTCCAGCACGGTGCCCATCGCCGCGTAGCGCAGGTAGTCGTCACCGTCGTGCACGATCAGCAGCGGATAGCTGTGCCGGCGGCGGAAGCGCGCGGGAAGGTAGACGCGACAATGGGATTCGCGGCGCAGCGCCCGCGAGCTGATCGTCAGGTCGACGATCTCGCCGGGGCGGGCGTCGGGGTCGTGCTGGGTCCACTCCGGCGTGACGTAGCCCGCGGCGTGCAGCACCGACGACGACCCGACCGGGCTGTGCGCGACGCGCGGGTTGAGCGGGTCGTTGGCCGTCTCGACGTGCTCGCCGCGGCGCACCTCCAGCTGATACTCCACCCGCGAGCCGGCGGGCAGCTCGATGATCGCGTACCAGAGCGAGGTCTCCCCGACGCGGCGCATCGGCACCCGTTGCGGCTGGCCCACGATGCGGTGCTGCACGTGCACCTCGTCGGCCTCGCCGCGGAACAGGAACGTGCACTTGGGCCCCTCGACGACCGGCACCTGCCCCTGCCGGGCGAGGAAGCGGTCGACGGCGGCCTCGTCGAGCGGGCGGCGCGCGCGCAGCCGGTTGATCGCGAGCTTGCCCTTGTGCGTGCTGGTCGGGACCGGCAGGGCCGTGGTCTCACTCACCGTCGACCGCCTCGCGATCCGTCTCGTCGGGCGCCGTCTTGCCGGGCGCCACCGTCTCGTCGTACGCCAGCTCGCCCACCGCGACCAGCTCGCCCTCTCCGCCGATCACCGACGCCGTGGCCGGGAGCCGGTAGTCGGCGTCCAGCTCCACGCGCGACCCGGGCTCGAGCGGGAGGCACCACGAGGGCGCGAATCTCCTTGCGAGAGACGCCATTCGAGCCCGGTCGCCCAGGAGCAGACGCTGCCGGGCGGCCGGGAGCGCCACCACGTCGCGCACCAGACCCAGGCCCGCCCCGAACACCTCGGGGTAGGCGTGGCCGTGGGTCGCGCGGTCGTTGAACAGCACGACGCGGTCGGTCAGCACCATCGCGCCGGCCGACCAGGCGACGACCGGCCGCGAGGCGAGCAGCGGCGCCACGTTGAACAGGTGCAGCAGGTCCAGCAGCACCGCGACGTGCCCGCCGGTGAGCACCACTCCCTCGCAGTCGGCGACGATCGCTGCCACCTCGGCCCGGTGCCGGGCCACGTCGGGCCGCTCGTGCGGGGGATATCGCTCGTAGAAGCCGGACTCGAGCTCGGCGATGCGCCCGAGATGGCGTACGTCGAGGTCGTGCAGCACCTCGTCGGCGTCGGCGATCGCCTGCTGCACCAACGCGGGCGTGCGGTGCGGCAGGTGGTAGAGCTCGATGAGCGCGGCCATCGCGTGGCCGACGCCGAGCAGGTAGAGGTCCTGCACCTCCGAACGCATCTCGCGGCGGCGCCGATCCGCCTCTGCCAGCTGGGGATCCGCGTCGAGGATGTGCTGCCAGCGCTGCCACAGCTCCAGGTTGCGGGTGGCGCCGCCGAGGTGCTGGTCGAGCTCGGGGTCGTCCATCTCGCGGTCCTGCCACCCGGCCGTCACCGTGGCGACCGGCCGCCCGAGCAGGCCCAGCCGGTGCATCGTCTTCTCGACCGTGGGTCGGCGCTGCGGGCCGAGCAGGGTGACAGGGGGCGCAGGGGTGTCGGTCACGGTGCGGGCGAGCCTAGGAGGCGTGCACCTGCACGGTGCGCCCGACCTCGTCGAGCATGCCGCGCAGCGCGTCGTAGTCGGGGTGCTTCAGGCGCACCCACGCGTTGGCCATGAAGCCGGCCTCGACCGGCTGGGTGCCGGTGCCGGGGTCGGGCAGGTGGGTGTCGATGACCCACTGGCCGAGGTGCTGCTGCACGTGGTCGAGCCCGGAGTAGCCGCTGATCGTGCCGTCGCGGTCGGGGCGCAGCGCCACGATGCCCGAGGCGAACCGGCGCGACGGTCGCGACCACACCTGCCCGTGCACGATCGCGTCGGCCCACGCGCGGTAGACGTCGATGTCGTTGCCGGCGCTGTAGAGGTCCCAGCACCCCACGCCGGGCGGTCGCGCCCCGATCTCGCTGAACCGCAAGCCTTTCGGGCCGTAGAACCACTCCATGTGCGTCGCCGACGTGCGGATGCCGAGGGCCTCGTTGACGCGCTCGCCGAGCTCGCGCAGCTCGCCGTAGAAGGGGGCGTCGTCGACCCGGTTGGTGGAGACGTACTGCGGGCTGATCCACCGGGTGCGCATCGCCTCGAGCACGTTGGGGTAGTAGTGGCTCGCGAAGTCGAGCGCGATGCCGCCGTCGACCGAGACGGTGTCGTAGAAGCCCTCGTGGCCCTCGACGAACTCCTCGACCGCCACCGACGTGGCGCTCCCGAACGTCGCGGCCGCGGCGGCCAGCTCGGTGTCGTTCTCGACCTTGTGCGTGCCCGAGGCGCCCGCCCCGTCGCGCGGCTTCACGATCACCGGGTAACCCACCTGCGCGACGAATTCGCGCAGCTGGTCGAGGTTCTCGGCGGCCGCCGACGCCGCGGTCGGCACCCCGACCTGACGTAGCGCCTCCTTCATCGACGGCTTGTCACGGCACAGGTAGGTCGTGTGCACCGACGTGCCGGGGATGCCGGTCTGCTCGCGCACGACCGCGGCGGGCAGCGTGTGCGACTCGATGGTGGCCTCGAGCGAGTCGATCCAGGCGCGTGACTGGAAGTGCTCGACCACCGTGCGCAGCCGGTCGACGTCGGTGACCGACCCGACCTGCTCGTAGTGGTCGATCCAGCCCTTGAGCTCCTCGTCGAGCCAGTCCCACGGCGTCTCGCCGACCGCGAAGACCGTCGCACCGACCTGCGACAGCGCGCGCACGAACTCGCGCTGGTTGCGTGGGAAGTTCGGCTCCACGAACACCACGTTCATGGTGCCGACCCTAGTGCCCGCATGAAACCGGGTTACGTGCATCTGACCCCAATGCATTGAGGTCAAACGCACGTAACCCGGTTTCATGCCCGGGGCTTCGCGGTCACATGCGCAGCTGCACGTTGTCGACGACGGGGCGGTAGCCGAGCCGCTCGTACAGCGCGTTGGAGACCGGGTTGGCCTGGTCGGTGTAGAGGCAGACGCGGTCGCCGGCGTCTAGGACCTGCTGGGAGAGGGCGGCGACGGTGCTCGCGGCGTAGCCGTTCCCGCGCCAGCGCGGCGGGGTGTAGACCGGGCCGATCCGGGCGACGCCGAACGCCGGCGGGTTGAGCCCGGTCATGTGCACGACCTCGCCGTCGACCTCCCAGAACCAGGTGCGGGCGGCGAGGCTGCGCAGCCGCTGCTCGGTCATCGGAGCCTCGGGCTCGCTGTCGCCGGGTCCCCGGCCGGCCTGCGCGTCGGCGTCGCGGTGGAACGCGGCGGTCCACGCGGTGACCTGCTGCAGGTCGTCGACGTCGCCGGTGTCGACCCGGCGCAGCGACCCCTCGGCGGGCTCCGGCGGCGTCAGCTCGGTGAGCTCGAACAGGCGCGTGTGCATGACGGTGCGGACCGTGCTCTCGGTGGCGTCGGCGACCCGCTCGGCGAACACCCGGGCCGCCGGCAGCCCGCCGTTGACCCCCTCGACCGGCTCGCCGCGCCCGAGCAGGACGTCGGCCAGCTCGACCGCCAGCTCGTCGGGCATCGCGAGCAGGAAGGGCGGGTAGGGCACGAACGGTGCGGTGCGCATCGCGACGCCGGTGATCTCGTCACCGCCGGCGACGGCGAACCATCGGTGCGGCAGGTCGGGAGCGCCCTCGCGCTGCTCGCGCTCGGCCATCGTCGCGACGACCGACGCCTCCACCGGGTTGGCGCGCAGCGCGTCCCCCGCTGCGTCGAGGAACGGGCCGGCCGCGTCGAAGAACTCCCACGTCATGACCGGACGCTAGCGGGCGTACGCCCTGGCCCGGCACGGGTTTTCGCCGCGCCCCTCCTCCCGCCCGCGAGAGAGGGGCGGCCCAGCCGTTCGAGGTGGGGCCCAGCTAATAAGGGGCCGCCCCTGCCGTAAGGGGGGCCGCCCCTCCTCGGCGGGGGCGCGAGCGGGCCGAAACTTCCCTGCCTTCGGGGGTCGAAATTCACGGCGATCTGCCCTAGGAATGAAGGGCAGACAACCAGCCCCGTGGCGCCCGCCACGAGACGGACACGAGGAGGACGGAATGACCGACAACTCCGACTTCGACCCGGAGCAGCAGACTCCTGGCGGCGAAGGACCTGCCGACGGCGGCGCGAACCCCGGTGGTCACGACGGTGGCGCCGACGGCGGTGCCGACGGAGGCGCTGGCGGCACCGGTCTCGGTGGCGACGGCGGTGCCGATGGTGGTGCCGGTGGCGAGGGCCCGGCCGACGGCGGCGCAAACCCCGGCGGTCACGACGGTGGCGCTGACGGCGGTGCCGACGGTGGTGCCGGCGGTGGCGTCGGTGGCTCGGGCCTCGGTGGCGACGGCGGTGCCGATGGCGGCGCTGACGGTGGTGCCGGTGGCGAGGGCCCGGCCGACGGCGGGGCCAACCCCGGTGGCCGTGACGGTGGAGCCGACGGCGGAGCCTGAGGCCAGATGACGACGACGTCGTCGCACCGGGAGCGCACCGAGTCCGGTGCGCTCCCGGTGCTCTCCCGCCTGGTGTCGGTGCCGAGCGAGGAGTTCGCGCAGCGCATCTGGTCGCGCGAGCCGCTGCTCAGCCGAGCCGCCGACCTGCCGGGCACCTTCGAGGACCTGTTCAGCGCGGCGGCGGTCGACGAGCTCGTCGCGACGCGCGGGCTGCGCACCCCCTTCCTGCGGATGGCCAAGGAGGGCAGCACGCTGCCCGAGCGGTCGTTCACCCGCGGCGGCGGCATCGGCGCCGCGGTCGCCGACCAGGCCAGCGACGACGCCGTGCTGCGCCACTTCAGCGAGGGCGCGACCCTCGTGCTGCAGGGGCTGCACCGCACCTGGGAGCCGATCGTGCGGTTCTCCCAGGACCTGGCCGGCGAGCTCGGCCACCCCGTGCAGGTCAACGCCTATGTCACCCCGGCGCAGAACACCGGGTTCAGCGACCACTACGACGTGCACGACGTGTTCGTGCTGCAGATCGCCGGCGAGAAGCGGTGGCGCATCCGCCCGCCGGTGCACGAGCTGCCGCTGCGTGACGAGCCGTGGACGGATCACCGCGCGGCTGTTGAGGAGTCGGCGGCGAGCACCACGCCGCTCATCGAGACCACCTTCGCCCCGGGCGACTGCCTCTACCTCCCCCGCGGCTTCCTGCACTCCGCGACCGCGGTCGGGGGAACGAGCATCCACCTGACGATCGGCGTGCACAGCTGGACCCGCCGCCACGTCGCCGACGAGCTGGTGCGCGCCGCCGTGCGCCGGGCGAGCGACGACCCCTCGCTGCGGGCCGCGCTCCCTGTCGGCACCGACCTGGTCGGTGCGGGCGTCGCGAGCGCCCAGGTCGAGGACGTGCGCGAGGCCCTGCTGCGCGCGCTCGCCGAGGTCGATGCGACCGAGCTCGCGGCCGGTCTCGCCGGCGCCGCGCGCGCCGCCCAGCGCCCCGCCCCCCTTGCTCCCCTGGCCCAGGCGCACGCCGCCGACGCCGCCGACGAGACCACTGCGGTCCGGGTGCGCGACCACGTCGCCGCGACGATCGAGCCGGCCGCCGGCGGACGTACGCACCTGCGCAGCCGGGTCGGGTCGCTCCCCCTGGAGCGCGACCAGCTCGCTGCCGTCGAGGCGCTGCTGTCGGCCGGCCGCGCCACCGGCGCCGACCTCGGGGTGGCGCTCACCCAGGCGCTGCTGCGCACCGGCGTCGTGGTGCCCGAGTGACCCCCGCCCGCCGCGTGCGGGCCGAGGTGACCGACGACGTCGACGCGGGCCGGGGACCGCACTGCGCCACCCTCGCCCGGCGCCGCGGCGACCCGATGCTCGGGACCGCCGCCCCCGGCCGTCGCTGGCTGCTGATCGAGCACCCCGCCGGCTGGGCGCGCGCCGCGCTCGACAGCTCCGGCTTCACCCCTGCGCTCGCCGACCTGCTGCAGCGGACGGCCCTCGAGATCGGCGGCCGGGTGCTGCTCGTCCGGCGTCCGGGGCGGCGGGCGCACCGCGACGTCACGGTCGACCCGCTGCGCTGGGCCGTGGTCGACGTCGACGGCAGCCAGCGCTGGGGCACCTGGCGGACCGAGGCCGACCTCGAGGAGGCCGCCTGGGTGCTGCGCGTCGACGGGCGCCCTGCCGCCGCCGAGACGCACCCGCCGCTGCTGCTGGTCTGCACGCACGGCACCCACGACGTGTGCTGCGCGATGCGCGGCCGCCCCGTCGCGGCCGCCCTCGCCGCGGCCTGGCCGGAGCAGACCTGGGAGTGCTCGCACGTCGGCGGCGACCGGTTCGCCGCGAACCTGCTGATGCTGCCCGACGGCACGGTCTACGGCGGGCTCGACGCGACCGACGCGGTGCAGACGGTGCGTCAGCACCTCGCCGGGGCGGTGAGTCCCGAGCACCTGCGCGGCTTCTCGCCCTATCCCCCGGTGGTGCAGGCCGCCCTGGCCGCCGTGCTGCGCGAGCGGGGTCCGGCCGCCGCCACCGACGTACGCCCTCGCTCGGTCCACGAGACCGGCGCCGGCGAGTGGGTGGTCGGCGTGGCCGGACAGGCACCGCTCCCGGCGACCACCACCGTGCGGGTGCGCCGGTCGGTGCAGCCACCGGCGCGACTCACCTGCGCCGCGCAGCGCGACGAACCGGCGTACGTCTACACCGCCGACGTCGTGGAGTGACGAGAACCGTTGTGGCTCAGGCCTTCTCGGGCCCGGATCGGCTGGCACGCCACCGCTCGAGCAGCGCGGGCAGCTCGGTCTCCATGAACGCGAAGAAGTCGGCCATCTGATCCATCCGCTCCCCCGCGCGCGTGCCGAGGCCGAGCTCGTCGGCGCCGTGGCGCATGGTGTCGCGCCAGCGCTCGATGACCGAGCCGCGGTGGATGAGCGCTTCGTACCAGATGTCGTTGGTGAGGTTGAAGACGTCGCGGCGGCTGCCGAGCGGGCGGGTGCGGCGGATCATCTCGACCTGCTCGAGATAGCGCACCGCGCCGGAGATCGCCGCCGGGCTCGCGTGCAGCAGCTCGGCCAGCTCGGCGGCGGTGAGCTCGCCCTCGTCGGTGACGACCAGCGCGGCGAAGACCCGCGCGGCCATGCGGTTCATGCCGCTGCGGGCGAACTCCTCGGCCAGCTGCTCCAGCACCCTGCGGCGCGCTGCGTCGGTGCTGCTGCGGCGTGCCATGGCGACGATGGTGCCACAGCGCGTGTCAAGGACCTCAATCGCTGAAGAAGTTTCACAAATCTGTGAAACCGGAGTAGCGTCGAGACCATGGACAACGCGATCGAGGTGCACGACCTCGGCAAGCGGTTCGGGCCCACGACGGCTCTCGACGGGCTCGACCTGACCGTGCGCGGCGGCGAGGTGCACGGCTTCCTCGGCCCCAACGGCGCCGGCAAGTCGACGACGATCCGGGTGCTGCTCGGCCTGCTGCGCGCCGACCGCGGCACCGCCCGGCTGCTCGGCGGCGACCCGTGGAGCCAGGCGCCGCAGCTGCACCGGCGGCTGGCGTACGTCCCCGGAGACGTCACGCTGTGGCCGGGCCTCAGCGGCGGCGAGGTGATCGACCTGATGGGGCGGCTGCGCGGCGGTCTCGACGCCCGTCGGCGGGCGAGCCTGCTGGAGCGGTTCGACCTCGACCCGCGCAAGAAGGGCCGCACCTACTCCAAGGGCAACCGGCAGAAGGTCGCGCTCGTCGCGGCGCTCGCCTCCGACGTCGAGCTGCTGCTGCTCGACGAGCCCACCAGCGGCCTGGATCCGTTGATGGAGAAGGTGTTTCGCGACTGCATCGCCGAGGAGCGCGAGCGCGGCCGCACCGTGCTGCTGTCGAGCCACATCCTCTCCGAGGTGGAGCACCTGTGCGACCGGCTGTCGATCATCAAGGACGGCCGCACCGTCGAGACCGGGACCATCGACGAGATGCGCCACCTCACGGCCAATCGCGTCGTGGTGACCCTGCGCGAGGCGCCGCCCGAGGGGCTCGACCGGCTCCCCGGCGTGCAGCACGTGCAGGTCGACGGTCAGCGGGTCGCGCTGCAGGTCGACGCGCCCGAGGTGGCGCGCGTGGTGGAGGCGCTGCAGGCGTACGGCATCACGTCGTTGACCAGCGAGCCGCCGAGCCTGGAAGACCTGTTCCTGTCGCACTACGGGGCGTCGGCATGAGCGACGCCGTCGTCGGCGCGCCCGCGCTGGCGCGGCTGCAGCTGCGCCGCGACCGGCTCTGGTGGCCGCTGTGGGTCCTGGTCGTCGTCGCGGTCGCGGTGGTCACGCCGACGTCCTACGAGGAGCTGTATCCCGACCCGGCCGCGCGGGCCGACCTCACCCGCAGCATCGGCGGCAACGGGTCGCTGCTCGCGCTCACCGGCCCGGCGTACGACCTGTCGAACGCGGGTGGGTTCGTCGCCTGGCGGGTGCTCGCCTTCCTGGCCGCGACGGCCGGGCTCGCCGCGATCCTGTCGGTCGTGCGGCACACCCGCGCCGAGGAGGAGTCCGGGCGCATGGAGCTGCTGCGCTCGGGCGTGCTCGGCCGGCACACCTCCCTCGCGTCGGCGCTGGCCGGCGTGACCGGGTGGGCGCTCGTGATCGGGGCGCTCACCACGCTCGGGCTGGTCGGGGTCGGGCTGCCCGTCGCCGGCAGCGCCCTCTTCGGCGCCGGGCTGGGCGCGACCGCGGTGGCGTTCGGCGGGGTCGGGGCGCTCGCGGCCCAGGTCACCGAGCACGCACGCACCGCCCGCGGCCTCGCGGGAGCGGTCCTCGGCGTCGCCTACCTGCTGCGCGCGGCGGCCGACGCCTCGCCGTCGCTGTCCGCGCTGGGGTGGGTCTCGCCGCTGGGCTGGCCGCAGCGCGCCCGGCCGTACGCCGGCGACCGGTGGTGGGTGATCCTGCTGCCCCTGGCGCTGGGCGCGGTCGCCGCGGCCGGGGCGTTCGTGCTGGAGCGGCGGCGCGACGTCGGCGCGGGACTGGTGGCCGCCCGGCTCGGCCCGGCCGACGGGCGGATGGGCTCGGTCGCCGGACTGGTGGCGCGGCTGCAGCGCCCGTCGCTGGTCGCCTGGACCGTCGGCATCCTGGTGTTCGCCACCGCGTTCGGCGGGGTCGCACCGGGCCTCGCCGACGTCGTCGACGAGAACCCCGGCATGGCCGACGTGCTGCGGCGGATGGGCGGCGAGCAGGGCCTGATGCTCAGCTTCTTCGCCGTCGTCCTGCCGATCCTGCTCGGCGTCGGGATGCTGCACGGCGTCGGCGTGCTCGCCCGGCTCGACGGCGAGGAGGAGTCGGGCCGCGCCGAGCTGGTGCTGTCGACCGGCGCCTCGCGCAGGCAGCTGTTCCTCGCGCACCTGGCCTGGGCGGTGGGTGGCGCGGTGCTGCTCGCGGCGGCGGCCGGGGTCGGCCTGACCGCGGGGTACGCCCTCGCCGGCGGCCGCGAGGACCTGGCGAGCGACGTGCTCACGGGGGCGATGACGTACGTCGGGCCGGTGGGGGTCGTCATCGGCGTCACCGCCCTGGTGCTCGGGCTGCGGGCGCGGGGGACCCGGCTGGGCTGGGCGTACGCCGGGGTCGTGCTGCTGCTGGTGTGGGTCGGCGCGCTGCTGCGCCTGCCCGACGCGGTGCTCGCGATCTCGCCGTTCGACCACCTGCCCCAGCAGCCCGGCAACCCGGTCGCCTGGACGCCGCTGCTGGTCGAGCTCGCGCTCGCCGCGGCGCTGATGGCGGCCGGGCTCGTGGCCTACCGCCGGCGCGACCTGGGCTGAGCACGACGAAGACGCGCGGGGCGGACAGGAGATCCTGCCCGCCCCGCGCGTCTGTGCGTCGGGCGCGGCTCAGTCGCGCAGCGTGCTCTGCGCCTTCGCCTCGGTGTCACCGACCAGGTCGTCGACCTTGGCCTGGGTGGTGCCCGCGGCGGTCTGCGACGGGGTGGCGGTGGTGACCTGCTGGGCCTGCTTCTTCTGCTGGCCCTGGTAGTACAGGTAGCCCGCGCCCGCGAGGCCCGCGAGGCCGAGCAGGATCAGGAAGCCGCCGCGCTTCTTCTGCTTGACCAGGTCGGGGGCGACCTTGGCGACCTGCTCCTGCGCCGGCTCGGGCAGCTTGTGCACGGCGGCCGTGGTGCCGGCGGTGGCCGCGGCGAGGGCCTGCTGGATGCGCGGCATCCACTCGTCGTTGAACAGGCTGGTCGCCTGGTCGCGGGTGATGCCGGCGGCCTCGGCGGTCTTGTCGCGCGCGGTCGACAGCGAGTCGCTGCGGTCGACGGTGTCGGCGACCTTCTCGGCGGCCGGCGCGGTGAACGCGGCGAACCGGGCGCGGCCGGTCGAGGCCTTGCTCTTGGCCGAGTCCTTCAGCCCATCGGTGTCGACGTCGTGCGCCGCGTCGCGCAGGTCGCTGGCCTTCTCGCTGACCGTGTCCTTGACCTGGTTGAGGGCCTCGGAGTCCTCGAGCTTGCCCTTGACGGTGTCGAGGATGTCGTGGGCCTTGTCGGCCACCTTCTCCGAACGGGACTTGGTGAAGCGCATGAGTGGTGTCCTCCTCTGGACGATGACTGGTCCTCATCCTGCCTGCTGACTTGCAGCGGTGCCACCTCGCTCACCCTGCCGGGTGGGCGGGTGCGGTCCTGCGCCGGGGGCGGGTCGGGCGTACGTCGGGGGTGGCCAGGCGCGCCCCGACCGCACAGGAACGGCACAGCCCCGCGTGACAGACTGACGCCATGAAGGCGACGCTGCACACGAACAAGGGCCCGATCACCGTCACGCTCTTCCCCGACCAGGCACCCAAGACCGTCGAGAACTTCGTCGGCCTGGCCACCGGCCAGAAGGAGTACCGCGACGACGCCGGCCGCACCAACCCGACCCCGTTCTACGACGGGCTCGGCTTCCACCGCATCATCCCCGGCTTCATGATCCAGGGCGGCTGCCCGCTCGGCCAGGGCACCGGCGGCCCGGGCTACGAGTTCGACGACGAGATCTCCCCCGACCTGAACTTCTCCGCGCCCTACATGCTCGCCATGGCCAACGCCGGCAAGCGCGGCGGCCGCGGCACCAACGGCTCGCAGTTCTTCATCACCGTGGGCCCGACCACCTGGCTGCAGGGCAAGCACACGATCTTCGGCGAGGTCACCGACCAGGCCGGCCGCGACGTGGTCGACGCCATCGCCGGCGTGCAGACCGGCGCGCAGGACCGCCCGGTCGACCCGGTGGTCATCGAGCGCGTGACCATCGACGAGGAGTAGATCCCGTCTGATGTCTGACCCGCGCGACGCCTCGCCGCCCGCCACCGGAGCGGGCGGCGAGGCGTCCTCGTCCCCGGTCTGCCCGCGTCACCCCGACCGGGTGTCCTACGTGCGCTGCCAGCGCTGCGAGCGACCGATGTGCCCCGACTGCCAGCGCCAGGCGTCGGTCGGCAGCCAGTGCGTCGACTGCGTGAACGAGTCGGCGCGCGCGATGCCCCGCGTGCGCACGGTGTTCGGCGGCGACGCCTCCGACGGCAAGCCGCTCGTGACGTACACGATCATCGCGATCACCGCGCTGGTCTACCTCGGGCAGCTGCTGTCGCCGCGCGTCGTCGACACGCTGGGCTACGCGGCGGTGCTCGGGGCCGAGCAGCCGTGGCGGATGGTCACGGTCGCGCTCGTGCACGCGCCGCTCGGCAGCGGCACGGGCATCCTGCACATCCTGATGAACATGTACGCCCTGTGGTTCTGCGGGCAGTACCTCGAGCCGATGCTCGGCCGCGCCCGTTTCCTGGCGCTGTACGTCATCTCGGCCCTCGGCGGGTCCGTCGGCTACGCCGCGTTCGGGGCGTTCGGGGTGGCCGGCGGCGACGGGAGGCTGTGGCTGACCGGCACGGTCGGTGCCTCCGGCGCCGTGTTCGGCCTGTTCGCCGCGGTCGTCATCCTCAACCGGCACCTCGGTCGCGAGGTCGGCCCGATGGTCGGGCTGATCCTGATCAACATGGCGCTGCCGCTGTGGCTGCCCAACATCGCCTGGCAGGCGCACGTCGGCGGCGCGGTCACCGGCGCCGTGGTCGCCGCGATCATCGCGGCCCTCGGCCGGGACCGGGCCCGGCTGCAGTGGCCCGCGCTCGGCGGGCTGGTCGTCGGCCTGGTGGCCCTGTCGTACGTCCTCGACGCCTACGTCATGTCGCAGGTCCGCGCCCACATCGGCTGAGTTACACGCGTGTAGTTATCCCCACTGTGGACAACGCCTGTGGATAACTTCCGGCGACCCCGAGAACCGCAACAATGCGCGAGGCGGTCAGGCATGCCTGTCCGCCTCGCGCATTGGTGGTCGTCTCGCGCTGATCCCGGCGCGGTGAGCCGGCGAGCTCAGCCGGAGGAGGAGACGAGACCGAACGTCACTTCCAGCGTGTGGTCATCATGAAGCCGACCATGATCAGGCCGAACCCGATGGCCAGGTTGCCGTAGCCGATGCCCGGGACCGGCCAGGTGTTGTCGGGGCCGTCGGACAGGATGTAGAACACCACGATCCACAGCAGCCCGACGACCATCAGGCCCACCATCACCGGCGCCCACCAGGTGGGGTTCATGCCGGGCAGCGGCTGGGGCCGGTCGCCGCGGCGGCGGGTGCGCTTGGTGGGCGTGACCTTGCCGTCGTCGTCGGCGTCGTCCTTGACCGCGTCCTCCTTGGCCAGGCCGTCCGTGGCGTCGTCGTCGGCCACGGTGTCCGGCTCGGCGGCGATGCGGCGGTCCCGGTCGGTCTTCTTGGCCTTCGGCGGACGCGTGCCCTTCCCGCCCTTGGCCGGACGGTCCCCCTTGGACTTGCCCTTGGCCTTGGCGGTGCCCGTGGTCGTCGTCTCCTCGACCTCGACCGTCTCGTCGACGGTCGTGCCGTCGGCGTCGGTGCGCTCGACCTCGATCTCGGTGACGTCGTCGGTCGCGTCGACGGGCTTGCGGTTGTCCTTCGACGTTGCCACGCCGCTCCTTCGGTCGGGGACCGGCAGGGACTCGCCCGGCCGGCGCTGGCTTAGGCTAGAAGGGTAGTTGACCATCCTTGAGCCGGAGCGTCGCCCGTATGTCGCGATCCCGTTGGCGGCTCGTCGTCCCCGCCGTCGCCACCGCCGCCGGACTGCTGTTCGGCATCAGCGCGTCGACCTCGAAGGGCACCGACCTGCGCAGCGGGCAGACCGACCTGGTCGGGCTGATCAACGACGGCAACGCCAAGGTCGCCCGGCAGCAGCGCGAGGTGCAGGGGCTGCGCAAGCAGGTGCAGGACCTCACCGCCAAGGACGCCCCCGGCACCAGCGCCGACCAGCTCACCAAGCAGGCGTCGGCGATCGCCCCGACCGCCGGGCTGAGCCCGGTGTCCGGCGAGGCGATGCGGATCACGCTGTCCGACTCCACCCGCGACGTGTCGTCGCTGCCCGAGGGCGGCACGGCCGACTGGCTGGTGGTGCACCAGCAGGACGTGCAGGGCGTGGTCAACGCGCTGTGGCAGGGCGGGGCCTCGGCGATGATGCTGATGGACCAGCGGGTCATCTCGACCAGCGCCGTCCGCTGCGTCGGCAACACGCTCATCCTGCAGGGCCGGGTCTACTCCCCGCCGTTCACCATCACCGCGATCGGCGACCCGGGCGCGCTGCGCAAGGCGCTGGACGCCAGCCCGGCGGTGCGCAACTACCGCGCCTACGTCGACATCGCCGGTCTCGGCTACAAGGCCGAGCAGCTCGATGCCAGCTTCCCTGCCTACTCTGGGTCCCTGACCCTGCGCTACGCCAAGCCGGCGTCCTGACCGGCCGCGAGAAGGACCCGCCCGTGCCCCGCATCCTCGTCGTGGACAACTACGACAGCTTCGTCTTCACCATCGTCGGCTACCTGCAGCAGCTCGGCGCCGACACCACGGTGCTGCGCAACGACGCCCTGTCCGCCGCCGACGGCGCCGACTTCGACGGCGTGCTCATCTCGCCCGGCCCCGGCACCCCCGAGGAGGCCGGTGTGTCGATGGCGATGATCGAGGCGTGCGCCGAGCGCGGCCAGCCCATGCTCGGCGTGTGCCTCGGCCACCAGGCGCTCGGCGCGGTGCTCGGCGCCACGGTCGGCCGCGCGCCCGAGCTGCTGCACGGCAAGACCTCGCGGGTGCTGCACGACGACACCGGGGTGCTCGAGGGGCTGCCGTCGCCGTTCACCGCGACCCGCTACCACTCCCTGACGATCGCGCCCGACACGGTGCCGGCCTCGCTCGTGGTCAACGGGCGTACGTCCTCCGGAGTCGTCATGGCGGCGCACCACGCCACGCTGCCGCTGCACGGCGTCCAGTTCCACCCCGAGAGCGTGCTCACCGAGGGCGGCCACCGGATGCTGGCCAACTGGTTGCAGCTGGTGGGCGACACCGGCGCGGTCGAGCGCAGCGAGGGCCTCGCCCCGCTCGTGCACCGCTGACGTCACCGAGCGAGAGAACCGCACGAGACCACCGGACCGAAACGCGAGCGCGGGCCCAGCCGAACGGCTGGGCCCGCGCGCGTCTGCCGGGCCGGAACCTCCCGGCCCGCCGACTCAGCCGGTCGTCGCGGACAGCGTCGGCTCCGGCGTCGACGTGGGGGACGGCGCCGGGCTCGACGGGGTCGGCGACGGGGTCTGCGACGGCGGCTCGCTCGTCGGCGTCTCCGGCGGCGAGGTCGTGGTCGGCGACGGGGTCGACGGCGAGGGCGTCGCGGTGGTCGGCGGCGGCACGGTGACCGTCTCGTTGGGCGCCTGGCCCACGATCAGCTCGATCTCGGAGTTGAGGTCGACCTTGTCGCCGGCCTGCGGCACCTCCAGCACCCGGCCCTGCTGGTTGGTGTCGTCGGTGACCCGGTTGGTGATCGGCTGGCGCACCCGCAGCCCGACCTCGTTGAGCGCGAGGGTCGCATCGGGGGTGGTCTGGCCAGAGAGGTTCTCCGGCACGGTGACCTGACCCGACGACAGCCGCAGCGTGATGGTCTGCTCCGGGCCGACGTCGCTGCCGCTGGCCGGGGTGGTGCTCGCGACCTGGTCCTTGGCGTAGCGGGTGTCGTCCTGCGGGCTGCTCGACACCTGGATCTGGCTGTCGTCGAACCCGGCGGCCGTCAGCTGTTGTCGCGCCTCGGTCTCGGTGCGGCCGCGCACGTCGATCATCGAGATCGAGCCCGGGCCGCTGGAGACGGTGATGGTCACGGTGCTGTTGGGGGGCGCCAGGCTGTTGGCCGCCGGGTCCTGCTCGACGACCGAGCCCTCCTGCTGCTCGCTCGCGACCTGCGTCGCGCGCGGCGTGAAACCGGCCTGGCGCAGCACGTCCTCGGCCTGGGTCTGATCCATGCCGCGGACCGACGGGACCGTCTCGGTCGCGCTGGTGGTGCCGCCCGGGTTCATCTGGCTGAGCAGGTAGCCGATGCCGAGGATCGCCGCGAGCGCCACGACCGCCGCGGTGATCCACAGGGCCGTACGGCGCGGCGGCCGTTCGGCGGTCGACATGTCGGCCGTGTGGTCGCGACGGGTCGCGGGCTCCGGCGGCTCGGCCCGCACCCGGGTCGGGTCGGCCCCGAGCGCCGCGAGCGAGGCGACCGCCGCCTCGCTGATCGGCTGCCCGGCGCGGGCGGCCTGCAGGTCGGACCGGAAGTCGCCCGCGGTCTGGTACCGCCGGTCGCGGTCCTTCTCCAGCGAGTGCAGCGTCACGGCGTCCATCGCCTGCGGCACGTCGGGCTGATAGGTCGACGGCGGCGCGGGGTCGTCCTTGATGTGCTGGTAGACGAGGCTCACCGGCTCACCGATGAACGGCGTACGGCCCGCGAGCAGCTCGAACAGCAGGCAGCCTGTGGAGTACAGGTCGGAGCGCTGGTCGACCTTCTCGCCCTGCGCCTGCTCGGGCGACAGGTAGCGCGCGGTGCCGACGACCGCCTGGGTCGAGGTCATCGTGGCGCTCGCGTCGGCGAGCGCGCGGGCGATGCCGAAGTCCATCACCTTGACGCTGCCGCCGCGGCTGACCATGACGTTGGCCGGCTTGATGTCGCGGTGGACGATGCCCTTGGCGTGGCTGTACTCCAGCGCCGAGAGCACCCCCTGGGTCACCCGGGCCGCCTCGTCGGGCGAGAGCCGGCCCTCCTCGTTGAGGATCTCGCGCAGGGTCTTGCCGTCGACGTACTCCATGACGATGTACGGGATGTCGACCCGGGCGCCGCCGGTCTCGATGTGCACGTCCTCGCCGGAGTCGTAGACCGCGACGATCGCGTGGTGGTTGAGCCCCGCGGCCGACTGCGCCTCGCGCCGGAAGCGGGTGAGGAACGTCTGGTCGCGGGCCAGGTCGGCCCGCAGCATCTTGATGGCGACCTGACGCCCGAGGCGGGTGTCGTGGCCCAGGTGGACCTCGGCCATGCCGCCACGTCCGATGAGCTCGCCGACCTCGTATCGGCCGCCGAGGACGCGGGGCGTCTCGCTGCTGTCTGTCACGCCTCGCTCCGGTCAGGGACGTCGTCACCCGGCATGGAGACCGGGGTGAACGGGGTTTCGAAGGGCCCGGTGTTGACCGGGTTGCTGGGGGAGTTGCCGCCGCCGGGGCTGTCGTCGCCGCCCTGGCTGAGCACGATCACGAGCACGACCACGGCGATCAGCGCGAGCAGCGCGACACCGGCGGCGATCAGCTTGCCGCGGCTGATGCCCCCGAGGGTGCTGGTGGCGGTCGCGCTGCCGCCGAGCTGGCCCGAGCGCTCGCCCGGGCCGTCGCCGGAGCGGCGCACCGGCTGGGTCTGCTGCGGCCCGGACGTGCTGCGCAGCTGCTGCTGCGGGCCCGAGCGGACCTGGCTCTGCGGGCCCGACTGGCCGCCGCGCAGCTGCGCCTGCGGACCGGACTGCCCGTGCGGGCCGCCGTGCTGCCGGTTCGGCCCGGAGGTGCCGGCGGGCTGCGGACCCGTCGGCTGCGGACCGGAGACGGCCCCGGGCATCCGGGCGCGGTGCTGCGGACCGGAACCGCCGGCCGGCACCGGACCGGTCGGCTGGGGACCGGAGTGCGGGCCGCGGCCCTGCGGACCCGAGGGGCCGGCCGGGTGCGGACCCGTCGGCTGCGGACCCGACTGCGGCCCCCGGGGGCCGTGCTGGCCCGGACCGCCCTGCGGCGGGCGACCCGGCGCTCCCTGCGGTCCGCTGTGCGGCCCGCTCGTGGGGCCGGGGTGACGCTGGGCGCGCTGCTCGGGGCTGAGCGCCCGCGGGCCCTGCGACCCCATCGGCCCGCGCGGCGGCGCCGCACCGAGCATCCCCATCCGGTCGGCGTCGCGCAGCGCCTGGCGCAGGGCGCGGCCGAACTCCGCGGCCGACTGCGGCCGGCGGCGCGGGTCCTTCTCGAGCGAGGCGTGCACGACCGCGCGGATGGTGGGCGGGACGTACGGCGGCAGCGGCGGGGGCGGCTCGTTGACGTGCGCGAGCGCGAGCGCGACCGCGGTGTCGGCCTCGAACGGGCGGCGGCCGGCGAGCATCTCGTACGCCACCACGCCGAGGGCGTACACGTCCGACAGGCCGGTGGCCGGGCGGCCGACGGCGGCCTCGGGAGCGAGGTACTGGGCGGTGCCCATGACCTCGCCGGTCTTGGTCATCGCGACCGCGTCGGCGGCCCGGGCGATGCCGAAATCGGTGAGCTTCGCGGTGCCGTCGGGGTCGATGAGGATGTTGGCCGGCTTGACGTCGCGGTGGATCAGGCCGTTCTTGTGCGCGGCCTGCAGCGCGCTCGCGGCCTGCGCGACGATCTCGACCGTGTCGATCGGCGACATGGGCGCGCGCTCCTCGATGAGCTTCGAGAGCGGCCGGCCGGGGACGTACTCCATGACGAGGTAGGCGGTGCCGTCGTCCTCGCCGTAGTCGTAGACCTGGGCGATGTTGCCGTGGGTGAGCGCCGCGGACAGGCGCGCCTCGTTGCGGAACCGCTCGGTGAAGCCGGTCTCGTCGGTGAGGCCCGACTTGAGCACCTTCAGGGCGACGCTGCGCCCGAGGATGTCGTCCTTGGCCTGCCAGACCTCGCCCATGCCGCCGGCGGCGATGCGCTCGGTCAGGGTGTAGCGGCCGCCCATGCTGCCGCCGACCGTCGGGTGCTTGCTCACTGCGACACCACCGCCTCCATCACCTTGCGGGCGATGGGCGCCGCCACCACTCCACCGCTGGCCTCGTCAGCCATCGTTCCCCCATCCTCGACCACGACGGCCACGGCCACCCGCGGGTTGTCGGCCGGCGCGAAGCCGGTGAACCAGACGTCGGCCTTGCCCTGCCCGGTCTGCGCGGTGCCGGTCTTGCCCGCGACCCGCATGCCCGGGATCGCGGCGTTCTTGCCCGACCCGTTGCTCACGACCCGCTCCATCATCTGGGTGAGCGAGGAGGCCGTGGTGCCCGAGATCGGCCGGGCGAACTGCGACGGGTCGGTCGTGTCGATGACGTCGAGGTCCTTGTCGCGCACGTTGCGCACCAGGAACGGGTTCATCTCGCGGCCGCCGTTGGCGATCGCGGCGCTGGTCATCGCGACCTGCAGCGGCGTGGCGCGCACGTCGAACTGGCCGATCGCCGACTGCGCCAGCTGCGGCTGGTTCAGCGAGGGCGGGAAGGTGCTGGGCGTCGCCCGCATCGGCACGTTGATCGGCTTGCCGTAGCCGAACTTGGCGGCCTGCTCACGGATCGGCTGCTGCCCGAGGTCCATGCCGAGCTTGCCGAAGTAGGTGTTGCAGGAGATCTCCAGCGCCCGCGCCATGTCGGTCTTGTTGTCCGGGCCGCACGGCTGGCCGTCGACGTTGGGCAGGTCGACCGAGGTCTGCGGCAGGTCCAGGCTCGCGGGCGCCGGCAGCTCGGACTGGGGGGTGTACTGCCCCGACTCCAGCGCCGCCGCCGCCGTGACCAGCTTGAACGTCGAGCCCGGCGGGTAGAGGTCGCCCCGGATGGTGCGGTTGATCATCGGGTCGTTCGGCGCCTTGCTGAGCTGCTCCCAGTTGCGCGACACCGCCCGCAGGTCGTGGCTGGCCAGCAGGTTGGGGTCGTACGACGGCTTGCTGACCATCGCGAGGATCGCGCCGGTCTTGGGGTCCAGCGCGATGACCGCGCCGCGCTGGTTGCCGAGCGCGTCGTAGGCGGCCTTCTGCGCGGCCGGGTCGATGGTCAGCTCGACCGAGGCGCCCTGCGGCGGCTTGCCGGTGAGCACGTCGCCGATGCGGCGGTAGAACAGCGCGTCGGCCGTGCCGGACAGCATCGAGTCGTAGTTGTCCTCGATGCCGTTGCCGCTGCCGTAGGTGAAGGAGTAGTAGCCGGTGACGGGGGCGTACAGCTTGGCCTGGGGGTAGGAGCGCTGCCACTGCAGGTCGTCCTCGGTCGGGCTGGACTGCGCGACCGGGGTGGAGCCGACCAGGATCGAGCCGCGCTCGCGGCTGTAGGAGTCGAGCAGGGTGCGCCGGTTGCCGTCGGCGGTGTTGAGCTCCTCGGCCTGGACGAACTGGATCATCGTGCTGGCCAGCAGCAGGCTGAGGAACATCGCGGCGGCGACGACGCCGATGCGGCGGATCGGGGAGTTCATCGGGTACGCACCACCTGGGTCTCGTCCTGGCCCACCTGGGCGACACGGGCTTGGTCGACCGGGCGACGCGCCTGGTCGGAGATGCGCAGCAGCAAGGCGACGATCACCCAGTTCGCGAGCAGGGAGGAGCCGCCGGCGGACAGGAACGGCGTGGTCAGACCGGTCAGCGGGATCACCCGGGTCACGCCGCCGACGACCACGAAGATCTGCAGCGCCAGCGAGAACGCCAGGCCGGTCGCGAGCAGCTTGCCGAAGCCGTCGCGGGCGCCGATGCCGGTGCGCAGACCGCGCTCGACGATGAGGGCGTACAGCGCCAGGATCGCCATCAGCCCGACCAGGCCGAGCTCCTCGCCGAAGCTGGGGATGATGAAGTCGGACTCGGCGTAGTAGGTCAGCTGCGGGCGCCCCTGGCCGAGGCCCTTGCCGAGCAGCCCGCCGGAGGCCATGCCCATCAGGCCCTTGGCGAGCTGGTCGCTCACGCCGGGGGCGAACGGGTCGAGCCACAGGGTGACGCGCTGCTGCAGGTGGGAGAACAGCTGCCAGGCGACGAGCGCGCCGCCGGCGAACAGCAGCAGACCGATCGCGATCCAGGCGCGGCGCTCGGTCGCGACGTAGAGCATCGCGACGAACAGGCCGAAGAACAGCAGCGAGGAGCCGAGGTCGCGCTGGAAGACCAGGACCGCGAGCGAGGCGAGCCAGGCGATCATGATCGGGCCCATGTCGCGGGCGCGCGGCAGCGGGAAGCCGAGCACCCGGCGGCCCACGAGCGACAGCGCGTCACGGGTCGCGACGAGGTAGGACGCGAAGAAGATCGTCAGCAGGATCTTGGCGAGCTCGCCGGGCTGGAAGCTGAACGGGCCGATGCCGATCCAGATGCGCGAGCCGTTGATGTTCTTGCCGATGACCGGGAACAGCGGCAGCAGGAGCAGCAGCAGACCCGCGAGCGCCATCGTGAAGGTGTAGCGGGTGAGCCGGCGGTGGTCGCGGATCAGCAGGATCAGCCCGATGGCGCACGCCACCGACAGGCCCGACCACATCAGCTGCTTCAGCGCCGCGCCCTCGCCGAGGGTGCGGTCCTTGGCGATGTCGATGCGATGGATCATCACCAGACCCAGGCCGTTGAGCAGGGTGGCCATCGGCAGCAGCAGCGGGTCGGCGTAGGCGGCGCGCCAGCGCAGCACCAGGTGGAAGACCAGGCCGAGCACGCCGATGCCGATGCCGAGCGTCGCCAGGTCGGTCGGGACCTGGCCGTCGGTGGCCAGGCCGACGTTGGCGTACGCCAGCAGGACGATGCCGATCGCGAAGATCAGCAGCACCAGCTCGGTGTTGCGTCGGGTGCGCTGCGGCAGGGTGGTCACGGTGCTCACGAGGTGCAGCCGCTCCCCCCGGTGCCGGTCTGGCACTTGACCATCTCCGCGCGCAGGTTCTCGACGATGCGGATGGCGGCGGTCTTGCCGCTGGCCGAGAGGGTGTCGCCGACCTTCTGGCGGTAGAACGGCGGCAGGTCGGCGACCGCGATGTCGGTGCGGGTGTCGACGTCGTTGAGCGACAGCGGCCCGAAGTCCTGCGGCACGCCGCGGAAGATCGTGACGACGCCGTTCTGCTGGCCGACGTAGAACTGCTGCTGGCTCCAGCGGTGGCCGACGAACGCGGCGACCGCGAGGACGACGGCGATCAGGCCGGCGAGGAAGGCCCATCGAAAGCGGGTCGACGAGCGCGACCCAGGGCCCTCCTCTGCCAGCAGCGGCCCGGAGCCGGGTGCCGGGGTGGCCCCACCGGCGGGTGCGTCGGGCGGCCCCTGCGGGGGCGGTGGCTGGTTGGCCTCGCGGCGCAGCGCGGCGGCCTTCTCGGCCGGGGTCTGCGGCTGCGGCTGGGTCGCGTCGGGGTCGTGCGTGGCGCCGAGCGCCGCGGCGGCGCCCACCACCTGCGGCTGGTTGGACGAGGCGTTGGCCTGGTCGACCACGTCGGCGACGACCACGGTCACGTTGTCGCGGGTGCTGGCGCGCAGCGCGATCGCGATGAGCTTGTCGGCCGTCTCGTCGGGGGTCCCGCCGTTCGCGAGGATGTCCTTGATGGTGGACGCCGCGACGTAGTCGGACAACCCGTCGGAGCACAGCAGGTATCGGTCGCCGATCTTGCCCTCGCGCAGGCTCAGGTCGGGCTCGTCGTCCTCGCGGCCGGTGAGCACCCGGGTGACCATGTTGCGCTGCGGGTGGTGCTCGGCCTCCTCCTCGGTGATCCGGCCGTCGTCGAGCAGGGCCTGCACGAAGGAGTGGTCCTTGGTGATCTGGGTCATCGTGCCGTCGCGCAGCATGAACGCGCGGGAGTCGCCGATGTTGGCCACCACCAGCTTGGTGCCGGTGCGTAGCAGGGCGATGCACGTGGTGCCCATGCCCTCGAGGTCGTCGGAGGCGTCCATCGCCTCGCGCAGGTGGGCGTTGGCGCGCAGCACCGCGGCGCGCAGCTGCTCCTGGGCGTCGTCGGCGCCGAGGCCGACACCGTCGAGCGCGACGAGCTCGCCGACGACGGTGGAGCTCGCGACGTCGCCCGCGGCGTGCCCGCCCATGCCGTCGGCGAGGATCAGCAGGTCGGGGCCGGCGTAGGCGGAGTCCTCGTTGCGCGACTTGGAGCCGAGGCCGAGGTCGGTGCGGGCGGCGTAGCGAAGAGCGATCGGCATGCAGGCCTACTTCCTCAGCTCGAGCACGGTCTGGCCGATGCGCAGGCGCGAGCCGGCGTCGACCTTGAAGCCCTGGCCGATGCGCTGGTTGCCGGAGAACGTGCCGTTGGTGGAGCCGAGGTCGTCGACGTACCAGCCGTCGTCCTGGCGATAGATGCGGGCGTGCCGCCCGGAGGCGAAGTCGTCGCTGAGCACGAGGGTGCACTCGGGGTTGCGGCCGATGAGCACGCCCGCGTCGGTGAGCGGCACCGTCACGCCGCGCAGGCCGCCCTCGATGACCGCGAGGTGGGTCGGGCCGCGCCGGATCGCGCGCGGCTGACGGCGCTCGCGCTCCTCGCCGCGGCCGCGCCCGGTGGCCGGGGCGTTGCGGTTGACCACGCGGGTGCCGTAGAGGTCGCCGCGCAGCACCCCCACGATGCTGAAGACGAACGTCCAGAGCAGGGCGAGCAGGCCGAGCCTGATGACGGTGACGGTCAGCTCGCTCACCGGCGCCCTCCCATGTGGATCGTGAACGTGGTGCGG
Organism: Barrientosiimonas humi; assembly: GCF_006716095.1. NCBI lineage: Bacteria > Bacillati > Actinomycetota > Actinomycetes > Micrococcales > Dermacoccaceae > Barrientosiimonas > Barrientosiimonas humi. Next base: position 3,238,941 of record NZ_VFOK01000001.1, read on the forward strand.
CCGACCGTGATGCGGTCGCCGTCGATGAGCCGCGCGCGCGAGACCGGGTCACCGTTGACGTACGTGCCGTTGGTGGATCCGAGGTCGCGCAGCGTCGCGACCAGGTGCGGCCCGTCGTAGGTCACCCGGATCTCGCTGTGCTGCCGGGAGATCCCGGGGTCGTCGAGGATCACGTCGGCGCTGTCGTCGCGGCCGATGATCGTCATGGCCGACAGCAGCGGGTAACGCTCGCCGTCGATGTCGAGCCAGGGGCGCTGCTTCTTGGGGCGCGGCGGCGGGGGCGGCTTGGGTGCCGCGGCCGGCGGCTGCGCCTGCTGGGTGGGCTGGGCGTGCGCGCCGGGCTGGCCGGGGTGGCTCTGCTGGGTGGGCTGGGCGTACGCGCCTGGCTGGGGGTACGCGTCCGGCTGGGCGTGCTGCGTGGGCTGGGCGTGCGGGGCGAGCGGCGCGGCCGAGGTGGGGGCGTCGGGGCCGGCCTGCGGCTCGGGCCGCTGGTCAGCGCTGTCGGTGGGCCACTGGCTGGGGTCGCCGCCGCGCTGGGTGGCGCCGGGGTCGGGGTAGCCGCCGTAGTCGTACGCCTGCTGGTCGCCGCCCTGCTGCGCCGACTCGGGCTCGTCGCGCTCGGCGGGCCGCACGGGCTCGAGGTTCTCGACGTTCTTGGCGGTCGAGGAGCGGATGTGGAAGACGCCGGTCTCGAGCTCGGTGTTCTCCGAGAAGGTCACGGCGACCGGGCCGCCCGCGGTGTAGCGCTGGGTGTCGACGTGCTCGAGCGCGGAGGCGATGAGCTCGTCGGACAGCTCCTCGCGATAGGCGGTGAGCCGCTCGAAGTCGCCCTGGCTGAGCTCGACGTCGAACACGTTGGGCACGATCGGCCGCTGGTTCTTGCTGATGCTGCTGGCGCGGTTGTCCATGGCGCGGCGCATGGCGCTCGCGATCTCGACCGGTTGGACCTCGGCGCGGAAGGCCTTGGCGAACGCGCCGTTGACGGTGCGCTCGAGTCGGCGCTCCAGCTTGTCGAACAGTCCCATCGGCCCTCCTCCCAGGTGTGCTCGGCGATGCGGACTCGGTGTGGCCCGCGGGCAGGACTCATCGTGACCTGCCGGGTCAGTTCCAGGATCGTATCTGCCGTGCCTTGGCGGATCCTGCAACCTGGCGGCGCGTGCGAGGCTCGGGGCATGCCCACTGCACGCGGGAACCTCTCCTGGCAGCCCCTGAAGGACCACCTCGACCTCGTCGCGCAGCCGGTGGCCGACGCCGCCGACCTCGTGCCCGACGCCCAGGTCGCCACCATCGACGAGCAGCTCGCCGACACCGCCGAGTTCTGCGCGGAGTACGACGTCGCGCTGGAGTCGTCGGCCAACTGCGTCGTCGTGACCGCCCGGCGCGGCGACCGCACGACGCATGCCGCCCTCATGGTGCGCGGCACCGACCGCGCCGACGTGAACAAGACGGTGCGCAAGCACCTGGACGCCCGCAAGATCACCTTCGCCGACCAGGGGTATGTGGAGGAGGCCACCGGCATGCGCTCCGGCGGCATCACCCCGATCGGGCTGCCGAGCGACTGGCCGCTGCTGGTGGACAGCGCGGTAGCTACCGGCGGGCTGATGGTCGTGGGTGCCGGGGTGCGCTCGGCGAAGGTGCTGATCGACGGTGCCGCCCTCGCCGAGCTGCCGGGGGCGGAGGTGCTGGGGCTGGTGGTGCGGTGAGGTGCGTGTCGTGATCGGGCAGGCGAGGCCGGGTCGCGGTGAGGTGCGGGTCGCGATCGGTCGAACTCGTGCCTGTGGACAACGCTTCTCGGGGGCTCTGAGCGGGCAGGCTGGGAGTGCAGGCCCCGGAATCACGGCGATGCTTTAACAACTCTTTACGGTCGCGAGCCCGGGGTGGCAGGCGCCGGCTGGACATACTGCCGGGGTTTCGTGCACGCCAGTGGAGGGGCTTCCCGTGACTGTCACATCGTTCGTACGCGCCACCGCAGCCGCGGGGATCGCGCTCCTGGTCGCCGGTTGCACCGGCTCCGCCGACGGGTCGGAGACCAGCGCCGCGTCCTCGACGCCGGCACCTGCCACCACGTCGAGCTCGACGTCCAGCGCCCCACCCACCACGACCACGAGTACGTCGGCGACGACTCAGTCGATGGCGGAGAAGTACCCGGAGACTCCCGCCGGGGCGGAGGCGTTCGTGCGGGCGTATTGGTCGACGTACGACGAGGCCTGTCAGAAACCCTCAAAGGTGCCCGACCTGAAGTCGTTGGCGCAGCCCGAGTGCGCCTCTTGCAAGCGTTTGTCGGACGAGATTGAGGGCTGGGTCAAGAAGGGGGCTCACCAAAGCGGCCCCTCGGCCAGGGTTCTCAAGCTGAAGAGTGAGTCGGAAACGGATCCCGGTGTTGTGTTCGCGCTGGTGGACCAGTTGCCAGGCAATGTTGTAACGGCTGATGGCAAAGTTATCGACAAGATCTCTGCTCAGCAGGTGAAGATGGCGATGACGCTCACCTGGACGGACAGTGGATGGAAGGTCGCCCGGATTCAGCCGTATGAGGGGGAGCTGTGAGACCCCGGATAGCTTCGACCGGCTGTGCGTTCCTGGGCCTCTGGTTGCTGGCGCTCCCTGCCGCGCACGCCGGCAAGGTAGACGGTGCTGTCAAGGAAGAAGCGATCTATAACGGTCTTAGCAGGACGGAAACCCAGGAGCTGCCGTCTGTTGGGGATTACGAAGGTTCCGCGAAAGCCGGCACGAAGGTTCCTGCGAAGGTGCCGTACGAGTACAACACGGTGATGGCATGCGGACAGAATGGACCGAACAGTGATGGTGGCCTCGTGTGCTCGCCCGCGCTGACTGCATGCGAGAACGTGCCGGATGCGAACGGGCCATATGTCCGAGTGTTCCGCCGCCAGGTGTTCCCCGGACAAGAGCCCACAGGCTGGCGTCAGGTGGGCACGACGTGTTACCCCGAGCTGGTGCCGGGCGGTGCCAGTCGACCGCAGCTGACTCTCGCCATGATTCGCGACGCGTGGTCCAAGACCCCCTTCGCGAAACCGGCCCTGCGCACGCAGCCGGTGGGTGGGCGGACGCTGGTGACGCTGCCGACGTACTTCGAGATCAGCTGGCCGAGCGACGGCTTCCAGCCCGACGAGGTGCGCACCGTGACGCTGCTCGGGCAGCAGGTGCGGATCAAGCCGACGTTCAAGAGCAACAACTTCGTGTTCGGCGACGGCACGAGCAGCGGACCGACGAGCTCGTTCGGCGGGCCGTACCCCACCGGCGACATCACGCACAAGTACGACAAGGCCGGCACCGTCACGGTGAGCGCCTCGACGGTCTACGGCGGTGAGTTCAGCGTGAACGGCGGCGCGTACGTGCCGATCCCCGGCACCGCCACCGTCGCCGGCCCGTCGCAGCAGCTGACGATCGTCACCGCCAAGAACCGCCTGGTCAATGAGTGAGCGCCGCGCGGGACTGGCGCGGTGTCGACCAGCTGCAGCGGCCGGGCTCGTCCTGGGGGTGGGCCTGACCGCCGGGTGCGGTGGTTCGGGCGGGACGCAGGAGGCAGCCGTCGGCACGTCGTCGGCATCCACAACGGCAACCACGGCCTCGAGCACCGCGCCACCAACCCCGTCGACCACGAAGCCGCCGGTGCCCCGGACCTTCGCTGCGACCCCTGAGGGCGCGGAGAAGTTCGTGCGGCACTACGTCGACGTCTACCGCAAGGTCGCCGGCAATCCGGCTCAGTGGCAGGAGTTCCAGAGCCTCGGCACCGTCGGCTGCGTCCCGTGCTCCGACCTGTCCCGTGAGATCGAGCTCGACGACCGGTTCGACCGGCGTCAGACCGGCAAGGTGCTGACCCTCGGCAGTGTCCGAGCTCTGCCGCAGAAGGCTTCCGACCCGGCCGACGTCGTCACCGTCGACGCAGACGTACGCCAGCATCCTGGCCGCATCGTCGATAGCTCCGGGTCGACGGTGGAAACCATCGCTGAGGCGCGCCTGATCAGCAGGTTCAAGCTGAACCTCACCGACACGGCGTGGATCGTGGCCGATATCGACAACCGCACGAAGTGAGCGCGGCGGGTCGCTATCGCTCCATCGGTGAGCAGGATCGGTGACTCGGATCGGTGAGGAAGCGTGCGCTCTACCGCACGGTTGCTCACCGATCCGACTCACCGATCCCCGCGGCCGATCTCGCCGTCGCCCGCACCCTGGCCGCCGATCTCGCCCGTGCGGCCCGGTGCGGTGCCGGGGGCGGCCAGCTGCGGGCGTACGGACTCCAGCTGGCGCTTGAGCTCCTGGCCGACCGCGCCGATCGGGCGGGGCGGCAGGTAGGCCTCGGCGCCGGCCGACAGCATGCGGGTGACGGCGCCGGTGTAGCTCACGCCGAGCTCGGGGTCCTCGATCTCGGTGACGATGATCCGGGCCTGCGGGAACATGCCGCGCAGCGCGCCGAGCAGCTGCGGGCTGACCGGGTGTGTCATCAGCACGTCGGTCGAGGCGGGGGCCTCGTTGAGATCGAGCACGACGTACGGCTCGCCCAGCTCCTGCGCGAGCCGTCGCCGCGCGCTGTCGCTGAGCTTCATCGCGGTCGCCACCACCTGGACGTCACCCTCGGGCCGCGGGATCGACCACCGCGAGGCCCCGTCGTTGGCCCCGTCGTTGGACCCGTCGGACCCCTCCGCGCTGCGGCCCGCAGAGACGATCTGCCCCTCGAGCACCAGCGACGACGCCTCGAGCGAGGCGACCGGCTTGCCGTCGCGGGTGACCTCGACGGGGAAGCCGAACAGCAGCCGGTCGAAGACCTCGCGCAACTCGTCGGGCAGCTCGGTGATCTCGATGCGGGGCGTCTCGCGGGGCTTCACGCGGCCATTCTGCGCGCTGGCGCGCCGCGATCAGTCGAAGACGATGGTCCGCGCGCCGACGAGCAGGACGCGGTCCTCGGCGTGCCGGCGCACGGCCCGGCTCAGCACGAGCCGCTCGACGTCGCGCCCCATCGCGACCAGGTCGGCCACGGTGGCGGTGTGCGACACCCGCACGACGTCCTGCTCGATGATCGGCCCCTCGTCGAGGTCGGCCGTCACGTAGTGCGCCGTCGCGCCGATCAGCTTCACGCCCCGCTCGTGGGCCCGGTGATACGGCTTGGCGCCCTTGAACCCGGGCAGGAACGAGTGGTGGATGTTGATCACGCGCCCGGACAGCTCGCGGCACAGGTTGTCCGACAGCACCTGCATGTAGCGGGCGAGGACGACGAAGTCGGCGTCGTGCTGGCGTACGAGATCGAGCAGCTGGGCCTCTGCCTCCGGCTTGGTCTCGGGAGACACGGGGATGTGCACGAACGGAATCCCTTGCTGCTCCACGAGATTGCGCGCCGTCTCGTGGTTGCTCACGACGACGGGGATGTCGACGGGCAGCTCGCCGATCTGGTGGCGGTAGAGCAGGTCGACCAGGCAGTGGTCGAACTTGGAGACGAGGATGACGACCCGCCGGCGCTGCGCCTCGGGGCGGACGGTCACGGTGGCGTCGAGCGGGGCGACCCGTTCCTCGACGAGGCTGCGCAGGGTCTCGACGTCGGCGGGGCTGTCGACCGCGACCCGCATGGTGAACGTGCCGGTGTCGGGGTCGCTGAACTGATGGCTCTCCACGATGTTGCCGTCGGCCGCGACGACCCCGTCGGCGAACGCCCGCACGATGCCCGGGCGGTCCTGGCAGCGCAGGGTGAGCACGAATCTGTCCATGACGCAGATTCTGACGGCATCGCCGTGCGACCGTGGAGCATGGGGATCTTCGACCGATTCAGGGGCACCCGTCCGACCGCACCGATCAGACCGCAACCAGGCAGCTCGCTGGGCACGGGTGACAGCGACGACGAGTTCACCGAGGAGGAGCTGACCGAGGCTGTGCGCGAGAGCCTCCTGCCCGGCTTCTTCGACGAGGACGAGGTGATCGAGCGGGTGGCTGACGCCTATGACCTCGCCGACGACGACCCGCGGCTGCTCAAGACCGTCGAGCGGGTCGTCGACGAGCACGAGCAGCGCATCGCGAGCGGCCGCGGACCGAGCGACTACGACCGGCTCTCCGCCGCGTTCCGGCAGCTGGAGCAGGAGGGCGTCGTCGCGCGGATGAACTTCACCTGCTGCTCCAGCTGCGGCTTCACCGAGATCGACGACGAGCGCACGCCGCTCGATCGAGTGATCAATGGCGAATACCGTTATCTGGAAAGGGAGTTCGTGTTCTTCCACCATCAGGACGCGGAGCGCCTGGTCGATCCGCCGGCGCTGCTCTATCTGGGTTATGGCTCGTTCCTTCGGGAGCCGTCTGACGTCGACGAGCAGGCCGGGCGACACGTCGCGCAGGTGCTGGAGCAGCACGGCTTCGACGTCGACTGGGACGGCGACGTGCAGGCGCGCATCTGCGTGCAGATCAGCGACTGGCGCAAGCCGCTGCCCGTCTGATCGTGGCGGGGGTCAGCGCGCGTCGCGCTGATCGTCGACCGTGGCGTGCTGCCGGATGAGCCAGGCGCGCTCGGCGTCGTTCTCGCAGCGCTCGATCGCCAATGCGTATGCCGCACAAGCCTTTTCGTTCTCGCCCGCCCGGGTGAGCAGCTCGGCTCGCACGGCGGGCAATCGGTGGCTCCGCGGGAGCTCCTCGTCCAAGCCGTCGAGCGCCCGCAGCCCGGTGGCCGGGCCGGCAGCCTCCGCGAGGGCTACGGCCCGGGCGAGCCGGGCGCTGGGCGTGGGGGTCAGCTCGACCAGGTCGTCGTAGTGCCGCACGATCTCGTCCCAGCGGGTGTCCTCGGCCGACCGTGCGGTCGCGTGGACGGCCGCGATGCGGGCCTGGAGAGCGTACGACGCGGTCTGGACCGTGATCGGGCCGGACAGGGCGGGAGAGGCCAGCAGGCGTACGGCCTCGTCGATCTCGTCGCGATGCCAAAGCGACCGATCCTGCTGCGGGAGTAGGACGATCGCGCGGTCGGCGTCGACGCGCGCGTCGCGGCGGGAGTGCTGGAGCAGGAGCAGCGCGAGCAGGGCGGTGAGCACGGGCTCGCCCGGGCGGGCGGCCAGGACCACGCGGACGAGGCGGACGGCCTCGCCGGCCAGCCCCACTCGTACGACATCCGGGCCGCTGCCCGGCGCGTAGCCGGCCGTGAAGGCGAGGTAGGCGGTCTGGGCGACGACGTCGAGGCGCTCGGGGAGGGCGTCGGCCGACGGGACCGCGAACGGGATGCCGGCGGCGACGATCTTCTTCTTGGCGCGGGTGAGGCGGGCCGCCATCGTCGGCTCGGGCACGAGGAAGAGGCGGGCGATGTCGGCGGTGCTGACACCCAGCACGAGGCGGAGCGTCAGGGCGCTCGCGGCCGCCGGGTCGAGCGCGGGGTGGGTGCACATCAGGACCAGGCGGAGCAGGTCGTCCTCGACGAGACCGCCGGGGTCGGCGCGCACGGGGGTGTCGGTCCGGTCGTGCTCGACGAGCAGGAGGGGCGCCTTGCGCTGGGCCATGGCCTCTGCGCGCAGCTGGTCGAGCACGCGGCGGCGGGCGGCGGTGTGCAGCCAGGCGGCGGGGTTGTCGGGCACGCCGTCGGTGGGCCAGCGGCGGGCGGCCGCCTCGACGGCGTCGGCGAGGGCGTCCTCGACCAGGTCGAGCCGTCGGAAGCGCGCGAGGAGCAGGGACGTCAGGCGCCCCCACTCCTCGCGCACGACCGTCGCGAGCTCGACGTCGGCGCTCACCCGCTCTGGTATCCGTCGATCTTCACGGTCGGGCGGATCTCGACGGTGTACTGCCGCGGCAGCAGCTTGGCCGCCGCGATCGCGGTGTCGAGGTCGGGCAGGTCGACGTCGTAGTAGCCGCCGATCTGCTCGGTGAGCTCCGCGAACGGCCCGTCGGTGACGGCGCGTTCGCCGTCGCCCGGGTGGACCGTGGTCGCCGTGTCCGCGTCGCACAGCGGTGCGCTGCTGACCCGGCTCCCGTGGGCGTCGACGAACCGCTCGAAGGCGCGGTGGGCGTCGAAGTACGTCTGGCGCGTGGCTTCGTCGGCCCCCTCCCAGTCGCGGGAGTCGCAGGCGACGAGGACGACGTACCTCACGACGCGTCGGCCTCGGGGCGGTCCTCGGGCTGCACCGTGCGGCGCACCTCGATCCCCTCGCCGATCTTGGCGACGATCTGGCAGCAGTCCATCAGGTCGTCGAGGTCGTCGGTGCGGATCTGGTAGAAGCCGCCGACCTGCTCGGTGACCTCGGTGAACGGGCCGTCGGTGACCGCACCGCCCCCGGGCGCGATGCGCTTGGCGTCGGCGGTGCTGTGCAGCTCGGCGCCGCCGACGATCTGGTGGCCGCGCCGGGTCAGCTCGGCGCCGAAGCGCTGGAACTCGGTGTACCCCGCCTTGCGCTCCTCCAGGCTCATGGTGGTCCACCAGCGGTCGGCGTCACCGACGAAGAGGACGACGTATTCGGTCATGGCGAATCTCCTTGCTCGACGTGGGCCGCGGGCGCGACCTCGTTCCCCTGACGCGCGAGCTGGGGTCGATTCGACAGCCTGCCGGAGATTGGTCTGGCGGGGCGCCGGTTCGGCGGGGTCGTACGCCCTCGCGGGCCGGTCGTGCCGGGCCGGCGGGGACCCGGTTTGGTGCTGAGGCGGTCCCTGGGGCACACTGTGACGGCACTCGCGCGAGTGGCGGAATTGGCAGACGCGCACGGTTCAGGTCCGTGTGCCCGAAAGGGCGTGGGGGTTCAACTCCCCCCTCGCGCACCACATCACGAAGCTCCCGGCCGGATCATCCGGCCGGGAGGTTTCGTGTTTGGTGGCGCGGACGTCGCCACAGCCCTTCGGTCAGGAGTGTGTCGGGCGGGGGCCGAGCCTCGGGACCAACGTCCAGGACGGTGCGTCGCGGTGCACAGGACGCTGGTAACGCCCTCTGTCACCCTCTTCACCAGTCCAAGACGGAGGTAGCGTGGGCGTCTAGGGCTGCCGGGAACACATGCTGAGCTGAGCGGGATCCCTCTGCGCGGCGCGGGAGACGCGCTGTGTCCGACTTTCCTGCGAGAATCGTGTGATGGATAGCGACGGCGAATACAACGATCACGGCGGGTCTAATGCCGGGGGCGAGGACTTCCGACCGGTACATTACATCGGGAACAAGTCTCGATACCTTCATGCGATCGGCCAGACCGTTGACCGAATCGCACGTCCCGGCTCAGCCGCCTGTGACCTCTTCGCAGGCACCTCAGTTGTCACGAGACGACTCGCGCACCGCCGCGAGGTGGTCAGCGCCGATATCCAGGCGTACTCGCAGGTACTCGCACGGGCGCTTACTCAGCCCTATCGGGTCTCGTCCAACGATGTTGCCACCTTGCTCGGTGTAGCAGAAGACTGGCTAAGAACGGTCCGGCCCCAAACCATGTCACTTGTGGCGTATGAGTTGGATGCGCAGACGAATACCCAGTCTGACCTCGAATCTTTTGCGGCGTTAGTCGAACATGGATCGTTTGCTGTCGACGATATCGGTCCGCGGCAACTGGTGGAAGCAAAACGCCGTGCACGTGGTATCCTGACACCTGACAGCGCGACGCTTACTTGGTATTACGGAGGTGTCTATTTTTCCTACTTGCAGGCACTTGAGATGGACGCGCTTCGACATGCGATCCGCGTGGTGACGGGGAACAATGAAACACTGGTCGCTGCACTCATGGGCACAGCCAGCGATGCTGTGTCTACTGTCGGCAACCATTTCGCCCAGCCCGTGCAGCCACGTTATCGAGACGGATCGCTGAAGCGATCTTGGGTCGCGTCCGTCTCACGACGCCGGCAGCACCCTGTCGTGGACACCTTCTTGCGGTGGCTGGCGCGCTACGAATCACTGCGCCCAACCGCCCATAGGGTTTCAGCTATCACGTCTGACTTCCACCAGACGCTGTCAGGACTTGGACCAGAAGTTGGCGTGATTTACGCGGATCCTCCGTATACGCGTGATCACTACAGCCGCTTCTACCACGTGCTGGAAACGATCGCGCTGGATGATAACCCTGGAGTCACGCCAACCCCAGGGACGGCAACGCCCAGCCGCGGTCTCTACCGAGTTGGCAGGCACCAGTCTCCGTTCAGTATCCGCAGCCAGGTTAGGCCGGCGTTCCAAGAACTATTTGCGCAAGCCAAGCGGCTGGATGTTCCTCTCGTTCTTTCCTATTCTCCCATGAGCGAAGGAACCAAAGCTCGACGCGAAACCCGCTTGATGTCCATGCAGGACCTCGTCGAGATGGCCGCGAACTACTTCACCAATGTCGACCTAGTCAAATTGGACGCGTCCACGCACAGCAGGTTCAATCGGGTCGAGGTGAACGCAGCGGTGGAAGGGGCGGCCGAGGCCCTCATCGTCGCCACGAACTAAAGCGCCGGAAGTGCGGCGTCCCAGAGGGGCGAAGTTGGCCATGCAGCGCGCACCTGGTCCTCATTGAAGCGAACGCGTCGCCTTCGGTCGGTACGCCCGTGCCAGTTGCCCGCTAGAAGGGTTTCTATTTCTTGATATCCTGGCTCTCCAGGGAGCAGAAGAGAGTAAAGAAATTCGCCGGTCGCGAGGCGGAGGAATACCCCGATCGGTGAACCGTTCGAAGGATAGGGCAGACCCCGAGCTGCAGCCAATTCGAAGCGGTAGTTCTGGCTCGCAACCTCGACGCTCGGGCGACTTTCCAGCTCACCGATCGTCCCCGTGGAATCGACCTGGCGCAGCGAGATCCGGCGCTGGGAGCCCACCTTGGCTCCGAAGAAGTTTTCGTAGTTGTGAAGATCGAAGTTGGCCTGCGCCCATCGATTCCCAGCCCTTGGGATCTCCGCGATGAGAATCTCATCTACTGAAGCAGCCGCAGGCGATTTTGGCGGCGGTGCCGGAACCGGGGTCCTCAGACTCCGCTCATTGCCCGAGTTTTGCTTGACTCGCACAAGCACGCGAGGATCGCTAATGGGTAGGATGTGGTCGGTGACGTGCGTGAGGAAGGACTCGATCCCCTGCAAGGCTTCGGTTCGATCTTCGCCTCTCAATTTGAGCAATGCGAACGCCTCCCAGTTGGATCGGAGACCACCCATCGTCAGATTTCCTGAACCAACGATGAGACTCAGGTGAGAATCGTGCTCGAACCAGGCCAGCTTCGGGTGGAAGAGCGAAGACGATGGACTCATGAACGCTCGTACTTCAAGGCGTGGCCGGCGTGTCGAAATTTCCAACAGACGCTCCACTGCCGGCGGATCGGTGATCGAATCTGTGCCGATGAGCAGGCGGAAGTTTCCCGCCAGCAAGAATTCATCGAACGCGTCATCTTCAAGCAGACTTCTGACGCCTCCAGAGTTAGCCCACGCGAAAATACCTCCGCCGCGACGCGCACCCATCGACTCGAGGATGAGGTGTTCGAGCAGGTAGCCGTTGGTGGCCCCAGCCATCTGGAACTTGAGCACTTCTGATCCACCTCACCGGAAATTTCGTATCCGACGAGTACACTAGTGTCATCCGCCCACCGAATACTAGAGGCGCGCCACACCTACACCTGTGCCGGGTGCGGACTCCCAGGCCGCGCGGATGCGCGGCAGTGCGAACTGCTCGACCGTCTGAGCACTCTGCTCAATCCCGACCCAGCGGCGCCCCGAACGTTGGGCGGCCACGGCTGTCGTCCCCGAACCAAGGTAATAGTCGAGCACGGTGTCGCCAGGGTCGGTGGCGATGGCAACGATCCGCTCCATGAGAGCCAAGGGCTTCGGTGTGTCAAAGGGGTGGCGATCGGGGAATTCTGCGAGCAGAGTCCGCTTGGCGCCTCCCGTGTCGCCCACTTCGTCCGCGGGCCAGATGGTGAACGGAGCCAAGCCCTCAACTTCAGACTGGTAGCGCTTCAAACGCGGCTTGCCGCTACCCCCGCGCGGCCAATAGACGCGTCCATCGGCGTCCAGCTCGGCAAGGCGTCGGGCGGTGTAGGTCCAGCAGCGTCCAGGCGGCGGATCGTGCCGGTCGCCCGTTGGTGTCGTGAGGGTGTAGAACTGACTAGCAGTTGCGTGTCCGGCCTGCACGTTCATGGGTACCGATCTCCAGGGTCCGCGCGGGTCGCAATCTGGGTTGCTGAATGCACCCTTGTCGGGGAGCCCGTTCCGGACCTTCTTCCATGCTTTCGGTCCTGCGGGGGCGTACACATGTATGTAGTCATGCATCGAGCTGAAGGCTTTGCGGTTGTCTCTGGTTGTTCGCTTCTGCCAGATCACCGTCGCAACGAAGGCTTCAGAGCCGAACACATCATCCAGCATGCAGCGCGCCCGATGCTGCTCCGAATCGTCAAGATGGAGCCAGATGCTCCCATCTGGAGCTAGAACTCGCTTGGTCAACTCAAGATTCGCTCGTAGGTTTGCGAGCCACTCGCCCGTCGACTTGCGATCGTCGTAGTGCCTGAAGCGTTCGCCAGTGTTGTATGGAGGGTCCAAGTAGCAGAGCTTGACGGACCCCATGACCGATTGGTAACCGTTAGCAGCTAACAATTGCTCAAGTCCGCGCTGAGCGTCCGACAAGAGGAGCAGGCTGTCGGCTGCAGCGCCGTAGGCGAGTTGCTCGCCTACGCCCCATGCGCTGCTGCTGGGTGAACGGCGAGGCTCGAGCAGGCTGACTGCGCGCGACCCCCCTCGTCGAGCGGGCGAAGCTGTTGGTTGGCCATGTTGGACGCGCTCCTCGAACAGTGCTGGTTCAGCCGTCACTGGCCCTCTTCCCGGTTTGGTCGGCGCCCCACAAGGGGTGCGAGTATGTGCCATGGTTGAGTAGCACGCTACTCAGTAGGACCGACAGAGCCCATCGTGACAAGCCGTCAGCTCAACATCCGGCTGAGCCCGCAGGCGCGGGATCGGCTTGACGCGCTTGCCTTCGTTCGTCGCACGGCTGCCTCAACCTTGGCTCGCGACATTGTCCTGGACTACCTGCACCACCATGGTGACGAGCCTGGGCACGACGCCGCCCTGCGTGCCCTCGACGCGCATGACAATGCAGATCGAACCCGTCCGAGTGCCCGCCGGCTCGACGTCGCGTGGATCCCGGGGCCTTGGGCCGAGGCGGCTTCGAGCGAAGACGAACATGCGGAGGGCCCTAGAGAGGAGCCCCTGGCGGACGGGCGAGATGGCTAGACGCCCGTCACACGAAGGAGACTGACGTCCGGGCGTGGAGAGGGAGGGGCCTTGCGCGATCCGCCACTGCACTGTCGTGCCAACAAGGGCGACTTGACGATGTCGCGGCTGGTCAACGCGTGTCGCTGACAAGCCGCCACCACAGAGCGAAGCTCCCCGGGCGGATCATCCGACCGAGAGATTTGTCATGGTTGTGCCGAGTGCGATGCAGGCACAGGCGGTTGCCACGGAGGGGCTGGTCGCACTCGTCGCGCGACTTGGTAGGTCACGCGTAGGTCGGCGCCGCCGGTGAGCGGCGGGAAGCCGATGCCGGGTCCGTCTGTGACGACGTGACCGTCTCGCGCCGCCGTACGGTCGACCCATGATCGACTTCCAGAACGCATCCATCGTCAAGCTCGACAGAGTCGATCCGGGCCGCGTGCTGGCGGATGTTGATCCGCTGCTCACTGAGTCGGAGACCGTCCTGCACGCCTACAAGGGCGCCCGCGACTACGTGGTGATGACCGAGCGGCGGCTGATCACGGTGAACGTCCAAGGCATCACCGGCTCCAAGCGGGACTACACCTCCTTGCCGTGGTCGAAGGTGCAGGCGTGGTCGGTCGAGACCGCGGGCGCCTTCGATCGCGATGCGGAACTGGATCTCTGGTTCAGCGGACTCGGCGAGATCCGGCTGGAGTTCAGGGGAACGGTTGACATCCGCCAGATCGGCCGGCTGATCGCGGCGCACGCGTTGGCAGGTTGATACGTGGGCGTGTTCGGCGGCGAGCAGCGCAACCGGCTGGGGCTGCATAGCCTCAAGACGTGAATCTGCGAGAGAGTGCCCGCGCCCTCATCGTGGACGAGGCGAACTCGGTCTTGCTCGTGCACTTCGACTGGGCCGGGCTCGACCTGCCCGACGGCTTCTGGGCGAACCCAGGAGGTGGTCTCGAACCCGGCGAGAGCCAGCGCGACGCGCTCGCGCGTGAGCTCGACGAGGAGGTCGGTCTCGCGATTCATGACATCGGGCCTGAGGTCTGGACCAAGACCGCGATCTTCCCGATGGGTGAGTGGGACGGCCAGGTCGACCACATTCATCTCGTACGCGTGCCGCACTTCACGCCGGCCCCTCGCCTGAGCCCCGAGCAGCTTCGTGCGGAGAACGTGCACGAGATCCGGTGGTAGTCGTTGGCGGAGCTCCAGAGCACGACGGCCGCGTTCGCCCCTCGAGCGATGCCCGCGCTCCTGACGGAGCTTCTCGGCGGTCCCGAACCTGCCGAACCGCTTGTGCTGCAAGGGTTCTGACGCCTTCGACCTACTTGATCCCCGTGCTCGCCACGCCCTGCACGATCTGGCGCTGGAACAGCAGGAACACCACGAACAGCGGCAGTGCGCCGAGCACGGCAGTGGCCATGACCTGGGCGTACATGATCCCGAACCCGCTGGCGACCGTGGCCATCCCGACGGGGATGGTCATCTGGTCGACGTTGCTGAGCACCAGCAGCGGCCACAGGAAGTTGTTCCAGCTCGTGACGAAGGTGAAGATCGCGACGGCGGCGACCGCGGGGCGGGTGAGCGGCAGGCAGATCCGCCAGTAGATCCCGAACCAGCTGGTGCCGTCGACGCGTGCGGCGTCGATCAGCTCGCGGGGCAGGCCCGAGAAGAACGACTCGAAGATGAAGACCGCGATGGGGGCGGCGACCGCGGGCAGCACCATCGCCCAGTACGTGTTCAGCAGCCCCATCCCCTGCACGATCTGATAGAGCGGCAACACAAGAATCTGGCCGGGGATCAGCAACCCGGCGAGCACCAGCGCGAACACCCCGCCGCGCCCTCGGAACCGGGTCTGGGCCAGCGCGAACCCGATGAGCGAGGTCACGAACACCGTGAGCACGACGGTGAGCGCGGCGATGATGAAGCTGTTGAGATACCACGTCAGCATCGGGGTGCTGTCGAGCACCTTGCGGTAGGCCTCGAGCGAGAAGTTCTCGCTCCACCACGAGGTGGGGTCGGCCGCGATCTCCGACTCCGGCCGCAGCGAGGTCACCCCGGCGAACAGCAGCGGCACCACCCACACTGCGGCGAACAGCACGAGCACGATCGCCGAGAAGATCTTGAAGACCCGCGAACGGCCGTTGTAGTCGAGGGGATTCGTGGTCACGCGTCCGCTCCCTTCCGAGTGCGCACCCGCGCGAGATACCAGAGCACCGAGATGATCAGGACGACCGCGAAATAGATCATCGTCGCCGCGGCGGAGTAGCCGGCCCGGTAGTCGGAGAAGCCGGTGTCGTAGATGTACTGCATCACCGGCCGGGTCTCGGTGCCCGGGCCTCCGGCGGTCAGCAGATACATCTGGTTGAAGATCTGCATGCTCGCGAGGATCTGCAGCATCGTCACCAGCACCACGGTCGGCCGCAGCAGCGGGAGGGTGAGCGACCACAGCGTGCGCACCGGGCTCGCCCCGTCGAGCGCGGCCGCCTCGTAGACCTGCTCCGGGATGTCCTGCAGTCCGGCCAGGAACAGCACGAAGTTGAACCCGATGGTCCACCAGACCGTCAGCGCAGCGACGGAGATGAAGCCCCACCGCGCCTCACCCAGCAGGTCCGGGACCGGCAGACCGAGCGCCTCCAGGGCGTTCGGCAGCAGCCCGATCTCGGCGGCGTAGAGCCACCCGAAGATCATCGTGACCGAGGTGACGGGAAGGACGAACGGCGCGAAGAAGATGAAGCGGACCAACGCTTTTCCGCGAGCGACGCGCTCGGCCAGCACCGCCAGCACGAACGCCAGGATCACCAGCGGCGGGACGGTCAGCACCGTGAACCACACCGTGTGACCCATGGATGCCCAGAACTCCGAGTCGGTGAAGATCTGGCGGTAGTTGTCGAGCCCGACCGCCTCACCCAGCCCCGGACGTACGGACGTGGTGTTGAAGAAGCTCATCACCAGGCCGAAGACCGCCGGTCCGATGAGGAACAGCAGGTAGAAGGCGAGGAACGGGGCCGCCATCAGCCAACCCGCCCGGTTCTCGTCGGACCGGCCTCCGGTCGGCAGCGTGGCCACGGTCCTGGCCGGGGCGGCGTCGTCGATGATCGTGGTGGTCGCCATCTCGTCCCTCACTCCACCGGCGGCTTCGCCGCGGCCAGCTTGTCGAGCTGCTTGCGCATCTCCCGTACGGCCTGGGCCGGCTTCGCCGAGCCCGTCTGGCTGGTGGCGATGGCGGCACCCAGCAGGTTCTGCAGCTGACTGCCGGCGCCGGAGTACCACGCCGGAGGGTCGTACTGCGCGGTGCGCGCAGCCTCGGTGTAGTTGGCCTGCGGGCGCATCGCGCGGAACTCTGCGGAGTTCTGCACCGGCAGCCAGGCCGGGATGTGGCCGCCCTTCGCCCAGATCACGCTCGACCCGATGAGCGAGCGCACGAAGTCCAGCGCCGTGCCGCGTCGCTGGTCGTCCATCTCGGCGTTGCGCGGGAGCACCAGCGCATGGCTGTCGGCGTACGCCACCGGCTTGGGGCCGAACACGTGCGGCACGGGGACCACGTCGAACTTCAGGCTCGAGCCGGCGTACGTCGGGATCTGCCACTCCCCGTCGAGCAGGAAGCCGACCTTGCCGGTCGAGAAGAGCGAGGTGACGCCCGGTCCGTCGATGCTCTTGGGCATGAGGCCGGACGTGGTCAGCCCTTGCATGAAGCCCAGCGCCTGCGCCGCGAGGTCGTCGTCCAGCGTGACCCGGGTGCCGTTGTCGGCCACCACCGATCCGCCGAGCTGGTAGTAGAGCGTCGCGAACCAGCGCCAGTTGGTGGACGGGTCCTTGGTGATGTTCACGACCCCGCCGTAGCCACCGGTGACCCGCGCGGCGGCGGCGATCGCGCCGCGGAACTGCTCCGGCCCGCGGATCGGACGGAGCTTCCCGTCGCTGCCGAGCAGGCCCGCCCTGCGACACACGTCGACGTTGTAGAACAGGACGAAGGGGTGGGTGTCCAGCGGGACCGCGTGCAGGCGGTTGTCGTACCGCGACTTCTGCACCGCCGTCGGCACGAATCGCCCGGGATCCAGGTCGTGCTCGCCCAGCAGGGACTCATCGAGCGGCTGGAGCAGGTCGGCCTGGGCGAGGGTCTGCAGACGCGACAGGTGCACCGCTGCGACGTCGGGCGGGGCGCCGCCGGAGGTCGCCAGGGTGAGCTTCGTGTAGTACGGCGTGCCCCAGGCGAGGACGGTCGCGTCGAGTCGGACGTCGGGATGGGTGCGGAGGTACTCCTCCTGCATCGTCACCATGTTGGCTCCGTCGCCGCCGGTGAACATGTTCCAGTACGACAGCTGGCCCTCTGGGGGAGCCACCCCGAACAGGCCGCGCGCGGCAGGCGACCCGCAGCCGCTCAGCGCAGTGGCCGCCGCCAACGAGCCGAGCACGGCGGCGCGCCGGGACAGCCGGCTGCTCACGGGGCCGTTCCAGGTTGCAGAACCGATGACATCGGCAGCACCTCCTTGTGCGTTCCGACGAGTTTGCATCGCTGCATGCAACGTTGCAAGGATTTTGCTACTTTTCCCTCGTGGCGGTGACTCTCAAAGAGGTGGCGACCCGCGCGGGGGTGTCTCCGCGCACGGTCTCCAACGTCATCAACGACTTCCCCTATGTCTCGCAGACGACCCGTGAGGCCGTGCTGCGTGCGGTCGCAGAGCTGGGCTATCGCCCGAATCTCGTTGCGCGGCAGCTGAAGTCGGGACGGACGGGCGTCGTCGGGCTTCTGCTCCCGTCGGTGCGCGAGCAGTACTTCGCCGCACTCGCCGACGCGGTCGGGCGAGCCGGGCAGCAGCGGGGCTGGTCGGTCGCGATCGAGCAGACCGACGGCGCCCCCACCGCGGAGATGGCCGGCAAGGCCACCCTCGACCACTTGTGGGACGGCGCGATCGTGAGTGCCGTCAGTGTCGCCGAGCGTGACCTGGCGCAGGGGACGACGCCCTTGGTCGTCCTCGGGGAGCACGGCGCGGAGTTCGACCTGGCGTGGGTCGGTGCTGACAACAAGGCGGCCGCCCGAGAGGCCACCAGCCACCTGATCGACGCAGGGCGCACCCGCATCGCGGTGATCGGGCACCAGCGCGGTCCGGGAGGGGAGACCGGCGCCCTGCGCACCGCGGGCTTCCGCGCGCGCATGCGCAGCGCCAAGCTCAAGGTCTCGCCCGCGTGGGTCGTGCAGCCCGACGGCTACGGGCTCGAGCAGGGCTATCGGGCCATGGGCGGGCTCCTCGACCTGCCGCGGCGGGACCGGCCGGACGCGGTCCTGTGCTACAACGACGAGCTCGCGCTGGGTGCCCTGCGCGCCCTGCACGACTGCGGGGTCGACGTGCCCGGGGAGATCGCCCTCATGGGATGGGACGACCTCCCGAGCTCGGGATTCACGACGCCGCGGCTGACGTCGGTGAGCGTGCCCGTCGCCGAGGTGGCCGAGGCCGCGGTGGACCAGCTGGCCCAGCAGATCGCCGCCGGCCGGCGCTCCCGCGAGCACATCGTCGTCCCGCACCAGATCGTCGCGCGCGAGAGCACCCGAGCCTGACCGCGCGCTCCCCTGACCGAGCCACCCTCGACGAGAGGCGACACCATGAACCGACCCACGCCCGACGTACCGCGCCCGGAGTATCCCCGCCCGTCGTGGGTACGCGATCGCTGGCTCTCCCTCAACGGCACCTGGGACTTCGAGATCGACCAGGGCGACAGCGGGTTGGAGCGTGGCCTGCTCGAGGGTGACCTCGGTGCGCGGATCACCGTGCCGTTCGCGCCGGAGTCGAACCTGTCGGGTGTCGGGGAGACCGACTACCTCAACGCGGTCTGGTATCGGCGGACGCTCGACGTGCCGGCCGACTGGGCGGGCAGCACCCTGCTGCTGCACGTGGGGGCGGCCGACTACGACACGACCGTCTGGGTCGACGGCGTCGAGAAGGGGCGCCACCGTGGAGGATTCACGTCGTTCACCGTCGACCTCGGTCCCGTCGACGAGCTGAGCGACGCGCCGGTGCTCACCATCCGGTGCCGCGACGACGGCCGCGCCGGGCAGGCCCGCGGCAAGCAGACGCGCGAGGTGCACGGCCGCGACGCGGTCTACGGCCGCACCACCGGCATCTGGCAGTCGGTCTGGCTGGAGCCGGTGCCCACGGCCCACCTCAAGCGCGCGCGGATCACCCCCGACGTCGGGGCGGGCGCGTTCCACCTTGAGCTGCCGGTCGCCGGTCCCCGTCGCGGCCTCCGCGTCGAGGTGCAGCTCAACGACGACGACGGTGAGGTCGCGACGACGACCGTCAGCGCGGAGTCCGACTTCACGCCGCTGAAAACCGTTGCGATCCCTGACGATCGGCGACGCCTGTGGTCGATCGACGACCCGCACCTGTACGACCTGCGCCTGCGCCTGCTCGCACCGGACGGCTCCGTCGTCGACGAGGTGCGGACGTACGCAGGGTTGCGGTCGGTCACGATCGACGGGCTCGCGATCCGCATCAACGGCAAGGTCGTCTTCCAGCGGCTCGTGCTCGACCAGGGCTACTACCCCGACGGCCTGATGACGGCCCCCAGCGACGAGGCGCTGGTCGAGGACATCCGGTTGTCGATGGCCGCCGGCTTCAACGGTGCCCGGCTGCACCAGAAGGTCTTCGAGGAGCGCTTCCTCTTCCACGCCGACCGGATGGGCTACCTGGTGTGGGGCGAGTTCGGCGACTGGGGCTGTCGCGAGCCGGGCGGCCCCGGCCTCGACAACCAGCGGCCCGACGCGTCGTACATCACCCAGTGGCTCGAGGCCGTCGAGCGCGACCGCAACCACCCGAGCATCGTCGGCTGGTGCCCGCTCAACGAGACCTTCCAGAAGCGGCACGACCGGATCACCGTGCTCGACGACGTCACCCGCGGGATGTTCCTCGCCACCAAGGCCGCTGACCCCACCCGCCCGGTCATCGACGCGTCCGGCTATGCCCACCGCGTCGACGAGACCGACGTCTGGGACTCGCACAACTACGAGCAGGACCCGGCGAGCTTCCGCGCGGCCATGGCGCCGCTCGCGGAGGGCAAGCCGTACGCGAACCAGGGAGACGAATGGTCCCTCCCCTATCGCGGACAGCCTTATTTCTGTAGCGAGTTCGGCGGCATCTGGTGGAATCCCGCCGCCGAGCAGGGTGCCGACTCCTGGGGGTACGGCCAGGCCGTGGCGTCCGAGGAGGAGGTCTACGAGCGCTTCCAGGGCCTCGTCGACGTCCTGCTCGACGACCCGCACATGTTCGGCTACTGCTACACCCAGCTCACCGACGTCTTCCAGGAGCAGAACGGCGTCTACTTCTTCGACCGCAGCAGCAAGCTCGACGTCGACCGCCTCCGGGCGATCCAGTCGCGCAGTGCCGCGATCGAGGCGACCGAGGGCCGAACCGACTGACGCCCGAACGGGTTTGGGCGATATTTCCCCCACGCGCGCGTGGCAGGCCCTACGCTCCGCTCAACGTCACCGCGCGCGGACTCCTGGGGGCCGCGCCTCTCCCTGCAAGGACTCTCATGAGCAACCTCTCGCTGCCCAAGCGCGCCGCCCGCACCGGCGCCGCCCTCGGCATCCTCGGCGTGACCATGGCGCCGCTCGCCTTCGCCGGATCCGCTAGTGCCGCAGAGCTTTCCGGCCTGAAGTACGCCTGCTCCTACCTGGCCGAGGACGGCGAGTCCTACTCCTTCGACGACCCGTGGACGCTCAACATCAGCGCCGACCTGCCGGAGAGCGTGCGCAAGGGCGAGGCCGTCGACGCGCCGCAGTTCAAGGCCCGCATCACGATGGGCAACGACGCCGTGCAGGCGCTGCGCGACAGCGACTACACCGTCGTGACGGAGGGCGGCAGCCTGCACCTGTACACCGTGGGTTCGCAGGAGCAGGTCGCGCTCGTCGACTTCAACACCCCGGCGAGCGTGCCGTCCTCGGGCACCATGACCGTCCGCGGCTCCGGCGAGGGCGAGGAGTTCACGCCGCGCACGGCCGGCAGCCTCACGGTCAAGGTCGGCGAGATGGCCGTCCTGATCGCCGACGACCAGGGCGAGTCGGAGATCGACTGCGAGCCGCTGAAGGGTCAGAACCTCACGCTCGGCACGATCGCCGTCACCGGCGGCACCGCGAGCCCGACGACCAAGCCGACCGCGAGCCCGACGGGCACCGGCACGCACAGCCCCACGGCGACGGGCACGCACAGCCCGACGGCGACCGGCACCAGCACGCCGACCGACAGCTCCACCGCGGCCCCCACCGACGGCGGCCCGTCCGGCCCGCGCGTCGACACCGGTGTCGTCGGCGACGGCGGCAGCAACCGCGCCGTGGCGCTCGGTGCGACCGGCCTGGCCAGCGCGTTCGGGCTCGCGTGGGCGTACGCCCGCCGCGCGCTGCGCGACTGACCGTTCGGATTACTACCGCGCCCAGAAGGGTGCAGCCGTCCCCCGGCTGCACCCTTCTGGGCCGTCGTATGTATTGACAAGCGCCATATTGTCGAGCCGACAGCCAGCCACCTATGAAGAGGTGAAGGGATGACCATTCCGACCTTGGCCCCAGCTCGGTTCCAGACCGCGTTCTGGGACGAGTTCAACTGGGCCGACATCGCCCAGAAGGCGATCCTCGCGGTCGTGATCCTGGCCGTGACCTGGATCGTGGCCAAACTCGTGACCCGGGCCTTCGCGGCCCTGGTCGGCAGAGTCCCGGCCCTGCAGAGAAGCAGCGCCGACGGTTCGAGCATCGGTCAGTCGCTCGGGCAGATCGTGTCGTTGCTGGTCTGGATGTTCGGTCTGATCGCCGTCCTCCAGCTGTTCCAGCTCGACCAGGCGCTCGCCCCCGTGCAGAACCTGCTCAACGGGGTGACCTCGTTCCTGCCCAAGCTGATCGGCGCCGGCGTCGTGTTCGTCATCGGCGCGCTCCTGGCGAAGGTCGTGCGCGAGCTCATCGAGACCGCGCTCTCCGCGCTCCCGATCGACCGCTGGCTGGGTCGGGCGCGCGGCGCTCAGAACCAGGTGACGGCCGAGGCGACCGGCCACCGCGAGCAGCAGCAGGCGTACAACAACCCGGCTGAGGGTGGCCAGATCGGCCAGCAGTACGCCCAGCAGACCGGCCAGGCGCCCGCCCAGCAGGGCGGCCCCGGGGCTGGTGGCGCCGGCAGCGTCGGTCAGCGGATCGCGAAGACCCTGGCCACGATCGCGTACGCGCTGATCATGATCGTCGTCAGCATCGCCGCCCTGCAGATCCTCGGGATCCAGTCGATCTCGCGGCCGGCGGAGCGGATGCTCACCACGATCTTCGACGCCATCCCGGTGATCCTGGCGGCGCTGCTGCTGCTGGCGCTGGGTGGTCTGATCGCGAAGTTCGCGGCCGACATCCTCGGCCAGATCCTCGAGGGCGTCGGCACGGACCGCGTGCTGCGTGACGCCGACCTGCTGCCGGAGGGCAAGAGCGCCACCCCGATCATCACCAAGATCGTGCAGGTCGCGATCGTGCTGTTCTTCGCGGTGATGGCGGCGCAGACGCTCAACTTCCCGCAGATCACCCGCTTCCTCAGCGAGGTGCTCGAGCTCGGCGGACGTGTCGTGTTCGGCGCGGCGATCATCGCGGCGGGCGTGTTCATCGCGAACCTGCTCGCCAAGCTGATCGGTGGCGAGGGCGCGACGCCGCTCGTCATCCGGGTCGCGACGATCGTGCTGTTCTCGGCAATGGGCCTGAAGTACATGGGCATCGCCGACTCGATCATCGAGCTCGCCTTCGGCGCCCTGGTCGTCGGCGGTGCCGCGGCCGCGGCGCTGGCGTTCGGCCTCGGTGGCCGCGACGCCGCCGCCCGGCAGCTCGAGGAGCTGCGGCAGCGCAAGGGTGAGAACCAGAACAACTGACCCTGGTCAGATCACGAGGCCCGCGTCGTACGTCGGCGCGGGCCTCGTGCTGTGCGTGGGCTGACGTCGTGTGCGGTGCGGTCGGGCCCGGGTGGAGCCCGGCGGCGCCTTTACTCTGGGGCACCACGTGCCCCAAAGGAGAGTCAGCGCGGACGCAACCCGTCAAGCACGTGGTCGGCGGCGCTGGCCAGCAGGCTCTGCGACGACCCGGCCGTGATGAAGCCGGCGTTGGCGAGCGAGGTCAGGCCGTGCAGCACCGCGACGACATAGATGCCGAGCTGCTCGGGGTCGCCCTCGATCAGGTTGCCGCGCCGCTGCTCTTCGGCGATGACCTCCAGCGGCACGCGAAAGGCCTCCGCCACCGCCTCGTCCATCCCCTCGACCGGTGAGTGCTTGCGGGTGAACATCAGCTGCACCAGCTCGGGCCGGGCCATCGAGAACTCCAGATAGGTGACCGCCAGCGCGGTCAGGCGGTCGCCGCCGCCGACGTTGCGCATGGTCTCGGCGTAGGCCTCGCCGAGCATCGTGAACCCCTGCTTCGCCACCGCGTCGAGCAGGTCGGCCTTCCCGCTGAAGTGCCGCTGCGGCGCGCCGTGACTCACCCCGAGATCGCGGGCGATCCGGCGCAGGCTCATGTCGCGGACGCCGTCGACTTCGATGACCTCCACGGCCCGGGCGAGCAGGGCGGGCCGCAGGTTGCCGTGGTGATAGCGGGCGCTGTCGGTCACCTGCCTATTCTGCGCCAAACCCGGCAGAATGTATCCGTTGACAACTATGTAGGCGCTGGCTACTTTCGCGGCATGGCGATGACGTCCCCCTGGACCCCTGACCGCATCCCCGACCTGACTGGCCGCCATGCGGTGGTGACCGGCGGCAACAGCGGCCTCGGCCAGGTCGCGGCCACCCACCTGGCGGCGCGCGGCGCCACGGTCACCCTGGCCGTTCGCGACGTCAGCCGTGGCGAGCGGGCCGCGTCCGCCATCACCGGCGACGTGCGGGTGCGCCAGCTCGACCTCGCCAGCCTCGACTCGGTGCGCGCCTTCGCCGCCGACTGGTCCGAGCCGATCGACATCTTGCTCAACAACGCGGGGATCATGATGGTCCCGCAGGGCAGGACCGCCGATGGTTTCGAGCTGCAGCTCGGCACCAACCACCTCGGCCATTTCGCCCTCACCCTCCAGCTGCTCCCGCACCTGCGCGACCGCGTCGTCACCGTGTCCTCGCAGGCGCATCGCCGCGGCAGGATCGCGCTGGACGACCTGCACTGGGAGCAGCGGGCGTACGACCCGGCCGGTGCGTACGCCCAGGCGAAGCTGGCCAACCTGCTCTTCACGCTCGAGCTCGCCCGGCGCCTCGAGGGGCGTTCGTCGGTGCGCTCGCTCGCCGCTCACCCCGGCTACTCCGCCACCAACCTGCAGAACCACAGCGGCAAGCGTGGCCCGCACGTCGTGATGCAGCTCGCCAACCGCTTCATCGCCCGGGATGCCGAGGCCGGCACCGAGCCGCTTCTGTTCGCCGCCGTCGAGGACATCCCGTCCGGCAGCTACGTCGGTCCGGCGAAGGCGTACGAGTGCCGCGGGCAGCCCACGCTCGTCGGCCGCTCGCCCGCCGCCAGCAACGTCGAGCTGGCGAAGGAGTTCTGGCTGCGCTCGGCCACGGAGGTCGGTCTGTCGCCCGAGCTCACGCTGGGGTGAGCCGGGGCTGTCCGAATGGTTCGGACAGCGGGGCGCTCAGGAAGCCAGGAACCGATCCCACTGCATCTCCAGAAGGTCGGGATCCGGCTTTTCGGACCTGCGGCGAGGAAGAACACGCAGGCGCTGGCCGTGCATGTCTTGCAGTCCGTGCCGCAGCATCGGTCCGTCCACCTCACGCAAGACCTCTTCACGGATGGCCAAGGTGTAATCGGGGCGAATGCCGAGGATGCCCGTGTCGTAGGCCGCGTGGTGAATCTTGCACAGGGACAACCCATTTCGTACGGCCGCAATGCCCGCCCGATCGCTGTCGGGCACGATGTGGGCCGCGTCCAGCAGGACGGCGTGCCGCAGCTCGCAGACACTGCAGCGCTCGCCGTATGCCCGCAGCACCATCCCACGGAAGATTGGCTGATGCAGGCGATGCTTCGCCTCCCGGGCCACGTAGCGACGCAGCACTTCCTCCTGGAGGGTGTCACCGGCCTGGGGCAAGACGCCCTCGATCGGCGACAGGACGAACTCGTGCAGTGCTCGGTCCTCGGCGACGATGAAGACAGGGAAGACCGCTTGATAGGTGCCCACCCCGACGCCGTAGAACCAGATCAGCGGTAGCTGCTGCTCATAAGCCCGCCGGAGTCCGCGGTTCTCCGGATGGTCGGGGTCGGTGCCGCGCCACTTGTAGCTGATCAGACCGTCGGGCCGCAGCGCGTCTTCGTAGGGTCGTTCGGCGCCGTCCGGCCGGAATGTCGTGCGGATGGACAGCGCCGCTTGCAATTGGGCTGGCTTGCGGATGCCGCGCTGGCGATCCATGAGCGGGAAACGTTCGCCGCGGAATCGGAACTCGCCGATCTCATCCGTGGACAGGTAGTGCCGCTGGTCATCGGTGCGGACGGCCAGCCATGCCATCGCCTCACGACGCAGCGCCGCATCGTCATCCTCCGTCCACACGCGAGCAGCTTGTCAGGAACCGCCGGCGGCGTGGGCCGATTCGCCTGCGGAGGCGGCTACTTCTTCAACAACCTCTCCATCGTGCGGATCTCGGCGTTCTGGCTCTTGATGATGCCGTTGGCCATCGTGCGCACGTCGGGGTTGTTCGTGGTCTTGTTGACGTCCTGCGCCATCTGCACCGCACCCCGGTGGTGCTTGATCATCATCGTCAGCCACTGCCGGTCGAACTCCGGCCCCTCGGCCTTCTTCAGCCCATCCATCTCGGCCGGCGACATCATGCCGCTCATGTCGTGACCGCCCGGCATCGAGGTGGGCGCACCCCACGACTTCAGCCACCCGGTCATCGTCGTGATCTCCGGGCCCTGCGCCTTGCGGATGTCGGTCGCGAGCTTCTTCACCTGGGCCGACGACGACGGCTTCCTCAGCGCGATGTCGGCCATCTCGATCGCCTGCTGGTGGTGCGGGATCATCATCTGCGCGAACATCACGTCGCCCTGCCGCCCGGAGTCCGCCGGTGCCGAGCTGGAGCTGTCCATCGTGCTCATGTCGTGCCCGCTGCTCTGGCTCCCACCGGCTCCGGTCGAGCTGTCCCCGCTGCCGCACCCGGCGAGCAGAAGGCTGCCGGTGAGGAGGGCGGTGGTGGCGACCAAGGACGTACGTCGTGGCACGGGGTGCTCCGATCTGGTTGCAGCTGGGCGGTTCTCACCCCAGCCTGCGGCCGGGCCCACCCTCGGCGGATGGGCGTTCGATGGAGATTCGATGGAGTCAGGCGCGCGGCAGGCGCACCGTGAACGTCGCACCCGTCCCCGGCCCGTCGCTGGCCACCGTGATCGTCCCGCCGTGCGCGTGCACCATCGCGCGGCAGATCGCCAGACCCAGCCCTGAGCCGCCGTGGTCGCGGTCACGCGCGGTGTCGGCGCGGAAGAACCGGTCGAAGACGTACGCCAGGTGCTCGCCCGCGATCCCCTCACCGGTGTCGCTGACGACCACTTCGACGGCGTCCCGCGCCTCGGCCCGCACCGTGATGCTGCCCGCGCTCGTGTGCCGCACCGCGTTGTCGAGCAGGTTGGTCATGACCTGCTGGAGCCGCAGGCGGTCGCCGGTGACCACCAGTCCGGGCGCCACGTCCGAGCGCAGCGACACCGCAGACCCCGCCAGGCGCGTGCGCACCGGTTCGACCGAAGCGGCGAGAAGCGCTGTGACATCTATGGATTCGCGGTCCAGCACCAGCGCCGATTCGTCGGCCTGCGACACGGCGCGCAGGTCGTGGGTCAGGCGGGTCAGCCTCTCGACCTGCTCGCGCAGCACGCCGGCCGTCGACGCGTCCGGTTCCACCCCGTCCTCGAGCCCGTCGAGATAGGCCGTCATCGTCGCCAGCGGTGTGCGCAGCTCGTGCGCGAGGTCGGAGAGCAGCCGGCGACGCACCTGCTCGGTCTGCTCCAGGTCGTCCGCCATCCGGTTGAAAGCCGTTGTCACCGTGGCGATCTCGGCCGGCGTGCTCGGCTCGTCCAGCCGCACGTCGCGTCGCCCGTCAGCGATCTCACCCGCCGCGGTCGCCATCGAGGTCAGCGGCCGCGCGAGCCGGCGACCCAGCACCCACGCCACCACCGCGGCGGCCAGCACGGCCGCCCCGCCGGCCGTGGCGAGCGTGATCAGCCCGGCCGACCGGAAGGCCTCCTCGACGTGCGCGAGGGTGCTGGACGACGGGTCCGCGCCCGCTCGCACCATGTGCTCGTGGAACAGGGGCGGCCCCACCAGGGCTGCCGTCACGGCGGCCACGACCGCCGCGACCACGAGCACCGCCAGCTGTGCGAACAGCAGCCCCGTCGACAGCCTGGGCCGGCCACGCTCACGGCTCACGCGCCCTCACCCGCCCGATAGCCGACCCCGCGCACCGTCACGACGTACGCCGGCCTCGCCGGGTCGTCGCCCAGCTTGCGGCGCAGGTGCTTCACGTGGGTGTCGACCAGGTGCTCGTCGCCGACCCAGTCGGCTCCCCACACCTCGGCGATCAGCTCGCGCCGAGCGAACGCCCGCCGCGGCTGCGCGAGAAGCGTTGCCAGCAGGTCGAACTCGAGCTTCGTGAGGTGCACCGGCGCTCCCGCGACCACGACCGTGCGCGCCTGCGGGTCGAGCTCCAGCGCCCCCAGCCGCAGCACGGCGACCGGCGGGGTCGACGCGCGCGGCCGCCGCAGCAGCACCCCCACGCGGGCCACCAGCTCGCGCGGCCGGAACGGTTTGGTGACGTAATCGTCGGCACCGACCGACAGCCCGATCAGCGTGTCGGTCTCGTCGTCCCGTGCGGTCACCATGAGCACCAGCGGGTCGGAGAACTCACGCACCCGCCGGCACACCTCGATCCCGTCGAGCCCCGGCAGCCCGAGGTCGAGCACCAGCACGTCGGGCACCCACTCGCGCGAGACCTCCACCGCGGTCGCGCCGTCGTGACACATGCGTACGTCGTGGCCGGCCCGGTCGAGATAGTTGCGGATCATCCCGGCGAGCGCCCGCTCGTCCTCCACCACGAGCACCCGCGCGGCCGTCGACGACATCACCGCCTCACCCTCGCACGCAGACCTGCAGGCAGCGGCGTCGAAGCCTCATGGCCGGGTCGCGCCGGTGAGGACTCCCCACCGGCGCAGCGCCGCGTCGCTGCCGAGCTCCCAGCGCAGCGACGGGTCGGTGGCGTAGAGCCGAAGGAAGTGGAACGCCGCCACCGGGTCGCACAGGAGGTCGTCGGACTCGATGTCGGCGTCGCCGTGCCCGGTTCCGCGGTCGGGGGTTCCGGCCGCACCGGGCGGTCGCACGGTGAGCGTGAGCCGGTTCGAGGCTTCCGGCCGCGGTCCGAACGGGAGGTGGTTGGCGTTGTGCATCGGCACCCACGTGTGCCAGGCGTGCACGTCGCCGATGCGGTCCCACGCCCACGTCTCCACCGGGTTGCGGTCGTGCAGCTCGACGCCCGACGGGGTCAGCACCAGCCCGCGCGGGCCGCGCCGTCTCATCTGCAGCTCGTCGGCCATGGCGATCGCCGCGAGCACGGCCAACCCGATGACGAAGACGCTCGGGAGCAGCTCCCGGTTCAGCAGCCCGCGCACGCCGGCGACGAGCGCAAGGACGATGCACAACGAGCCGATCGCGACGAACCGCAGCGACTTGCCCTGCATCGGCAGCAGCACGCCCAGCCCCTGGCCCGAAGGGACCGTCCGCGGCTCACGAGCCACCCGCCGCGGCGCCGGGACCATCCACACCAGCGCTGCGGCGATCACGAGCGGGACGGCCGCGCCGACGGGCCCCCCTTCGACGAACGCCATCCAGGCCAACCAGCCGAACAGCGCGGCCAGGGCCGCCCAGACCACAGGCATCACGCGGCGCCGCGGCCGCTCCAGGTGCCACCCGATCGAGGACCTGCGCTCCACCTTCGGCTCGGCGTCGCGCACCGGGTCCCAGCTCACGGGCGGAGAGCGTACGCAGACGGGGGCTCAGCGGCCTCGCGCGGGCGCGACCGCCCGCGTGCACGGGCCCGCGATATAGCCGTCACAGCGAATCCTCAGTAACACCAGTGCTTGTGAGCCGCGTCACATTCGGGGGTTCGGGTGTAACGAATGTTGGTCACGAAACGGTTAACGCGTGACCACTCGTGGTCTGGCTCGGCCCGGAGACATGAACAGGACCGAGCAGCTGGCGTGCCCACTCGCCGATTCCTCCCGTGGGCGCGGCGCCGGAACTTCCGGACCCAGCAGAGGCGCGGACGTACGCACGTCAGGCCGACCGATCACCATCGGGGCCGGGCGGCTTCGTGCTGCGAGGCGGCAACACGAAGGGAAGAACTTTTGCTGAACAACCGCAAGGCCCGAGTGACCACGCTCGCCGCCACCGGCGCCGCGACCATCGCGGCCGTGACCGTGGGTGGCGCTGCCCCCGCGAACGCTGACACCGGCGTCTGGGACCGCGTCGCGCAGTGCGAGTCCGGCGGCAACTGGAGCATCAACACCGGCAACGGCTACTACGGCGGCCTGCAGTTCTCGCTGTCCACCTGGCGCGCCTTCGGCGGGTCGGGCATGCCCAACCAGGCCAGCAAGGCTGAGCAGATCCGCGTCGCGCAGCGCACCCTGGCCGCGCAGGGCCCGGGCGCCTGGCCCGTGTGCTCCAAGCGCGCCGGCCTGACCGCGAGCAACGGCGGCTCGTCGTCCTCCTCCTCGGTCGACACCCAGGAGCAGGAGCGCGAGACCGAGGCCCCGCAGCGTCGCACCGAGACCCGCGAGCGCAACAACGACCGCCCGGAGCGCACCGAGACGCGTGAGCGTTCCTCGCGTTCCAGCGAGCGCGCCGAGGTCAAGCAGGACGCCCCGGCCAAGAAGTCGACCCACAAGTCGAGCAAGTCCGAGAAGAAGAGCTTCTCCAAGAGCGAGAAGAAGTCGACCAAGCACACCCACAAGAAGTCGGTCCCCTCGGTGAAGGCCTCCAACGAGACCATCACCGTCAAGGCCGGCGACACGCTGGGCAAGCTGGCCGAGAAGCACGGCATCGACAGCTGGCGCACCCTCTGGGCCGCCAACTCGAAGACGGTCTCGAACCCGAACCTGATCTTCGTCGGCCAGGTCCTGAACCTGCCTGCCTGATCCAGGCATCACGTCGAGGCCCCGGGAGCGATCGCTCCCGGGGCCTCGTCATGTCCAGGCGCGCCCGACGTACGCCGTCGGCCGGCAGCCCTGCGCCGTAGGCTGACCGCATGGCTGAGCTGTTCGTCGACGTCGGCGGCACCCGCGTGTTCGTCGACGACCGCGGGTCACGGTCCACGGCCGTGCTCTACGTGCACGGCGGCCCGGGGCAGGGCAGCTATGACCTCACCGCCTCGGTCGGCGACCTGCTGAGCCGGCACGTGCGGCTCGTCGCGGTCGACCAGCGGGGCGCGCTGCGCTCCGACCCGCTGCCCGCCGAGCCGCCGCTCACCCGCGACCTGCTGATCGCCGACTTCGAGGCGGTGCGCCGCGAGCTCGGGATCGAGCGGTGGGTGCTGCTCGGCCACTCGGCGGGCGCGCCCGTCGCGCTGGAGTACGCCGTCGCCCACCCCGACGCGGTCAGCGCGGTGATCTTCTCCTGCCCGACCTTCGACGCCGACCTCACCGACCGGCACCGGCTGCCGGTCGCGGCCAAGCGGCTGCGCGAGCTCGGTGACGAGGAGGGCGCGGTGCTGTGCGAGGAGATCGCCGCCCGGCCCGACCACCTGAGCCCCGCCGACGGCGCTCGCGAGGCGACGCAGCGGCTCGGCGAGCACTATCTCGAGCTGTTCTTCCATGACGCCGACGGGCAGGAGCGCTACCTGCGGCTGATGCGTGACTCCGAGCTGACCGACGAGCAGCGCGAGCGCGGCATGTCGCACCTGCCGCTCATCGAGCCGATGTACCGCTCCACCCTCGGTCTGCTCCCGCGGCTGCGGCAGCCGCACCTGCTCGTGCACGGCATCGACGACCTGGTGGCCGCGCCCGCGATGATCAGCGCCTACCGCCAGACGGCCCAGGGCGCCCAGGTCGTGACGCTCGCCGCGTCCGGCCACTTCCCGCACGTCGAGGAGCCCGA
The DNA here is from genome assembly GCF_006716095.1 of Barrientosiimonas humi. Taxonomy (NCBI): domain Bacteria; kingdom Bacillati; phylum Actinomycetota; class Actinomycetes; order Micrococcales; family Dermacoccaceae; genus Barrientosiimonas; species Barrientosiimonas humi. The sequence continues at coordinate 3,270,113 of NZ_VFOK01000001.1, forward strand.
GGCCTTCGCGGCCGTCGTCCTCGAGCTGGTCGCCGGACTGGACTGATCCCGCCATGCCCGCTGCCGACTCGTCGGTGCTCGACGCGCTGCGCTGGGTCGACCTCGCCGGCGTGCTCGGCAACGCCATGCTCGGCGGGGTCGTGGCCCGGGCCGCCCGGCTCGACCCGGTCGGCTTCGCGGTGCTCGCGATCATCTCCGGCCTGGGCGGCGGACTCATCCGCGACACCCTGCTGCAGGCCGGCCCGCCCGCCGCACTGCTCGACAACGCCTACATCCTCACCGCGCTCGCCGGCGCGGCGATCGCCTTCCTGGTGCAGGTCGAGGGCGGGCGCACCTGGGACCGGGCCTGGCCGTGGATCGACGCGGTCTCGCTCGGCGCCTGGGCCGGCGCCGGCGCCCTCAAGACGCTCGACACCGGCCTCGGCTGGCTGCCCGCCGTGCTGCTCGGGGTCGTCACCGCCGTCGGCGGCGGGATGGTGCGCGACATCGTGCTGCGCCAGGTGCCGGCGGTGCTGGGCAGCAGCCCGCTCTACGCCACCTGCGCCCTCGCCGCCAGCAGCACCCTGGTGGTGTGCGCCCAGCTGGGCCACCCCACCCTCGGCCTGGTCCTCGCGGTCGTCGTCGGCGCGGGCCTCACGCTGCTGGCCCGCAAGCGCCGCTGGATGCTGCCGCTGTCGGCCAACTGGGGAGCGCTGCGCCGCGAGGGCGAGCGGCGCGCCCGCGCGGTCCGCCGGGTGCGGAGGCGTCGGGACGGCTGAGACACCGATCAGACTTGGGTGTCTCACGGGGGTGGGAGGACGAGCGACGGCAGGAGCAGCGCGGAGTCGCCGAACTCGTGCCAGAGGTAGCCGCCGGAGGTGGCGGCGGCGTACGCCCGTTCGGTCAGCTCCGCCCCGGCGACCGCCTCGACCAGCAGCAGGTGCGACGCCTCGGGGTCGTGCCAGCCGGTGACCAGCCCGGTGACGACGCGCGGCGGGTCGGACGGCGTGACGAGCCGCTCGGTCCAGCCCCGCGTCGCCTCGACCCGGCCGCCCGGCGTGACCGCCGACTCCAGCGCGCGGGTGACGGTGGTGCCGACCGCGACCACTCGGCCCCCGCCGGCGCGCGTGGCGTTGACCATCCGCGCCGTGACCTCCGGGACCTCGAAGCGCTCGGGCTGCGGCCCCTCCCCGGCCTCCTGCGACGAGACGCCCGTGTGCAGCGTGACGGTGGCCGTCGCGACCCCGCGACCGACCAGGTCCGCGAGCACCCCGCCGGTGAACGGCCTTCCCGCAGAAGGCATCTCGGCGCTGCCCGGGACGGTGCTGAAGACGTTCTGGTACGTCGACAGCGGGTATCGGCGATCGAGGTAGCCGTAGGCGATGGGCCGGCCCGAGCGCTCGGCCCGCGAGGCGAGGTCGCCGTCGACCTCGGCCCGCCACAACCGGTTGCCCGACCCGGTGGGGGACGAGCCGTCCTGCGGGTAGCCGGAGACCAGGGTGAGCGTGACGTCCGCGATGCGCAGCCGCTCGCCGGCCTCGGCGTCGAGCACTGGCCGCTCTGCGTCGGGGGCGCTGCGCAGCTCCACCACCCAGGCGCCGTCGTCGAGCGGGGTCGCCAGGTGCACCACCACCGCACCGCGTCGGTCGCTGACGGCGTCGAGCTGCCCGGCGACCGTCGCCGAGTTGTTGACGACCACGAGGTCGCCCGGCTGCAGGTGGTCGGCGATCCGGGTGAACCGGGTGTGGGTGACGCCGTCGCCGGAGGCGACCAGCAGGCGTACCTCGTCACGGCGGAGGCCGCGTTGCTCGGGCGGGCCGGTCGCCGCGAGGCCGGCACCGGGCGCGTGACCGGCGGCTGGCAGCGGGGTCGCGGCGTGCGCGGCGGGGGTGGTCATGCGCGCGCCTGCGCCGGCGCGAAGTCGGCCGCGCGCAGGCGTCCCGACGGTGGCCGCTGGTCGAGGATCGCCAGGACGTGCGGCACGACGGTCTCCGGCAGCGGTCGGTCGGAGATGTCCTCGTCGGGGAAGGCCGCCTGGTGCATCGCGGTGCGCATGTCGCCCGGGTCGATGGCATAGGCGCGCAGGCCCTCCTCCTCGCCCCAGGTCAGCGTGAGGTGGTCGAGCGCGGCCTTGGAGGCGCCGTAACCGCCCCACGTCGGGTAGTGCTCCACCGCCGCGTCCGACGAGATCGACGCCAGCACACCGTCGTTCGCCGTCAGCAGCGGCAGCAGCGGGCGGGTGAGGTCGAGGCCGGGGCCGACGTTGACCGCCCACACCGCCCGCAGCTCCTCGAGCGCGAGGTCGCGCAACGGCCGCAGCGGAGTCGGTCCGAGATCGCTCGCGTTGTGCAGCAGCAGGTCGAGCCGGCCGAGCCCGGTGACCCGGTCGACGAGAGCGGCGCGGTGCTCCGGGTCGGACACGTCGCCGGCGACCGCGTGCACCGTCGGCAGCTGTGCGGTCGCCTCGCGCAGCCGGTCCGGGTCGCGGCCGTCGGTGACGACGGTCCAGCCCCGCGCGGCCAGGGCGTGCACGAGCTCGCGCCCGAGGCCCGCGGAGCCGCCGGTGATCAGGGCGACGGGTGAGGTGGTCGAAAGGTCTTGTGCGTTGACGTGATTGCTCATGCCGGCCATGCTTCAAGTTCAACTCAACTTGAAGTCAAGGGGTGATGTCGTGGAGCGCTCGAAGCACGACCAGCTCACCGTCGGTGAGGTCGCTCAGCGCAGCGGGTTCGCGGCCAGCGCGGTGCGCTACTACGAGGCGCAGGGGCTCATCGCGTCCACGCGCACCTCGGGTGGGCAGCGGCGTTTCGAGCGCAGCGTGCTGCGCCGCCTGGCGTTCGTCCGGGCCGCGTCCAACGTCGGGCTGTCGCTCGAGGAGGTGCGCGAGGAGCTCAGTCGGTTGCCGCGGAACCGCACGCCCACCAAGGCCGACTGGAACCGCATCTCCCGGCACTGGCACGGCCTGCTCGAGGAGCGCATCAAGGCGCTGGAGAAGCTGCGCGACGGCCTCGACTCGTGCATCGGCTGCGGCTGCCTGTCGCTGCAGCGCTGCGCGTTCTCCAACCCCGACGACCGCGCCGCCAACGGTCCCGGAGCCCCTGGCGCGGCGTTCCTGCCCCGCCTGCTGCGCGAACCGCTGGACCCGTCCCGCTGAGCCGGCACCGACGTACGCCATCGCGGTCCACCGCCGAGACGTGCGGCGGAGCGCACGGGCCGGCGGTGCTCCGGCGGAGCGTGGCGCGGGGCCGGCGAGGGCACGGCTTACCGTGGGTCCCGTGAGTCCTGCGTGGATCGACCTCGACGGCCTGGCCAACATGCGCGACCTCGGTGGGACGCCGCTCGCCGACGGTGGGGAGGTGCAGCCGGGGCGGCTGCTGCGCTCGGACAACCTGCAGACCCTCACCCCGGCCGACGTCGAGGAGCTCGTCGAGCGGCGCGGGGTCACCGACATCGTCGACCTGCGCAGCGACGTCGAGCTGCAGCTCACCGGGCCCGGGCCGCTCGTCGAGGTGGAGTCGCTGACGCACCACCACCACTCGTTCTTCCGCGAGCGCAAGGTCGCCGTCGAGGACGCGCTGGTGCTGCCGTGGCGCGACGCCGACGCGCGGCGGGCCGAGCCGAAGGACGCGAACCACTGGACCAGCCACTACCTCGGCTACCTCGCCGACCGCCCCGACTCGGTGAGCAACGCGCTGCGCGTGGTCGCCGAGGCCGAGGGGGCGGCCGTGGTGCACTGCGCGGCGGGCAAGGACCGCACCGGCACCGTGGTCGCGATGGCGCTGTCGGTCGCGGGCGCGTCGGACGAGGTGATCAGCGCCGACTACCTCGCCACCGGCGAGCGCATCGAGCGGGTGGTCGAGCGGCTGATGACGATCCCGGCCTACGCCGACAACCTCAGCGGCCGCGCGCTGGCGGAGCACACGCCCTCCCCCGACACCATGCCGCGGCTGCTCGCCGCCATCCGCGACACCGCCGGCTCGGTGGAGGGGTGGTTGCGGCAGAACGGGTGGACCGAGGCCGACGTTGCGCAGCTGCGGGCGCGGCTGACCCGGCCGTAGCCGCACGACCGACCGGCACAACGGGTCCCGGAGGGGCTCTGGGCGCCCGATCAGGCAACTTGTGCCGGTCCGTCGTCCGCCCGACCCGGACGATTTCGCCCGCACCGCGCACTACCGTGAAGTAACTTGCCGGGATGAGCAGCGCCACCTCCGACCGCACGACCGCCGCGACCCGGGTGCACGCGTTCACCGACGACGCCCTGGCCGACCACGACGCCACGGCGCTCGCCGAGCTGATCCGCCGCGGCGAGGTGTCTCCGGCCGAGGCGATCGAGGCCGCGATCGCCCGCAGCGAGGCCGTCGAGGCGCAGCTCACCGCGCTCGAGCGCACCGACTTCGAGCGCGCCCGGGCCCGCGCGCGCACCGCCGACCCGGCCGCGGCGGACCTGGCCGGAGTCCCGACCCTGTTCAAGGACAACGTGCCCGTCGCCGGTCTGCCGATGACCGTGGGGTCGCGGGCGACGCCGCCGCAGCTGCCGGTCCGCAAGAACGGCAAGGTCGTCGACCAGCTGCTCGCCACCGGTCTCGTCCCGATCGGCACCTCGCGCATGCCCGAGTTCGGCTGGACGCCCACCACCGAACGCGCCGACGGCACCCTCACCCGAAACCCCTGGCACACCGACTTCTCCGCCGGCGGTTCCTCCGGCGGATCCGCGGCGTACGTCGCGGCCGGGGTCGTGCCCATCGCGCACGGCAACGACGGGGGCGGGTCGATCCGCATCCCCGCCGCGGCGTGCGGCCTGGTCGGGCTCAAGCCCACCCGCGGCCGGCTGCGCATCGGCGAGTCGTCCGCGGCCATGCCGGTGCGCATCGTGAGCGACGGGGTGCTGACCCGCACCGTGCGCGACGTCGCGACGTTCTACGCCGCCGCCGAGCAGGTCTACCGCCCGCGGCGGCTTCCGCCGGTCGGCCGGGTCACCTCCCCGCCGGAGAAGCGGTTGCGCATCGGGCTGCTGCTCGACTCGCCCGTCGCCCCGCCGACCGACGCCGAGACCCGCTCTGCCACAGAGGATCTCGCGCGCACGCTCGAGTCGCTCGGTCACCACGTCGAGCCCTACGACCCGCCGATCCCCGACTCCTTCCGCGAGGACTTCATCGACTACTGGTCGTTCCTCGCGATGACGGCGGCGGACGGCGGCCCGCTGATGTTCGGCAAGGGGTTCGACAAGTCGGCGCTCGACCCGATGACGCTCGGCCTGGCCGGACAGGGGCGCCGGCGGGTCTGGCGCGCGCCGCTGTTCCTCAGCCGTCTGCGCGCCTCGGGTCTGGTCTACGACCGTCAGCTGCGCGGGCTCGACCTGGTGCTCAGCCCCGTGCTCACCCGCACGACCCCGCGCCTCGGCGAGCTCGACCCGAACGGCGCGTTCGAGGCGGCCTTCCAGAAGGTCTGCGACTACGCCGGATTCACCCCGCTGCACAACGCCACCGGCGCACCCGCGATCTCCCTGCCCACCGGGCGCACGTCCGACGGCCGACCCATCGGCGTCATGCTGTCCGCCGCGCGCGGCGCCGACGCGCTGCTGATCCAGACCGCGCTCGAGGTCGAGCAGGCCGTTCCGTTCGCCCGGATCCAGGACTGAACCGCCTACCCTGAGGCACGTGACGGCCACCCCGCCCCCGGTCCGCGACTGGCGCGGGGTGCTGCCCGTCCCTCGCACCTCGCTCACGCCGCGGCAGATCCAGACCGAGACCACCCTGGTGCTGCTCGCCGGCCTCGGCGCGTCGGCGATCTATGCGGTGCTGTCGATCCTGCGCAAGCTCAGCGACAGCCGCCCGCTCGCTGAGCAGACCACGACGATGAACAACAGCCAGGCGCAGAACTCCTGGCTCGACCTGGCGTACCAGCTCGTCGGCATCGGACTCGGCCTGGTGACCGTCGGCCTCGCGCTCTACTTCCTCAGCCGCGAGATCCGTTCTCCTGCAAGGTTCGTCGGCTTCGACACGCGCAAGCCCGGCCCCGACCTCGCCCTCGGCGTGGTGCTCACCGCCGTCATCGGCATCCCCGGGCTGGGGCTCTACCTCGTCGCGCGGGCGATGGGTCTCAACACCACGATCGCCGCCTCCGCGCTGGGCGAGGACTGGTGGTCGCTGCCGGTACTGGTGCTCGCCGCGATCCAGAACGGCGTGCTCGAGGAGGTCGTGATGGTCGGCTTCCTGTTCACCCGGTGGAGCCAGGCCGGCTGGTCGCTGCCGAAGGTCGTGCTGGTCTCGGCCCTCATCCGCGGGACGTATCACCTCTACCAGGGCTTCGGCGGCTTCGTCGGCAACATCGTCATGGGCATCGTCTTCGGAGCGGTGTACGCCCGCACCCGCCGGGTGATGCCGCTCGTCATCGCGCACGCCCTGCTCGACATCGTGGCCTTCGTGGGTTACGCGCTGCTCAAGGACCAGGTGTCGTGGTTGTGACCGCGCGCGGCTGACGAGGGCGATCCGGTCGCCCGCTCCCCGAGCGGCGGCCGACACGAAGTTCGGTCAAGAAATCACCACGAGTGGTGCACCGCTGGTAAATCTTGACCATGACCCAGCCCACACGCCGCACTGCCCTGGCCGCCGGGGCCGGCCTGGTGGCCGCCCCGTTCGTCGCCCCGCCGTTCGCCTCCTCCGCCCTGGCCGCCGGCCGACCGGTCGTGCCGCTGCCCGACGGCGGCTGCCCGACCGACCCGCGCACGCCCAAGCGCGACCTGCGCGCGATGTGGGTCGCCTCGGTGGAGAACATCGACTGGCCCTCGCGCACGGGCCTGTCCGCGGAGCAGCAGCGCACGGAGCTGGTCGGCTGGCTCGACCTCGCCAAGCAGCAGCGGCACAACGCGATCGTGCTGCAGGTGCGGCCGACCGCCGACGCGTTCTGGCCGTCCGACGTCGAGCCGTGGTCGGCGTACCTCTCTGGCACGCAGGGGGTCGAACCCGGTTGGGATCCCTTGGGTTTCGCGGTCGACGCCGCGCACGAGCGCGGGCTGGAGCTGCACGCCTGGTTCAACCCGTTCCGGGTCTCGCAGCGCGCCGACCGGTCCGTCCTGGCGCCCGAGCACCCGGGTGCGCAGCACCCGGACTGGGTGGTGGCGTACGGCGGGAAGCTCTACTACAACCCCGGGCTGCCGCAGGTGCGCGAGCTGTGCCGCCGCGCGATCATCGACGCGGTCCGGCGCTACGACATCGACGCCGTGCACTTCGACGACTACTTCTATCCCTATCCCGTCGCGGGTCAGGTCTTCGACGACGCGGCCGCGTATGCCGAGCACGGACAAGGGTTCTCGCTGGACGACTGGCGGCGCGACAACATCAACCGCTTCATGAGCGACCTGCGCGACGACATCCGCCGCACCCGCCCGACCACCCAGCTCGGCGTCTCGCCGTTCGCGATCTGGCGCAACCGCGCGACCGACCCGGAGGGCTCCGACACCACCGCCGGTGCCGAGACCTACGACGACCTCTACGCCGACACGCGCAAGTGGGTGCGCGAGGAGACGGTCGACTACATCGCGCCGCAGGTCTACTGGTCCCGCGGGTTCGCCGCGGCCGACTACGAGAAGGTCACCGACTGGTGGGCCGAGCAGGTCACGGGCACCCGGGTGCACCTGTTCATCGGCCAGGCCACGTACAAGGTCGCCGCCAACGCCGACCCCAGCTGGGACGACCCGGAGGAGCTCTCGTCGCACCTGGAGTTCAACACCCGCTACCCGCAGATCGACGGCAACATGTTCTTCTCCGCGAAGCAGGTGCGGCTCAACGCGCTCGACGCGACCGGGATCCTCAACCGCACGTGGTACTCCCGCCCGTCGCTCACCCCCGCGTCGCCGTGGCTCGACGGCCGGCCCGGGGCGCCGCGCGCGATCACCCGGGTCGTGCTCGGGCGCGGCGGCCGGCAGCCGACGCTGCGCTGGTCGGGCACCGACGGCGACGCGCGGCTGTTCGTCGTCTATCGCGTGCCGCGGGACCGGGCGACCTCGTGCGACCTCGCCGACGCGCGGCACATCGTCGACATCGTGCCGGCGCGGCGCGGCGTGCAGACCTGGACCGACCCGCAGCCGGCAGCCGGCCCGGTGACCTACGTCGTCACTCCGGTCGACCGGGTGCGGCAGGAGGGGCCGGGCACCGTCGCGCGCTGAGGCTGGGCCCCGCAGGCTGGGCCCGCCGGGTGGTGCCGCCGGGACGACGGGCGCCGGGGACGACGACCGGCTGGGTCGACCGCCGGCCGGTCAGCGTCCGACGACGAGCCGCCGCGGACGTACGTCGGTGGGCGGGGGCGGCACGCGCCCTCCCGCCGGCGAGACGCGCCCGAGCACGTGCGGCTCGCGGGCGCCGGTCGTGCCGGGCAGCGCCCCCGGGACGCCGTGCCAGGTCAGGTAGCCGACGAGCGCCATGAGATAGGCCTCCTTGGCGTCGACCGGCAACCCCAGCTCGTCCGACGTGCGCAGCTCGACCGGCCCCAGGCGGCGCTGCAGCGCGGCTCGCATCGTCGGGTTGTGCACGCCGCCGCCGGAGGCATAGACCCGTGAAACGCCCTGCCCCACAAGCGAATCCGCGACCGTCACGGCGGTGAGCTCGGTGAGCGTCGCGAGCAGGTCGTCATCGGCGACCGGGTGCCCGGCCCGGGACAGAGCCTGGTCGACGAAGTCGGTCGTGAACAGCTCGCGGCCGGTCGAGCGCGGCGGCGGCAGGGCGAAGAACGGCTCGTCGAGCAGCACCCGCAGCAGCGGCTCGTCCACCCGGCCGGCGGCGGCGCGCCGCCCGTCGATGTCGTACGTCTGGCGCCCGTCGGTCAGCCGCGTCACCGTCGCGTCGACGAGGCAGCTGGCCGGCCCCGTGTCGAACGCGAGCGGGGTGCCGACCGGCGGCACGACGGTGACGTTGGCGATGCCGCCGAGGTTGAGCGCGGCGACGGGGGTGTCGAGGCCCAGCCCGCGCAGCAGGAGCACGTCGAGGGTGCCGGCCAGCGGGGCGCCCTGGCCGCCCGCCGCGATGTCGCGGGCGCGCAGGTCGGACACGACCGGCAGGCCGGTGGCCTCGACGATCTCGGCCGGCTGGCCGAGCTGGAGGGTGCCGCGGGCCCGGCCGTCGGTCACCCAGTGGAAGACCGTCTGCCCGTGGCTGACGACGAGATCGGCGCTGCCACCGGCGAACTCGTCGATCGCCGACAGCGCGGCCAGGCCGCTGGCGCGCCCCACGAGCACGTCGAGCTCGGCCACCTCCTGGATCGTCGTGGCGGCCGGGGGCAGCAGCCCCAGCAGGCGCCGACGCAGCGCCTCCTCCCACGGCACGGTGCGCGCCCCGAGCGGCCGCAGCTGCAGCTCCGCCGACCCGGCACCCTCGAGCTCGGCGACGCCGACGTCGAGACCGTCCATCGACGTCCCGCTGATCAGGCCGACGACCCGCATCAGGCGCCCCGCCGCACGACGTACGCCTCGTGCGGCAGGTCTTCTCGCTCCAGCAGGGTGGCTGCCCCGTCGAGCGCCGACCCCTGTGCGGGGACGAAGCGGGACGGCGCGATCCCGCAGGCGAGCCGGTCGGTGAGCAGCGCGCCGAGCGTGGTCAGCCCGCCGAGCAGGGCGACGGGGACGGTCGCCGAGCGGTCGAACAACGGGTCGCGGGCCGCGCGCACGGTCGCCGCGAGGTGGTCGGCCGCGGCGCTGATCACCGCGCGCGACTCCGGGTCTCCCTCGCGCGCCGACCGCGCCACGTCGGGCACGAACGTCCCTCTGCGGCGGGCGAGCTCGTAGCTGCCCGCGTCCGCCGCGAGGTCGTGCCAGTCGTCGCCGAACCGGGCCCGGGCCAGCGCGGCCAGCGGCTGGGCGCCGGCCTCGGCCCGCCGCAGCGCCTCCGCCCCGATCCAGGCCCCGCTGCCGAGGTCGCCGGTCACCGGGCCGCCGCCGTCCTCCACCGCGAGGCGACCGCGCTCGTCCAGCGCCACGGCCACCGCGCCGGTGCCGACGACCAGCGCGACCCCGGGCTCGGCACCGAGCGCCCCGACGTGCGAGGTGATCGCGTCGCTGGTCACCACGGCCGCCCTGGCGGGTGTGCGCTCGAGCAGCTCGCGGGCCAGCTGGTCGGCGGCTGCGGGCGCGGCGATCGCCCCGGCGGCCCCCACGACGATCGCGCGCAGCGGGGTGGGTGCGAGGGCGGGCACGACCGAGTCGAGCAGCGTCAGCACGGAGTGGGCTGCGGCCGAAACCCCTTCGGGCGCAGCGAGACCCGGCGCACCCACGCCCGAACCCTCGGTGAGCACCTGGCCCTCGGACACCAGGCGCAACCGGCAGCGGGTCTTGCCCAGGTCGACGAGCGCGTCAGTCACGCGGGCAGCCTTGACCGCCGATGCGGACATGTCAATGTTTTCCGTCGGATACCGTCTGCATGACGTTTGTTGTCAGCGACGCCGGGCGGGTACGCCCGCCCGACCGGGCGCTGACCGGCCAGCCGTGTCGAGCGGGAGGTGTGCATGAGCGCCGACGGCGCCGGAGCCGCTGGCTCCACCGACGTGCTGGTGCGGCTGCGCTCGAGCCTGCCGCAGCTGCAGCCCGCCGAGCAGCGGGTCGCCCAGGTCGTCATCGGCGACCCCGCAGCGGCCGCGCGCCGCTCGATCACCGGCCTCGCCGAGGACGCCGAGACCTCGGTCGCCACGGTCGCCCGCTTCGCGCGCAAGGTGGGCTTCGCGGGCTATCCGCAGCTGCGTATCGCGCTCGCCGGCGCCGCCGCGCGCGAGGACGCGCTCGGCTCGACCGGCCGTCAGCCGCCCGCCGACCTCGACGAGAGCGCCTCGCTCGAGGACGTCGTGCGCACGATCGTGCACCACGAGACCCGGGCGCTGCAGGAGACCGTCGACCACCTCGACCTGGACCACCTGCAGCGCGCCGTCGACGCCCTGGTCGGCGCCGCCCGCATCGACGTGTTCGGCGTGGGCGCCAGCGCGGGCGTCGCCTCCGACCTGCAGCACAAGCTGCTGCGCATCGGCCGAATCGCCTTCGCGTGGCACGACATCCACGCCGCGTCGACAGCTGCGTCGCTGCTCGACGAGACCGCCGTCGCCATCGGCATCTCGCACACCGGCGCCACCGTCGACACGGTCGAGCCGCTGGAGCGGGCGCGCGCGGCCGGCGCCACCACCATCGGCCTCACCAACTTCGCCGAGTCGCCGCTCGCGCGGGCCAGCGACATCCTGTTGACCACCGCCGCCCGCGAGACGACCTTCCGCGCGGGCGCCACCGCCAGCCGCACGGCGCAGCTCGCCGTGGTCGACATGCTCTTCGTCGCGGTCGCCCGCACCGACCTGCCGGCGTCGACCGCGGCGCTGGCGAAGACGTACGACGCGGTCACCGGCCGACGCGCCACCCCCGGGAAGGCCGAGCGGCGATGAGCGCGGCCGCCGACCGGCGCGATCTCGCCGCGCTCGGCACCGAGGCGCAGGACCCTCGCACGCGCGACCTCGACCGGCTCGCCGTCGCCGAGGTGCTGGAGCTGATGAACGACGCCGACGCGACGGTCGCCGGGGTCGTGCGGCAGGCGCTGCCTCAGGTCGCCGAGGCGGTCGAGCTGGTCGCCGGCTCGTTCCGGTCCGCCGGCCGCCTCGTGTATGTCGGCGCGGGCACGAGCGGGCGCCTCGCCCTGCTCGACGCCGCCGAGTGCCCACCCACCTTCAGCACCCCGCCGGAGCAGGTGATCGCGCTGCTGGCCGGCGGTGAGCGGGCGTTCACGACCGCGGTCGAGGGGGCCGAGGACGACACCGACCGGGCCGCGGCCGACGTGCGCGCCGCCGGCGTGGGCCCGCGCGACACGGTGGTGGGGCTCAGCGCCAGCGGCCGCACGCCGTACGTCCTCGCCGCCCTCGACGAGGCCCGTCGCCTCGGCGCGCGCACCGTGTCGGTGGCGTGCAACCGCGGCGCCGCGGCCAGCGCGCACGCCGACGTCGCGATCGAGCTGCCGACCGGGGCCGAGGTGCTCACCGGCTCGACCCGGCTCAAGGCCGGCACCGCGCAGAAGATGGTCTGCAACATGCTCACGACCGCCGCGATGGTGCGCACCGGTCGCGTCTTCCGCAACCTGATGGTCGACATGGCGCCGACCAACGGCAAGCTCGTCGACCGGGCCCGGCGCATCGTCGCCGCGGCCGCCGAGGTCGACGAGCAGACGGCCGACGACGCGCTGCGGGCGGCCGGCGGCGAGAGCAAGGTGGCGATCGTCGCGCTGCTCACCGGAGCCGAACCCGCTGACGCCAGAGCGCGACTCGCGGCCGCGGACGGTCGGGTGCGCGCGGTCGTCGAGCCGCGGGCCGAGTGACCGCCGACGTGGGAGCATGACGGCGATGGGTCAACGGATGTTCGTGGCGATCAAGCCGTCCGAGGAAGCGGTCGCCGATCTCGCAGCCTTCCTCGAGCCGCGCTCGCAGCACCCCTGGATCGACCCGCGGCAGTGGCACCTGACCCTCGCGTTCCTGCCCAGCGTGCCCGAGCACCGCGAGGAGGAGCTGGCCGAGGCGCTCGCCGAGCGGCTGCTCCGCCTGGCGCCGCTGCGGCTGCGGCTCGCCGGCGCGGGGGCCTTCCCCGACCCGTTCCACGCGACGGTGCTGTGGATGGACGTGCGCGGCGACCTCGACGGGCTGGCCGCGACCGCGCAGGCGGTGCGCCGCACCAGCAACCACGTCGGGGCCACGCCCGACGGGCAGGCGTTCCGTCCGCACCTGACCGTCAGCCGACTCCGCCGACCGCAGCAGGAGACGCGTTGGGTCGAGGTGCTGCAGACGTACGCCGGGCCGGAGTGGGTGGCCGACGAGGTCGAGCTGATCGCGTCGCATCTGCAGCCCGGCGGGCGCGGGCGGCCCCGTCATGAGACGGTATCCGTCGCGGAACTGGCCGATCGAGAGGACACCGATGGTTCGACCTGGTGAGGCCGTGATGTTCCTGCTGGAGCTCGCGGCGTACGTCGGGGTCGCCCTGTGGGCGTACTCCCTCGCTGACAGCACCCTCGTCGGCGTGCTGCTCGCGCTCGGCGCGATCGCCGTCATGGGCACGATCTGGGCACTGTTCTCCTCGCCGCACGCGCGCTACCCCGTCTACGGCTGGCCGCGCGTCGCGCTGGAGGTCGCCTGGTTCGGCATCGCCGTCGCCGCGTTCATTGCCGCCGGAATCCTTTGGGCCGGAGTGCTGCTCGCGGTCGTGTTCCTCGCGCTGCTCGTCTACCGCCTGCGTGCGGTGGGCAGCTGACATGGCCGACGCGCGGGGCGAGCGACTGCTGCAGGCGGTGGCCCGGCTGCACCGGTGGGCCACCCGCCACGCCGAGCTGGAGGTCTCCCCGGCGCAGGCGCGGCTGCTCGCGCTGATGGGCGAGGTCGGGCCGGCCCGCGTCGGCGACCTCGCCGAGGCCGACCACTGCAGCCAGCCCACGATGACCGCCCAGGTGCAGCGGCTCGAGGCGCGCGGCTGGGCCGAGCGCGAGCCCGACCCGACCGACGGCCGCGCCTCGCTCGTGCGTCTCACCCCCGCCGGGTCGACGGTGCTGCGGCGGGCCCGCAAGGCCCGCGCCGCCGTCGTGAGCCCGCTGCTCGCCGACCTCACGCCGCACGAGCAGCAGGTCATCGACGAGGCGGTCACGATCCTCACCCGGCTCGTCGAGCGCGACGCCAAGGCCTGAGCGAGTCCTCGCATGAGCCCCACCGAGCACCCCTGCGCCGCATAGGGTCTGGGCCATGGGGAATCCGCACCCCGCGTCACGCGCCGAGGACGCCTTCAACGCCCACCTCGCGGGGAGACTCGCGAAGCGGGGCTGGGGGCGGCACGTGCTGCCGTTCACGGGGTACGCCGGCGCAGACTTCGCGCGCGTCTTCGCCCGGGTGGTCATGCGGCGGCGCGGCGGGCCGGGTCTGCCCGACGAGGACGAGCCGGTGCAGCGCGGCTGGCGGATGTTCCTCTCGGCGCCGCTCCCGGCCGTGACGGTGACGGTGCGGCTGGGGCGCGCGAAGGTCGAGGTGGTCTCCGACCGCGGCGGCTACATCGACGTCGAGCTGCGCGGCCACGGGCTCGAACCCGGTTGGCACGAGGCGACGTTCGAGCTCGACGGGCACGTCGACACCGGCCCGGTGCAGGTCATCGACCCACAGGCACGGCTCGGCATCATCAGCGACATCGACGACACCTGCCTGGTGACCTCGCTCCCGCGACCCATGCTCGCGGCGTACAACTCGTTCGTGCTGCAGGAGACCGCGCGCCGCGTCGTGCCGGGGATGGCCGCGATGTTCCGCTCGCTGATCGCCCACCACCCCGGCACCCCGGTGATCTATCTGTCGACCGGGGCGTGGAACGCCCAGCCGACGCTCGCCCGCTTCCTGCGGCGGCACGGCTATCCCGAGGGGGCGCTACTGCTCACCGACTGGGGGCCGACCGAGGAGTCGTGGTTCCGCAGCGGGCAGGCGCACAAGCGGGCGGCGCTGCGGCGGCTCACCGAGGAGTTCCCGCACATCCGGTGGCTGCTGGTCGGCGACGACGGGCAGCACGACCCGACGCTCTACGACGAGATCGCGCGGGCCCGGCCCGACCGCGTCGAGACCATCGCGATCCGGCACCTGACCACCGCCCAGCAGATGCTCTCCAGCGGCACCCCCCTGCCGGCCGACGAGCCGAGCGGGCCGTCCAGCGTGCCGGTGGTCGAGGGCCCCGACGGCTACGTGCTGCACCGGCTCGTGACCCACGCGATGCGCGCCCGCCAGCAGGTCGAGGAGCAGGCGGCCGAGCAGAGCGGGCCTGCCGATCAGCGGACCGACCAGGCCGAGCGAGAGCTGGAGGGGGCCGACCGTGCCTGAGCTTCCCGAGGTGCAGGCGCTCGCGGACTTCCTGCGCGGGCGCATCGTCGACCAGGCCATCACCGCGGTCGAGCTGGGCTCGATCAGTGTGCTGAAGACGTACGACCCTGCGCCGCAAGCACTTTCGGGCCTGCTGGTCAGCGACGTGCAGCGGCACGGCAAGTTCGTCGACATCGACGCCGACGGGCTGCACCTGGTCTTCCACCTGGCTCGCGCCGGGTGGCTGCGTTGGTCGGAGGAGGCGCCGAAAGCCCTTCTGAAGCCTGGGCGTTCGCCGATCGCGATGCGGGTGCGCTTCTCCGACGGCAGCGGTTTCGACCTGACCGAGGCGGGCACGAAGAAGGGGCTGGCGGCGTACGTCGTCCACGACCCGGCCGACGTGCCCGGCATCGCCTCGCTCGGCCCCGACCCGCTCGCCGACGACTTCGACCTCGCCGGGTTCCGCGCGCTGCTGGAGGGCAAGCGCACCCAGATCAAGGGGCTGCTGCGCGACCAGTCGGTGCTCGCGGGCGTGGGCAACGCCTACTCCGACGAGGTGCTGCACGCCGCGAAGCTGTCGCCGTTCGCGCTCGCGTCCTCGCTCGACGACGAGGAGATCGAGCGGTTGTTCGCCGCGTTGCAGGAGACGCTGCGGGGCGCCGTGGCCGCAGCTGCGGGCAAGCCCGCGGCCGAGCTGAAGGACGCCAAGCGCGCCGGCATGCGGGTGCACGGCCGCACCGGCGAGCAGTGCCCGGTGTGCGGCGACGTGGTGCGCGAGGTGAGCTTCGCCGACTCCTCGTTGCAGTACTGCGCGACCTGCCAGACCGGCGGCAAGCCGCTCGCCGACCGGCGAATGTCACGCCTGCTGAAGTGACCCGCCGGTAGGTTCGGAGGGTGAGTGAGTTCGAGGACGCCCTGACCCTGCGCGACGGCGAGTTCCCCGGGAGCTACGCGGTCGACATCTCCGCCGGCTGGACGATCGGTGGTGGGATCAACGGCGGGCTGCTGCTGGCGACGATGGCCAAGGCGATGTCCGACGCGCTCGGCGGCCGCGGGCACACCGAGCCGCTGGCCGTGTCCGCCTACTACCTGTCGCCCACCCGGCCTGGTCTCGCGATGGTCGAGACCGACATCGCGCGGCAGGGCGGCTCCAGCTCGACCGGCAGCGCCGCGCTGGTGCAGTACGCCGACGACGGCCGCCGCGAGGAGCGCATCCGGGCGATGGGCAGCTTCACCGACCTGTCGCGGCTGCCGACCGAGGCCACGACCCGGCTGACGCCGCCCGACCTGCCCCCGGTCGAGCAGTGCGTGAGCAAGGACGACGCGCCCGCCGGGTCGCCGGTGCCCGACGCCCCGCTGCTGGAGCGCACCGACGTCCGCTTCGACCCGGCCAGCGCCGGGTGGGCGATGGGCCAGCCGTCCGGCCGCGGCCTGATCCAGGCGTACTTCCGGCTCGCCGACGGCCAGGAGCCCGACCCGTTCGTGCTGCTGTTCGCCTGCGACGCGCTGCCGCCGGTGTCGATGGACCTGGGGCGCTACGGCTGGGCGCCCACGATCGAGTTCACGGTCAACGTGGTCGCCCGCCCGGCGCCCGGGTGGCTGCGGATCAAGCACTACACCGAGCACACCGCCGCCGGGCACTTCGTCGAGGACTGCCAGGTCTGGGACAGCGAGGACACCCTAGTCGCCCAGTCCCGCCAGCTCGCCCGGATGCCCCGCGAGCCGAAGGCCTAGATCACTTCGTCGGGAGGCTGCACTACCGGTCGCAGTCGTACGTTCACGCACGATCTGAGTGGCCGGCCCCCGGGATGACGGGGGCGAGCGCCGCATTTCGTACGTTCACGCACGATCTGAGCGGCCGGCCCCGGGATGACGGGGGCGAGCGCCGCATTTCGTACGACAACGCACGATCTGCGGGAGCGGTCCGGTCAGATGACCTCGCCCGGGCCGTTCGCCGACTCCACCGGCTTGCCGGCCTGCGCCCAGGCCTTCATCCCGCCGTCGACGTTGACCACGTCGTAGCCCTGCTGGCTCAGCCACGCGACGGCGCGACCCGAGCGGCCGCCGGAGCGGCACACCACCGGCAGCGTCGCGTCGGTGGCGGGCACGTCGTCGAGGCGGGTGGGGAGGTCGCCGAGCGGCACGTGGATCGCGTTCGGTGCGTGGCCTGCGTCCCACTCGTCCTGCTCGCGCACGTCGAGCACGACGGCGTCGTCGGCGATGTCCTGGGGAACGATCTCATCGGTCATGGCGCCATCCTCGCGCAGCTGCTCCCGGCGTACGATCCCGCGGGTGAACATCCTGTCGATCCAGTCCTCGGTCGCCTACGGCCACGCCGGCAACAGCTCGGCCGTCTTCCCGCTGCAGCGGCTGGGCCACGAGGTGTGGCCGGTCTTCACCGTGCACTTCTCCAACCACACGGGGTACGGCGCGTGGCGCGGCCCGGTGTTCGCGCCCGACACGGTCGCCGACGTGATCACCGGCATCGAGGAGCGGGGGGTGCTCGGCGAGGCCGACGCGGTGCTGTCGGGATACATGGGCGCCGACGCGATCGCCGACGTCATCCTCGACGCGGTCGCGCGGGTCAAGGCGGCCAACCCCGACGCGATCTACTGCGCCGACCCGGTGATGGGTGACGTGGGCCGCGGCTTCTTCGTGCAGCCCGGCATCCCCGAGATGATGCGCGACAAGATCGTGCCCGCGGCCGACATCCTCACGCCGAACCAGTTCGAGCTGGACTACCTCACCGGCTCCGAGGTGCGCACGGTCGAGGAGCTGCTCGCGGCCGCGGACGCGTTGCGCGCCAAGGGGCCGCGCACGGTGCTCGTGACCTCGGTGCAGACCGACCAGACGCCGGCCGACTCGGTGCAGATGGCGGTCGTCACCGGCGACGGGGCCTGGATCGTCACCACGCCGCTGCTGCCGATCTATCTCACCGGAGGGGGCGACGCGACCGCCGCGATCTTCCTCGCGCACGCCCTCACCGAGACGCCGGAGGTGGCGCTCGGACGTACGGCCGACGCGATGTTCGCGATCGCGCAGGCGACGCACGACTCCGGCGCCCGCGAGCTGCAGATCGTCGCGGCCCAGGACCAGATCGTCGCGCCGGAGCGCACGTTCGAGGTCACCCGCCTGCGCTGACCGCCGCGCCGGTCCCCCGCCGGCGCCCCCGGTCCCCCGAGCGAGGAGGGGCGGCCCAGAAGATCCAGGTGGGGCCCCCTTGATAGCCGGGCCGCCCATGCACTAGCTGGGCCGCCCCTCCTCGGCAGGGTCAGGACAGGAGCCGCTTCCAGGTCTCCGGGCCGGGGTAGCCGTCGGCGTCGGAGCCGGACCAGCCCTGGGCGAGCTGGAAGTCGCGCACGTTGGCGCGGGTGTAGCGGCTGAACGTGCGGCCGGCCTGGTAGCCGTCGCCGTCGTGGTTCTTGGTGAACCCCTTGCGGATCAGGCCGCGGTCGAGCGTCTCCACCGCCGGGTGGCTCTTGCCGAGCTGGAACGCGTCGCGGCCCGGGAACGGCGGCACCTGCGGGTCCTGCCCGCCGCCGAGCTCGCCGGCCATCTCGCGCACGAGCTCCTGGCCGCGGCCGTCGACCCACCGGTTCAGCGGACCGCCGGGGCAGGAGGTCGCCGTGTGGTCCTGGTGGCCGGTGATCTTCAGCGCGCGCTCCTTGCCGAGCGCCCGGTGCGAGTTGCGGTAGAGCCACTCCAGGGCGCGCAGCGCCGCCGCGGTCGGCCGGGTCGACCCGCTGATGTGGATCTGCACCCCGATCGAGAAGTCGTTGGCGCCCTTGGTGGCGCCCGACTTGAACTGGTAGCCGCGCGCCTGGAAGATCTCGCCCTTCTGCGTGATGACGAAGTTGTAGAGGATGCCGGCGTTGCCCGGGTCGGCCTTGTGGATGCGGTCGACGGTCTGCGGCGCCTGCGGTCCGCTCACGTTGGCCCCGGTTTGGCCGTGGTAGTGCACGACGAAGTGGGTGATCGCGGTCTTGTCGATCGCGGGCGGCCCACCGGCCTGCCACCCGGTGAAGCCCCACTCCTTGCGCGGGATGATCCGCTGCGCGGCGACGGCGCTGGTCCACCCGCCCGGTCCGACCGCGGCGAGGGCGGCGGCCCCGACCGAGCCCGCGCCGACGTACTGCAGCAGGGTGCGCCGGCTCGGGCCGGCCTGGTTGGTGCTGGTCATGAGAAGTCCTTTCTCGCGGGAGGGGTGCGGGCGGACGTACGCCGCCCGCACCCCCTCGCTGTCAGTCGCGTGGTCCGGGGCCGGTCACTTCTCGACGTAGCCCTGGTTGTTCCAGAAGGTGGTCGGGTCCGGGTTGTCCAGCACCGGGTCGTCGACGCTCTTGGAGGCGTTGGTCTGCTTGCCCGGCCGCATCTCCACGTGGGTGTGGGTGGGGGCGCCGACGTTGGCCTCGGTCGCGATCTGCTGGCCGCGGCTGACGTTCTGCCCCGCCTTCACGGTGGGCTTGCTGTGCAGGTAGATCACGGTCTTGTCGACCTTCGGCAGGTAGATCGCGAGGGTGTTGATCCGGTCGCCGCCGGCCTTCAGCACGACCCCGTTGGTCAGCGAGTTCACCCGGGAGCCGTAGCCCTTGACGATGTCGATGCCCTCGTGCCGACCGCTGGTGTTCTGGTAGCCGTCGAAGCCGGCGGTGATCCGGCCGCCGCCACCGGCGTACAGCGCCTGCGACATGGGCACCTTGTCGCCCGAGGGCGGCGGGTTGGTGGCGGCGCCGATGCGGTGCGAGGCGTTCTCGTTGTAGACCGCGGTCGGAAGCTTGCCCTTGGTTCCGGGCTTGAGCTCGGCCTTGCGGGTGCCGCCGAAGTTGGAGTTGTAGAACACCGTGACGGTCTTGCCGGAGCGGTTCCAGTAGCCCCCGGCGTTGTTCTTGATGCACTTGCCGGCGCCGGGCTTGTTCTTGGTGCGGAACTCGTAGCAGCCGGGCTGGCTCGTGCCGTAGTCACCGACCGACTTCGTGAAGTCCGACCACGAGCCCCCCAGGTCGGAGTTGAAGTTGTAGCAGAACTCGCCGCTCTCGCAGCTGCCGTTGCGCGCGGCGGCGTCGGCCGAGGGCGACGTGGCGATGGCGCCGAAGCCGCTGGCGGTGAGCGCGAGCGCCCCGAGTGCGGTGGCGGTGCGGGTCTTCATGGTGCGCATGTGCCGTTCCTTTCGTGGGTCCTTCGTCCGCTCTGGACGACCACGACGCTGCCCAGCCGGCGACGGCGTACGGCAGTGGTCGGGCGGGCTCTGACGCGATCGGACGACGCGTGGTCACGTCGCGCCGGGCCGGTCGGGCGGTGTCGTCAGACCTGTCAGACGCCCGGCATGACGCGGATCTGACATCCGTCGCCTCGCTGTCACCTGCGCGACGCCTCCGGTTGCCATCCTGGGAGGCCAGTGACCGGACGACTCGGGGAGAGGTTTGTCGTCGTGAGCGACGGGACAGGGCGCGCGAGCGAACGCGCTACGGCCATCGAGGGATTCGTCGACCGGCTGACCAGAGTGCGCGAGGAGGCGGGCAACCCGTCGTTCCGGCGGATGGCCAAGCGGTCGGGCGTGATCTCGCACGCGACGCTGCACGACGCGGTGCAGGGCGCGCGGCTGCCGTCGTGGACGACGGTGGTCGAGTTCGCCAAGGCGTGCGACGCCGACCCGGAGCGGCTGCGCGGCCCCTGGGAGCAGGCCGAGCGTGCGGTCAGCGCGAGCGGGGTGCCCGATCCGCGGCCGGTGGAGCCGGCTCCGGTTGACGGCGCGCCGGAGGAGCCGGCGCCGGACCGGTCAGCGCCGGACGACCGGTCAGCGCCCGACGAGCGGGCGTCGGCGGGGCCGGCCTCGGCTGAGTCGGCCTCGGTGGAGCCGGCGGGCGTGGGTGAGTCCGGCGATGACGTACGTCGGGGGTCGGGGGCGAACGACGATCCGGCAGCGGCGCGCTCGACCCGGCCGTCCGCGCTGCTGCTCGCCGGAGCCGCGGCGCTGGGGGCCGTGCTGTCGCTCGGGGCGGTCGCGACCTACGGCGCGCTGGCCGACGACGAGCAGGCCCCGGCCGCCGCGCTGACCCCGTCGAGCACGCCGCGCGCTGCCGGTGTCGCGGCGTCGGCGTCACCCTCCTGCCCGACGAACTCGGCGACGCACGACCGTGACCTCGCGCCGCGCACCCCGGGAGACGGGGCCAGGAAGGGATCGGAGACGCCCACCGACTGCGGCCTCTACGACCGCGGCACCAAGGTCACCAAGACCTGGGAGCTGCGCAACAACGGCAACCAGGTCTGGGAGGGCCGCGCGATGCGGCGAATCGACCCGCTGCTCGGCCGGTTCGGCTGCACCACGCCGGAGACCGTGCCGATCCCCCGGACCGAGCCGGGCGGCACGGCGCGGGTCTCGGTGCCGATCACGACGCCGCGCACGAGCGCGACCTGCTACGTGCGCTGGATGATCGTCGACCGCGAAGGCAACTACGCCTTCCCGGGGCAGCGGCCGATCTTCTTCACCCTGCGGGTGCGCTGACCGGCGTACCCGACGCCGGCGCACCTCGCGCCGGCGACCCCACTCACGCGCGGATGTCGCTGGGGTGGGTGGCGAGCGGCGTGACGTGGATGTCCATGTAGGGGAACAGCGGCAGCCCCGAGATCAGCTGGTGCAGCTCGTCGCCCGACTCGACGTCGAAGACCGAGAAGTTGGCGTACTCCCCGGCGATGCGCCAGATGTGCGGCCACCGCCCGTCGCGCTGCAGCTCCTGGCTGTAGGCCTTCTCCCGGGCGAGCAGGGCATCCCGCTCGCCCGGGTCGAGGTCTGCCGGAAGACGGACATCCATCCGGACGTGGAACAGCATCGGCGCTCAGGCCGCCTTCGTCTCGGGGTCGAGCACGAAGTCGTACGAGATCGTCTGGTGCTCGCCCGCGTCCTGCGGGTCGAGCATCAGCTCGGGCTTGACCGCCGAGGCGATGTCGTCGTCGTTGTGCTCGTCGCCGGGGAAGTACAGCTGCGCGGTGAGCAGCTCGTGCCCGGGGGCGGAGGCCTTGACGTGGATGTGCGCGGGGCGCCACGCGTGCCAGCCGGCGGCGGCGATGAGCTTGCCGCA
Source organism: Barrientosiimonas humi (assembly GCF_006716095.1). Taxonomy (NCBI): domain Bacteria; kingdom Bacillati; phylum Actinomycetota; class Actinomycetes; order Micrococcales; family Dermacoccaceae; genus Barrientosiimonas; species Barrientosiimonas humi. Next base: position 3,291,988 of record NZ_VFOK01000001.1, read on the forward strand.
GGAGCCGTCGGTGGGGATCTGGTAGGGCGCCGGCCGGATCGTGGTGATCTCGAAGTCGCCGTTCTCGTCGGTGGTGAACGAGGCCCGCAGGTTCCACTCGGGGATGTCCGGCGCGAACTGGGAGTAGAGCCCGTCGTTGTCGGCGTGCCACACCTCGACCTTGGCGCCGGCGAGCGGGGAGCCGTCGGTGGAGGTGACCTTGCCGGTCCAGACCAGCGGCGTGCCGGTCTCGCCGTCGCGCATCGGGAGGCTGCCGCGGGCGCCCTGGTCGGGCGAGTCGGGCACGTAGTAGGGGCCCTCGATCGTGCCCTTGTTGCCCTCGCGGTGCTCGGTCGCGACCTCCTCGACGACGTGCTCGATCCACACGTCGAGGAACAGCGGCCACTCGCCGTCCTCGCCGACGCTGATCAGCCACGACTTGAGCGCGTTGTACTCGTCGTAGGTGACCTTGTGGCGGCGGATGGTGTCGTGCACCGCCCCGACGACCTCGCGCGCGAGCAGGTCGACCCGCTCGGGGTCGGCGCTCGCGCCGGCCTTCTTGTCGCTGCGGAACCGCTCGGTGGCCGAGGCCCCCGACGAGGCGGCGCTGGGGGCCTGGGTCTGTTCCTGCGTCATGGCGTTCTCCTTCATTCCTGGTGGGTGAGTGGGGTGCGCGTCACCGGTCGGACCGGTAGCGCTGGAGCTTGTCGGGGTCGATCTCGACGCCCAGGCCGGGACCGGGCCGCACGGTCAGCACGCCCTCGCGGATCTGCAGCGGCTCGGTGAGCAGGTCGTCGCTCATGTCGAGGAAGTTGGACAGCTCGCCGGCGCGTGCGGCGGTGAGCCGGAAGGCCGCGCCGAACGCGACCGTGCAGACCGTGCCGAGCTGGCTGTCGATCTGGTTGCCCATGACTGATTCCACCCCCAGCGACTCCGCGAGGTGGTGCACTCGCGCGGATCGGGTGAACCCCGTGCGGGCGGTCTTGATCGACAGGGCGGTGGCCGAGCCGGCGAGCAGCTCGCGCACGGCGTCGGCCGGCGTCACCGCCGACTCGTCGGCGATGAACGGCACGTCGCACTGCTGCACCAGCCAGTGGCGGCCGAGCACGTCGTCGGCGGGGCACAGCTCCTCGGCGAACAGCAGCCCCAGGTCGGCCATCTCGCGCATCGCGCGCGCGGAGTCGGCGGCCGACCAGCCGCGGTTGCCGTCGACATAGAGCTCGACGTCGTCGCCCAGGTGCTCGCGCAGCGCGCGCACCACGGCGACGTCGAGGCGATAGGGGTTGCGGCCGACCTTCACCTTGAACGTGCCGATGCCGTACGTCTGTCGCACCCGCTGCGCCTCGGTCACCATCGCCTCGGGCGAGTCGAACCCCAGCATGTGCGACACGCGCATGCGGTCGGTGAACCCGCCGAGCAGCTCGGTCACGGGCAGGCCGACGGTGCGGCCCAGCGCGTCCCAGATGGCCATGTCGACGGCCGACTTGGCGGCCGGGTTGCCGACCGTGCGGGACATCCGCGCGTCGACCTGCTCGCGCTCGACCAGCCGGGTGCCGACGACCTGCGGGGCGAACAGCTCGGTCACCGCGGCCACCACGCTGCGCTGCGTCTCGCCGTAGGTGAACGGGCGCGGCGGGGCGTCGGCGATCCCGACCACGCCGTCGTCGGTGTGCACCCGCACCAGCACGTGCTCGGCGGTCGACACCTCGCCGCTCGCGAAGCGCAGCGGCTTGCGGTAGGGGATGGCGTAGGGGATCGCCTCGACGGCGGTGATCTTCATCGTGGGGCTCCCGTGGCGGAGGGGCGGTCGGTGAGGATGCCGGCGGCGTCGAGCACCCCGACGACCTGCTCGACCAGGGCCGAGGCCGGCTCGTGCCAGGCCAGCGCGAGCTCGACGGCGCCGGCGTCGGTGACGTCGTGGAACGTCACGCCCTCGAGCGGGAGGGCCCGGGCCGACTCGGGCACCAGCCCGATGCCGAGCCCGGCCGCGACCAGCGCGAGCAGCACGGCGGTTCCGGGGGCCAGGTGGCTGCGCCGCGGCGTGAATCCTGCTGCGCGAGCTGCGCGTTGGATGGCCTCGTTGACCGCGGAGTCCTTGCTGGCGTACAGCACGAAGCCCTCGGTGCGCAGGTCGGCCATCGCGATCTCCGGCTCGTCGACGAGGCGGTGGTCGCTGGGGAGCGCCAGCACGAGCGGCTCGACGGCGATGGCGCGCACGGCGGTGTCGTCGCCGGTGGCCGGCGGGCGCAGCACGGCCAGGTCGAGCCGGCCTTCGCTCAGCCCCTCGCACAGCTGCGGGGTGAGCTGGTCGGCGTGCACCTCGAGGTCGATGTCGGGCAGGTCGCGCTCGATCGCCCGGGCGATGGCGGGCAGCTGGGAGAACACGGCCGTCCCGGTGAACCCGATGCGCGCCAGGCCCCGGCGCCCCGCGGAGATGCGTTGCACGCCGGTGGCGCTGGCGTCGACGGCGTCGAGGATGCGGCGGGCCTCCTCCAGGAGGTACTCCCCGGCCGGGGTCAGCGAGACCTGCCGGGTGGTGCGCGTGAAAAGCGTTGCGCCCAGGTGGGACTCGAGCTGTCGCACGCTCTGGGAGAGGGCGGGCTGGGCCATGTGCAGGCGCTCGGCGGCGCGGCCGAAGTGGCAGGTCTCGGCGACGGCCACGAAGTAGCGCAGGTGTCGCAGCTCCACGGCGGCCTCCTTCCCGACGGGCCCCGAGGGCGGGGCGATCGATTCACGGTAGGTACGGATATTGATTCATCACAAGGACTCATTTGGCGCTGATTGATCGACACAGACGATGGATGGATGTCCGGGTCAGGACTGGGCAGGTGCCCGGTGCGCCGGTCCGGGCGGCGCTGCGAGCGTGGTCCAGATCACAGGCACGAGGCACCTGGAGGAGCCATGACCCAGTCGCTGGACCACCTGGAAGAGGTGCTGGCCAACGCCGTCGTCGACGACGCCGAGGCCGGCGTCTACCGCGCTAACCGGCGGATCTTCACCGACGAGGAGCTCTTCGAGCTGGAGATGAAGCACATCTTCGAGGGCAACTGGCTCTACCTCGCGCACGAGAGCCAGGTGCCGGAACCAGGGGACTACTTCACGACGTACATGGGGCGCCAGCCGGTCGTGATCACCCGCGACAAGAGCGGCGAGCTGCACCTGCTGATCAACGCCTGCGCCCACCGCGGCGCGATGATCTGCCGGCGCAAGACCGACAACCGCACCACCCTCACCTGCCCGTTCCACGGGTGGACGTTCCGCAACGACGGCACGCTGCTGAAGGTCAAGGACCCCGACGGCGCCGGCTACCCCGAGACGTTCGACACCGACGGCTCGCACAACATGACCAAGGTCGCGCGGTTCGACTCCTACCGCGGGTTCCTGTTCGGCAGCCTCAACGAGCACGTGCTGCCGCTGGAGGAGCACCTGGGCGACACCACGAAGGTCATCGACCTGCTCGTCGACCAGTCGCCCGACGGCCTGGAGGTGCTGCGCGGCTCCTCGACCTACACCTACGACGGCAACTGGAAGGTGCAGGCCGAGAACGGCGCCGACGGCTATCACGTGACCGCGACGCACTGGAACTACGCCGCCACCACCTCGCGCCGCGGCACCGGAGACTCGGCCAACGAGACCAAGACGCTGGACGCCGGCAGCTGGGGCAAGTCCGGCGGCGGCTACTGGTCCTACCCCAACGGCCACCTGTGCCTGTGGACCTGGGCCGGCAACCCCGAGGACCGCCCGCTGTGGGACCGCCTGGACCGGCTCAAGGAGCTCTACGGCGAGGCCAAGGGCGAGTTCATGGTCAAGGGCAGCCGCAACCTGTGCCTCTATCCGAACGTGTACCTGATGGACCAGTTCTCCACGCAGATCCGCCACTTCCGGCCGATCTCGCCGGAGCAGACCGAGGTCACGATCTACTGCATCGCACCCAAGGGCGAGAGCGCCGAGTCGCGCGCCTGGCGCATCCGGCAGTACGAGGACTTCTTCAACGCCTCGGGCATGGCCACGCCGGACGACCTGGAGGAGTTCCGCTCCTGCCAGCTGACCTTCCAGGCCTCGGCCGCCCCCTGGAACGACATGAGCCGGGGCGCCGTGCACTGGCTGTCCGGCCCCGACGAGGTGGCCACCAAGCTCGGCATGACCGGTGTGGTCTCGGCCGGGCTGAAGAACGAGGACGAGGGGCTCTACCCCGTGCAGCACGGCTACTGGCTGACGGTGATGCGCGAGGCGCTGGAGTCCGAGCGGCAGCACGAGGCGAGCGAAGGAGCGGCGTCATGACCACCACCGACCCGACCACGGACGTACGTCAGGAGCCGGCTGCGAGCGACGGCGCACCGCGAAAAGCCATCTCGCAGAACGACATCGAGCAGTTCCTCTATCGCGAGGCGCGCTACCTCGACGACCGCGAGTTCGAGAAGTGGCTCGAGTGCTACGCCGACGACTGCGAGTACTGGATGCCGGCGTGGGCCGACGACGACCGGCTCACCGACGACCCGCAGCAGGAGATCTCGCTGATCTACTACCCCAACAAGGGCGGGCTCGAGGACCGGATCTTCCGCATCCGCACCGAGCGGTCGAGCGCGACGTCGATCCCCGAGCCGCGCACCAACCACAACGTGAGCAACGTCGAGGTGATCGAGCGGCGCGGCGACGTGCTGGACGTGCGCTTCAACTGGCACACGATGTACTTCCGCTACAAGACCGTCGACCCCTACTACGGGACGACGTTCTGCACGATCGACTTCTCCGGGGAGTCGCCGCTGATCCGTCGCAAGACCGTGGTGCTGAAGAACGACTACATCCACCACGTCGTCGACGTCTACCACTTCTGATCGGGCCGGTGACCAGCCATGAGCCACCAGGTAGCGCTGTCCTTCGAGGACGGGGTGACGCGGTTCGTCACCTGCGCCGAGGACCAGACCGTCGCCGACGCGTCATACCGCGCCCGCATCAACATCCCGCTCGACTGCCGCGACGGCGCGTGCGGCACCTGCAAGGCGTTCTGCGAGTCGGGTGAGTACGACGGCGGCACCTACATCGACGACGCGCTCAGCGACGCCGAGGCCGAGGAGGGGTTCGTGCTGCCGTGCAGCATGAGGCCCCGCTCGGACCTGGTGCTGCAGATCGCCTCGACGTCGGCCGTCGCCAAGACCCAGGCCGCGAGCTACACCGGTGAGGTGACCCGGCTCGACCGGCTCTCCCCCACCACCGTCGCCCTGTCGCTGAAGATCCCCGACCGCGACAAGCTGACCTTCCTGCCCGGGCAGTACGTCAACATCGCCGTCCCCGGGACCGACCAGACCCGGTCGTACTCCTTCTCCAGCGCGCCCGGCGAGGACGAGCTGAGCTTCCTGGTGAAGATCACCCCCGGCGGCCTCATGTCGGATCACCTGACCGGCGTTGCGGCAGTAGGCGATTCGGTGACCTTCACCGGGCCGCTGGGCAGCTTCTTCCTGCGCGAGACCGCCCGGCCGGCGCTGCTGCTGGCCGGCGGCACCGGGCTGGCGCCGATCCTCGCGATCCTGCGCAAGCTGCGCGACGACGCCATCGAGCGACCGATCCACCTGATCTACGGCGTGAGCACCGACGACGACCTCGTCGAGCTCGACGCGATCGAGGAGCTCGCGGCGCAGCTGCCCGGGCTCACCTGGGACTACTGCGTCTCCGACCCCGGCAGCAGCGCGCCCAACAAGGGCTACGTGATGTCGCTGATCCAGCCCGAGCACCTGCACGAGGGCGACGTCGCGGTCTACCTGTGCGGCCCCCCGCCGATGGTCGAGTCGGTGCGTCAGCACTTCACCGACGCCGGCCTGACCCCCACCGGGTTCTACTACGAGAAGTTCGCGCTGTCGGCGGCAGACGCGGAGCCCGCTGAGCCGGTCGAGCCCTCCAAGCCGGTTGAGCCCTCCAAGTCGGTTGAGCCTGTCGAAACCCCCGCGCCCGAGCCGGTCGAGCCCGTCGAGACCCCCGCGCCGCTGCACCTGGTTCCCGACCCCGACCTCGCCCGGGAGGTGGCCCGGCAGCCGGTGTTCGTGCCGCGCGAGACCGCACCGCTCACGGTCCCGGCCGCGGGGCTGGACCGGTCCGCCGAGGCGACGCTGCTGCGTCAGGTCACCCGCCAGCGCGTCTACGCCGGCCGCGAGTCCGACCCTGCCGCAACGGTTTCCGCGGTCGACCTGGCACCCGACGACGAGCTGGTGCTCGCGCCGCAGGCACGCGAGGTGACCCGCCAGGTCGTCTTCCCCGAGCGCGTTGTCCAGCCCCTGGTGGCACCGCCCGTGGTGGCACCGCCCGCAGGGCCGGCCGTGGCGGACTCCCCGTCCGAGCCCGCGCCCGTGGCGCCGGACGCACCCGGCCAGCAGCCGGCGTACGAGATCGGCGAGGAGCACCCGTCGGTGCACGAGTCCGACGCGGTGTTCGAGGCGCGGCAGGCGCTGGAGCTCGGCGCGATCGAGCTGACGATCGGGCGGCTCGGGTCGCAGCAGCTCGCGGGATACCGCTTGCTGGCCGAGTCGACCCTGCCGTACGTCGACGCCGAGTCCGAGAGGTTCGTCGACGCGGGCGCCTACACCGAGTCCAACGCCGCGTTCCACGACTACCTGTTCGGTCAGACGCGCAACGAGCACCTGCTGCAGGCCTATCAGGCGCTCGGCGTGAAGGGGCACATGGACGCGGTGCTGCGCAACGCCACCTGGTGCCACCCGCGCTGCGCGACCGACCACGTCGAGATCGTCGACGCGTTCGAGGCCGGCGACCGCGAGGCTGCGCGGCGGCTGGTCGTCGAGCACGCCGAGCGGTCGAAGGTGACCATGCGGCGGGCGATGGCCGACGCGCAGCAGCGGCTGCGGCCGGCGCACGTCAGCCCGGGCCGGTTCGACGGCCTGGCGGTGCTGATCACCGGCGCCGCGCAGGGCATCGGCGAGGCCGTTGCGCGGCGGGTGAGCGCCGAGGGCGGCTCGGTCGTGCTCGCCGACCGCTCCGACTCGGTCGGCGGAATGGCCTCCGAGCTGGCCGCCGCAGGTCGCGAATCCCTCGCTGTCACAGCCGATCTGGAGACCTGGGAGGGTGCGGAGAAGGTGGTCGACCAGGCGCTCGCGAAGTTCGGCCGCATCGACGTGGCGATCCACACCGTCGGCGGGACGATCTGGGCGAAGCCGTTCACCGACTACCCGCCCGAGCAGGTCGAGGCCGAGATCTCGCGCTCGCTGTTCCCCACCCTGTGGGGCTGTCGGGCCGTCGCGCCGCACATGGTGGCGCGCGGGACGGGCACGATCGTCAACGTCTCCTCGGTCGCGACCCGCGGGCTGAACCGGGTGCCCTACGCCGCGGCCAAGGGCGGCGTCAACGCGATCACCACCTCGCTGGCGATGGAGCTGGCGCCGCATGGTGTCCGCGTCGTGGCGACCGCCCCCGGAGGCACCGAGGCGCCGCCGCGCCGGATCCCGCGCGGCCCGGCGCCGGAGAGCGACGAGGAGAAGCAGTGGTACCAGACGATCGTCGACCAGACCGTCGACTCCTCGCTGCTCAAGAGATACGGCACGCTCGACGAGCAGGCCGCCGCGATCTGCTTCGTCGCCTCGCCGGAAGCGTCCTACATCACGGGGACGGTGCTGCCGGTCGCCGGCGGCGACCTCGGGTGACCCCGGGCGAGCCCGTCGCGCGCGACCGGCCCCCGGGCGAGCCGAACCCTTCTACTGTGACGGCGTGACCGCGAGGGATCCGGTCGGACGTGACGCCGAGGTCGCGCAGCTGGTGGAGCTGGTCCGCCTGCCGCGCGACCGCGGCATGTCCGTCGCCCTGGTGACCGGTCCGCCGCGGGTGGGGCGCAGCACCGTGCTCGACGCCGTGGCCGCGCAGCACGACGGCCCGGTGCTCCGGGCGCACGGGCTGCCCTGGGAGAGCGCACGGCCCGGGGCCGTGCTGGACCAGCTGGTGGGCTCGGTCGGTCTCGACCTCGACACCGACGCAGACCCGATCGCCGCCGCGACGCGGCTGCGGGACGCCCTGGTGGCCGGCGACGCGGCGGGTGCGCCGGGTCGCGGTCCCTCGCCGGCCGACGACGCCGACGCGGCCGCCGGCGAGGATGCCGCGGTGCTCGTCGTGGTCGACGACCTCCACCGGGCCGACGCCGAGTCGCTGCAGGCGCTGGCGTCGCTGCGCCGGCACCACCCCGACGCTGCCGTGCGCCTGCTGCTGTCGATCCCGACCGGTGGCGCCTCGCACACCGAATCCGCTGCTGCCAGTGGGCTGCTCGCCGATCTCGCCGACCTGAGGATCGAGCTGGGGCCGCTCGACGCGGACGCGGTCGCCGCGCTCGCCGCGCGCCGTGGCATCGCCCTCGCTCCCTGGGCGGTCGAGCGGCTGCGCGCCCACACCGGCGGACGGCCCGGACCGATCGCGGCCCTGCTGGCCGAGTCCGAGCCCGCCACCTGGGCCGAGCCCGCGGGGGAGCTGCCGGCCCCGGCGGGCACGACCGCGGACGTACGTCGTCGGCTGGGTGACCTCGCTCCCCCGGCTCGGCGCCTCGTCGAGGCGGCCGGCGTGCTGCAGCCCGACGGCGGGCTGGCACTCACCGGGGAGCTGGCACAGGTCGACGACGTGTGGTCGGCGGTCGATGCGGCCGTGGCCAGCGGCCTGCTGCGCGTCGCCGGTCCGCCGGGTGCGCCCCGGGTGCGGCTGAGCGACCCGATGGTGGCCGCGGCGGTGCGCGCGCAGGTCGGCACCGCCGGGGTGCGTGCGCTGCACCTGCGCGCAGCAGAGCTGGTCGCCGACCCGGCCGACGCGCTCACCCACCGGGTCGCGGCCGCCGCCGGCCCCGACGACACGCTCGCGCACGAGCTCGACGACGCCGCCGAAACCTTTGCAGCACAAGGGGCTTGGGGTCGCACCGCGGCGCTGCTCGCCGACGCGAGCCGGCTGTCGTCCGGGCGGCGCGAGCGCGAGTCGCGGCTCACCCGCGCGGTCGACGCGCTCGTGGGCGCGGGTGACGTGCACGCCGCGCTGGCGCTGCTGCCCGAGGTCGAGAGCCTGCGCGAGACGCCGCTGCGCGACGCGGTGCTCGGCTATCTGGCCATCCTGCGCGGACGAGGTGTCGACGCGCACGCGCAGCTGGACCGCGCGTGGGCGATCGTCAACGCCGACCGCGAGCCGGCGACGGCTGCACTGATCAGCCAGCGGTTCGTCCTCGATGCGCTGTGCCGCGGGGCGTGGACCGAGCTGGTCACCTGGGCCGACCGGGCGGTGGCGCTGGGCGGCGCGGAGTCGGCCGAGGGCGTGGAGTCCGCAGCGATCCGCGGGCTGGGCCTGGTCGCGGGGGGCGAGATCGCGGAGGCGCGGAGGGCGTACGCCGGGCTGCGGGAGACCGTGCGGCACGGGGCGCAGGCCCAGCGGGTGCTCCTCGGCACCGGCTGGCTGCTACTGGCGACCGACGAGGTCGCGGCGGCGCGGGCGGCGCTGGAGCGGGCCGTGCCGCTCAGCCACCACGGCGGCTCGACGCGCATCTCGCTGTGGGCGCGGGCCTGGCTGGCGCGGGCGCAGTTCCGCAGCGGCGACTGGGACGAGGCGGTGCGCACGGCCACCGAGGGGCTCGACCTGGTCGACGCCTCGGGCATCGTGCTAACCCGTCCGCTGCTCGGGTGGACGCTGGTGCAGGTGCACACCCTGCGCGGTGACGACGAGGCCGCCCTGCACGCGCTGCGCGGCACGGAGTCGGCGCCGCAGGACTACGCGACGATGCGGGTGCCCACGCTGCTGGCCCGGGCAGCCCTCGCCGAGGCACGGTCGGACCACGAGGGGGTGGTCGCGGCGCTCACGCCGCTCACTGATCCCCTGCTGGCAGAGGCCGTCTCGGAGCCGGGGTACTGGCCGTGGGTCGAGCCGCTGGTGTCGGCCCTGGTGGGCCTGGGGCGGCTCGCGGAGGCGTCGGACCTGCTGACCGCGACCGAGGAGCGGGTGGGCGCGCGCGGCGGCCCGCCCTCGGCGGTGGCGCGGCTGGCGCGCGCCCGGGGCCGGCTGGAGGCGGCGCGCGGCAACGGCAACCTCGCCGCCGCGCGAGAGGCCTTCGAGACTGCGCTCGAGCAGCTGGCGGGCACCCCGCTGCGGGTCGAGCGCGCGCACACCCTGTTCGCTTTCGGGCAGGTGCTGCGCCGTGCGGGCAAGCGCGGCGACGCCGACCCGCTGCTGACCGCGGCGCGCGACGGCTATGCGGCGATCGGTGCGCGGGCCTGCGTCGAGCGGTGCGAGCGGGAGCTGCGCGCGGGCGGGGTGCGCGGCCGGTCGGGGCCCGAGGGCGCCCGGGCCGAGCGCGCGCCCACCGACCTCACCCCGCAGGAGCGGGCCGTGGCCGACCTGGTCGCGCAGGGCAGGTCCAACCGGGAGGCCGCCGACGTGCTCTTCCTGTCGACCAAGACGGTGCAGTACCACCTGACCCGCATCTACGCGAAGCTCGGCGTCCGCTCGCGCACCGAGCTCGCGGCGCAGTGGGACCCGACGACTGAGCACCCCTGACGACGGACCGGCACAACCCCGCCGCAGACCCCCGGATCGAGGGTTCTCGGGTCCTTGTGCCGGCCCGTCGTCCGGATCGCGCCCGGGCATGGTGAAACGGTCGTCCGCCGGAAGGTGCGCCCGGGCGCACCTTCCGGCGGAGGACCGCTGGGGCGGGTCAGGCTCGCGCGGCTGTGGGCGCGGGCGCGGCGGGCGCGGACTCGACCAGGTCCGCGCCCGTCGCGTCGCACACCTGCGCGGCGGTGACGCCCGGCGCCAGCTCCACGAGCGCGAACGCGTCACCGGTCACGTCGAGCACGGCCAGGTCGGTGATCACCCGCGACACGACGCCGCGGCCGGTGATCGGGAGGGTGCACTCCGCCAGCAGCTTGGGGTCGCCCTTCCTGGTGACGTGCTCCATCAGCACGATCACCCGGCGGGCGCCGCTGACCAGGTCCATCGCGCCGCCCATGCCCTTGACCATCGCGCCGGGCACCATCCAGTTCGCGAGGTCGCCGGCGGCCGACACCTGCATCCCGCCGAGCACGGCGGTGTCGATGTGGCTGCCGCGGATCATCGCGAAGCTGGTCGAGGAGTCGAAGAACGACGCCCCCGGCAGCACGGTCACGGTCTGCTTCCCGGCGTTGATCAGGTCGGGGTCGACCTCGTCCTCGAACGGGAACGGGCCGACGCCGAGGATGCCGTTCTCGGCGTGCAGCGTGACGGTGGAGCCCATCGGCAGGTGGTCGGGGATGAGGGTGGGCAGACCGATGCCGAGGTTGACGTACTCCCCCGCCTGCAGCTCCAGCGCCGCGCGCGCGGCCATCTCGTCTCGGGTCCAGGCCATGTCAGCTCGCTCCTTGCGCGGCGGTCGCGGGGCGCTCCCCGCGGGTGGTGCGCTTCTCGATGTCCTTGTGCTGCGCCTGCTCGGGGGTCAGCTCCACGACCCGCTGTACGAACACGCCGGGCAGGTGCACCTCGTCGGGTCCGAGGGCCCCCACCTCCACGACCTGCTCTGCCTCGACGATCGTCAGTCGCCCGGCCATCGCGGCCGGTGGGTTGAAGTTGCGCGCCGCCGCGTGGAACACGCAGTTGCCGGCGCGGTCGGCGACGGCGGCCCGCACCAGCGCGACGTCGGTGACGATCGCCTCCTCGAGCACCATCTCCCTGCCCTGGAAGACGCGGGTCTCCTTGGCGGGCGAGGCCAGCTCGACGTTGCCCTCGGTGTCGTAGCGCCACGGCAGGCCGCCCTCCGACACGAGGGTGCCGACGCCGGTGGGGGTGAAGAACGCGCCGACCCCGGCTCCCCCGGCGCGCAGCCGCTCGGCGAGCGTGCCCTGCGGCGTGAGCTCGACGGTCAGCTCGCCGGAGAGGTACTGCCGGGCGAACTCCTTGTTCTCCCCGACGTAGGACGCGATCACCCGGCTGATCCGGCGCTCCTCGAGCAGCAGCCCGAGGCCGGCGCCGTCGACGCCGCAGTTGTTGGAGACGACGAGCAGGTCGTCGGCGCCCTGCGCGAGCAGCGCCTCGATCAGGGTCCACGGGATGCCTGAGAGACCGAAGCCGCCGACGGCCAGGCTCGCGCCGCTCGGGATGTCGGCGACCGCCGCCTCGGGGCCGGCCACCACCTTGTCGAGACTCATGCCGGGGCTCCTTGCAGGTGTTCGATGATCGCGGCCGAGACCTGTTGCGGTTGCTCGACGTTCGCGAGATGGGCGGCCTGGTCGAGCACGAGCAGGCGCCCGTCCGGTACGCCCTCGGCCACCTCTCGCAGGTGCTCCGGCGGGGTGGCCGGGTCGTCGGCGCCGGCGATCGCGAGCGTGGGGGCGCCGATGCTGGCGAGGTCGGCGCGCTGGTCCATCGCGGCGATGGCGTCGCAGCAGGCGGCGTAGCCGGCCGAGGGAGTGGCGGCGACCATGTCGACGTGCGCCCGGCGTACGTCGGGGTGGGCCTGGGAGAAGCCGGGGGTGAACCACCGGTCGACGATCGACTCGGCGATCGAGGCGACGCCGTCGGCGCGCACCGTCGCGGCCCGCTCGAGCCACACGTCGGGCGGCAGGTGGGCGCTGCTGCACAGCACGACCAGGCGGTCGACCCGCTCGGGGTTGCGCACGGCGACCCGCATGCCGGTCATGCCGCCGAGCGACAGCCCGACGAGGTGGGCGCGCTCGACGCCGATGTCGTCGAGCAGGGCGACGAGGTCGTCGGCGAGGTCGTCGATCGCGTAAGAGCCTGGGGGCACTGGGGATTCGCCGTGCCCGCGCGCGTCGTAGCGCACCACGCGGAAGTGCTCCGACAGCGCCTCGACCTGCGGGTCCCACATGCGGTGGGTGGACCCGAGCGAGCCGGCGAGCACGACGGTGGGGGCGTCGCTCGGGCCGCTGATCTCGCGGTGCACCCGGACGGCGGCCATCACGCGATCCGCTCGAACACGGCGGCGATGCCCTGGCCGCCGCCGATGCACATGGTCTCGAGGCCGAATCGCGTTTCGCGGCGGTGCATCTCGTGCGCCAGCGTGGCGAGGATGCGTGCCCCGGTGGCGCCGACGGGGTGGCCGAGGGAGATGCCGGAACCGTTGGGGTTGAGCCGCTCGTCGGTGGGGTCGAGCTTCCACTCGCTCAGCACGGCGAGCACCTGGGCGGCGAACGCCTCGTTGAGCTCGATGACGCCGAGGTCGTCCATGGTGATGCCGGCGCGCTCGAGGGCGGCGGCGGTGGCGGGCACCGGGCCGATGCCCATGACCTCGGGTCCGACCCCGGCGACGGCCCAGCTGCGGAGCGTGAGAAGCGGTGTCAGTCCTCGCTTCTCGGCCTCGGCGCGGGTGGTGACGATGCACGCGGCGGCGCCGTCGTTCTGCCCGCTGGCGTTGCCCGCGGTGACGGTCGACGCCTCGTCGGTCTTGAGCCGGATCGGGCGCAGCCCGGCGAGCTGCTCGAGGGTGGTGTCGGGGCGCGGGTGCTCGTCGGTGTCGACGACGGTGTCGGGCTTGCCGCGTCGACCGGGGATCGTGACGGGCACGATCTCGGCGTCGAACCGGCCGGCCTGCTGGGCGGCGCCCGCGCGCTGCTGCGACTGCACGGCGAGCTCGTCCTGCGCCTCGCGGCTGATGCCGTAGTCGCGGCGCAGGTTCTCCGCGGTCTCGATCATCCCGCCGGGGACCGGGTGGTCCTTGCCTCCGGCGGTCTCGCGGGCGCGGTCGAGGCGGTCCATCAGGTCGACGCCACCCTGCTTCACGCCGGTGCGCAGCCCGAGGGCGTAGTGCTCGACCTGCGACATCGACTCCGCTCCCCCGGCGATCACGAGCCGGGCACCGCCGGTGGCGATCTGACCCGCGGCGACGAGCACGGCCTGCAGGCCGGAGCCGCAGCGCCGGTCGAGCTGCAGCCCCGGAACGCCCGTGCCGAGGCCGGCGTCGAGCGCGGCGACGCGGCCGATGGCCGGCGACTCGCCGTTGGGGTATCCCTGGCCGAGGATCACGTCGTCGACGTCGCCCTCGGTGAGGCCGGTGCGCTCCACGAGGGTGCGCAGCAGGCCTGACGCCAGTTCGGTCGCGGTGACCGAGGCGAGGGAGCCGCCGAAGCGGCCGACCGGGGTGCGCAGCGGGGCGCAGATCACGACATCGTCCATGGCATCGACGGTAGGGCGAGGCGTCGATATAGAGAAGTACTCAGTTGTGCGCCATTCGGACCTCAGAAGTCTCGGTCGTGCGACGCTGGTGGCGTGGAGCTCCGACACCTGCGCTACTTCCTGGCGGTCGCCGAGGAGCAGCACTTCGGCCGCGCGGCCCAGCGGCTGCACATGGCCCAGCCGCCGCTGTCGCACCAGATCCGACAGCTCGAGGCCGAGCTGGGGGTGCGCCTGCTCGACCGGACGACGAGGCGAGTGTCGTTGACCGAGGCGGGGGAGGCGTACGTCGGGCGGGTGCGGGCGATCCTCGCCGAGGTCGACGCGGCGGGCGAGCAGGCGCAGCGGGTGGCGGCCGGCACCGAGGGGCGGCTGGTCGTCGGGTGCGTCGGCTCGGCGACGTACAGCCTGCTGCCGGCGTTCGCCCGGGCGGTGCGCGAGGAGCTGCCGGGTGTGGACCTGGGCTTCCGCGGCGAGATGCTCGTGCCCGCGCAGGTGCGCGCGCTGATGGCCGGCGAGATCGACCTGGCCCTGCTGCGTCCGCCGGTCGACGAGCCGGGCGTACGCCTTTCGCGCCTGCGCGCCGACCGGCTCATCGTCGCGCTGCCCGACGCCCACCCGCTCGCCGCGCGCAAACGGCTGCGGGTGCCCGACCTGGACGGGCTCGACCTCGTCGTGCACGCGGAGGGGCGGTCGGTGATGCACGACGCGGTGATCGAGCTGTGCCGCGCGGCCGGGTTCGAGGCGCGGGTGCGGCACGAGGTGACCGAGACGTCGACGCTGGTGACGTTCGTGGCGGCCGAGCTGGGCGCGGCCGTGGTGCCCGAACCCGTTGCGCGACTAGGGGTTCCGGGCGTGACGTTCCGCCCGCTGGCGGCGCGCGGGGCGCGCATCGAGCTGGCGGTCGGCATGCGCGAGGACGACGACTCCCCCGCGCTCGCGCGAGCCGTGAAGCTCGTACGTCGGCTCGCCGCGAGCGACGATGCCGCCCGCTAGCGCTGTCTCGGCTCAGCACTAGACAGGCGAAGACGGGCCGATCGGCGACACGCGATCGGTTCCGCTAGCGAAATATCGGGGATCGCCTAGACGCGCGGATACGGTCCGATCGTGGACCCGATCAGGAACCCCTACGCCCCCGGCGCCGGCCAGCGCCCGCCCGAGCTGGCGGGGCGCGACGCCGAGCTGCAGACCTTCACCATCGTGCTGGAGCGCATCTCGCGCGGCCGGCCGGAGCGGTCGGTGGTGCTGACCGGGCTGCGTGGCGTCGGAAAGACGGTGCTGCTCAATGCGCTTCGCTCCGCGGCGGTGCGCGCGCACTGGGGCACCGGGAAGCTCGAGGCGCGGCCCGACCAGCGGCTGCGGCGACCGCTGAGCGCGGCCCTGCACACGGCCGTACGCGAGCTCGGCCACCCGCAGACCGACGACGTCGACCACGTGCTGGGCGTCGTGAAGTCGTTCGCGCAGCGCGACGCCCCGGCGGGCGCGAAGCTGCGCGAGCGGTGGAACCCGGGCATCGACGCGCCGGCCGTCTCGGGGCGTGCCGACTCCGGCGACATCGAGATCGACCTGGTCGAACTCCTCTCCGACGTAGGCGGATTGGCCGCCGACGTGGGCAAGGGCGTGGCAATCTTCATCGACGAGATGCAGGACCTGCACCCCGAGGACGTGTCGGCGCTGTGCGCGGCGTGCCACGAGATCAGCCAGGCGGCGCTGCCGGTGGTCGTCGTCGGTGCGGGGCTGCCCCACCTGCCGGCGGTGCTGTCGGCGTCGAAGTCGTACAGCGAGCGGCTGTTCCGCTACGCGCGCATCGACCGGCTGCCGCGCGACGCCGCCGAGCGGGCGCTGCAGATGCCGGCGAAGGAGGAGGACGCCGACTTCACCGAGGACGCGCTCGAGGCGATGTACTCCGCGACCGGCGGCTATCCGTACTTCATCCAGGCGTACGGCAAGGCGGTGTGGGACCTCGCACCGCGTACGCCCATCACCGGCGAGGACGTCGGCGTCGCCGCCCCCGAGGCCGAGTCGGAACTGGCCGTCGGATTCTTCGGATCCCGTTACGAGAGAGCGACTCCCGGCGAGCGGGAGTATCTGCGCGCCATGGCCGACGTCGCCGCCGACATCGCGGCGAAGGGCGAGGAGGAGCTCGACGAGATCGAGTCGGTGCCGACGTCGGACGTCGCGAAGCTGCTGGGCCGCAAGCCCCAGTCGCTCTCGCCCGCCCGCGACGCGCTGCTGAAGAAGGGGTTGATCTACTCCGGCGAACGCGGCCGCATCGCCTTCACCGTCCCCCACTTCGGGCGGTACCTGCGCCAGCAGGGGTGAGCACGCCGGCCCAAGCCGGCCGAGTAGCGACGGAGCCAGGCCGGCCGAGTAGCGACGAAGGAGCGTATCGAGGCCCCGCGAGTTGCTCTGGAACCTGCCCCAGGCTGAGTGGTCACTTACGGTCGGTGTCTGCGGGCGTACACCCGCAACAAGTGACCACTCAACCTTCGGAGACTGCGTTGCCGACGGCGCAGTCTCCTGCTTGCGACGACCAGCGCAGTGCGGTCGCGGAGGGCTACCGTGAGTGTGGCGAGGGGGAGACGCGCGCCTGACTCCTTCCGCGTTTTCGATCCTTCGGGAGCGGGAGGAAGTCCGATGACCACGCGACGCCTCACCGTCATTGCCCTGATCGCGGGCGCCATCGGGAGCGCGCTGATGGCCGGCGTCTCCCTCGCGTACGCGATCGCCGTCATGCCCGGCCTGGCAGCCGGCGATGATCGCTCGTTCGCCGAGACCTTCGACGCGGTGGACCGGTCGCTCGACGACGCCGTCTGGTTCTGGACCCTGGTGTTCGTCGGGCCGCTCCTGGCGATCGCCGTTGCGGCGGTCCTGAGCTGGCGCACCCATCAACGAGCGACCCTGCCCTTCGTGGCCACGGGTCTGGTGCTCTACCTCGTGGTGGTGGGCGTCACCGCGTTCGGCCTGGACCCCCTGGAGAGCGACTTCGCCGATGCGTTCGCCGGTTCGGCGCAGAACGCGGCGGCGGCCCGGGCGGCCCTCGACACCGGTCGGTGGGAGACCTTCAACCTGGTCCGGTTGGTCGCCGCCGTCGGGGCCAGCGTCGTGCTTTTCGTGGCAGCCACCCGGCTCGCGCGTCTCGGCTGGTCGAGAGACTGATCGGCGCTCTTACAGCGGCGGGGTTGCGTCTTCCGGATTGCGGGGTTATCGCCCGCTTGCTGCTGACTCTGGCTCGCCGCCTGAGCCCCTACGCGAGCGTAAGGCCGGGGGTTCGCGACCGAGTACGCTGTGCTCGTGGTGAGGCAGCTAGAAAGACGTACGTTCGCGAGGGGCATCGCCTGGTCGGTCCCCGTCGTGGTGGCCGCCAGCGCGGCACCGGCCGTGGCTGCGTCGTGCGCCGCGGTCACCATCGACTGGGACACGACGACGCTGTCCGGCGGCGCCGTGACCGTCGGCACGACCACCATGCGCGTCATGCGAGCAGGCTCCGGCAGCGGCACCGCGAACGACCTGACGGTGCGCAGCGGCCCGATGGGTGGGGTGAACGAGCGCTTCCTCCAGCTGGAGCGTGCGACACCGGCCAAGACGACCTCGGCCACCTACACGTTCACGTTCTCCCAGCCGGTGTCCAACCTGACGTTCTCGGTCTACGACATCGACGCCACCATCGGTTCCGGCTGGATCGACGGCGTCTCGTTCAGTTCCGGGTTCAGCGCCACGAGCACCGGGGCCACGCTGACCGGCACCGGCACCGCTGCGTCACCGTTCCAGCCGAGCCAGCCGGCCACGACGGGCAACCTGTCCGGTTCCGATGCCCGAGGCAACGTGACGGTCTCCTACGCCGGGCCGCTGACGTCGTTCACGATCACCTACACGAACGTCTACACCGGCACGAACTCGGTGTCCGGCAACCAGGGCATCGGTGTGTCTGACCTGACGTTCATCCCCAGCTCCTGCTGATCCGAACCCGGGAACGGGCGTCGCTCGGTCGGCCGGATCAGACGCCAGACTGACCGGTGGTCTCGGTGGCCACGGCGATGATCTCTTGGACCTGGGTGCGATTGCGCTGATAGGGGTGGGCGGCTCAGGGCAGCGAGGGCAGCCCAAAGATCAGCCCCAGCTCTTTCCACAGTGTTTGCGCCGGTCGCGATATCCGGCCGGATGATTCCCACTCGCGGGTGGCCCCATCGACCCAGAACGACTCCTCCTCGGAGTCGAAGTGATTGGCAATCGCCCGATGGACGTAGAAAGTCTTGGAACGTCCGGTCCTGGCGACGAGCGCGTCGAGACGCGCATCTTCTTCTGCGGTCAGTCGGATGCGGAGCGTCACGTCATCACCTCTCGCGATGCACCAACCGTACGTCGCCGGGACGGCTGCCCTACGTCAGCAGCCGCTGACTCCTCAGCCCGCCAGCCCCAGCGTCGCCAGAGTCTTCTCGTGCCGCCGCAGACCTTCCTCGACCATCTCGGGGTGCTCGGCGTACCACGCGCGGTGCGTCGCGGCGAGCTCCTCCTCCGAGACCTCGCGCCCGTCGACGACCCAGCCGTCGCGCGGTTCGCCGTCCAGGTCGAGCTCGTCGACCACCCACGCGGGGATCGGGGCGAACAGGCTGCCGAGCAGCTCGCGACCGGGGTCGGCGACGGAGCCGTCGGCCCCCAGCTCCTCGGCGATCCGGCCGGCCAGCCCGATGAGCACCGGGTTGCCCGGGTGGTTGATCACGTTGGTCGCGGCGGTGTCGGCCGCGGTCAGCAGGTCGTCTGCCGGCAGCGTCTCGTCCCGCTCCTGCCGCCGCCGCAGCTCCTCGCGCGACTCCTCAGCGATGGCGCGCACCGCCCCGGCCGGCGGTCGATGGGCCAGCGGAGCCCCGGTGAGCACGCGCAGGTCGTGATACGGCACCCGCGGCGGGTCGCCCGCCTCACCGCGCACCAGCACCTGGAACGGGTGGAGCGGTGCCCAGAACAGGGCTGGAATGCGTACGACCTGGGCCGAGCGGGTGCGCTCGGCCACCTGGGCGGTGCCGAGCGGCAGGTCCCGGTAGTTCTCGCGCACGGGCTGGGCGACGAACGCGGTCGTCTGCTCCAGAGCGCGGTCCAGGTGCGGCACGTCTGCCTCGGTCAGCTCGTGCACGGGGGGAATCCGCACGGTCGTCCACCGGTCGCCGACGAGCGGGTCGAGCAACACGCGCAGCGCCTCGGCCTGGCAGTTGCCCCACACCATCAGCGACGGCCCGGCCACCTCGCGGTGACCGTAGAACTCGCCGTAGTGCCACTCTCGCGGGTCGACCCCGTCCGGCGCCTCAGTCATACGGTTCAAGGTAAGTCGGGGTGTGACCTGCACGCCCCGCCCTAGGGGAGGTATTGCGCCGCGGCGACCATCTCCACCACCCGCACCGCACCGGCGGCTCCTGGCGCGGCTCTCAGCTCGTCGCCGACCCGGGCCGCTGTGGCGCGAATCCCGTTGTCGTACAACGCTTTTCCGACCGCGTTGTCGATCCACCGGCGGTTCGGCGTCAGCGTCGCGGTCGTGACTCCGGTGCCGCTCCAGCGCACCCGCGCCGCGATGTCGGCCTTGTCCTGCTGGGCCCCGGCCACCACGAGCGGGATGCCGTGCTGGAGCGCCTGGAGCACCCCGCCGTACCCGCCGTTGGTCACCATCACGTCGGTGCGGGGGAGCAGCCGGCTCGTCCAGGTCGGCCTCGTCCGGGAGCGGCAGGAACTGCGCACCCGCCCCCTCGACCCGGTGACGGAACCGGCTGCCGGTGAGCACGCGTACGTCGTGGCCGGCCTCGACCAACGCCCGCGCCAGCCGCACGGTCGGGTCGACGTGCCCGGTGAACGGGCACGCGGCGAGCAGGACCGACACCATGGCCGCACGCTAACGCCCGGCCCCGCGCGCCACCTCCCGCAGTTCGTACGTCCTCGCACGATCTGCGAGCCGGCTCCCCGTCGTTCCGGGGCTGGCTCTCCCAGATCGTGCGTGAACGTACGAAATGATGCCGCGGTGACCGAGCCGACCGACTCGACAGAGCCGCCCGACCCGACCGATGCCGCCGACTCGCCCGACACGACCGCCGCCGCGCTCGCGGCGGCCCGTGCCCTCACCGGCGAGATCGACCACTTCGACCAGCTGGCGACGATCGAGGTGGCGGCCATGGGCGGGCCGGAGGCGGCGCACGAGCCGATCCGGATCTGCGCGGTGACCCGCGAGCAGGTCGAGCGGCACCTGGCCGCGCCGGGGAGCTGGGCCGCCCCCGACCCGCAGCCAGCGCCCCAGTTCGCGATCACGTTCAGCGCCCGCAAGCGCCGCGAACGGGCCGAGGCGGCGGCCGCCGCCGAGCGCCAGACAGAGGCGTGGGAGCGGGAGTACGACGACATGGAGGCCGCCGCTGAGACCGCGCTCGCCGACTGGCGGCGCCGCGCAGACCCCGACTGGATCGCCCGGGCGACCGCCGCCCGCGACGCCGCGCTGGACGACCTCGTGACCCGCGGCCTGTGGACGAGCGAGGTGCGCGAGGGCTACCGCGACAGCCCGCTGGCCGCGCTCATGATGCACGCCGCTCTGGCCTGGGACTGAGGCCGGCCGCGCCCTGTGAGAACTTCTCGCGAGAACGCTGTAACGCCCGCGCAGCCCCCCACGATGTAGCGGACGCATGAGGCGCCACTCGGACCCCCGAGCGAGTGGCGCCTCATGTTTCTGTCTGCAGCCGCGCCCGGCTCAGCCCAGGTCCACCGACCCGACCTCCTGGCCCTCACGCTTCCGCGCGTGCCGAGCGATCAGGTACAGCAGCGAGCCGACGACCAGGTAGCACGCGGCGATCGTCCACGTCTGCAGGCTCTGCTGGGTCAGCAGCGCGATGCTGGCGATCAGCGCGAGCACCGACACGATCCGCGGGACGTGGAAGTACTCGTGGTCGACCTTGTCCTTCTTGAGCACCAGCACCGAGATGTTGGCCGAGATGAACACCAGCACCAGCAGCAGCACGGTGGTGTCTGCGAGGGTGCCGACGTCACCGACGAAGCTCATGCCCATGGTCACGGCGCCGACGACGAGGATGGCGACCCAGGGCGTACGACGGGCCGGGGCGACCCGCCCGAAGACGCTCGGCAGCAGGCCGGCCTCGGCGAGGCCGTACGTCGCGCGGCTGGCCATCACCATGAACAGCAGCGCACCGTTGCCGATCGCGACCAGCGCGATCAGCGCGAACAGCCACGGCGGGAACGACAGGCCCGAGGCGTCGATGACCTCCAGCAGCGGCCCCTCGGACTGCGCCAGCTGGTCGGTCGGCACGACCGCGCCGGCACCGATCGCGATGAGCAGGTAGACGACGCCGGCGGTGGCGATGGCGCCGAACAGCGCGCGCGGGTAGGCCCGGCTCGGCTGGCGCACCTCCTCGGCCATGTTGGCCGCGGCCTCGAAGCCGAGGAAGGAGAAGAACGCGGTGATCGTCGCGGCGAACGCGCCCGACATCGGGCTGATCCCGTCGGCGAACGTGGTGAGTCGCGAGGGCTCGGCGTCGCCGTTGCCGAAGACGATGGCGGCGACCACGATGATGATGATCAGACCCGTCATCTCGATGATCGTGGCGCACACGTTGGCCATCAGCGACTCGCGCACGCCGCGCAGGTTGATCGCGACGAGCGCCGCGATGAAGGCCAGCGCGACGGGCACCGACGGGATGTCGGTCAGCGCCTTGAGGTAGTCGCCGGCGAACGCGTTGGCCAGCGCCGCCGACGTCGTGATGCCCGAGGACAGCATCAGGAAGCCGATGAGGAAGGTGACGAACGGCTTGTTGAACGCCCGCTCCGCATAGCGCGCGGCGCCGCCTGCGTGGGGGTACTTCGTGATCAGCTCGGCGTAGGTGCCCGCGGTCAGCAGCGCCAGCACCAGCGCGATGATCAGCGGCAACCAGATGGCGCCGCCGACGTCCTGGGCGATGCTGCCGACGAGCGTGTAGATGCCCGCCCCCAGCGTGTCGCCGACGATGAAGAAGAACAGCAGCAGCGGGGTGATGCCCCGCTTGAGCTTGGTCTCGGTCTCGCCCACGGCGTTGGCGGTGGGTTGCGCTGGTGCGTCAGGCATCCGGACACCTTTGCAGGGTCTGGCGGCGGGCACCACCTCCCCAGGCGGCCTTTTGCCCGAAACTGCCCGGGTCTGCCCGACCAGCCCGTACGCCCGTGGCCGGCTCAGCCCAGGACGCCGAGCCCGTCGAGCACCAGCCACAGGCCGAAGACGGCGAACAGGAACGCGGCGCCGTACTTGATGAACTTCTCCGGCAGCTGCTTGCCGAGCACCGCACCGATACCGATCGCGAGCGCGTCGGCGAGCACCATGCCCAGCGTGCTGCCGATCCAGGTGCCGAACCAGCCGTTCTGGGTGGCCAGGGTGATGGTCGCGAGCATCGTCTTGTCGCCGAGCTCGGCGAGGAAGAACGCGACACCGACCGCGAGGATCGCGGCTCCGGTGCTGTTGCGCACCTTCTGCGCCTCGTCGTCGGTGAGCTCGTCACCGCGCAACGTCCACAGGGCGAAGATGAAGAACGCGATGCCGGCGGCGATCGCGATTGGCCCTTGGTACTGCGCGAACGCGTCGCCGATCCAGAAGCCGATGCCGACGGATGCCAGGTGCGTGATCAGGGTGGCGATCGAGATACCGATGAGCACATCGCGTGCGCGATATCTGGTTGCGAACGTCATCGCCATGAGCTGGCTCTTGTCGCCGAGCTCGGCCACGAAGATGACGGCGGTCGAGATGAGGAAGGCCTCCATTGCTACCTCTCCGCCTGGGCGAAGAGCAGCCGGCCTGATGGACGCGCCTCCGACCAGGCACAGTCAACGGGTTGCTGCACTGGTCGAAAGTCTCGTCCGCCACCGTCTCGGGTGGCCCACCTCGCCGGGCCCGAGGGCCAGTGTGTCGACGAGGTCGTTGGGGACTACTCCCTTTCAGCCGCCGAGTGTGCCGTACGCCTGGCGCACCGGCCAAATCCGTCTCACCCCGGTCGGCGGCCGGCGCCCGAGGGCGCTGGGCGACTGGTGCAGCCTGCCGTCCTGCCCTACGCTTACGGCGGCGTACGCGCACCCGGGGGAAGGATCGACCGACCGGTCGATGACGAGGGGCGTTCGCTCTACCGAACACCAGGGGAAATTTGATGGTTTCAGCACCAGTCCACCCGTCGCGGCGCACCGTCACCAAGGGCGTCGGATGGGCCGTGCCCACCATCGCCCTCGGAGCGGCGGCCCCAGCGCTCGCGGCCAGCCCGTGCTCGTGCACGCCGAACGGCTGCCCGAGCATGGGCTTCGGCGGCGCGCTCGACGGCAACGGCTGGAAGCTCTCGACGGTGGGGACCTTCACCGGCGGCACCACGCGCTATTCCGGCACCTACGCCCCCTCCACGGGCGGCAACGCCAGCTGCAACAGCGTCACGGGCGGGACCGGGGGCGGCTCCATCTCCGGCGCGATCGTCATGGAGGGCGACCCCACCGCCGCGGGTGCCTCGATCACGTACTCCAAGAGCGTCTGTCTTCAGGCGGGGCGCACCTACACGTTCACGTGGAACTGGAACAGCTTCAACGCCAACAACCGGTCGATGTTCCTCGACGCCCAGCTGACGAGCTGCTCCGGCACCGTGGTGGCGACGGCGGCTCAGGTGCAGGCGCTGGGGCGCACGACGAACAATCGCGGCTCCCGCATGCTCACGGTCACGCCGACCGCGACCAGCCTCTACACGTTCGAGTTCATCGGCACGTTCGGTACGACCCCGGCGTACGACAGCGCCTGCAACCGCTACGCCAACGACATCGGTTTCACCGCGCCGCTCTGCAGCGGCGGCTGATCAGCCGACTCGAACGACTCCTCCGTGTCACCGACCCCGGCGCGCAGCCGGGCCGACCGCCCACTTCGGGAGCCGGTCGTAGGGCGGTGACGTGCTGCGCACAGCATCCGGACAGCCCTGGGCGCCAGCGTGCATGGCACACCGAGCCGGACCTGCCGGCCAGGGAAGGAGAACGCCATGACCAACCGGAGGCTGGGACAAGGAACCCGCATCGGTCTGACGACCGCCGGATTCCTTGCAGCAGCAGGGGTTCTCGTCGGTGGCGCCAGTGCCTATGCCGCCACCGACGCACCGGGTACGACCTCGCCGGGCGCGACGTCCACCACGAGCCCGGACGGCCAGGGTCAGCAGGACCGCGGCCAGCAGGGCCGCTCCGACTCGGGCGCCCCGGGCGACCGGGAGGGCTGCGACGACGCCGACAAGGCGCCGGGCGGCGCAGCCTCGCCGAGCTCCTCGACCGACGCGACCGACGCGACCTGATTCCCTCAGACCAACCCGGCCTTGGTGACCACCACGGCGACGCTCACTCGGTTGGTGACGCCGAGCTTGTGCTGAGCGCTCGCCAGGTGGGTCTTCACGGTGGCCTCGCTGGCGTACAGCTCGCGCGCGATCTGCGCGTTGCTGAGCCCGCGGGCCACGGCGACCGAGACCTCGCGCTCACGGTCGGTCAGCCGGGTCACGGCGGTGCGCGCCGCCGTGCGCTGCGGGTCGTCTGACGACGCGACGTGCGCGAAGACGGCCCGGACGGTGGCGGGGGACAGGGTGGCCTGTCCCCCGTCCACCCCGCGCACCGCGTCGAGGATCTGGGTGGGCGAGCTGGTCTTGAGCAGGAAACCGTCGGCCCCGGCAGTGATCGCCCGGACCACCACGTCGTCGGCGTCGAACGTCGTGAGCACGACGACCCTCGGGGGGTTGTCGAGCCGCTTGATCTGCCCGGTGGTCGTGACGCCGTCCTGGCGTTGCATGCGCACGTCCATGAGCACGACGTCGGGCCGGTGGGTGCGGATGGCCTCGAGCGCCTGGTCGCCGTCGTCGGCGCGGCCGACCAACTGCACATCGTCGGCGGACGACAGCATCAGCTCCAGCCCCGCGCAGACGATGGGGTCGTCGTCGACGAGCAGGACGCGAATCCTCCTGAGATCACTCATGACTCGCCTTCACCGGGTTGGCGGCGGGGTCCCACTCCCAGGGCAGGGTGACCAGCACCCGGAAGCCGGCGTCGTCGTCCACCCACGCCCACATCTGGCCCCCGCACTGCTGGGCCCGCTCCTCGACCCCGGTCAGTCCGTGCCCGGGCGAGATCTGCTCCGGTGACCCCCCGGGAAGCCGGTTGGTGGCCGAGATCTCCAGGCCGTCAGCCGGGTTGCCGGTGACATGCAGACGTACGGCCTCGCCGGGCGCGTGCTTGCGCGCGTTGGTGAGCAGCTCCTGGGTGATGCGGAAGGCGCTGCGGCTCGTCGGCAGCGGCACCTCGTCGATGCGGTCGACGTAGACCGTGGAGGCCACGGGGCTGCCAGCGGCGAGGGTCTCGTCGACCAGCTGAGGCAGGTCGCGCAGCGTCGGGGTGGCGCTGCCGATGTCGGCGCTGTCCGGCTGGCGCAGCACCTCGAGCAGCGCCTGCAGGTCGTCCATCGACTGCTGCGCGGCCTGCCGCACGAGCGTGGCACTGCGCGCGACGCGACGGTCGTCGTCACCGCTCACCATCTCCAGCGCCCCCGCGTGCAGCGAGACCAGGGAGAGCCGGTGTCCGAGCGCGTCGTGCACCTCGCGGGCGATGCGCTCACGCTCGGCCTGCCGAGCCACCTGGCTGTTGAGCTGGGTGAGCTCGGCGTCGATCTCCTGCTCGCGCAGCTCGTGCCGCCGCAGCTTGTCGCGGTCGCGCAGCAGCACGGCGAAACAGATCACGACCCCGATGAGCGTCAGGGTGAACACGGCGATCCCGAGCCCTTGGCCCATACCTCGCGCGGTGAGCGGCACGACCGTGCTGTGCACGCCGTTGCCGAGTCCGTGGTGCTCGGTGCCGTCGCGCAGGAAGTACAGGACGATCGCGAGGGTGGCCACCGATCCGCACAGCCAGGCCCGCCAGTCGCGCCACCCGGTGGAGGAGGCGACGACGGCGTACAGACCCGCGGCGGGCAGGACCGCGTCGAGCGGGTGGATCAGCACGACGGTGCTGATCAGCAACGAGATGACGACCGGCCAGCGGTGCCGCCAGATCAGGGAGAGGCTGAGCAGCACGCCGACGGTCCACACGACCGCCCACTCGGTGTTGTTGTCGATGTCGAGCGGCCCCTCGTTCACGCCGTGGGCGTAGGTGACCGAGAGGGTCATGCTGACCAGGCAGAAGCCGACGAGCACGGCGGTGCGCACCGACGGCTGGAGCAACGTCCACCGCCCGCCTTGCACCGCCCCTGCCGTCATGAAGCCTGATCTAACCCGAACGTAGGTTGTGGCGAGCCGTTCGGCGGTCAGATTCCCCGCGAGCGCCAGCCAGTCGGAGGAGGGTGGTCGAGCCGTTCGGTGGATCCGCGCAGGTGGTCACCCCGGCTTGACTCTGTCTCGTCGCCAGAACACTCAGACAGGGGAAACCACGACATGTCCACGCCCATGAACACCCAGCCGCCGTCCGACGCCGCTCCGGGCCACCAGGCCGCCGGCGGCCTGCCGCCAGTCCCGCCGCAGCAGTTCGCCTACCCGCCGATGCAGGAGCCGCAGAAGAAGAGCTGGTTCGCCCGGCACAAGATCATCACCGGGCTCGGCGCGCTGCTGCTCGTCGCCGGCGGCGTCTCGGCCGCCCAGGGTGGGTCCGGGGGGACCACCACCGACGGGTCGAGCAACCAGGCCGCTGCGCCGGCCGACAACGGTGGGGACGCGGCCCCCGCCGCCGGTGACGGCGACGGTGCGCAGGACGCCGCTCCCGCCGCCGACGACGCCAAGCCCGTCGCCAAGAAGGACTCGCTGCCCGGCCTGAACGCTCCCGTCCGTGACGGCAAGTTCGAGTTCACCGTCACCAAGGTCGAGACCGGCAAGACCCAGATCGGCGATCAGTACGTCGGCGAGAAGGCCCAGGGCCAGTTCACCCTGGTGACCGTCACCGTGAAGAACATCGGCGACGAGCCGCAGACGCTCATCGACACCGAGCAGCAGCTGACCGACGGGTCGGGTCGGCAGTACACCAGCAACACGATGGCCGCGCTGCTCCTGCCGGGCAACGAGAACGCGTTCATCACCGACATCAACCCCGGCAACAACATCAAGGCTGTCCTGGTCTACGACATGGCCAAGGGCGCCAAGCCGACGACCATCCAGCTGCACGACTCGATGTTCTCCGGCGGCGTGAAGGTCGACCTGACCAAGTAGGCGCCAGCCCTGCAGCACCCGCCCGGCCCGCGACGGACTCCACCGTCGCGGGCCGGGCGAGCGTCCGGGTGGGGCGGTGGGCGTACGCCCGCGGCTAGCGTGGCCGGGACGCGCACCCGACGCCGGCCGCAGGAGGCACCCATGTCCGACGAGCAGCCCTACATCGACTACGACAACCTGCCCGTTCCCGACGAGGGGATCCTGGTCACCACGTTCCTCACCGTCGAGAACGTCGACCGGTCGCGCCGGTTCTACTCCGAGGTGCTCGGCGGCACGGTGGTGCTGGAGCGCAACCCGTGCATGGTCAAGCTCGCGAACTCGTGGCTGATCATGAACCCCGGCGGCGGCCCGACGCCGGACAAGCCGGGCATCACGCTCGTGCCGAACCAGCAGCGCGACGAGGTCTCCGCGTTCCTCAACCTGCGGGTCGCGGACATCGCGCAGGTCTATCGCGAGTGGAGCGCCAAGGGCGCCGAGTTCGTCACCGAGCCGATCGACCGTGGCGCCGAGATCCGTTGCTATCTCAGGGATCCCGACGGTTACCTCATCGAGGTGGGGCAGTCGACCGGGCTGCTCCAGGGCGACCTCGCCAAGATCCGCCCGGAGGACCCGACGGGATGACCGGCCCCGCGCGCGGCGCGAAACTGCGTCGCCCCCGCCCCCGACGTACGCCAGGGTGGGCGCATGCAGACCGACTACCGCTGGAGCCGGCTCACCACGGACGACGGCGAGGCCTGGGCGGCGCTCGCGAACACGCTGGCCGAGGTCGACGACACCGACGAGTTCGTCAGGGCCGAGGACCTCACGGAGGAGCTGACCGACGACGGCGTCGACCCGAGCCGTGACACCTGGGCGGTCTGGGACGGCGACCGCCTCGTCGCGTTCGGCGGCGTCCGGGTGTCGCCGACGCTGGGCCACGACGGCACGGCCCGCGCCTGGTTCCTCGGCGGCGTGCACCCCGACCACCGCGGGCGGGGGATCGGCCACCGGCTGGTCGCGCAGCTGGAGGCGCGGGGCCGCGAGCTCATCGCCGAGCGGCACCCGGGCCAGCCCGCGGTGTTCGCCTCCGACGCCGGCCGCGAGGACTCCTCGTCGGCGGCGCTGCTGCGCCACCGCGGTTACGCGGTCGTGCGCTACTTCAACCAGCTCGTGCGCCCGTTGCCCGGGGAGGTGCCCGCGCAGCCCGAGGTGCCCACCGACGTACGCCTGGTGCCGGTCAGCGACGACCTCAAGGAGGCGGTGCGCGAGGCGCACAACGCGGCGTTCCGCGACCACTTCGGCTCCTCCGAGGTGCCGCCGGCCGCGTGGGACCACCGCTGGGCGGCGCGCGCCAGCCGGCACGACCTGTCGTCGCTGGCCGTCGACGGCGCCGGACGGGTGCTCGCCTACGTGCTGTGCCAGGTCTGGGAGGAGGGGGAGCTCTACGTCGCGACCGTCGGCACCGTCGCCGAGGCGCGTGGGCGCGGCCTCGCCCAGGCCTGCCTCGCCCGGTCGCTGCGGCTCGCCGTCGACGAGGGCGGCTTCACCCGCGCCGACCTGCACGTCGACTCCGCGAGCCCGACCGGCGCCACCCGGCTGTACGCCCGGCTCGGCTTCGAGACCGCGCGCGTCTTCGCCCGGTTCGAGCGCCCGCAGGGCAAGGTCTCAGCCTCCCGGCCGACCGAGGGGCTCAACAGACGGGCGTGAACGAGATGTCGGAGATCCCCGCGAGGATGTACAGGTCGTAGTTGGTGCTGAACAGGTTCGAGTAGGTGATGCTGAAGCTGGTGAGGGGACCGGCGTAGGAGATGCCGACGTTGCCCGCGGTCTCGGTGGGCAGGGCGGAGCCGGTGTTGGTGAACGGATCGGCGGCCGTGCCCGAGCCCGTCGCCCTGCTGCCGCGTGACCGCACGGTGAAGCCGGACGAGAGGGAGAAGCCCTCGCGGAAGCCGGTGGTGCCGCTCGTGCCGGTGCCGACGGTCTCCAGGTCGAGCAGGGTGAAGCTCACGTTGGTCACCGGTCGCGAGAAGGTGAACGTGATCGTCTGGGTGTCTCGCGCCGCGACGCTCGGCGAGAACGAGAAGGCGAGGTATTTCTGCGAGATGCCGCCCTGCGGGCCGGCGGTCACTCGCAGGTTGCGGTCGTTCGAGACCGTCGAGGTCACCGTGAGCGTCGTCCCGTTGACCGTGGTCTGACCCACGAGCGTCCCCGTGGCCAGGGCATCCCAGTCGACCACGCCGGGGGCGCACGTTGGAGAGGCGGCGGCGGAGGGTGCGGCGGTGGCGATGCTCACGATCGGGACCGACCACAGGGCGCCCTTGCTCACGGTCCGACGGGTTGTTCCGGTCTGCTGCTGCACGGCTGCCTCCCGCTGCCTGCTGATGACTGTGCTCACTCTAGATGCGCTGCGGTGCGCTGCGGCTCCCGCGCTGCGTCCCTCGCCGAGGGGATAGGTGAGGCGAACCTAACTCATGCCCTACACTCCTGCCCGTGGCCAAGAAGTCCAAGCAGCGCAAGCCGAAGAAGGAGTGCTGCGTCTCCAAGTCGCGGTGCCAGCGCTGCCCGATCCGGATGCTGCGCGAGGGCACGCTCCCGGAGGGCTACACGGTCAAGAAGCGCAAGCTGGTCAAGGCCGCCTGAGCCGCACGCTCGGCTGAGCGTCAGGACCGCTCGAGCCGGGCGAGCAGCCGCTCCTCGGCGTCCGGCCCCGCGGCCACGCCCGACGGCAGCCGCAGCAGGAAGACCACGCCGAGCAGCCACCACAGCCCGAACAGGATCCACGGCTCGATGCTCAGCGCGGCCGGCATCCCGGGCAGGTAGAGCGACAGCAGCGCCAGGGTGAGCACGGCGGCGGCGACCCCGACGACGGTCCCGAGCGGGGAGCGGGCGCTGCCCACGCGGAACGGGCGGTCCATCTCCGGCTCGCGCCGGCGCAGCACCAGGAACGTCACCGCCACGAGGAAGTAGGCGACGACGATGCTCGGGGCGCCGGAGTCGACCAGCCACACCAGCATCGCCTCGCCGAACCACGGCGCCAGCACCGACAGCGACCCGATGAACAGCAGCGCGTTGACCGGCGTCCTGTACGTCGGGTGCAGCTTCCCGAAGAAGCGCGGCAGCATCCCCGAGCGGCCCATGGCGTACAGCAGCCGGGAGGCGCCGATGAGGAAGGCGTTCCACGAGGTGAGGATGCCGGCGATGCCGCCCGCGATCAGGATGGTGCCGAAGATCTCGCTGCCCCACAGGGCGGTCATCGCATCGGCGGTCGCGAGGTCGGCGGCGGCCAGCTCGCTGCTGCTCATCGCCGAGCCCGCGGTGACGACGACGAGGATGTACCAGAGCGCGGCCATCGCGACCGACAGCACGACCAGCTGCCCGATGCGGCGGAACGGCACGTTGATCTCCTCCGCCGACTGCGGCACCACGTCGAACCCGACGAACAGGAACGGCACCACCACGAGCACCGCGACGAACCCGTCGAACCCGCCGGTGAACAGCGGCCGCATGTTGGCGGTGGAGCCGCCGACGAACGAACCGACCAGCAGCAGCGCGCCCACGACCAGCAGGAACAGCACGATGAACGACTGCGCCGCGCTCGCCGGCTTGATGCCGCGAATGTTGAGCAGGGTCAGCACGACTGCGGCCACGACACCGACCAGTGCCCAGGTCAGGTAGACGTCGGACCCCGCGACCGACCACAGGCGTACCTGGTTGAGCTCGGGGAACAGGTAGAGCGCCGTGCGCGGCAGCGCCACCGCCTCGAACGCGACGATCGTGACGTAACCGCCGGTGATCGCCCACGAGCAGACGAACGCCCACCGCGGACCCATCCCGCGCATGACGTAGTGGTGCTCGCCGCCCGCGTGCGGCATCGCCGAGACGAGCTCGGAGTAGGTCAGGCCGACCAGGCACATGATGAGCCCGCCGACGACGAAGGCCAGCGCGGCACCGAACGTGCCCGCCGACTCGAGCCAGCCGCCGGTGAGCACGACCCAGCCGAAGCCGATCATCGCGCCGAAGCCGATGGCGATGGTGTCGAGGCTGCCGAGCGCGCGGACGAAGCCGCCGTCGGTGCCGTGCGTGGGGGAGTGGTCCGTCATCTCCCCATGCTGCCGGGCTACCGGCGAGTCGGGAGGTCAGACGCGCACGTCGACCCAGACCAGGCGGTGGTCGCTCGTCGGGAACGGGTAGCTGCCGGTGAGCCGCGACAGCGGGTCGGCCTTGACCGGCCAGAACACCCGGGCGTCGAGCATCTTCAGGTTGCGGCTCGGCAGGACGTAGTCGGCCCGGATGTTGCCGGGCGGCTCGGCGAAGTCGGCGGTGTCGTACTTCGCCGGCGTGCGGTGGGTGAGGTTGGCCCCGCCCTGCTCGCGCGCGGCCTCGACGGCGCCCTCCGACCACGGCGTCAGCGAGGTGTTGACCCGCTTGTTGGTCAGTAGCTGCTGGACCGCGCCGGGCAGCGAGTCGCCGTCGTAGGGGTCGCTGTTCTGGTCGCCGGCGATGACGAACCGGCTGCCCGGCTTCAGGCCACCGCGCTGGCCGGCGTCGTCGTAGATGTAGCGCGACCGGCTCGGCCCGGAGACATAGTCGGCCCACAGTCGGATCTCGTCGGCGTTGCGCAGGCCGTTGCGGTCCTCCGGCCCGTCGAACACCGGCGGCGTCGGGTGCGAGGCGAGCACGTGGACCGTGCGCCTGCCGACCCGCACGGGGACGTCCCAGTGCGACTTGCTCGACAGCCGTACGCGCTCCAGCTCCTCGGGGGAGAACCAGTCGTTCGGCTCGGGCGTGGCCGGGTCGTCGGGCAGTCGCGCGCCCGGCATGTCCTTCCAAAGGAAGTTCTGGAAGGTGCGCACCCGCGCGGTGTCGATGGGGTACTTGCTGTAGACGACCATGCCGTACTGCCCCGGGAACTCGCCGAACCCGAACGCGTCGTTCGGGCCGCCGACGGTGCCGTCGTTGTCGAGGTCCATGCCGCTCGGCACGCCGGTGTTGACCGGGGCGGTGTAGGCGTAGGGGTAGGTCACCGGGTCCGCGCCGCGCTGCCCGCGCTCGAGGTAGTTGTCGCGGAACAGGTCGACCGCGACGTTGCCCGGGACGTAGTCGAACTCGTTGATGAGGACGACGTCGGGGTCGGTGCGCTGGATGGTCTCGGCCACGTTGCGCGCCTGCTCGTTGTCCGGCGTCGACAGGTCGCGCACGAGCTGGCCCTCGGCGGAGCGGTTGAGCGAGGCGTTGAACTGGGCCACGCGCAGGGTGCGGTCGGGGGCGTTGCTCCCGGGCTTGGCGCGGTCAGGCTTGGCGCTGCCCTGCGGCTTGGCGCTGTCGCCGGGCTTGGCGGTGGCGGCCGGGGCGGCGAGGCCGACCGAACCGGCCAGGGCGACACCGACGAGGGCGGTGAGGAGCGACGTACGGCGGGTGCGACGGGTCATGAGCCCCACTGTGGCCCGGTCCGGGCGACCTGCGGGCGAACACGAGGAGATCTTTGGGCGGTGGGGACGGCTGGCGGAGTCGCCGCGCGACTGAGTGGTCACTTGTGGTGGGTGTCGACCGTCGCGCACCCGCCACAAGTGACCACTCGAGCCGGTGAGTCGTCACCTACGCCGGTCGGCGCTGGCTATCACCGAAGGCCGGTGCGTCGAGCGGGGTCGTGGGGGAGCATGGGGCGGTGAGTCAGACCGAACCCATCCTGGGCGCCTCGCTCGACGAGCTGCGCCGCACCCGGACCAGCGTGAAGTGGCAGGCGTACGGCCACGAGGCCATCCCCGTGTGGGTCGCCGAGATGGATGCGCGGCCCTGCCCGCCGGTGGTCGAGGCGGTCACGTCGGCGCTCGGCCGCGGCGACACGGGGTATGCGTGGACGGCCGAATACGTCCGTGCCGCAATGGATTTCGCGAAGCGGCGGTGGGACTGGTCGCCCGACCCCGGCGCGGCGATGAGCGTGCCCGACGTGATGTCGGGGATCGAGGCGCTGCTCGTGCACAACGTGCCCCGCGAGGCGGGCGTGGTGCTGAGCCCGCCGTGCTACGACTCGTTCTACGGCTTCGTCGCCGCCACCGGTCGGCGCCTGGTGAAGGCTCCGCTCGGCGCCGACCTGCGGCTCGACCTCGACGCGCTCGACCGGGCGTTCGTCGAGGCCGGGCCGGGCGGGGCATACGTGCTGTGCAACCCGCAGAACCCGACCGGCACGGTGCACACCGCCGACGAGCTGCGGGCGCTCGCGCGGCTGGCCGACGAACGCCGGATCCTGGTGCTGTCGGACGAGATTCACGCGCCGCTCGTGCAGCCGGGGACGACGTACACGCCGTATCTGAGTCTGCCCGAGGCCGCCCGCGGCGTCGCCCTGATGAGCGGGTCGAAGGCGTTCAACCTGGCCGGGATCAAGGCGGCGCTGGCGTTCGCCGGGCCCGACGCCAAGGAGCGTCTCGCGGCGCTGCCTGAGGTGCTGACTCACGGCGCCAACCACCTCGGGGTGATCGCGGCGACCGCGGCGTACGACCACGGCGGGCCGTGGCTCGACCAGCTGCTCGGCGAGCTGGCCGACCGGCGCCGGCTGCTGGGTGAGCTGCTCGCGCAGCGTCTCCCCGACGTACGCCCGGTGCCGAGCCAGGCGACCTTCCTCGCCTGGCTCGACTGCCGGGGGCTGGGCGTCGACGACCCGGTCGCGACGTTCCGGCGCGGGGGCGTGATCGTCAGCGCGGGCACCTGGTACGACCCCGACCAGGGCGCCGGGTGGGTGCGCTTCAACCTCGGCACCTCGCCCGAGGTGATCACCGCCGCCGTCGACCGCATGGCCGCAGCGCTCGAGCCGGTCGAGTAGCGCGAGGAACGAGCGCGTATCGAGACCCCGGCGACCGCCCTACCTGGCCACCTCGGGCTCGGCGTCGGCGATCTGCCGGTGCGCCCACGGCGACAGCAGCGCGAGCACCACACCGAACGCGACGGCGATGACGCCGAGAACCGTGAAGAACTGCGCGTCGGGGGTGTCCTCGGTGAGCCGGATGGCCTGCGCGGCGATCGACTGACCGGTCGCCGACGACAGGAACCACAGCGCCATCGCCTGCGACGCGAACGCCTTCGGGGCCAGCACCGTCGTGGCCGAGAGACCGACCGGCGACAGGCACAGCTCACCGAGCGTCTGCACGACGAACACGCCGCCGAGCACCCACACCGGGGCGGTCGGACCCTCGTAGTAGTTCGCGGCGATTCCCAGCAGCACGAACGAGATTCCCGCGATGGCCACACCCATCGCGAACTTCATCGGCGTGCTCGGGAACTTGCCGGAGCGGGCCAGCCACAGCAGACCGAACAGCGGTGCGAGGAGGGTGATGGTGATCGGGTTGATCGACTGGAACCACTCCTCCTCGAAGCGGAAGCCCAGCGAGTCCAGGTCGGTGCGCCGCGCGGCGAAGGTCGCCATCTTGGTCGCGGCCTGCTCGAAGATCATCCAGAACAGCACCGCGGCGATCCACATCGGGAGGTAGGCCCGCAGGTGGCGTCGCTCGGTCGGGGTGACTCGCTTGCTGCGGAACATCACGACGAAGTACGTGACCGAGGCGGCGACCGACAGCAGCGCCACCGTGTCGATGACGGCGGCGGCATAGCCACCGCGCACGACGCGGAGCAGGCCGATGAGCACCGCGACACCGCCGACGACGCCGAGTCCGATCAGCCCGGCGCGGCGCCGCGCCGTGTCGTCGACGGGGTTCGGAGCCTTGTCGCTGTCGGGGTCCAGCCGCTTGCGGCCGAGGTAGTAGAGCACCAGCGCGATGCCCATGCCGACGGCTGCCGCGGAGAAGCCGGCGTGGTAGCCCCAGCGGTTGCGCAGGAAGGCCACCACGAACGGGGCGAAGAACGCGCCGATGTTGATGGAGACGTAGAAGATCGAGAAGCCGGCGTCGCGGCGCGGGTCGCGGTCGGTGTAGAGGTGCCCGACCATGGTGGACACGTTCGGCTTCAGCAGACCGGTGCCGAGGGCGACGAGTGCGATGCCGAGCCAGGAGAAGCCGGCGCCGGGGACGGCCAGCGACAGGTGGCCGGCCATGATGATGAGGCCGCCGTAGAGCACGGACCGGCGCGCGCCGATCATCCGGTCGGCGAGCCAGCCGCCGATGATCGACAGCAGGTAGACCGCGGCGCCGTACGTCGCGACCACCGCCTCGCCCAACGTGTCGTCGAGCCCCAGCCCGCCGTTCGCGGCCGTGTCGACGAGGTAGTAGAGCAGGATGGCGCGCATCCCGTAGTAGGAGAAGCGCTCCCACAGCTCGACGTTGAAGAGGGTCGCGAGTCCGCGCGGGTGGCCGAGGAAGGTCTTCTCGGCGGGAGTCGCCCCGGTGTCGGTGGGGGTGGCCGACATGCTCAGGTCACTTGCCTTTCGATTCTGGACTTGGGGGCCCGAAAGCCGCCGTCCACCGTACGGCGCGTTCCTAGGGCACTCCTGTCGGGTCGTACGCTGGTGGTCACTTCGCACATCCATCGCGGGAGTCCCAGGAGGGGCTGAGAGGGCGCTGCTGCCGCGCCGACCGTCACACCTGATGCGGGTCATGCCGCCGAAGGGAGACTCCGATGCCGTCGTCTGCCGTGTCGCAGATCGGTTCTGCCAGAACGAGATTCACGCCGGACAGCCCTGCCCGGAGGCGGGCGACCCGCGGCGGGATGCTCGGCAACTACGTCGACCAGGTCGACATCTTCCTGCCCGTGATCGCCCTCGCCCCGGTCAGCGACCGGGTGCTCGGGCCGGGCAGCACCGCGGCCCAGACGGGCCTGGTGTTCGTGGCCACGCTGCTCGGCCGGCCGCTGGGCGCCGCGATCTTCGGCGCGGTCGCCGACCGCCGCGGCCGCACCAGCACGACCCGCATCGCGATCGCGGGCATCGCGGCGACCACGGCGGCGATCGCGCTGGTGCCGGGGCACACCACGCTCGGGGCGGCGACGCTCTGGGCGTTCGTGGCGCTACGGTTCCTCGGCGGCATCTTCCTGGGAGGTGAGTACACCGCGGCCATCCCACTGGCGATGGAGTGGTCGCGGCCTGAGCGGCGCGGCGGCCTGAGCGGCGCCGTCATGGCGATGTCGCCGCTGGCCAACGCCTCGATCGCCGCGCTAACACTGACGCTCGTCGAGGTGCTCGGCGTCGACGCGTACGCCGACTGGGCCTGGCGCGTCCCGTTCGCCGTGGGTGCTCTGCTGGCGGCCGCGATGCTGCTCTACTACCGCCGCGGGGTCTCCGACGCGCCGGCCTGGAAGCGGGCCGAGCGACGCCCGAACCCGTTGCGGGACATCGTGATCGGGCAGTGGCGCCGGCAGCTGTGGCAGGTCTTCGTGCTGATGACCGGGCTGTGGCTGTTCACCCAGATGGCCGTGCCGGTGCTGACCGGTGAGCTGCGCGCGTCCACCGCGCTCGACCCCGCCACGGTGCCGTTCGTCATGCTGATCGCGACGCTGGTGTCGGCGGTGACGATGCTCGCCGCGGGCGAGCTGTCGCAGCGCACCGGTCGACGGGCGTTCTTCGTGGCGTTCGGGGCGGCGGCCGTGCTGCTCGCCCCGCTCGCGCACGCGCTCACCGGGGCGTCGCGGTCGCTCGCCGTGGTGGTGCTCGGCGCCGCCGCCCTGCAGGTGGTGACCGTGACGGCGTACGGGCCCGTCGGCGCCTATCTCGCCGAGCGGTTCCCCGCGCAGGTGCGCTCCAGCGGCTACGGCGTGGGCTACTCGCTGTCGATCGTGCTGCCGGCGCTCTACCCGTTCTGGCTGCCGCCGCTGCAGGAGGCGCTGGGCGCCGAGGTCGCGGTGCGGCTGGTGCTCGTGGTCGCCGCGCTGCTGCTGGTGGTGGGTGCGCTGGCCGGCCCCGAGCCCGACCGTCGCGCCCCGCTCGCCTGACCCCTCACCGGGCTGATCCGGGCGAGCGGTCGGGTCAGCCGCGCAGTCCGAACTCGTCGTCGCGCCACTCCCGACCGTCGCCGATGAGTCCGTTCTCGCGGGGCTCGTCGGAAGGGTTGTCGGCCTCGCGCTGGCGCAGCTCGACGCGGCGGATCTTGCCGCTGATGGTCTTCGGCAGCTCGAAGAACTCGATGCGCCGCACCCGCTGCCACGGCGCCAGCCGCTCGCGGGCGTGCCGCAGGATCGACTCGGCCGTCGCGGCGTCCGGCTCGTGACCGGAGGCGACCGCGACGTACGCCTTCGGCACGGCCAGGCGCACCGAGTCGGGTGCGGGCACGACGGCCGCCTCGGCCACCGCCACGTGCTCGATCAGCACCGACTCCAGCTCGAACGGACTGATCTTGTAGTCGCTGGCCTTGAACACGTCGTCGGTGCGCCCGACGTACGTGATCGACCCGTTCGCGTCGAGCGTCGCCACGTCGCCGGTGTGGTAGAAACCGCCGGCCATTGCCTCGGCGTTGCGCTCCTCGTCGCCCTGGTACCCGGTCATCAGCGGCAGCGGGTGGGCCGACAGGTCGAGGCACAGCTCACCCTCGGCCACCCCGTCGGCGTCGGGCTCGACGCGCTCACCGGTGAGCGGGTCGACCAGCGCCACCGGCACGCCGGGCAACGGCTTGCCCATCGACCCCGGCTTCAGCTCCGACCCCGGCGTATTGCCTACTGCCGCAGTCATTTCCGTCTGCCCATAACCGTCGCGCAGCGGCAGGTCCCAGGCCTTGCGCACCTGCTCGATGATCTCGGGGTTGAGCGGCTCGCCGGCGCCGATGACCTCGCGCAGCGCGCCCGGCTTGTCGCCCAGGTCGGACTTGATGAGCATCCGCCACACCGTCGGCGGCGCGCACAGGCTGGTCACCTGGTTCTTGCTCAGCGTCTCGAGCAGCGCGGCCGGGTCGAAGCGGGAGTAGTTGTCGATGAAGATGCACGCCTGCGCGATCCACGGCGCGAAGAAGCACGACCACGCGTGCTTGGCCCAGCCGGGGCTGGAGATGTTCAGGTGCACGTCGCCGGGCCCCAGCCCGAGCCAGTACATCGTCGACAGGTGTCCGACCGGGTAGGACACGTGCGTGTGCTCGACCAGCTTGGGCTTGGAGGTCGTGCCCGAGGTGAAGTAGAGCAGCACCCGGTCGGTGCTCGCGTTGCCCGGGTGCGGGGCGGGCTCCGCGTCGATGCCGTACGCCTGGTGCAGGTCGACCCAGCCGTCCGGCACCCCGCCGGCCTCGCCCGGGTCGGGGATGGCGAAGCGCAGGTAGTCGCCGGGCACGGCGTCGAGCTTGTGCGCCTCGGCGGCGCTGGTCACCACAGCCCTCGCCCGGCCGCGCTCCATGCGGTCGACCAGGTCGGCGGGGCCGACGGCGGTGGTGGTCGGCATGATCACGGCGCCGAGCTTCATGATCGCGAGCATCGTCTGCCACAGCTCGACCTGGTTGCCGAGCATGACGATCACCGCGTCGTCACGTCCGACCCCGTTGTCGGCGAGAAGCCTTGCCACCTGGTCGGACTGGCGCGCCATCTCGTCGAACGTCACGGACCTGACGGTGCCGTCCTGCTCCACGATCGTGAGGCACGGCGCGTCGTTGCCGCGGGCGTTCGCGTCGAACCAGTCGATCGCCCAGTTGAACGACGGGCCCACCTCGGGCCAGGCGAAGTCGGTGGTGGCCGCGGTGTAGTCGTCGCGCTGCTCGATGAGCCGGTCGCGGACGGCGCGGTAGGCCTCGGTGGGGCTGGTGGTTCCTGACGTCGCTGTCATGGCGCAAGTCTGGCGCGTACGCCTTCCGCGCGGGCCGCTTCGCGTCACCTCGACCCATTGACAGGTGACCAAATGGTCACCTAATGTCGCTGGCGTGCCCATCGATGACGACCTCGTCTTCAAGGCGCTGGCGGACCCGGTCCGTCGGCTGCTGCTGGACGCGCTCTTCCAGCGGGACGGCCGCTCGCTGGGGGAGCTGGAGGAGATCGTCAACGCCGAGCACGAGATGACCCGGTTCGGGGTCGCGAAGCACCTGCGGGTGCTCGAGGCGGCGAACCTCGTCGTGACGCGCAAGGAGGGGCGGTCCAAGGTGCACCGTCTCAACCCGGTCCCGATCCAGCAGATCCATCAGCGCTGGATCGGGAAGTACACCGAGCGGGCGGGCATCTCCTCCGTCCTCATCGGCATGAAGGAGCAGATCGAGCGATCCGCGGCCGAGCCGTCGGACGACCCCGAGAAGGACGGAAAGTCATGAGCGACAACGAGATCCAGGTCTACAGCATCTACATCGACGCGCCGGCCCAGAAGGTGTGGGACGCGATCACCACGTCGGAGTTCACCACCGACTACGGCTACGGCGGCGACGTCGAGATCGACCTCACGCCGGGCGGGACGTACAAGAACTTCACCACCGCCGAGATGAAGCAGATGGGCATGGGCGAGGTGTCGGTGAGCGGCGAGGTGATCGAGGCCGACGCGCCCCGCCGCCTCGTGCTCACCTGGACGCCGGCGTGGATGCCCGACGCGAAGACCCAGCTGACCTGGGAGCTCACGGAGTACCCGTCGGGCCTCACCCAGGTGGTGCTCACCCACGACCTCACCGGCGCGCCCGACCTCGCCGTGCAGACACGCGGCGGCGGCGAGCCCGCGAGCGGTGGCGGCGGGTGGCCGTGGGTCCTCTCCGGCCTCAAGACGCTGCTCGAGACGGGCGCGTCGATGGACCGGCAGGCCGGTTGAGCGCTGCGGACAGACCGGGCGGGGCGTGCGGACGGGAACTGTCCGCACGCCCCGCTTCGCTGGGTGCATCAGCTTCCCGCACCCCGAGGAGAACCCATGAACGTCGACCCGCAGATCCGCACCGAGCGCGACGAGCTGCTCGCCTTCGTCGCGGAGCAGATCCAGGCGCTGCGCAACGCCGCCTCCGGGCTCAGCGAGAGCCAGGCGCGAGAGACCCCGACCCGCAGCGCGCTGTCGATCGGCGGCCTGCTCAAGCACGCGGTGTACGTCTTCGACACCGCGCAGCACCGGCTCGACCACCCCGACGGCCGGCTCAGCCCGGAGGACTACGAGCGCCTGCTGCCGGCCTTCGAGGCGAGCTTCGCGCTCACCGAGGACGAGTCGCTCGACGGGATGCTGGCCGAGTTCGACCGGAAGGCCACGGGCTACCTGGCGACTCTCGCCGGGCTCGACCCGGACGCGGAGATCAACGAGCCCGCCGCGCCGTGGTTCGGCCGCCCCGACCCCACCCCGGTCCGCACCCGCTTCTACCTCCTGCACCAGATCGAGGAGCTGGCCCGCCACGCCGGCCACGCGGACATCGTGCGCGAACAGCTCGACGGCAAGACGGCGTACGACCTCTTCCCCGACGCCGCCCAGGCCGGCTGACCCCCGCGAGGAGGGGCGGCCCAGATGATCGAGGTGAGGCCCCCTAATAGCTGGGCCGCCCTTGTCGTAAGGGGGCCGCCCCTCCTCGGCGGGAGGTCCGGCGGTCAGACCTGGACGAGCACGAACTTGTACCCAGCACCGATGCCGTATGGGCACCAGGCGTGCGACGACGCCGAGGTCGACTGATCACCCGCAGGCGTCGAGCTCCCGGACCAGCCGTTGCGGCGCCGTGTTGCGGAACGACATGTCCAGCAGCTCGCCGATCTCGGCCCAATCCGGCTGTGCCGCACGGAAGTTCACGCCGACCCATCCCGACGGGCCGTAGTAGCCCGGCACGAAGCAGCGCGTCTCCTCCAGCAGCGCCAGGCGCTCGTCCTCGTCGGGCTTCACCAGCACCGACTGGCGGTAGGCGTCGGAGGCGTGGTCGCCCTTCACGACACCGCCGTAGATCGCGAACACCTTGGTGGTGAAGAAGTTCGGGTGGCCGTGCGAGACCTTCTCGGCCGCACCGGGCAGCGCCAGCGCCAGCTCGCGCACGCGCGCGAGGAACGGGTCGTCCTCGTCGAACCGCGGCGGGTGCGTCATGTCGCCGACGCTAGCGGGGTGACGCCTCGATCACCGGGTATCCGGCGATCTACCCACGTCACTAGACACACCCATACGAAGGCATCGTCACCGGGTGCGGCCGGTTGTTAGAGTCCACCGGTGCAGATCGCCCGTGAGCAGCTGAGCGAGATCCTCGGCACCTCGATCCCCGACTCCGTCACCGCCGTCGACGCCGTCACCCACGACTCGCGGGCCGTGCGCGCGGGCGGTGCGTTCGTCGCGATCCCCGGCTTCACCGTCGACGGGGTGACCTTCGTCCCGCAGGCGATGGCCAACGGCGCCAGCCTCGTCATCGCCGAGCGCGACGTGCCCGGCGCGCCGACCGCGGTCGTCCCCGACGCCCGCGTCGCGCTCGCCGACCTCGCGGTCGAGGTCGCGGGCCACCCCTCCCGAGAGCTCACCGTCTACGGCATCACCGGCACCAACGGCAAGACCACGACGTCGTACGTCCTCCACGCCATCCTCTCCGCGGCGTACGGCGCCGAGCACACGGGTCTGATGACCACCGCCGAGATCGTCGTCGGCTCCGAGCGCGAGGCCGCGGTGCGCACGACCGGGGAGGCGCCGCAGGTGCAGGGCAACCTCGAGCGGATGCGCGCCGCCGGCGTGACGCACGTCGTGCTCGAGACCTCCTCGCACGGCATCCATCTGCACCGGGTGCGCGGAACTCGTTATGCCGCAGCGCTTTTCACCAACCTCACGCGCGACCACATCGACCTGCACGGCTCGATGGAGGACTACTACCTCACCAAGCGCAGGCTGTTCGAGTGGACCGACGGGCCCAAGCTGTC
This sequence comes from Barrientosiimonas humi, assembly GCF_006716095.1. NCBI lineage: Bacteria > Bacillati > Actinomycetota > Actinomycetes > Micrococcales > Dermacoccaceae > Barrientosiimonas > Barrientosiimonas humi. The sequence goes on from NZ_VFOK01000001.1 coordinate 3,333,927, forward strand.
CAACGCCGACGACGAGTACGGCGCCCGTCTCGCCCGCGACGTCCCCGGCACCCTGACGTTCGGTGTCGTCGAGAGCGCCGACTACCGGATCTCCGACGCCCGGGTCGAGGGCGCCGGCACCACCTTCACGCTGCGCACCCCCGAGCACGGTGACCTCACGCTGCGCACCCCGCTGCTCGGCGACTACAACGTGCACAACGTCGCAGGCGCCGCCGCGATCGCGCTCGAGACCGGCATGGACCCCGACACACTCGTGCGCGCTGTCGCTGAGATGGCCCAGGTTCCAGGGCGATTCGAGCGCGTGCCAGCTGCGGTCGACCGTGGTTTCGAGGTCGTCGTCGACTACGCCCACACCGACGTCGGCCTGGAGCTGGTGCTGCAGGTCGCCCGCGACGTGCTCGCCGCCCAGGACGGCGACGGCCGGCTGATCTGCGTCTACGGCGCCGCCGGCGACCGCGACCCGGCCAAGCGACCGCTCATGGGCGCCGTGGCATCCCGCCTCGCCGACGTCGCGATCGTCACCACCGACGACGCCTATACCGAGGACCCGCAGGCGATCGCCGACGAGGTCATGGCGGGCGCCGACGCCGGCGACACCACCGTCGTGCTCGACCGCCGCGAGGCGATCCGCGCCGCCCTCGCCCAGGCCCGCCCGGGCGACGTGGTGGTCGTCGCGGGCAAGGGTCACGAGCGGGTGCAGCACCTGCCCACCGGCGACGTCGACTTCCACGACGCCACCGTGGTGACCGAGGAGCTCGCCCGCGCCTGACCGCGCCCCGGCCCCCGACGTACGTCCGCGGCGGCCCCAGGCGTTTATCCACAGTTCACGATCGCTCGCCCGGCGCGCACCCGCCGATCCTTGTCAGGGTGTGCGCCATGAGCCGTCGATCGCCGTCGATGTCGCCGCTGCTGCTCGCGCGGATCGCCCAGCAGGGCGGGGTCCTGTCACGTCGTGACGTGGTCGAGCTCGGCCACCACGACCAGGACCTCCAGTCGTGGCTCCGCGCGGGCCTCGCGATCCAGGCGTCCCGAGGTGCTTACTACCTCTCTCCCGACCGCGAGCCGGGCTGGGCCGAGCTGACCTCGTTCGAGCGGGCCGAGGAGCACGAGCGCCGACGCGCGGCGGCCCTGCTGACGGTGCTGCCCCGCCCGCTCGTCGCGAGCCACAGCACCGCGCTGCTCCTGCACGGCATCCCCCGGTTGCTCCCTGACGGAGCGCCGACGGTGTGCCACGTCATGACCACGAGACGCACGGTGACCAGCCGGCGCAAGGGCGTCCGGGTGCACGCGCACGTCGCCGGCACCCAGCTGTACGCCAGTGAGCCGCGACGCGTGTCCGTCGCCGACGCCATCGCGCAGACCGGCTGCCTGGGAGGTCTGCACGCCGCGGTGGCCGCCGCCGACGCCGCGCTGCGAGCCGAGCGGGTCGAGCGCGCCACGCTCGAGGCGGCGTTGCGTCGCGTCTCGGGTCAGCCGGGTGCGACGGGGCTGGTGGCCGCCGTCGAGCTGGCCGACAGCCGCAGCGAGTCGCCCGGCGAGAGCTGGCTGCGTCTCGTCTGCCGCGCCGCCGACATCGCGGTCACGCCCCAGGTGTCGCTGGGCGACGAGCGCGGGCCGTTCGCGCGTGTCGATCTGCTCGTCGACGGAACCAACGTGGTGCTCGAGTTCGACGGGCTGGGGAAGTACACCCGTGACCCCGAGGCGCTGCGCACGGAGAAGGTCCGCGAGCAGCGGCTGCACCGGGCGGGCTTCGTCGTGGTGCGGGTGACCTGGGGGGACTTCCGCGACATCCCGGCGCTGGTGGCGCGCATCCGCGCGGCGATCGCGCGCGACGAGGCGAGCCGGCGGAGCTCCTGACACAGACGTACGTTCTCGACAGGACCCGACGCTTCTGACAGGCAGTGCTGCTGCAGCAGGGTGTTGTGTCAGGAACGCGGGGTCGTGTCAGGAACGCGCGGGTGTGTCAACAACGTCGACACCTGCGCGGACCCGGAGCGACCGCGCGCGGCGGCACCCCCGCCCACGGTGCCGACCCAACCGACAACCCTCAGCCGAACGCCGCCTGAACCTCGGCGGGCGTGACGTCCTCCACCCGGGCGTGCTTCCACCGGGGGGAGCGGTCCTTGTCGACCAGCTGGGCGCGTACGCCCTCGTCGAAGTCTCCCGTCGTCACCAGGTGGTCGGCGAGCACCAGGTCCTGGTCGAGCACCTCGCGCACGGTGTCCATGGTGGCGGCGCGCCGGATGCCCTCGAGCGTGACGGCGACCGAGATGGGGGAGCGGGCCCGGATCAGCTCGGCGGCCTGCTGGGCGCCCTCGGCGCGGTGGGCCTCCAGACGCTGCACGATCGCGCCCGCGTCGTCGCCGGCGAAGCACTCGTCGATCCACGCGCGCTCGGCCTTCAGCGGCGGCGGCGGGGTGGAGCCGAGGTCGTCGGGCACCGGCTCGCCCTGCGCCAGCCGCGCCACGAGCCCTTCCCAGTCGCCGCTGTCGATCTGGGTGTCGGCGAGCCCTGCGGCGATCGCGTCGGCGCCGCCGATGGTGGCGCCGGTGAGCGCGAGGTAGGTGCCGAGCTCGCCCGGCGCCCGGCTCAGCAGCCAGCGCGCGCCCACGTCGGGGAAGAACCCGATGATCGTCTCGGGCATCGCGATCTTCGACCGCTCGGTGACCAGCCGGTGCTGCGCGAACGCCGACACCCCGATGCCACCGCCCATGACGATGCCGTCCTGGAACGCCACGACGGGCTTGGGGTAGTCCGCGAGCAGCGCGTCCATGTCGTACTCCTCGCGGAAGAAGAGCAGGTGGTCCTCTCCCTCGAGGTGCGCCCGGCGTACGGCCACCACGTCGCCGCCCGCGCACAGGCCCCGCTCGCCGGCGCCCTCGATCGTCACCGTCTGCACGCCGTCGTCGCCGGCCCACTCGGTCAGCAGCGCCGAAATGCCTTTGATCATGGGCAGATTCAGCGCATTGATCGCCTTGGGGCGCGCGAGGAACAGTCGTGCGACGGCCCCCTCGCGCACGAACTGGATCTCGTCGGTGCCGGGCGCGGCCTGGGCGTCGGGGCGGGTTGCGTCCATGGGTCGAACCCTACGGAATGCCCGCGTGCGCCGCGCTCGCACGCACAATGGGCGCGTGCACACCACGCTGAGCGGACTGCGGCCCGAGGTGGTGGCGCACCGTGGTTCGAGCCACACCCGCCCCGAGCACACCGCCGCGGCCTACCTGCTCGCGATCGAGGAGGGCGCCGACGCGGTCGAGTGCGACGTGCGGCTCACCGCCGACCGGCACCTGGTCTGCGTGCACGACCGGCGCATCGACCGTACGTCCACCGGGGCCGGGCTCGTCTCCTCCCTGACTCTCGAGCAGCTCATGGAGTACGACTACGGCACCTGGCGGGACCAGCCCTCGGCCGGGGTGCTCACCTTCGACTCCCTGCTCGACCTGCTCGCGGCCGCGCCGCGCCGGGTCGACCTGGCGGTGGAGACCAAGCACCCCAACAAGTTCCGCGGAGCCGTGGAGGTCGAGCTGGCCCGGGTGCTGCGCGACCGCGGCCTCGCGCCGGAGCCCGACGTCACCGGCGCCGATCCCACCGAGAGCGCCCCCGACCCCGACCGCACCCGCGTGCGCGCCATGTCCTTCTCCGTCCTGGCCATGCGCCGCGTCGGCGAGCTGCTGCCCGGCCTGCCGCGCGTGCTGCTCAACGAGGCGGGCGTGCGCCGCCAGGTGCGCACCGGCGGCCTGCCCTACGGCATCCCCATCTGCGGCATCAGCACCGGTCTGCTGCGCCGCGACCCGGGCATGGTGCAGCGCCAGCACGAGCGCGGCCACGCCGTGCACGTCTACACCGTCGACGAGCCCGACGACATCCGGCGCTGCCTGGAGGCCGGGATCGACGGCATCATCACGAACCGCCCGGCGGTGGTGCGCGAAGCCGTCGCCGCCGTGTGGGATTCTCGGTGAATGACCGCAGACCAGAAGCACGCCTCGGACGCCCGGGTGCGCACCGTGCGCCTGGCCTGGAGCCTGGAGTCGGTGCCCGAGATCCGCAAGATCGTGGTCGACGACCTCTCCGACGGCGCCACCCCGCAGGAGATCGTGCACGAGGCCGAGACCGTGGTGTGCGAGCTCGTCGCCAACTCGGTGCGGCACGCCAAGCCGCTGCCCGACGGCAGCGTGCGGGTGCACTGGAAGGTGCGCGGTCCGCGGGTCGAGGTCGAGGTGACCGACGGCGGTGGCGGCGACATGCCCGCCCCCAAGCCGCAGGCCGAATATGCCCCCGCCGGCCGGGGTCTGCGCATCGTGCGCAGCATGGCCCACGAGTGGGGCGTGACCGACGAGAAGGTCGGCCGCACCGTCTGGGCCTCGCTCGGTGGCCCGTCGCGCCGCCGCGCCTGACCCGCCCGTGACCGCACGGCCGAGGATCGTCGGCGCCCTCGCCGGCCTCCTCGCGACCGCGTGGTTCTTCGTGCTCGCCCTGGCCCGGTTCAACCAGGCCAAGGCGACGTCGTACGACCTCACGATCTTCAGCCAGGCGGCCGCCGCCTGGCGCCGTGGCGAGCTGCCGCGCTCGTTCGTGCGCGGCCCCGACACCCTGCTCGCCGACCACTTCAGCCCCGCCACCGCGGTCTTCGCGCCGGTCTGGGCGCTCTGGCCCGACCCGCGTGCGCTGCTGCTCACCCAGGCGGTGTGCCTCGGCCTCGCCGTCGGGATCGTCGTCGCGGTGACCCATGCCCGGCTCGGCCCGGCCGCGGCCGGCTGGGTGCTGCTGACCGCGCTGCTCGGGCGGATGCTGGTCGCCGGCGACATCTTCGACGTGCACGAGGTGGCCCTCGCGGTGCCGCTGATGGCGGTGCTCGGGTGGGCCCTGCTGGAGCAGCGGCTGACCGCCGCCGTGCTCGCCTCGCTCGGGCTGGTGCTGGTCAAGGAGGACCTCGGGCTCACCGTCGTCGCCGCGGGCGCGGTCTGGTGGTGGCTGCGCGGCCGTGGCCGGCGGGCCCTCGCCGAGGGAGCGCTGCTCGTCGCGATCGGCGTCGCCGGGCTCGCGCTGGCCGTCGCGGTGATCGCCCACTTCAACGGCGGCGGCTCGTCCTATCTCGACTACTTCACCGGCGGCTCCGGCGGGGCGCTCGCCGACCACAGCGCCCGCCCGACCCCGGGCCTGCACCTCGACCAGCGCGTCCTGCCGGTGCTGCTGCTCACCGCGACCGCGTTCGTCGTGGGGTGGCGCTCGCCGCTGATCCTGCTGGCCCTGCCGACGCTGGCCTGGCGGCTGCTGTCGAGCAACGCGAGCTACTGGTCGGTGAGCTTCCACTACGACCTCGTGCTGTGGCCGGTCGCGGTCCTCGCCGCCGTCGATGCCGTACGCCGGCACCGGCTCGCCGAGCGAGCCTGGCTGCGGCCGGTGGCCGTGCTGAGCGGCCTGGCGGTGATGGCCTCGGGCCTCACCCTGCTCGTCGACAAGGGCATCGACCCGCGCGCGGCGTTCTCCCGGTCGGCCGAGCTGGCTGACCTCGACCGGCTCATGGTCGGGGTCCCGGCGGGCGCGACCGTCGCGGCGCAGAACCACCTCGGCCCCTACCTGACCCCACGGTTCGAGGTCACGATGCTCGGCACCGGCCGCCCCGAGCGGGTGCGCTACGTCGTGCTGGCTGCCGACCGGCGCCCGGAGTTCCAGGCGCCGCCGTGCGCCCGGGACCAGCTGCTGCGCGACCTGCGGGGGCAGCCGGGCGTGATGATCCGGCAGGTCGGCGACCTGGTGCTGGCCGACCTCGGCACCTCCCGCCCGGCAGGTCTGCGCGCCTGCTCCGCCGGCTAGCACCACGGGCCGGGCGGCCTCGTCCGCATCCGCGCCACCCCCGCCCGGGGGGCCGCACTAGGGTGAGCGCCCATGGGCAAGGCTTCCCGCCGCAAGGCGCAGCAGAACAAGGCGAAGGCACCGAAGGACCCGAGCACCCTCCCCCCGGCCTACGCCGCCCGCCCCTTCGCGGGGCTCCCCGGCGAGACCGAGTGGGTCGCGATGCGCGAGATCGTGCCGGCCGCCACCGCGCCGATCTCCTTCTCCCACGGCGGCACCAGCGGCGAGGCCACGGTCGCGACCGTGCTGCCGCTCGCCTGGGCCGGGCTGCACCGCGACAACGGCGAGCTCATGGTCGGCCTGCAGTCCGGCGGCGGCACCGGCGACCTCAGCCGCGACCTCGCGGAGGCGCTGCTGGCCGCCGCGCAGCTCGAGGCCGGCCAGCCGCTCGAGCACGCCCCCAAGGCGACCGCCGCCAGCCCCCGCCTGCAGGACCTCATCGCCGAGTCCGCCGAGCCGTTGCGCGCACAGGTGCACGAGGGCTTCGAGTTCTGGGTCGACGCCGACCAGCTCGACGCCGAGGGCCAGGCCTCGCTCGACCGCGCCAACGAGGCCGCCGCCCCGACCGTGCGCGTCGTCGAGGACCAGTCGGCCTTCTGGTGCCGCATCGGCGACCGCACCTACGTGCGCTGGGTGCTGCCGCACGACGAGAACCGCGCCACCGACGCCCTCGCCCGGCTGCACGCCGCCGACCGGTCGCGCCTCGGTGACGGCCGGCTGCTCGGCGCCTTCCGCGCCTGCGGCCTGCTCGTGCCCGTCTGGGAGGTCGAGCCCGACGTCGACCCTGCCGACCTGGCCGGGCCGATGGCCGACATGGTCCAGCGCTTCGACGAGGCCCACGCCGACGAGTCCCCGCTGACCCCCGAGGAGCGACGCGCCCGCAACGGGTTCGTCAGCCGCCAGGTGACGCTCCGCTGAGACACTCGGTGCGATGACCGACTCGGGGGAGTGCGTCGCGATCATCCCCGCCAAGGACGAGGCGGGGCGCATCGCCGCGACCGTGGCCGCCGTCTCGGCGCTGCCCCAGGTCGCCACCGTGATCGTCGTCGACGACGGATCCGCTGACGGCACAGGCGCGCTCGCGCTCGCCGCCGGCGCCGCCGTCGTCACCCACCCGCGCAACCGGGGCAAGGCCGCCGCCATGACCACCGGCGCCGACTTCGCCGCCGAGCACGGCTGGCCCGACCTTCCCCTGCTGTACGTCGACGCCGACCTCGAGCAGTCCGCCGCGGCGCTGGGGGTGCTCGCCGACCCCGTGCTCGCCGGTGACGCCGACCTCACCATCGCGGTGCTCCCGCCGCAGTCCACCGCCGGGGGCGGCCGCGGCTTCGTGGTCCGCCTGGCGCGCAACGGGATCCGCGAGCTCGCCGGGTTCGAGACCACCCAGCCGCTGTCGGGGATGCGCTGCCTGAACCGCGCGGCCTACACCGCCGCTCAGCCGTTCGCCCGCGGCTGGGGCGTCGAGACCGCGATGACCGTCGACGTCGTGCGGGCCGGCCTGCGGGTGCTCGAGGTGCCGGCCGACCTGCACCACCGGGTCACCGGCGCCGACTGGCGCGGGCAGCTGCACCGCGCCGAGCAGTACCGGGACGTGTGGCTCGCGCTCGCCGCCCGGCGCGGCCGCGCGCTCGCCGCCCGGGTCCGCGACCGCGGCGGCCGGGACACGCCCCCGTGAACACGCTCGCGAGGGTGCGAGTTCCCTTGCTGCTGCTGTCGTTCGGCATCCTGCTGCTGATCGCCGCGAGCAAGGCCAACGCCGCGAAACCACCGCTCGGCCCGCCGCTGTGGCCGGGGGAGCTCGCCTACCACCCCAGCCCGCGCGCGGTCACCCTGCTGCTGTTCATCGGCTACCTCGCGGGCGCGCTCGCGGTGCTCGCCGGCCTCGCCCGGCCACGCATCGGCAGGCGCTGGCTCGGCTGGGTGCTGCTGCTCGCCGTGCTGACCCTGCTCACCGCGCCGATCGGCAGCGGCGACCACACCAACTACGCCGCCTACGGCCGCATCGCGATGCAGGGCGGCGACCCCTACGTCGAGTCGCCCGAGGCCTGGCGAGACGGGCTCGACCCGATCACCGCCTCGGTGCAGCCGCCGTGGCGCACCACCCCGAGCATCTACGGCCCGCTCGCCACGGCGCTGATGGCCTTCTCCTCCTGGGTCGGCGGCGACAACCTGCGCGAGACCGTCGGCACCTGGCAGGTGCTCGTGATCGCGGCGTGGCTCGCGATGCGCTGGATGCTCCTCCAGCTGGTCGAGGGCGAGCGCGCGCAGGGCCGCATCGACGTGCTGTGGACGTTCAACCCGCTGGTCTTCGGCGCGCTGGTGATGGGCGCGCACGTCGACATGATCGCGGGGGCGTTCGCCGTCGCGGCCCTGCTCGCGCTGCGCCGATCCCCTGTCCTCACAGGCCTGTTCGTCGGCGCGGCGGCCAGCACCAAGATCACCTACGGCGTGGTGGCGCTCGGCATCCTGTGGGCCTGGCGGGCGGCCGTGCAGCGCCACCCGGCCTGGCGGCCGCCCACCGGGGCCGGGCCGCTGCGCCGCCTGGTCGCGCCGCTGCGCACCGCCGGGGCGAGGCAGCAGGTCACCCGGCTCGTCCTCGGCGCGCTGGCCGTCGTCGTGCCGTGCTACGTCGTCGCCGGACCGCACGTGCTGCGCCAGCTCGGCGCCGCGGGCGGGTCGTTCTCCTTCGCCACCCCGGCCGCCCCGATCTGGCGCGGGCTGCGGCACGTGCTGCCCGAGTGGGCGGTCGCGACGATCGTCTTCACCCTCGCCGCGCTCGTGATGATCCTGCTCGCCTGGCTGCTCCACCGCGTCGCCGCCCGGGTCAACCTCGGCCGTCGCATCCCCGACGGAGCCACCCGCCAGGCCGTCGTCACCACGTGGGCGCTCTCGACGGCGTACGTGCTCGTCGCGCCCTACTCCCTGCCCTGGTACGACACCCTCACCTGGGCGCTGCTCCCGCTCCTGCTCGAGCTGGCCTGGGACCGGGTGCTGGTCGTGCGGTACCTGTTCATGGTCCTGGCGTACGTCCCCGGCCGGGTGCTGGCGCTCACGCCCACCGTCGAGGCGTTCACCCTGAACTTCCGCAAGAACATCGCGCCGTGGGTGACCACCGCGATGCTGCTCGCGATGTTCTGGCACTGCTGGCGCATCCTGCGCGCGCCGCGCGTCGGGCCGGTCAGTCGGCGGTTCGGTCGCGCCACGCTGCGGCGGCGGCCGCGACGAGCAGCGGCACCGCCAGCTGGGCGCCGGTCGCCGGCACGCCGACACCGGAGTCGTTGAGCACGAACGCGACCGACCAGCACACCAGCAGGCCGACGCACACCCAGCGCAGCAGCGGCAGCTCGTCCCACAGCCACTGCAGCGGGCGGCCGAGCCGGCCCTCGGGGCGCAGCACCGCGACCCAGGCGAGCACCAGCACGACCGGCACGAGCAGCGCCAGGGGCGAGGAGAAGAGCAGACCGACGTTGCCGGCGAGCTTGTCACCGATCACGCCGAGGGCCTCGCCGTCAGCGATCTGCTGCACGAATCGCCCCAGGTGCGAACGGGATCCGGGACCGCGACGCCAGTCGAGCCACGCGGCCAGGGCCACGAACGCGAGCACCCCGAGCAGCAGCAGCGCCACCCGGCGCTTGGTCGGGCGCACCCGCAGGATCAGCGCGACCACCACGGCGGTCGCGGCGAGGATCGCCGGCGGGCCGCCCAGGTCGGCGCCCCAGCTCGGGTGGCCGTCGACGACCGCCGCGGCCACCCCGACGACGCCCACCGAGGCTGCGGCGAGGCGCACGTCGGTCTCGTCGGTGTCGTCCCACCAGACCAGGCGCATCGCCGACAGACCGCCGAGCAGCAGCGCCGCGCTGGCGAAGAAGCCGAACGCCGCGTTGCCCATCCCGTGATAGCGACCGCCGAGCAGCGGCTGGAGGCCCTGCGGGGCGATCAGCTGCAGCTGGGAGCCGGTGACCACGTCGAGCGCCATGACCGCGAGCGTGATCGCGGCGACGACGAGCGGCGGTCCGGCCGCCCACTCCCGCCACGGCCCGGCGTAGGCCACCGACACCACGAGCGCGGCTGCGACCACCACCGCGACGACGAACCACAGGGTCGTCGGCCCGCCGCGCCACCAGGGCACGGCGCTCGCGAGCCAGCTCGCGACCGGCAGCGAGGCGACCGTGACGGCGGCCGGCCCGAGCCAGCTCGGCGGCGCGCCGCGGCGGCGCCAGCGCCAGGCGCCCACCCCCAGCACGAGCACGGCGAGCACTCCGGCCGCGACGACGTACGGCAGGGAGACGTCCTGGCTGCGCATCAGCTTCAGGTCGGCCGCGCGCAGGTCGGTCGCGATCTCGGCGTCGGGCGTGGTGCGGTCGGGGCGCACGGTGAGCGGCGAGCCGACCGACCCGTCGGGCTGGTCGCCGAGCCGCGCGAGCACGGTGGCCGACACGTCGGGGGCGGTCACGAAGCCGGTCTGCTGGGTCGACTGCGAGGTCAGCGCGCCGCGCTTCACGCCGGAGCCGACCGTCATGAGCATCCGCGGCGCGGGCTCGTCGTCGGTGCCGTCGGACAGGCCGGTGATGATCACCGTGGCGGAGCCCTGGATGTTCGTGAAGACCGGCTGGATCGCCTTGTCGATGTCGGCGGGGGCGACACCGGCCGAGGTGCCGAGGTCGACGAAGGTCACCGGGCAGGCCGACATGGCGGCCTGGGTCGGCGAGGAGAAGTAGCGCTCGACCTTGCCGTCGCGGTCGGCCGCGGCCAGCGCGGCCCCGCGGCCGACCGCGGCGACGCACTGGTCGCGCCCGGCGAAGCTCGACGCGAGCATCCCGATGTCGGGGCTGCCGGGGGCGTCCTGGTTGGTGCTGCGCAGCGACGACCAGCCCGGCACGGTGGCGCCTCCGCCGCTGACCCGCGGCTCGGGCATCCGGCAGCTGGCGTCGGCCCCTTCGGCGGCCGACAGCGACAGCCACGCGTCGGCGGTGCAGGTGGGGGTGGTGGTGGCCTTGGGCGTGAGCGAGGCGGTGCCGGCGATCTGCAGCAGCGCGCTGAGGCCGGGCTCGCGCTGCTGGGTCACGTCGGCCCACTGCGCCCCCGGCAGCCCGACCACGACGACCGGCCCGGGCTGGGTGATCGCGCTGCGCACCGGCTCGGGCGTGATGCGGGTGAGCGCAAGACTCAGCACGACGAACGCCACCAGGACGCCCCCGACCACGATGACCCACCGGCGCAGCATGGGGGACACCGTAGGGGGCCGGCATGTGAATGCCCTGGCGGCCGGCGGAGTCGTCGCGACGGGCTCGTGGGGGAGGAGCCGGGCCAGGGCACAATGCTGCGGGTGACCGAGGACCGCCGGAGCCGGGTGCCGCGCTGGCTGTTGGCGTACGCCGTGGTCGTGGTGGGGACCGTGCCGTGGATGGTGCTCTACCTGCTGCGCCCCGACGACCAGCACTGGATGGTCGACCTCGAGGTCTATCGCGAGGCGGGCCTGTCGAACCTCGTCGGGCGGCCGGTCTACGAGTGGTTCACCCCGCCCCCGCAGAACCTCCCCTTCACCTATCCGCCGTTCGCGTCGATCCTGGCAATCCCGTTGGCGCTGCTGCCGTTTCGCGTGGTCGGCTGGATCTGGTTCTACCTGCAGCTGCTCGCGACCCTCGGCATCGTCCGGTACGCCGGCGCCGGCCTGATCGCGCGCGCCACCCGGGTGCCGGGCTGGCTGCTGTGGGGCGGGCTCACCCTCGCCGCGGCCGCGACGCTGCCGGTGGCCGACGGGCTGCGCTACGGCCAGGTCAACGCCTTCCTCATCCTCGGCTGCCTGCTCGACGTGGTGCGTCCGCGCGCCGGCCGCTGGCTCGACCGCATCCCGCAGGGCGTGCTGGTCGGCGCGGCCGCGGCCATCAAGCTCACGCCCGCGATCTTCGTGGTGCACCTGGTGCTGACCCGGCAGTGGCGCGCCGCCGCGACGGCCGCGGGCACCGCGATCGGCATCACGCTCGCGACGTTCGTGCTGCTGCCGGGGCCGTCGTTCGCGTTCTGGGGCGGAGCGCTGCAGGACCCCGAGCGGCTCGGCCGCAACGACGGCACCGCCAACCAGTCGCTGCGCGGCGTGCTGCTGCGGCTCGGCCCCGACGGGCTGGCCGGCGACCTGCTGTGGCTCGCCCTCGTCGCGGTCGTGCTGGTCGTCGGGCTCGGCTCGGCCCGCCGCGCCCACCTCGCCGGCGACCGGCTGCTGGCGTTCTGCCTCGTCGCGACCACGGCGCTGCTGGTCTCACCCGTGTCGTGGACCCACCACTTCCACTGGCTCCTGCCCACGATGGTGCTGCTCGTCGCGACCCGGCGCCGGGCGTACGTCCTCGCCGGCGTGGCCCTGTGGCTCACCTTCGTGCTGCACCTGACCTGGTGGGCGCACTGGCGGCTGGTGGACCAGGTGATCTTCGAGCCGTCGCTCAGCACCGGCGACCCGTTCTGGACGGTGCTGCACAACTCCTACGCGATCGCGGCGGTGCTCACCGTGATCCTGCTGGCGCGTCTTGCCGCGCAGCGGTCTCGGCCGGACGCCGCGCCGCCTGCCGACGCAGCACGTCCTTCGGCGCCGAGCGTCCCTGCCACGCCGCGACGAGGATGACCAGGGGCGCGATCACGAGCATCCCGCTCGGCGGGATCGCGGTGCCGGAGTCGTTGGTGGCGAAGCCGATCAGCCAGCAGATGGTGATCGCGGCGAGGCCGTGACCGAGCAGCGTGACCCGCTCGGTCACGCGCGCGAGCGGTCGGCCGACGCGCGAGGTCGGGCGCATGAGGGCGTACATCGTGAGCACGAGCAGCACGGGCACGAACAGGTTGACCCACTGCGAGGTCAGCATCTGCCAGTTGAGCATCACGTTGCGCTGCAGCGCCGTGGTCTGGCCCGACTCCAGGAAGCCGGCGACGAACGTGCCGATGTGCGTGCGATATTGCGGCGGCCGCAGCGAGTCGAGGTAGCCCAGCCCGCCGACGACGAGCAGACCGATGCCGCCGACCACGACGATGCGCTGCCAGGTGACCTTGATGCCGCCGGCGTTGAGCGCGAGGTAGGCCAGCGCGGGCAGCATCGCGATCGGGCCGCCGGCGTCGGCGCCCCAGCTGGGGTGGCCGTCGACGACGATCGCGGCGAAGCCGATCGCCGCCACGGTGAGCGCGGCGAGGCGGGGGTGGCCGCGCTGCACCCAGCGACCCGCGAGCAGCGCGGCCGCGAAGAGCATGGTGCTGGCGTACATCGCGCTGGCGACGTTGCCCATGCCGAAGTAGCGGCCGCCGTAGACCGGTTGCAGGCCCATGATCGAGATGAGCTGCAGCCGCGAGCTGTGCGTGACGTCGAGCGCGATGGTGAGCGCGGTGACCGACGCCAGGAAGACCGCCGGGCCGGCGACCCAGGTGCGCCACGGGCCGAGCAGCGCGGCCGCCGCGAGCACCACCGCGATGCCGAGGATGCCGCCGACCAGGGCGATCCCGGGCGACGGGGCGTTCCACCACGGCGGGATGCCGATGAGGAACGTCGAGACCGGCACCGCGCCGCACCAGGCCCCGAGCAGGGCGAACCAGCGCCGCCCCGTGGGGCCGCGGGTGCGCAGCAGGAGCAGCCCGACCGCCAGCGCGATGAGCACGACGACGACATAGGTGTAGAAGAACGGCGCGACGAGCTGGTGCTCCTTCTCCAGCGCCTTGCTCACGCCATAGACGTGCTCGATCGAGGCGTCGGCGTCGGTCTCGGGCTGCACGAACGGCTGGCGCCCCTCGAGCAGCACGTCGGCCGGGTCCTTGACGACGCGCTGGACCAGCAGACCGGTGAGGTCGGTGCCCTGGATCAGGCCCTGCTGGCGGGTGATCGGCGAGCGCAGCATGCCCTGCGGCACGCCCGGCCCGGACACGATGACCGTGCGCAGCCGCTCGGGCGTCTTGTCGTCGGCGAGGCCGGTGACGACGATCGTCGCGTCGAGCGGGGCGCGGTTGAGCAGCTGTCGCAGCGCCAGGTCGGAGGTGCTCTCCAGGTCGACGAGGGTGACCGGGCACGCCTCCAGGTCGGCCTGCTGGGCGCTGGGCCAGTAGCGCGCGACCCGGCCGGAGCGGTCGGCCGCGCCGTACGCCGCCATCGGGCCGGCCGCGGCCACGCACTGCCCGCGGGTGTTGAGCATCGTGGCCATCGAGCCGATGTCGGCCTTGATCGCCCGGGCCATCGACTGCTGGCGCCAGGCCGGCCAGCGGGGGAAGACCGCGCCGGCGCCGGACTGCTGGGGGCGCGGGGCGTACGGGCAGGGGTCGACGATGCCGTCGGACCCGGTCTGCCCGGGCGGGTATCCCCAGGTCGCGCGCGCCCCCGCCGACATCGTCATCCAGGCCGCCTGCGAGCAGCTGTGCGGCGCGATGGAGCGGGTGATGACGTTGCCCACCGCGCCCTGCTGGGCCATCGACCACAGGGTGGGGGTGTACTCCGGCGACACGTCGTCCCAGGTGAGGGTCGGCATCGCGACGACGATCGTCGGGCCGGGCTGCTCCATCGGCTGGTGCGCGGGGCGGGCCAGCAGCCAAGAGAGCGCCAGGTTGGCCGCGAAGAAAGCCACTGCGGCCATGGCGGTCAGCAGCAGCCAGCGGCGAGTCACCGGGCAAGGGTACGGGCGGCAACCTGAGCGGGGGCTGCGCACCGGCTGAGGTGACGGAGTCGTGACCTGGGCGTGCTCGGGCGTCACGTGCACGGTGCGGCGGTGGTCCGTCAGGGGGTGCGGTGGGGCGCACGGTGCGGCGGTGGTCCGCGAGGGCGTACGTGCGTGGCGGCCGGTTCCGCTGCGGCGGTTCTCCGTCGGGGGGTGCGCTGAGGCGCACGGTGCGGCGGAGGTCCGGCATCCCGCGCGGGTACGCCGGCGAGACGGGCGACGGGCCGGGCGGGCTCGGTGACTACCCTGCCCAGGGTGAGCCCCACCCTCGTCGCCGCGGTCGCGGCCGTCGTCGCGCTGGTCGCGCTGCTGCTCGCGCTCGGCGCGCAGCTGCGGGTCGCCGCGCTGCGCCGCCGGCTCGCTGCGGTCGGGGCCGACGGCAGCGCCGACCCGGCCGCCGCGGCGGCTCGCGAGCACGAGCGGCTCACCCGGCTCGGGGCCGAGGTCGACGCGCTGCGCACCCGGCTCGACGCGGTCGACGGTCACGTCGCGGCCGGGCTGCGACACGTCGCGGTCGTGCGCTACGACGCGTTCGGCGACATGGGCGGGCGGCTGAGCTTCTCGGCCGCGCTCGTCGACGACGCCGGTGACGGGCTGGTGCTCTCCTCCATCCACGCGCGCGGCGAGTCGCGCACCTATGCGAAGGGCATCGTGGCCGGCAGCAGCGAGATCACCCTGACCCCCGAGGAGCAGCAGGCGCTCGCCGCTGCCCGCACCGACCGGGCCGACGCCTGATGCGCCACGGATACTTCGGCCCGCGCGGCACGTTCACCCAGATGGCCCTCGCCCGGTGGCTGGGCGACGACGACGCGCTCGCGGCGGCGACGGCGTACGCCACCGTGCCGGCGGCCCTCGAGGGGGTGCGCGCCGGCGAGGTCGACGCGGTCATGGTCCCCATCGAGAACTCCGTCGAGGGCGGCGTCTCGGCCACGCTCGACGCGCTCAACAGCGCCGACCCGCTCGCCATCCAGGGCGAGGTGCTGGTGCCGATCACGTTCGTGCTGGCCGCGCCGGGCGGGGTCGAGCTGGCGTCGGTGCGCACCGTCGGCACCCACTCCCACGCCTGGTCGCAGGTGCGCGGCTGGATGGCGCGCGAGCTTCCCGAGGCGGCCTACGTGCCGACCCTGTCGACCGCCGCCGCGGCCGAGGGGCTCGCCGAGGGCGGGGCGACGTACGACGTCGCGGTCTGCGCGCCGCTCGCCGCCGAGGTCTTCGGGCTCGACGTGCTCGCCGACGACATCGGCGACAACCGTTCTGCCGTCACGCGATTCGTGCTCGTCGGCCGGCCGGGCCAGGTGCCCGAGCCGACCGGCGCGGACAAGACGACGCTGGTGCTCTACCAGCACGAGGACCACCCCGGTGGCCTGCTGGAGCTGCTCGAGCAGTTCGCCGCCCGCGGCATCAACCTGAGCCGGCTGGAGTCGCGCCC
This sequence comes from Barrientosiimonas humi, assembly GCF_006716095.1. NCBI lineage: Bacteria > Bacillati > Actinomycetota > Actinomycetes > Micrococcales > Dermacoccaceae > Barrientosiimonas > Barrientosiimonas humi. Next base: position 3,349,881 of record NZ_VFOK01000001.1, read on the forward strand.
GACGGGAGCGGCGATGGGGTCGTACTGCTTCTCCGTCGACGTCGACGGGCACCTCGCCGAGGAGCGGGTGGGCGAGGCCCTGGTCGGGCTGCGCCGGGTCTGCGCCGACGTGCGCTTCCTCGGCTCCTACCCCCGCGCCGACGCCCGGCGCGCCCAGGTCCCGGCCACCGCCGACGACGCCGCCTACGCCGACGCCCGCGCCTGGCTCCGCTCCCTGCGCACCTGACTCCCTCAGAACGGGTCGGTACCGACCCGGGGTGGCCGGCGTACGGCACGATCGAGGCATGACCGACCGATACGACGGCAAACCCTTCCAGCGGCTGCTCGACGCCTACGTGCTCGACGTCATCGGCGCGCTCGACCCCCGCACCGACCAGCAGCTCACCGCCGACCTGCCCCGGCTGACCCAGGCGCTCGGCTCCGACGCCGCCACGTGGCAGGCGCTCGTGCGCGAGCAGATGCGGTTCAGCCCCGACGAGGACGAGCGCATCCGCGCCTCGTGGGCCAAGGCGAAGGAGGCCGACGAGATCGCCGGCCGAAGCCCCGACCCGACCAGCTTCGCGCTCGCGCTGGGTGACCTCCTGGCGGGCGACAAGCCGGGCTGACCAAGCGCCGCCGACCCCGCCGTACGACCGGGGCCGGCTCAGTCGTACGACCTCGCCAGGCGTGGACTCGATTAGCCATCAACGAGATTCGCCGTAAACTCGTGCCACGTCCAGACAGCGATCTCTATAGGAGACCTATGGCCCTGGTCGTTCAGAAGTACGGCGGTTCGTCCGTCGGTGACGCTGATTCTCTCCACCGAGTCGCCCGCAGGATCGTGCAGACGCGTGAGGCAGGCCACGACGTCGCGGTCGTGGTGTCCGCGATGGGAGACACCACCGACGACCTGCTCGATCTCACCCGCCAGATCACCCGAGAACCCACTGCCCGCGAGCTCGACATGCTCCTCACCGCGGGGGAGCGCATCTCGATGGCCCTGCTGGCCATGGCGATCCACGAGCTCGACCACCCCGCGGTGTCCTTCACCGGAGCCCAGGCGGGTCTGCGCACCACCGACGACTTCGGGGCGGCGCGCATCCTGGAGGTGACGCCGGACCGCATCACCGAGACCCTGCGCAGCGGCGCCGTCGCGATCGTGGCCGGCTTCCAGGGCTGGTCCGACGACGACGTCACCACCCTCGGGCGCGGCGGCTCCGACACCACCGCGGTGGCGCTGGCCGCCGCCCTCGACGCCGACGTCTGCGAGATCTACACCGACGTCGACGGCCTCTACTCCGCCGACCCGCGCGTGGTCTCGCACGCCCAGCAGCTGCCCGTGCTCACCAGCGAGGAGGCGCTGGAGCTGTCGGCCCACGGCGCCAAGATCCTGCACCTGCGCTCGGTCGAGCTGGCCCGTCGGCACGGCGTGCCGCTGCACGTGCGCTCCAGCTTCGGCACCGGCGCGGGCACCTGGGTCACCGACGACCCGACGGTCGTCCCGCCCGACCACCCCACCGTCCCCGGCAGCAATCGAGAGGAATCTGTGGAAGAACCCGTCATCAGTGGCGTCGCTCACAGCCACGACCAGTCCAAGGTGACCGTCGTCGGGGTGCCCGACGTGCCCGGCACCGCCGCCGCGATCTTCGCCGTCATGACCGGCGCCGTGTCCACCGTCGACATGGTCGGTCAGACCCACACCGCCGCCGACACCGGCCTCATCGACTTCTCCTTCGCCCTCCCGGTCGAGGACGGGCGACGCGCGATGGACGCCCTGCGCGCGGCGCAGGAGCGGCTCGGCTTCGCCGACATCACCTACACCGATGCCGTCGGCAAGGTCTCGGTCGTGGGGGTCGGCATGCGCTCCACGCCCGAGGTGCCCGCGCAGCTGTTCGAGGCGCTGGCCCAGGCCGGCATCACCGTGCACCTCATCGCGACCTCCGAGATCCGCCTGTCGGCCGTCGTCGACGAGGACCAGCTGGAGGAAGCCACCCGCGTCCTGCACGAGGCCTTCGGTCTCGGCGCCGAGGACGAGGCGGTCGTCCACGCCGGGAGCGGCCGATGAGCCTCGACGCCCCCGAGCAGACCGTCGTCCTGCGCCACCCGTGGCTGCACGACGGTGCCGAGATGTGGCGGGTCGCGCGCGACAGCAAGCGGCTCGACCTCAACACGCCGTACGCCTACATGCTGTGGACCCGCGACTTCCACGCGACCAGCCTGGTCGCCGAGGTCGACGGCACCGTGGTCGGGTTCGTCACCGGATACTGGCGGCCCGAGGAGCCGACCACCCTCATGGTCTGGCAGATCGCGGTCGACGAGACCCAGCGCGGGAAGGGCCTGGCCGGCCGGATGCTCGACGAGATCGTGGCCCGCACCGACGCCTACAGCCTCGAGACCACGATCGTCGCCGACAACCCGGCGTCGAACCGGCTCTTCGCGTCGTTCGCCGAGCGGCACGCAGCGCAGCACACCGTCACCGACCTGTTCGCCGAGGAGCACTTCCCCGACGAGGACGAGTGGCAGGCCGAGCTGCTGCACCGCATCACCCCGCTGCGGCGGGAGGGCCTGCGCAGGACCACCGCACTGGCCTGACAGCACGACCCGCAGGGGTCGAATCCCCTTGCGGCTGAACGCGTTTGATCATCTGTCCCCCAGACGGGCACGTCTGCGTGCCCGAGCAAGGAGCACCATGACCATCGCCAACCCCACCGACACCGCCGCGGCTGGCACGAGCGCCGACCAGGCGTCCTCGGTCTTCGAGCGCCGTGAGTCGGTCGTCCGGTCCTACTGCCGCTCCTGGCCGGTCGTCTTCGACCGCGCCTCGGGCGCCGAGCAGACCACCGAGGACGGCCAGACCTTCCTCGACTTCTTCTCCGGAGCGGGTGCCCTCAACTACGGGCACAACCACCCGGTGCTGAAGCAGGCGCTGCTGGACTACCTCGGCACCGACCGGGTCATCCACTCCCTCGACATGTTCTCCGTCGCCAAGCGCGAGTTCCTCGAGGCCTTCGAGGAGCACATCCTCATCCCCCGCGGGCTCGACTACCGGGTGCAGCTGCCCGGCCCGACCGGCACGAACTCGGTCGAGACCGCGCTCAAGATCGCGCGCAAGGCGACGGGCCGCGAGCAGGTCGTCTCGTTCACCAACGCCTTCCACGGCATGACGATGGGTTCCCTTGCGGTCACCGGGAACTCGATGAAGCGCAAGGGTGCCGGCATCCCGCTGCACCACACCACGACCGCGCCGTACGACGACTACCTCGGCGGCGACACGACCGACTTCCTGTGGCTCGAGCGGGTCTGGTCCGACAGCGGGTCCGGCGTCGACCTGCCGGCGGCGGTCATCGTCGAGACCGTGCAGGGCGAGGGTGGCCTGAACGCCGCCCGCGCCGAGTGGCTGCGCGCGCTGGCCGACCTGTGCCGCCGTTTCGAGGTGCTGCTCGTCGTCGACGACGTGCAGGCCGGCTGCGGGCGCACCGGCACGTTCTTCTCGTTCGAGGAGGCCGGCATCGTGCCCGACGTCGTGTGCCTGTCGAAGTCGCTGTCCGGGCTCGGCCTGCCGTTCTCGGTCACCCTCATGCGTCCCGAGCTGGACCTGTGGGAGCCGGGTGAGCACAACGGCACCTTCCGCGGCTTCAACCCCGCGTTCGTCACCGCGACGGCGGCGCTGCGCGAGTTCTGGTCCGACGACGAGCTCGCCGCGACCGTGCGCGAGCGGGGCGACCAGCTGCGCCGCGGGCTCGAGGCGATCGGCGCCGACACCGGCGGTCACTACCGCGGGCGCGGCCTGCTCGCCGGCCTGCACTTCGACGACCCCGAGGTCGCCGAGCGGGTCGCCGCCGAGGCGTTCGACCGCGGCCTGCTGGTCGAGACCTCCGGGCCGGAGAGCGAGGTCGTCAAGGTGATGCCGCCGCTCACGATCTCCGCGGCCGACCTCGACCGCGGCATCGGTCTGCTCGGCGACGCCGTGCGTGCGGCGACGCCCGCCTGACCGGCCGCCACAGACATACCTCGATCTGCGAAAGGACTTGCCCATGAAGGTGATTCACCTCGACGAGCTCAACGACACCGACCGCGACGTCGACCACGGCAACTGGCGCAGCCGCCGGTTCGTGCTCGCCTCCGACAAGGTCGGCTTCTCCTTCCACGACACCCTGCTGCGCGCCGGCACCGAGACCGAGATGTGGTACGCCAACCACGTCGAGGCGGTGTACGTCTACGAGGGCACGGGCACGCTCGTGAACCGCGACACGGGGGAGGAGTTCGCGCTGCGCCCCGGCACGATGTACCTGCTGAACGACCACGACAAGCACACCGTCCGGGCCGACACCGACATCCGCACGGCCTGCGTCTTCAACCCGCCCGTCACCGGGCGCGAGGTGCACGACGAGGACGGCGTCTACCCGCTGCTGCAGGAGGCGTGAGCCTGCACCGGCAGCCATGAACCAGCCGGACAGGGACTCGCCTCCGGGCGGGTCCCTGTCCGTCTGTCCGAGAGAACGAGTGACGACAGAGAGGACCGAGTTGACCATCTCCACCGACACGACGACCGACCTGTACCCCACTCGCCAGGCGGCGCAGCCGACGGTGCTGGACCGGACCGAGCCCGTGGTGCACGGGTCCGCCGGCGACGGCCCGTTCGACGCGGCCGGGCTGGCCGACCTCGAGCGCACCGGCTACGCGCAGATCCCCGACCTGGTCACCGCCGACGAGGTCGCCCGGATGAACGCCGAGCTGGAGCGCCTGGCCCAGGACCCGAAGGTGCTCGACGACGAGCGCACGATCGTCGAGGCCGACAGCGTCGCCGACATCGCGGTGCGCTCGATCTTCCAGGTGCACGAGACCAACGAGGTGTTCCGGGCGATCGCGCACGACCCGCGCGTCGTCGACCGGGCGCGGCAGGTGCTCGGGTCGGACGTCTACCTGCACCAGAGCCGGGTGAACTTCAAGCCGGGATTCTTCGGCAAGGACTTCTCCTGGCACTCCGACTTCGAGACCTGGCACGCCGAGGACGGCATGCCGACCCCGCGCGCGATCAGCGTCTCGATCTCGCTGACCGACAACTACACCTTCAACGGGCCGCTGATGATCATGCCCGGGTCGCACCGCAAGTACGTCTCGTGCGTGGGTGAGACCCCCGACGACAACTACAAGCAGTCGCTGGTGATGCAGGGGGCGGGCACGCCCGACCGGGCGGTCCTGGAGGAGTTCGCGCAGACGTACGGCATCGACGTGCTCACCGGATCCGCAGGCGGGGCAACGATGTTCGACTCCAACTGCATGCACGCCTCGAACGGCAACGTGACGCCGTTCGCGCGCTCGAACGTGTTCCTCGTCTTCAACTCGGTCGAGAACGCCTGCGTCGAGCCGTTCGCGGCGCCGACCCCGCGCCCGGACTTCCTCGGCGCGCGCGACCACACCGCCATCTGATCGAGCGGCCCGTACGTCCGTCGGCGGCGCCGGTGCTCCCGGCGCCGCCGAGCGGCGGGCCTTCGCGGCCGGTCAGTGCAGGTATCCGCGCAGCGGCGCGTGCCGGTTGACGTCCTTGTAGAGCAGGTAGCGGAACGGGCCGGGGCCGCCCGCGTAGCACGCCTGCGGGCAGAAGGCGCGCAGCCACATGAAGTCGCCCTCCTGCACCTCGACCCAGTCGGAGTTGAGCAGGTAGACGGCCTTGCCCTCGAGGACGTACAGGCCGTGCTCCATGACGTGGGTCTCGGGGAAGGGGATCGCCCCGCCCGGCTGGAACGTCACGATGTTGACGTGCATGTCGTGCCGCATGTCGGCGGTGTCGACGAAGCGGGTCGTGACCCACGCACCGTCGGTGTCGGGCATCGGGATCGGCTCGACGTCCTTCTCGTTGGTGACGAAGGCCTCGGGCACGTCGACCCCCTCGACCCGCATGTATGCCTTGCGCACCCAGTGGAACCCGGCCACCTCGTCGCCGGTGTTGCGCAGGGTCCACCGCTGGCCCGGCGGGAGGTAGGCGTAGCCGCCGGCCTCGAGGGTGTGCTGCTGGTCGTCGATCGTCAGGTCGAGCCGGCCGGTGGTCACGAACAGCACGCCCTCGGCGTCGGGGTCGAGCTCGGGCCGGTCGCTGCCGCCGCCGGGGGAGACCTCGACGATGTACTGCGAGAACGTCTCGGCGAAGCCGGAGAGCGGGCGCGCGATGATCCACATGCGCATGCCCTCCCAGAACGGCAGGAAGCTCGTGACGATGTCGGTCATCGTGCGCCGCGGCAGCACGGCGTAGGCCTCGGTGAAGACCGCCCGCTCGGTGGTCAGCTCCTTCTGGCCGGGAAGACCCCCGCGGGGGACGTAGTAGGGCGCGCTCTGCTCGGTCATGCCTCTCCTCGCTCCAGGAAGCGGCCGTCGGCCCGCTCCGTGCTGATCTCGTTGCCGCGCAACCAGACTCGGCGCGCGACGCCGGTCAGGTCGAGCTCGTCGTAGGCGGTCACCGGGTTCTTGTGCTCGAGCCCGGCAGCCGTCACGTGGGTCACCTCGTCGGGGGCGAAGGCCACCAGGTCGGCGTCGGCGCCGACCCGGATGCCGCCCTTGTGCTGCAGCCCGGCCACCTGCGCCGACCGCTCGCTCATCCAGCGCACGACGTCGGCCAGGCCGTGCCCGCGCTCACGCGCGCCGGTCCACACGGCGGCCAGCGCGACCTGCACCGAGGCGACCCCGCCCCAGGCGGTCTGGAAGTCGTCGGTCTTGAGGTCGGCCGTGCTCGGGCTGTGGTCGCTGACGACGCAGTCGATCGTGCCGTCGGCCAGCGCCTTCCACAGCCGAGTCTGGTTCTCGCTGCTGCGGATCGGCGGGCAGCACTTGTGCGCGGTCGACCCGTCGCGGATGGCCTCGGCCGTGAACGACAGGTAGTGCGGGCAGGTCTCGACGGTGAGCGGCAGCCCCTCGCGCTTCGCGTCGCGGATCAGCGGCAGCGCCTCGGCGCTCGACAGGTGCAGGATGTGTGCCCGCGACCCGGTCTCGCGCATCGTGTCGATGACGACCTTGATCGCGCTGACCTCGCTCGCGTCGGGGCGCGAGGCGACGAAGTCGGCATAGCGAGGGCCGGGAACCGTTGGGGCTGCGTCGATCTCGGCGGCGCTCTCGGCGTGCACGATCATCAGCGCGCCGATCAGCGCGGTGCGTCGCATGTGTTCGCGCAGCTGCTTGGGCGACAGCGGCGGGAACTCCGGCACCCCCGAGTCGATGAGGAAGCACTTGAAGCCGAAGACGCCGGCATCGTGCAGCGGCAGCAGGTCCTCGACGTTGCCCGGCACCGCCCCGCCCCAGAAGCCCACGTCGACGAAGCACTGCCCGTCGGCGGCCTTCTGCTTGATCTCGAGCGCGTCGACGGTGGTCGTCGGCGGCAGCGAGTTGAGCGGCATGTCGACGATCGTCGTGGTGCCGCCGCGCAGCGCCGCGCGGGTCGCGCTGGCGAAGCCCTCCCACTCGGTGCGGCCGGGCTCGTTGACGTGCACGTGGGTGTCGACCATCCCGGGGATCAGCACCTCGTCGTCGGCCAGCACCACCTCGGCGGCGGCGGACCAGTCGGCGTCGCGCGGGCCGATCTCGGCCACCCGACCCCGACGTACGCCCACGCTCGCCGGGCGCTCGGCGCCGTCGACGACCGCACGGTCGGCTCGGATCACGAGGTCGAAGGGTTGGGTGCTCATCGTCGGTCCTGCTCTCGGGTCTCGGTCTCGGGTCGGTCGGCCAGGATGCGTGGCGCCAGTGTCTCCAGCAGCGCGCCGGCCCTGGTCATCGACTCCTCCTGGTCGTCGGTCAGCTCGGTGAGGGCGTACGCCCGCTCGATCCCGGCCGCGCGCAGCCGGTCGTCGTCGACGGTGACCCGGCCGGCCACCGCGACGACCGGGACGCCGTGCCGGGCGGCCGCGTCGGCCACGCCCACGGGCGCCTTGCCGTGCAGGCTCTGCTCGTCGAGCGAGCCCTCGCCGGTGATCACCAGGTCGGCGCCGGCGAGGTGGTCGTCGATGCGCGCGAGCTCCAGCACCAGCTCGATGCCCTGCCGGAAGGTGCCGCCGAGCAGGTAGGCGGCGTAGCCGGCGCCGCCGGCCGCCCCCGCGCCCGGCTCGTCGGCGACGTCGCGCCCGGTCGATTCGCGCACCAGCCCGGCGAACCTGCCGAGCGCCGCGTCGAGCCGCGCGACGTCGGCCTCGGTCGCGCCCTTCTGCGGGCCGTAGACGGCGGCCGCGCCGTGCTCGCCGGTCAGCGGGTTGTCCACGTCGCTGGCGAGCACCAGGTCGACGTCGCGCACCCGCTCCAGGGCGGGGTCGAGGTCGACCGTCGCGACCTCGTCGAGCCCGGCTCCGCCGAGCGGGACCTCGGCGCCCGAGGCGTCGAGCAGCCGGGCGCCGAGCGCGGTGAGGATCCCCGCCCCGGCGTCGGTGCTGGCGCTGCCGCCCAGGCCGAAGATGACCGTGCGGCAACCCGACTCGATCGCCGCGTCGATCGCCTGACCGGCGCCGAGCGTCGAGGCGGTCAGCGGCTCGAGCCGCCCGCCGGGGAGCAGCTCGAGACCACAGGTGGCGGCGAGTTCGACGACCGCGGTGCCCTGGCGTACGGCGATGGCGGTGTCGACCGGCTCGCCGGTCGGGCCGCTCACCCGCACCGGCACCCGCTCGAAGCCGGCGGCCAGCGCCGCCTCGAGCGTGCCGTCGCCGCCGTCGGCGACGGGCACCCGGACGACCTCGACGTCCGGACGCCCGTCGCCCAGCCCGCGGGCCAGGTGCTCGGCAGCCTCGGCTGCGGTGAGCGAGCCCTTGAACTTGTCGACGGCGACGACGATGCGCATGGTGCGATCCTGCCTCGCTCAGTCCAGCAGCGCGACGGTTGCGGTCGGGGCGTCCTCGCCGGCGGCGGCGAGCTCCTCGAACTCGACGACGTTGTCGATCTCGGTGCCCATCGACACGTTGGTGACGCGCTCGAGGATGACCTCGACGACGACCGGGACCTCGAACTCGACGAGCAGCTTCTTCGCCGTCTCCAGCGCCGGCAGGATCTCGTCGGGCTCGGTGACCCGGATCGCCTTGCAGCCCAGGCCCTCGACGACCTTGACGTGGTCGACGCCGTAGCCGGCCGGGGCGTCGCCCTCGGCGTTGACGTTGTCGAACGACAGCTGCACGCAGTAGTCCATCTCGAACCCGCGCTGCGCCTGCCGGATCAGGCCGAGGTAGGCGTTGTTCACCAGCACGTGGATGTACGGGATCTTGAACTGCGCGCCGACCGCGAGCTCCTCGATGAGGAACTGGAAGTCGTAGTCGCCGGACAGCGCGACGACCGTCGCCTCGGGGTCGGCCGTGGCCACCCCGAGCGTCGCCGGGACGGTCCAGCCCAGCGGGCCGGCCTGGCCGGCGTTGATCCAGTGCCGCGGCTTGAACACGTGCAGCAGCTGGGCCGCCTGGATCTGCGACAGGCCGATGGTCGAGACGTAGCGGGTGTCGGGCCCGAACGCCTTGTTCATCTCCTGGTAGACCCGCTGCGGCTTGATCGGCACGGCGTCGAAGTTGGTCTTGCGCTGCATCGTCGCCTTGCGCTGCCGGCACTCCTCGGCCCACACGGTGCGGTCGGGCAGGCTGCCGGCCGCCTGCTGCTCGCGCGCGACCGCGACGAGCTGCTCGAGAGCGGCCCGGGCGTCGGACACGATGCCCAGGTCGGGCGCGAAAACCCTTCCGATCTGGGTGGGTTCGATGTCGATGTGCACGAACGTGCGGTCCTTGGCGAAGACCTCGACGCTGCCGGTGTGCCGGTTCGCCCAGCGGTTGCCGACGCCCATCACGAAGTCGGAGGCGAGCATCGTCGCGTTGCCGTAGCGGTGCGACGTCTGCAGCCCGACCATGCCGGCCATCAGGTGGTGGTTGTCGGGGATCGTGCCCCAGCCCATCAGGGTCGGGATCACCGGCACGCCGGTGACCTCGGCGAGCTCGACCAGCAGGTCGGAGGCCTCGGCGCTCACGATGCCGCCGCCGGCCACGATGAGCGGACGCTCGGCGGCGTTCATCATCGCCAGCGCCTTCTCGGCCTGGGCCCGGGTGGCCGCCGGCCGCGCGACCGGCAGCGGCTCGTAGGCGTCGATGTCGAACTCGATCTCGGTGAGCTGCACGTCGATCGGCAGGTCGATGAGCACCGGCCCGGGCCGGCCCTCACGCATCAGCCAGAAGGCGCGCTGGAAGGTGCCCGGGACCTGCCCGCCCTCCATCACCGTGACCGCCCACTTGGTGACGGGCGCGGCGATCGAGGCGATGTCGACGGCCTGGAAGTCCTCCTTCTGCAGCTTGGCGACCGGAGCCTGACCGGTGAGGGCCAGGATCGGGATCGAGTCGGCGGAGGCGGCGTACAGCCCGGTGATCATGTCGGTGCCGGCCGGGCCGGACGTGCCGACGCAGACGCCGATGTTGCCGGCCTTCGCGCGGGTGAACCCCTCGGCCATGTGCGACGCCGCCTCGACGTGGCGCGCCAGCACGTGCTTCAGTCCGCCGTGCGCGCGCACCGCGCTGTAGAACGGGTTGATCGCCGCGCCGGGGAGCCCGAAAAGCTGTGTGGCGCCTTCCTTCTCGAGGATCAGGCAAGCCGCGTCGACTGCTCGCATCCGTGCCATCACGCACCCCTCCCGTCGTTCGTCGTGCCGGTCGCCCCGCTCAGGCGTTCGACGCCGCGCAGGAGCCCGCTGTGGTCGAGCCCGCCGTCGCCGTTGGCCCGGGCCGACGCCATGAGCTGTGCGACGACCGCGCCCATCGGCAGCACGACCCCGACCTCGCGGGCAGCGGAGGTCACGATGCCCAGGTCCTTGTGGTGCAGGTCGATCCGGAAGCCCGGGTCGAACGAGCGGGTCAGCATGTTCTCCCGCTTCTGGTTCAGCACGGCGCTGCCGGCGAGTCCGCCGCCGAGCACGTCCATCGCCGCCGCGGTGTCGACGCCGTACGCCTCGAGGAAGACCAGCGCCTCGGCGAGGGCCTCGATGTTGGCCGCGACGATGAGCTGGTTGGCTGCCTTGACCGTCTGGCCGGCGCCGCTCGGGCCGACGTGCACGACCGTCTTGCCGACGGTCTCCAGCAGCGGCTGGGCCTCCTTGAAGTCGGCCTCGTCGCCGCCGACCATGATCGACAGCGCGGCGTTCTTGGCGCCCGCCTCGCCGCCGGACACGGGGGCGTCGAGCAGGCGTACGCCCGCCTCACCGGCCGCCTCGGCCAGCTCCTTGGTCACGTCGGGGCGGATCGAGGAGAAGTCGATCACCAGCGCGCCCTTCGGCACGTTGGCGAGGACGCCGTCCTCCCCGAGCAGGACGTCCTGCACGTCGGGGGAGTCGGGCACCATCACGCACACGACCTCGGCGTCCTTGACGGCCTCGGCGGTGCTGTCGGCGGCGGTGCCGCCTGCCTCGACCAGCGGCTGGGTGGCCTCCGGCGAGCGGTTGAACCCGGTGACGTCGTAGTCACCGTTCTGCAGGTGGACGGCCATGGGCGACCCCATGATGCCCAGCCCGATGAATGCGACCTTCGTGCTCATGCGTGGCTCCTAGCGGAATCTGCACCGGCGCTGCGCTCGGCGCGCGGCAGCCACGCGTCGAGCCCTTCGGTGGTGGTGGAGGTGGTCTTGTACTCGAGGGCGACGTAGCCGCTGTAGCCCTGCTGGGCCAGCTCGTCGAGGTAGCGGTCGAGATCGAGGTCGCCGGTGCCCGGCTCCCCGCGACCGGGGTTGTCGGCGATCTGCACGTGCGCCGCACGCCCGCCGTACGTCTGCACGGCCGCCTCGACGTCGTCGCCGTTGGCCGCGAGATGGTAGAGATCGCAGAGGAATCCGAGGTTCTCGGCTCCGGTCTCGGCGCGCACGCGGTCGATCACCGCGACGGCCTCGGCGGCGGTCTTGAGCGGGTAGGCGGGGGTGCCGCTCACCGGCTCGATCAGCACGGTGCCGTCGATCTCGGCGACGGCCGCGGCGGCCTCGCCGAGCATCGTCGTGGCCTGGGCGTCGGCGGTCTCGGCGTCGACGCCGTCGATGCGGTTGCCGTACAGGCCGTTGAACGCCCGGCACCCGAGGCGCCGCCCGATCTCGACGACGACCGGGATGTTGGCGCGCAGCTCCTCCTCGCGCTCGGGCCAGGCGAACAGGCCGCGGTCGCCGCCGGGCATGTCGCCGGCGAAGAAGTTGAGGCCGACCAGCTGCACGCCGGCGGACTCGATCGCTTGCACGAACGCGTCGACCTCCTCCTGGCTCGGGGTCGCGGTCGGCCACGGCCACCACGACTCGACGGCGTCGAAACCGGCGTCGGCGGCGGCCTGCGGGCGCTCGAGGAAGGGCACCTCGGTGAACAGGATCGACAGGTTGACCGCGTAGCGGCGTGGGCTCGGCATCTGGCTGGCTCCTTGCTGGATCGTTCTCCGTAGTCCTGCATTCCGTAATGCGGAAGAACTATTCCGATGTGAGGAATCTAGGGGTGACCCGGCGGTAGGTCAAGGTCCGTCCACCCACCGGCTGCGGCGGCTCCGGTCGGCGCCCCCGACGGCGCCCGCGAGGATGAGGTCATGCCCTGGGACTCCTCCGCCCTCGACCTCGACGCCTACCTCACCCGCACCGGCGCGAGCGTCCGGCCGCCGTCGCTCGCCGCGCTCACCGACCTGCTCGTCGCGCACGCGCGCACCTTCCCCTTCGACAACGTCGACGTGCTCCTCGAGCAGCACCCGGGGGTCTCGCTCGAGGTCGTCCAGGAGAAGTTCGTGGGCCGTGGCCGCGGCGGCTACTGCTTCGAGCACGGCACCCTGGTGCACGCGGTGCTCGACCGACTCGGCTATGCGGTCGAGCCCCACCTCGGGCGCGTCGGCGACGTGCGCGAGGGCTCGCGCACCCACCTGACCCTGGTGGTGACGCTCGACGGCGTGCGCTATCTCTGCGACCCGGGGATCGGCGTCCCGCCGCTCGCCCCCGTCGCGCTCGCCGACCACGCGCAGGCACCAGAAGGCTTGTGGCCGCACGAGATTCGCGAGACCGGCAAGGAGCAGCCGGGCGGCTCGGCGTGGGAGCTGTGGCGGCGGCGCACCGACGAGTGGGAGCTGATGCACCTGGTCGACGAGCTCCCCGCGCGACGCATCGACGTCGAGATGGGGCACTTGTGGACCAGCACAGCACCCACGTCGCACTTCCGCAGCGCGCTGATCGCCAACCGGCACCAGGTCGACCCCGACGGCACCCCCGCGCTGGTCACGATCAACGAGCACGCGATCACCGAAGGCCGCGCGGGCGAGGAGCCCGTGCGCCGGACGTACGACCTCGCCGAGCTGCCCGAGCTGCTCACCCGGGTCGGCGCGCACCTGAGCGAGGACGAAGCCGCGCGGCTGATCGAGCGGGTGCGCGAGCTGCGGGGCCTACCGTGAAGCCATGACCACCGAGTCCGCCGGCAGCCGCACGCGGCTGCGCCTGGCGCCGATGCGGCCGCGTGACCCCAGCGAGCCGGGGCGCTCGGCCTCCACCCTCGAGCTGTTCTTCGACCTGGTCTTCGTCGTCGCGGTGAGCATCGCCTCGGTGCAGCTTCACGAGGCGCTCACCGAGGCGCACGTGGTCGACGGCCTGGTGTCCTACGCCCTGATCTTCTTCGCGATCTGGTGGGCGTGGATGAACTTCACCTGGTTCGCGACCTCGTTCGGCACCGACGACTGGCTCTACCGGCTGCTCACGATCGTGCAGATGGCCGGGGTGCTGATCCTCGCCGCGGGGATCCAACCGCTGTTCGCCGACGGCGACTTCACGCTCGCGGTCGCGGGTTACGTCGTCATGCGGGTCGGGTTGGTGGCGCAGTGGATCCGCGCCTCCATCTCCAACCCCGACCTGCGCCGCACGACGCTGACCTACGCCGTCGGCGTGACGGTCATGCAGATCCTGTGGATCGCGACGCTGCCCCTGGAGGGGACGGCACGCTACGTCGTGGTCCCCCTGCTCGTCGCCGGGGAGATCTCGGTGCCGGTGATCGCCGAGCGGCAGCGGGCGCTGCCGTGGCACCCGCACCACATCACCGAGCGCTACGGGCTGTTCACCCTGATCCTGCTCGGCGAGAGCCTGCTCGGCTCGTCCAACGCGATCATCGAGGGGCTGCGCGGCGAGCACGACCTGGTGCAGCTCGTCTCGGTCGCGGTGCTGACCCTGGTGTCGACGGCCGCCCTGTGGTGGATCTACTTCTGGCCGCCGCACCACGAGTCGATCGGCAGCCTGGGCCGGTCGGTGCGCTACGGCTACACCCACTACTTCGTGTTCGCCGCGGCGGGCGCCCTGTCGGCCGGCATCGAGGTCGAGCTCGACGTGATCAACGGCGACTCCAAGCTGTCCGACGTCGCGGCGGCCTTCACCTTCACCGTGCCCGTGGCGGTGTTCATCCTCGGCATCTGGTGGATCGCGATGTGCGACTTCGCCGACCGGTTCACCAACATCGTGATCCCGGCCGGCGCCGCGTTGATCCTGCTCGACCCGATCGTCCCGCTGCCGTTCGCGATCACCTCGGTCGTGCTCGTCGTGATGCTCGTCGTGCTCGTGGTCCACCCGACGGTGCAGCGCGGTCAGGGCGAGGGCGACCGGCCTCTCGTGCAGTACGAACGGGAGCAGCGCGGGCTCAACGAGTGAGCGCCACCAGGTCGGCCTCGGTCAGCCCGGTGGCCGCCGCGACATCGCCGGAATCGACTGCGCCGCAACGCATCCCGCGCAGCAGTGCGTGCGAGAGCATCCGCGCGGTGGCGGGCTCGTCCATCACGTCGCCCTCCACGCGCGCGACGTACGCCTTCAGCCGGGCGGCCGCGCTCGGCGCCGCCCGCCGGAAGAAGGTGTAGGTCGCGAGGTAGCGCGAGACCAGGTGGCCCGGGTGCATGTCCCAGCCCTGGTAGATCCCGCGCACCAGCGACCGGTCGACCAGCCCGGCGTGCAGCCGCCAGGTCGCGGCCGCCTGCTCGGCGTCGCCGAACGCGACGACGTTGGTGGAGCCGTCGCTCATCCGCACGCCGGTCTGGGCGGCGGCCACCTGCATGACGAACTTGGCGTGGTCGGCGGCCGGGTGGTCCAGCGACTGGTAGGCCGCCGCGATGCCGAGCCCGGCGCTGTAGTCGAACGTCCCGTAGTGCAGCGAGCTGGCCCGCCCCTGCGCCGCGCCGATCATCCGCGCGACCGCCGCCGTGCCGTCGGGGGCCATGATCGACTGCGCGGTCTCGACCTGGATCTCGAACGTGATGGCGCCGGCCCCGAGCCCGTACGCCTGCTCCAGCCGCTCGCACGCCGTCACCATCGCCTCGACCTGGGCGATGGACGTGACCTTGGGCAGGGTCAGGGTGAAGCCGTCGGGCAGCGCGCCGCCGTCGGCGAACGCGCCGACGACCTGGGTCAGCGTGCGCACCCCGCGCGCCCGGGTGGGCGCCTCGAAGCTCTTGAACCGCACGCCGAACCACGGCGGCCGGGTGCCGTCGTCGGCCATCCGGCGGAACGCCTCGACGGTGCCGCGCAGGTGGGCGTCCTCGACGTCGTCGGGCCGCAGGCCGTAGCCGTCCTCGAGGTCGACCCGCAGGTCCTCGACCGGCTCGACCTGCAGCTTGCCGCGCACCGCGTCGTACGCCTCGCTCACCTCGCCCGGGTCGAACCCGGTGGCCGCGGCGAGGGTCGGTGCGTCGGGGGCGAAGGTGTCGAGCAGCCGCAGGGCCTCGGTGCCCCACGCGCGCACGGTGCCGGCGCCGAACCGGTCGGCGGGGACGTACACCGTGTGCACGGGCTGCCGGTCGACCCGCTCGCCGGGATAGCGCGCGGCGAGCTCGGCGTCGGCCTGCTGCAGCTGCCGGTCGAGCTCGGCGGTGAGCTCGGTGGTGACGTCGGTCATGAACGGCCCACCTCCGTGGTCTTGCCCTTGGCGATCTCGGCCTTGGCGACGTCGGCGACGGCCTCGGCCACGGCCGGTGCGACCTCGGGGTCGAACACGCTCGGGACGATGAAGCTGGCGTTGAGCTCGTGCTCGCCCACGCACGCGGCGATCGCGCGCGCGGCGGCGGAGAGCATGTCGTCGGTGATGTCGCTCGTGCCGCCGTCGAGCAGCCCGCGGAAGAAGCCGGGGAAGGCCAGCACGTTGTTGATCTGGTTGGCGAAGTCGCTGCGGCCGGTCGCGACGACCGCGGCGTGCTCGGCGGCCGCGACCGGGTCGACCTCGGGCACCGGGTTGGCCATCGCGAACACGATGGCGTCGTCGGCCATCCGGGCGATGTCGTCGCCGGTGAGCAGGTCGGGTGCGGACACGCCGATGAACACGTCGGCGTCGACCAGCACCTCGGCGAGCGTGCCGGTGCGGCGCTCGAGGTTGGTGTGGGCGACGAGCCACTCGCGCATCTCGCCCGAGCCGGGCTTGGCCTCGGTGACGGCGCCGTGCCGGTCGCACCCGATGACGTCGGTCGCGCCCTCGGCCAGCAGCAGCTTGATGATCGCGGTGCCGGCCGCGCCCACGCCGCTCACGACGATGCGCACGTCGCCGATCTTCTTGCCGACGACCTTCAGCGCGTTGACCAGCGCGGCGAGCGTGACGATCGCGGTGCCGTGCTGGTCGTCGTGGAAGATCGGGATGTCCAGCTCGTCGCGCAGCCGCTTCTCGATCTCGAAGCAGCGCGGCGCCGAGATGTCCTCGAGGTTGACCCCGCCGTAGACCGGGGAGATCGCCTTGACGATCTGCACGATCTCGTCGGTGTCCTGCGTCGCGAGGCAGACCGGCCAGGCGTCGACGTCGGCGAACCGCTTGAACAGCGCCGCCTTGCCCTCCATGACGGGCAGCGCCGCCTCCGGCCCGATGTTGCCGAGGCCGAGCACGGCCGAGCCGTCGGTGACGACCGCGACGGTGTTGCGCTTGATCGTGAGTCGCCTTGCGTCCTCAGGCTTCTCGGCGATCGCGGTGCACACTCGGGCGACGCCGGGGGTGTACGCCCGGCTCAGGTCGTCGCGGTGCTTCAGCGACACCTTGGGCGTGACCTCGATCTTGCCGCCGATGTGCAGCAGGAAGGTGCGGTCGCTGACCTTGTCGACGGTGAACCCGTCGAGCGCCTCGATCGTGGCCCTGATCTGCTCCACGTGCTCCTGGCCGGAGGCGTTGCAGCCCACGTCGACGAGGATCGCGTCGTGCCGGCTCTCCGCGACGTCGAGCGCGGTGACCATGGCCCCGGCCTCGGCGATGGCGCTCGACAGGCGCGCGGTGGCCGACGGATCGGTGGGGCAGGCGACCCGCAGGGTGATGGAATAGCCAGGGCTCGGAGCTGACACGTGAATCTCCTGGGGTTCGTGGGTCCGGCTCCTCCTCCGGGAGCCGCTTGCTGCGCTGCGCGTCTCCCGGCATCGTCGCCGAACCGGTGGGGCTCTGGTGCAAATGTTCTGCGATGCGGAGTGTAGATTCCATCCATCGGAATGACGAGTCTGTCTCACGAGGAGCACCCATGGTCGACACCCCGGCCGACAAGACGCGAGCGGGAGGCGTCCAGTCGGTGGCGCGCGCCCTCGACATCCTCGAGGTGGTCGACGCCGCCGGCGGCGAGACCTCGCTGAGCCAGATCAGCGCGGCCACCGGTCTGCCGATGCCGACCATCCACCGCATCGTGCGCACCCTCGTCGACCGGTCGTACCTGCGCCAGCTGCCCGACCGGCGCTACGCCCTCGGAACCCGGCTCATCCCGCTCGGCAACAGCGCCCGCGAGGGGTTCGGCGCCCGGGCCGCGCGCGAGCTCGCCGCGGTGGTGCACGAGTTCGGGGAGACGGTCAACCTCGCGACGCTCGACGGCGACCAGCTGGTCTACGTCGGCCAGGTGCCCTCGCCGCGCGCGATGCGCATGTTCACCGAGCTCGGCCAGCACGTGCAGCCGCACTGCCGTGCGGCCGGCAAGGCCCTGCTGTCGCGGCTGCCCGACGACGAGGTGCGCGCGCTGCTCGACCGGGTCGGCATGCCGGCGATGACGCCCAGCACCATCACCGACCCCGACGTGCTGCTGCGCCAGCTCGCCGACGTGCGCACCGAGGGCTATGCCACCGAGGACGGCGAGATGGAGCTCGGCGTGCGCTGCGTCGCCGTGCCCGTCCCGAGCGAGCAGGGCAACTTCTCGATCTCGCTGTCGGCGCCGGAGTCGCGCCTGACCGACGACGTGCGCGATCGTGCCCTCCCCGTGCTGCGCACCGTCGCCGAGCGGCTGGCCGAGCAGCTGGAGCCCGGCGCAGCCTGAGTCGGCGGCCGGGCGGGGGCGCTCGCCCGGCCGTCGGGCGGGGACGCTCGCCGGCCGCCGTCGCGGCGCCGGTTACCCCCGGGTGTGAGGTATATCTCGAAAACCCTTGACGGCACTGACCGTCTCCGGTCTACTTTCTGGATACGGAATACAGATTCCGCATCGCGAAACATCCAGCAGGCCGCGCGGGAGCGCCAAGACCGGGAGACGACCCAGTGCCGGACGACCAGCAGCTGACCCTCGAGCGGCTCAACGCCGCTCCCGCCGAGCAGCTGCGCGAGACCCTGCGGGCCTGCTGCGCCAGCGACGCCTGGGTCGACCAGCTGCTCGCCCACCGCCCCTACGCGGACCGAGCCGCCGCGCTCGCCGGCTCCGACACCGCCATGGGCGAGATCGCCGACGCCGACGTCGACCAGGCGCTCGCCGGCCACCCGCGCATCGGGGACCGCGCCGAGGGCGAGGGCACCGACGCTCGCTGGAGCCGCGAGGAGCAGGCGTCGGTCGCCGACGCCGGCGATGACGTACAGCAGCAGCTGCGCGACGGAAACCTTTCCTACGAAAGGCGATTCGACCGCGTCTTCCTCATCCGTGCCGCGGGCCGCAGCCCGCAGGAGATGCTCACCGAGCTGACCCGCAGGCTCGACCAGGACGACGAGACCGAGCGCGCCGAGGTGCGCGAGCAGCTGCGTCAGATCACCCGGCTGCGCCTCGAGCGGGCGCTGTCGCCCACGGAGTGAAGGAGCGCCCCATGTCCACGCTGTCCACCCACGTGCTCGACGCCGTGTCCGGCAACCCGGCCACCGGCATGCGTGTCGAGGTGCAGTCCCGGTCGCAGACCGGCGCCGACCCGCAGACCGTCGGGTCCGGCACCACCAACGACGACGGCCGGGTCGCCGAGCTGGTCCCAGAGGGACTGGCCCCCGGTGACTACCGGATCGTCTTCGCCACCGGCGAGTGGTTCGCCGCCCAGGGCGTCACGGGGTTCTACCCCGAGGTCGCCATCACGTTCACGGTGGACGAGGAGCGGCACTACCACGTGCCGGTGCTGCTCAGCCCGTTCGCCTTCTCCACCTACCGAGGGAGCTGATCCATATGTCCTACGTGCTCGGGCACAACCAGTACGGCAAGGCCGAGGTGCACGCGGTGCGCGTCTATCGCGACGGCGGGCGCGAGGCGGAGCACGAGATCGTCGACTACAACGTCTCGGTCGCCCACCAGGGTGACTTCGAGGACGCCCACGTCACCGGCGACCAGGCCAAGGTCCTCACCACCGACGCGACCAAGAACACGGTCAACGCGTTCATGAAGGAGCACGGCGACGAGGCCCGTGAGCCCGAGGGTCTGGCCCTCGCGCTCGCCCGCCACTTCGTCGACACCGTCCCGCAGATCACCAGCTGCCGGGTCAACGTCGAGGCCTTCCCGTGGGAGCGGGCGCACGGCACCCCGCACGGCTTCGTGCGCAACAAGGACTACGTGCGCACGGTCACCGTCACCAAGACCCCCGACGCGGAGTACGTCGTCTCCGGGCTGAAGGACCTGACGGTCCTGAAGACCACGGACTCGGAGTTCCACGGGTTCTACGAGGACAAGTACACGACGCTGAAGCCGACGAAGGACCGCATCATGGCGACCGACGTCAAGGCGCAGTGGCTGCACAACGGCACCGACGTCGACTGGGGCAAGAGCTTCTCCACCGTGCTCGACGCGGTGACCAGCTCGTTCGCCAACGCCTACTCGTACGCCCTCCAGCAGACGATCTGGGACATGGGCACCGCGGTGCTCGACGCGGCCGACTCGGTCAGCGAGATCCGTTTCTCCTGCCCCAACAACCACCACTTCGTGATCGACCTGTCGCCGTTCGGGCTCGAGAACGAGTTCGAGGTGCACCACGCCGACGACCGGCCGTACGGCCTGATCGAGGCGACCATCCAGCGCGACGAGTCCTCCTCGAACAGCAAGGCGTTCGACCCCGGCCAGGCCTGGTGATCTGAATGAGCGAGGCCAGCGGCACCAGCACCGCCACGCGTCACCCGGTCGACACCCCGATGGCCCCCGGGCCCTCGATCCTCTACGGCCTGCAGCACGTCCTGAGCATGTACGCCGGCGTCGTCGCCGTGCCGCTCATCATCGCCGGGGCGTTCAAGCTCTCGACCGCCGACACGATCTACCTGGTCTCGGCCTCGCTCTTCATGGCCGGGCTGGCGACGATCCTGCAGACGATCGGCGTGTGGAAGATCGGCGCCCGGCAGCCGATCGTGCAGGGCACCTCGTTCGTCGCGGTGTCCACGATGCTCGCGATCGGTGCCGCCACCGGCGGCGGCGCGGCGGGGCTGCAGCGGATCTACGGCGCGCTGATCGTCGCCGGCGTGGCCGGCTTCCTGATCGCGCCGATCTTCACCCGGCTGCTGCGCTTCTTCCCCGAGGTCGTCACCGGCACGGTCATCACGATGATCGGTCTGTCGCTGATCCCGGTCGGTGTCGGCTGGGCGATGGGTGGCGTCGGCACGCCGGAGTTCGGCCAGCCGAAGCACCTGGCGCTCGCCGGCGCCACGCTGGTGCTGATCGTGCTGATCTATCGCTTCCTGCCCGGCTTCTTCAGCCGCATCGCGATCCTGCTCGGCCTGGTGCTCGGCACGCTCGTGGCGCTGCCGTTCGGGATGGCCGACTTCGGCGCGATCGGCGAGGCGCGGGCGTTCCAGGTGCCGACGCCGTTCCACTTCGGCGCCCCGACCTTCGAGGTCAGCGCGATCGTCTCGATGTTCATCGTGATGCTGGTGATCATGACCGAGGCCACGGCCGACATCCTGGCCCTCGGCGAGGTCACCGAGAAGCACGCCGACCGCGACACCGTCACCAACGGTCTGCGGGCCGACACCCTCTCGACCGCCGTCGCCGGCGTGTTCAACAGCTTCTCGCTGAGCGCGTTCGCGCAGAACGTCGGGCTCGTCGCGATCACCGGCATCCGCAGCCGCTACGTCGTCGCCGTCGGCGGCGGGATCCTGGTGCTGCTCGGCCTGTTCCCGGTGCTCGGCGCGTTCGTCGCCGCGGTGCCGATGGCGGTGCTCGGCGGTGCGGGTCTGGTGCTGTTCGGCACGGTCGCCGCGAGCGGCATCCGCACGCTGAAGGGCGTCGACTTCTCCGGCAACAGCAACATCGTCATCGTCGCCACCTCGATCGCCTTCGGCATGGCGCCGATCGTGCAGCCGGAGGTGTGGGAGCACTTCCCGGCCTGGTGGCAGACGATCTTCGACTCCGGCATCACCTCGGCCGCGATCATGGCGGTGCTGCTGAACATCGTGTTCAACATCATCGGCCGCGAGACCGACGAGGGCCCGGTGTTCTCCCACGGTGGTGCCCCCGGCGCGATCAGCGACGAGGACGAGGAGCGCCTCGACCCGCGCGGCGAGCGCCGCGACCGCGGCCAGGCCGACCGCAGCGACCTGCCGAGCGGCCGGCGCCGCCGGGAGGACTAGCCCGGCGAAGGCGTACGTCGTCGGGGCGGGGCGACGACGGCGGCCCACAAACCACGACGGCGGCACAGAAAAGATCTGTGCCGCCGTCGTGGTTACTGTGCCGCCCTCGACGATGCCGGGCGGGTGAGCCTGCGAGCCCGGCCGGAGGAGGAGAGGCGGCCAAACGGTATTCCTGTGCCGCCCTCGACGATGCCGGGCGAGTGAGCCTGCGAGCCCGGCCGGAGGAGGAGAGGCGGCCAACGGGCGTTCCTGTGCCGCCGTCGACGATGCCGGGCGGGTGAGCCCTGGGGGTGGGCCGGGCAGCCGGGCGCGGGCGTAGCATCGGTCGCACCACACGGGAGCCCGAGCACGGGCTGAGATCAGGCTGACGCTGCCGAGACCGTCGAACCTGTCCGGGTCATGCCGGCGTAGGAAGTAGGGGTCCGATGAGCATCGTCCCGGGCGCGCCCGCGTCAGGGCAGAGCGGGCAGCCGGTCGCGCAGCCGGCGCGCCGCCTCGGCCGGGTCGTCGGCCTCGGTGATCGCGCGCACCACGACGACCCGGCTGGCGCCTGCCGCGACGACCGCGTCGACGGTGTCGTGGTCGATCCCGCCGATCGCGAACCACGGGCGGCTCGCCCCACTGACCCGGTCGGCCTCGGCAGCGGCGCGCACGAGCTCCAGGCCGGCGGGCGTACGTCCGGGCTTGGTGGGCGTGGCCCACACCGGTCCCACGCAGAAGTAGCCCAGACCGGCCTCGGCGCGGGCGGCGGCCAGCTGCGCTTGGTCGTGGGTGGACAGGCCGAGCGCGACGGCGTCGCCGACAATGCGGCGCGCCTGCGGGCGCGGGAGGTCGCCCTGGCCGAGGTGCAGCACGGGCGCGGCGGAAGCCGCGGCGACGTCGGCCCGGTCGTTGACCGCCCACAGTCGGCCGTGCCGCTCGGCGGCCGCGCGCAGGGTGGCAAGCAGCTCGAGCTCCTCGGCCGCCTCGATGGTCTTGTCGCGCAGCTGGACGATGTCGACCCCGCCGGCGTAGGCCGCGTCGACGAAGGCGGCGAAGTCCCCACGGTCGCGGCGGGCGTCGGTGCAGACGTACAGCTGGGCGCGGGAGAGGTGCACCCGGCGAGCGTAGGCGCGCGGTGCGACGTGGTCGTCGTCGGCGGGGGCGTGGTCGGGCTCGCGATCGCGTGGGAGCTGGTGCGGTCGGGTCGGGACGTGCGTCTGGTCGACCCCGAGCCTGCGTCCGGGGCGACCCACGCCGCGGCCGGGATGATCGCGCCGATCAGTGAGCAGCGGCTCACCGAGCCGGCGCTGCACGCGGCGGCCGAGGCGTCGGCAGCGGCCTACCCCGCCTTCCTCGACGGGGTGCCGGGTGGCGGTGGGTGCGGGTTCGAGGGCGTCGACACGTTGCTCCTCGCGGTCGACGACGCCGACCGGCGAGCGCTCGACGACATCGCCGCCCGGCACCCGGGGGAGGTGGAGCAGGTGGGCCTGCGCGAGGCGCGCCGGCTCGAACCGCTGCTCGGTCCGCGGGTGGTGGCCGCGAGGCGCGTGCAGGAGCACCGCGTCGACCCGCGGGCGCTCGCGGCCGCGCTGCAGGGCGCGCTCGCGGATCGCGTGGTCCGGGCCCGGGTGGTCGGTCTGCTGCCCGCCGACGCCGACGCTGACGCCGGCGCCGTCACCGGGGTGCGGCTCGCGGACGGCACGACGATCTGCGCGGACGAGGTCGTGGTCGCGAGCGGTCTCGGGGCGGCCGACCTGCCGGGGATGCCGTTCGCCCCGCCGCTGCGGCCCGTGCACGGTGACATCCTGCGACTCGAGGCACCCGCCGGGCTCCGGCCTTTCCTGACCCGCACCGTGCGCGCGCACGTGCGCGGCTCCAGGGTCTACCTCGTGCCGCGCCTCGACGGCACGGTGGTGATCGGCGCGACGCAGCGCGAGCACGGCGGCGCCGGGGTGTCGGCGGGCGGGGTCTACGAGCTGCTGCGCGACGCCGTGGCCGTGATCCCTGCCGTGGCCGAGCTGACCCTGCTCGAGACCACGGCCCGCCCGCGTCCGGTCACCCCGGACAACGCCCCGCTGCTCGGCCGCGCGGCGCCCGGGCTGCTCGTCGCGACCGGCTTCGGCCGGCACGGCGTGATGCTCGCACCGCTGGCCGCCCAGGCGGTCGCCCAGCTGGCCGAGGGCCGTACGCCATCCCTCGCCGACCCGTTCCGTCCCGATCGCTTCTCCTGAAGACCCCGCCCCCTTGGAGGTTCCATGATCGACATCCAGCTCAACGGCGCCCCGACGCGCGTGGAGGAGGGCGCGGCCGTCGTGGACCTGGTGGCCGACCTCACCGGTCGCGACATCCGGCCCGACGGCACCGCGGCCGACGGTGCCGCCCTCGGCCTCGCGGTCGCCGTCAACACCGCGGTCGTCCCGCGCAGTCGCTGGAGCGAGGCGCGGCTGGCCGCGGGCGATGAGGTCGAGGTGCTCACGGCGGTGCAGGGTGGCTGAGCAGCTCGACCCGTTCGAGGTCGCCGGGGCCACCTTCTCCTCCCGGCTCATCATGGGCACCGGCGGGGCGGAGAGCCTCGCCGACCTGGACGCCGCGCTCGCGGCCTCCGGCACCGAGCTCACCACGGTGGCCGTACGCCGGTTCGCGCCCGGCGACGGAGCGGGGCTCTATCCGTTGATTGCCGGGCGCGGCATCCGGCTGCTGCCCAACACGGCCGGCTGCTTCACCGCGCGGGAGGCGGTGCTCACCGCCGAGCTCGCCCGTGAGGCGTTCGAGACCGACTGGGTCAAGCTCGAGGTGATCGCCGACGAGGACACCCTGCTGCCCGACGGCGCCGAGCTGATGGACGCGACCGAGCAGCTGGTGCAGCGGGGGTTCTCGGTGTTCGCGTACACCAACGACGATCCCGCGCTCGCGCTGCGGCTGGAGCACCTGGGGGCGGCAGCGGTCATGCCGCTCGGGGCGCCGATCGGCACCGGCCTCGGCATCCTCAACCCGCACAACATCGAGCTGATCGTCGCCCGCGCGTCGGTGCCGGTCGTGCTCGACGCGGGCATCGGCACGGCGTCGGACGCCGCGCTCGCGATGGAGCTCGGCTGCGACGCGGTGCTGCTGGCCACGGCGATCACCCGCGCCGACGACCCGGCCGGGATGGCCGCGGCGTTCCGGCACGCCGTGATCGGCGGACGCCTCGCCGCGCGCTCGGGCCGGATCCCGCGGCGCGAGCACGCCCTCGCCTCCTCGCCGATGACCGGAAGGCCGGACCTGTGAGCGCCCCGCTGGTCGAACCGACCGGCCTGCTGGACGACGCCGCCCGCGACCGCTACGCCCGCCAGCTCGCCCTGCCCGGCATCGGCGAGACGGGGCAGCGCCGGCTCGCCGCGGCGCGGGTGCTCGTGGTCGGCGCCGGCGGGCTCGGTACGCCTGCCCTGGCCGCACTCGCCGCGGCCGGGGTCGGGACGATCGGCGTCGTCGACGACGACGTGGTCGAGACGACGAACCTGCACCGCCAGCTGCTGCACGGCACGTCCGACGTCGGTCGCCCGAAGACGACGTCAGCGCGCGAGGCGATGCTGGAGATCAACCCGACCGTCACGGTGCGCGAGCACCGCGAGCGGCTGACGAGCGCGAACGCGGACCGGGTGCTCGCGGACTACGACGTGGTGGTCGACGGCTCCGACAACTTCGCGACCCGGTACCTCGTCGCCGACGCCGCCGAGCGTCGCGGCATCCCGACCGTCTGGGGTGCGGTGCTCGGCTTCACCGGCCAGGTGAGCGTGTTCTGGCCGCCGCACGGACCCGCCTATCGCGACCTGCACCCCGACGTCCCCGAGGGTGCGGCGACCTGCCAGACCGGTGGCGTGCTCGGGATGGTGTGCCACGCCGTCGGCGCGGTGCTGGCGGCGGAGACGGTCAAGCTCGTCACCGGCGCCGGCACCCCTCTGCTCGGAAGGCTGCTGCTGTTCGACGCGCTCGCGGCCACCTGGCGCACGCTCACCATCACCGCGGACCCCGGGCGCCAGTCGTCCGCGGAGCGCGCGTCGCGTCCTGCGGACGACCGGACCAGCAACAGCGGCAGTACGCCCGCCTCGCCCCGCCCGGGCGTCGTCACCCCGGGCGCGCTCGGCAGGGAGCTCGCCGCAGGCCATGGCCCGGTCGTCATCGACGTGCGCGAGCCGGGCGAGACCGACGGCATCGTGCCCGGCTCGCTGCGGATCCCTCAGGGGCGCATCGCCTCCGCGGCGCAGATCGACGCGCTCGACGTCGCCGACCCGGTGGTGACCGTCTGCGCCTCGGGTGCCCGCGCGGCCCAGGCCGCGGCGCTGCTGGCCGAGCGCGGCTTCCGCGACGTGCGCTCGCTCGCGGGCGCGGTCACCGCGGTCCGCCCCTGACCAGGGTCAGCCGCCGGGAGAGCCGGCGAGGGCGTACGGCACCCGGCGGAGCCGACGACGGCGGCCCACAAACCACGACGGCGGCACAGATCTTTTCTGTGCCGCCGTCGTGGTTCCTGTGCCGCCGTCGACGATGCCGGGCGGGTGAGCCTGCGAGCCCGGCCGGAGGAGGAGAGGCGGCCGAAGGATGCTCCCTTGCCGCCCTCGACGATGCCGGGGCCGGGGCCTGCGTAAGGACCGCCCCTGGTCCGAAGGGGGAGGGGGACCAGGGGCGGGGCACGGGGGTCAGGGCTTCAGTCGGTGGCGGCCAGGGCGTCGATCTCGACGAGCATGACCTCGTGCGGGAGGCCGACGAAAACCGTGGTGCGGCACGGGAGCGTGGCGCCGCTCGGGACGTGCTGCTCGATGAACTCGCCGTAAGCCTCGTTCATCGCGGCGAAGTCCTCGCGCTTGGTGAGGTAGACCCGGAACATCAGCACGTCGGCGACGGACGCTCCGCCCGCCTCCAGGATCGCCTGCACGTTCTGCAGGGTGCGCAGCGTCTGCGCGCGCACGTCTCCCTCGGCGATGTAGGTGTTGGTGGCCGGGTCCATCGGGCCCTGGCCGGAGACCTGCAGCAGGTTGCCGCGCCGCACCCCCTGGCTGAACGTGTGGGCGGGGGCGGGGGCGGCGTCGGTCTGCACGCGGGTGGCGGTCATCGGTGGTCGGCTCCTTCGCTGTCGTGGCCGGACGGTCCGGCCTGGTCGGGGTGGGTCGGGTGGTTCAGGACTCGGGTGGTCGATATCCGCAGTCGACCGAGATCGCGGTGCAGGTCGCGCCCAGGGGGTCGAGCAGCCCGAGCAGCTCCTCGTACGGCAGCACCACGTCGGGCACCGACACCGAGACCGCGCCGAGCACCCGCCCGGACTGGCCGCGCACCGGCATCGCGATGCAGTTGATCGAGGGCTCGTTCTCCTCGCGGTCGGTCGCCCAACCGCGCTCGCGCACCTCGCGCACCTCGCGGAGGAAAACCCCGGGGTCGGTGATGGTGTTGGGCGTCCGGCGTACGAAATCGATCCGGTCGACCTCGAGCTCCAGCTGGTCGTCCGGCAGGTCGGCCAGGATCACCTTGGCGACTCCGGTCGAGTTCAGGTTGGCCGCCGTGCCCACCCGGGAGAACATCCGGATCTGGTCGCGCGACTCCAGCTTCTCGATGTAGACGACGTTGGATCCCTCGCGCTCGGCGAGGTGGGTGGTGCGACCGTACTCCCGGTTGAACGAGGTCAGGTGCGGCGAGGCGATAACGCGCAGCGTGCGCTGCTCGGCCGCTGCCGCGGCGAGCTCGAGCAGCCGGGCGCCGAGGTGATAGCGGTGCTGTTCGTCGCGATAGGTGAAGTGCTCCTCGGTCAGCGGCCTCAGCAGGCGCAGCACCGTCGTCTTGTGCACGCCCAGCTGGCCGGCGAGGTCGTCGAGGCTGGCCGGCTCGTCGCCGAGCAGGGTGAGGATGTGCAGCGCACGCTGCAGGCTCTGGCTCATCGCACGCTCCTTGTCAGCCGACCGGCTCGAGCACGTCGGCGCCGGTGAACCGTATCCCGGCCCACTGCTCGTGGTCGGCGGCCAGCAACCGGCGTACGACGTCGGCGCGAGCGCGGGCGAAGTCGCCGTGCACGGTGAGGGTCGCGGCGGCGCCGATGTGCCCGCGGCGCAGGCAGGTCTGCAGGTGTTCGCCCGCGAGCCAGCCGTGGAGGAAGCCGGCGGCGAACGAGTCACCGGCGCCCACCGCCTCGACCACCTCGACGCGCAGCGCGGGCACCTCGGTCTGCGTCCCGTCGCGGCCGACGGCGACGGCGCGGCGGTCGGCGTCCTTGATCACGAGCAGCTCCGGCTCGGGCAGCAGCGCCCGCAGCCGCGCCGGGTCGCTCTCGCCGAGCACCCGCTCGGCCTCGTCGGCGCCGACGAGCACCAGGTCGGCCAGACCCGCTAGCCGTACGACCTCGGACGGGTCGCCGCTCGGCCACAGCTTCTCGCGCCAGTTGACGTCGAAGCTCACCTGCCCCGCGACGCCGCGGCGCTCGCCGACGAGCGCGTCCATCAGCGCGGCGCACTGCGGGGACAGGGCCGGGGTGATGCCGGAGCAGTGCACGAGGCGGGCGCCGCCGAGGAGGTCGCGCACGGCGGGGTCGACGAGCAGCTCCGGGCCGGCGGCGGAGAAGGCGGAGCCGGCCCGGCGGTAGTCGGCCACGGTGGACGGCTCCCCCGACGCGTCCGGGGTGACGACCTTGGTGAAGCGGCCCGTGGGTCGCTGCGGGTCGACGCCCAGCGCCGAGACGTCGACCCCGGCCTGCTCCAGCGCGGTCACGACGTCACGGCCGGCCGCGTCGGCGCCGACCCGACCGACGTAGCCCACCGGCACCCCCGACCCGGCGAGCCCCACGGCGACATTGGCCTCGGCCCCGCTCAGGCCGGCCTCACCGGGGGCGGGCACGAGGTCGAGGCGCTCGGGCGCGACCAGGGCCAACGGCTCGCCGAGGCAGGCGACGGTGGGCTGGGCAGCGCGCATGCGCGGGCTCCTTCCGGGTCATCGGGTGGGTGATCCGAGCGGGATGTGTGCGTTGCCACACCGCCGCGACGATGCTAACGTCAACGCTGCTCAATACGCAACATGCGTTGCATATTACGCAACACAAGCCGTAGAACCCCCAGATCGACCGGCATCCGAGAAGGACGTGATCGCGTGCCGCACCAGCTCACCGGCCGCCCCGAGGGCCCGCTCTCCGCGACGGACAAGGCCCTCCCGCCGCAGGCCGACGGACTCACCGCCGAGCAGTTCTTGGCCACCGCGCCACGCCTGTCCTCGCTCGCGACCCCGCTGCTCACGTTGTCCGAGCCGGCGATCGCCGCCAATGTCGAGACCCTTGCCGCCTGGTCGAGCGACCACGGCATCGCGCTCTCCCCGCACGGGAAGACCACGATGTCTCCGGTCCTGTGGCGCCGGCAGCTGGAGGCGGGCGCGCACTCGATCACCGTGGCCAACTACCCCCAGCTGCGGGTGGCGGTCGCGGCCGGGGTGCGCTGCATCCAGGTCGCCAACGACCTCGTCGACCCCGCCGCCCTGCGCTGGCTCACCGAGGCTGTCGACACCGACCCCGAGCTGGAGGTCATGGTCTGGGCGGACAGCCTCGAGTCGGTCGCGGTGCTGCGCGAGCACTTCACCGGCAACCGTCCGCTCACCGTGCTGGCCGAGCTCGGCGGGGCGCACGGCCGCACCGGGGCGCGCAGCGTCGAGGTCGCCGTCGCCATCGGTCGCGCCCTCGCCGAGGCCGGCAATCTGCGACTCGGCGGGGTCGCCGGCTACGAGGGCGCCCTCGCCCACGACCCGACGCCCGAGGCGGTCGCCGCGGTCGACGCCTTCCTGCGCAGGATGGCGGCGACGCACCAGGCGCTGCACGACGCGGGGAGTTACCCCGCCGACGGGGAGATCGTGCTCACCGCCGGCGGCAGCGCCTACTTCGACCGGGTCGCCGCAGTGCTCGCGCCCCTGGCGTCCGACCGGGTCCGCGTCGTCATCCGCTCGGGGGCGTACGTCATCCACGACTCCGGCTTCTACACGGCCATGACGCCTTTCGCCCGCACCGACGACGGCGCGACCTATCACCTCACTCCCGCGATGACGGCGTGGGCGCGGGTGGTCTCGCGGCCCGAGCCGGGGCTGGCGCTGCTCGACGTGGGCAAGCGCGACGTGTCCTTCGACGAGGGGATGCCCACGGTGCTCGGCGTCGCCGCGCAGCTCGGCGCGCCCCGCCGGGAGCTCGAGGGCGCACAGGTCACCGCGGTCAACGACCAGCACGCGTTCGTGCAGCTGCCGGCGGAGGCCGACCTCGCCGTGGGGGAGGTCGTCGCGCTGGGCCTGTCGCACCCGTGCACCGCACTCGACAAGTGGCGCACCATCCCGGTGCTCGCCGACGACAGCGACGACCCGGTGGTCGCCGACCTCCTCACGACCTACTTCTGAGGGCAGCACGATGAGCAACGACCTGCGCGCCCCGCGCCTGCTGATCACCGGCGCCACCGTCGTCGACGGCACCGAGACCCCCAGCTTCACCGCCGACGTGCTTGTCGACGGCGACCGCGTCGCAGCCGTCGGGGGTGACCTCGGAGCGCGCGACGCCGACCGGGTGATCGATGCTGCCGGTCTGGTGCTCGCGCCCGGCTTCATCGACATGCACGCCCACTCCGACCTGCAGGTCTTCCTCAACCCCGAGCACCCCTCGCGGCTGACCCAGGGCGTGACGACCGAGGTGATCGGCCAGGACGGCCTGTCCTACGCCCCGGTCACCGACGAGACACTGTCGGTGCTCCGGCGCAAGATCGCCGGCTGGAACACCGACCCCGACGACTTCGACTTCCCGTGGCGCTCGGTTGCCGACTATCTCGACGTCATCGACCGCGGCGTCGCGACCAACCTCGCCTACCTCGCTCCGCACGGCACGATCCGCGCGCTGGCCCGCGGCTGGAACACCGGCGTCGCGACCGACGACGAGATCGACCAGATGGCCCGGATCCTCGACCGCGCGCTCGAGGAGGGGGCGGTGGGCCTGTCGACCGGCCTGACGTACACGCCGGCCATGTACGCCGAACGCGGCGAGCTCGTACGCCTGTGCCAGGTCGTGGCGCGCCGCGGCGGCTTCTTCTCGCCGCACCACCGCAGCTACGGTGCGGGCGCCCTGGACGCCTACCGCGAGATGGTCGAGGTGACGTCGGCGGCCGGCTGCGCGCTGCACCTGTCGCACGCCGCGATGAACTTCCGGCCCAACGCCGGCAAGGGTCAGGAGCTGCTCGCGCTGCTCGCCGAGGGCGCCGCCGGCGGGGCTGACATCAGCCTCGACACCTATCCCTACCTGCCCGGCGCGACCACGCTCTCGGCGATCCTGCCCAGCTGGGCCGGTGCGGGCGACACCGACGAGATCATCGCGCGGCTGCGCGACCCCGACGCGCTGGCACGCATCCACGAGCACCTGGAGGTCACCGGGTCCGACGGCTGCCACGGGGTCGTCGCCGAGTGGGACACCATCGAGATCAGCAGTGTGGGCAACCCCGCGCTCGCCGACCGCGTCGGCCGGACGATCGCGCAGGTCGCCACCGAGACCGGGCGCGAGCCGTTCGACGTGTGCATCCAGCAGCTCGTCGACGACCGGCTCGCGACGGGCATCCTGCAGCACGTCGGGCACGAGGGCAACGTGCGGGCGATTATGACCCACCCGTGGCACACCGGCGGCAGCGACGGTCTGCTCATCGGCGCCAAGCCGCACCCGCGCGGCTTCGGGACGTTCGCCCGATACCTCGGCCGATACTGCCGCGAGCTCGGCATCTTCTCCCTCGAGGAGTGCGTGGGACACCTCACCGGGCGCGCCGCCCGCCGGCTGCGGCTCGTCGACCGCGGCTTGGTCCGCGAGGGCTACGGGGCCGACCTGGTGCTGTTCGACCCCGACACCGTCGCCGACCGCGCGACGTTCGACGCCCCGCGGCAGCCTGCCGCCGGCTTCCACCACGTCCTCGTGCGCGGGCAGCTCGCGCTCGACGACGGCCATCTCACCGGCGCGCGCTCCGGACGGGCCCTGCGCCGCACCGACGAAGGAGTCCGTTGATGACCGCGCCCTCACCGCAGCAGGTGCTCGCAGACCTCACCGCCGACCGGGTGCTGGCCATCGTCCGCGCCCCCGGCATCGCCGACGCCGGCGCCCTGCGCGACGCGCTGGCCGCCGGGGGGATCCGGTGCATGGAGCTGACGTTCACGATCCCCGACGTGCTGCGTCACCTCGAGCGAGCGGCGAGCGCCGCCGGCGGTGACGTGCTGCTCGGCGCCGGCACCGTGCGTTCGGCGGGGGAGGCGCGCGACGCCGTCTCGGCGGGCGCCACGTTCCTCGTCGCGCCTGACGTGAACGAGCAGGTCGCCGAGGCCGCCCGCGACCTCGGCGTGGCCTACTTCCCGGGCGCGATGACCCCGACCGAGGTCGCGCGGGCCGAGACGCTCGGGGCCACCGCGGTCAAGGTCTTCCCGGCCGCGACGCTGGGCGCCCGGTTCCTGCGCGACCTGGCCGGGCCGTTCCCGCAGGTCCCGCTGCTGCCCTCCGGCGGGATCACCGAGCAGAACGCCGCCGACTTCCTGTCCGCCGGCGCGGTCGCCGTCGCCGCGGGCACCGGCGTGGTCCCGCCCGACGCCGTCGCCGGCGGCGACTGGGCCGACATCACGGCTCGCGCGCGCAGCTTCCGCTCCCACCTCTGAGCCCCTCAGCCGGGCTCCACCCGCGAGCCCCGCCCCACCCAGGAGAGTCATGACGTCCTTCATCGACTGGTTGCAGACCAGCACCGGTGGCCTGCTGCTGCTCGCGGCGCTGTCCATCGCGGGGCTGCTCGCGATGATCATCAAGGCCAAGATCGAGCCGTTCATCGCGCTCATCGTGGTCTCTCTCGCGCTCGCGCTCGTCGCGGGCGTACCGGTCGAGGAGCTGGTCGGGACCCCACGAGCGGCCGGCGAGTCGATCCTGGAGACCGGGTTCGGCGGGATCCTCGGCCACATCGCGCCGATCATCGGCCTCGGCACGATCCTCGGCGCGCTGCTCGAACGCTCCGGCGGCGCCGACGTGCTTACCGAGCGGCTCATCCGGCTGTTCGGCGAGCGTGGTGCCCCGCTCGCGATGGGCGTCTCCGGCCTGATCCTCGGCATCCCCGTGTTCTTCGACATCGGCGTGTTCATCCTCGCGCCGCTGGTGTACGTCACCGCGCGCCGTGGCGGGAAGTCGCTCGTGCTCTACGCGATGCCGATGCTCGCCGGACTGTCCATGACGCACGCGTTCCTGCCGCCGCACCCGGGCCCGGTCGCGGCCGCGGGCGTGCTGGAGGTCTCGCTCGGCTGGATCATCGTGATGGGCCTCGCGTGCGGCATCCCCGCGTGGTTCGTCGCCGGCATCCTGTGGGGTTCGTGGATCGGCAAGCGGGTGCAGGTCGAGGTGCCCGAGGACCTCGTGCCCGAGGAGCGCAACGCCTCGGCCCAGCCGCCCGGCATCGGCACGATCGCGTTCATCATCGCGGTGCCCATGCTGTTGATCCTCGGCGCGACGTTCGGCGACGTGCTGCTCACCCCGGGCACCACGCTGCACGGCGTGCTGATCTTCCTCGGCACCCCTGCGGTCGCGCTGACCATCGCCGTGCTCATCGCGCTGTACCTCCTCGCGCTGCGGCGGGGCACCTCCGCCAAGGAGGTTGCCGAGATGACCTCGAACGCGCTGAAGCCGATCGGCATGATCCTGCTGGTCGTCGGCGCCGGAGCGTTCTTCGGCGCGGTGCTCAAGGCGACCGGGGTCGGGCAGGCCATCGCCGACTCGATGTCCGACCTCGGCCTGCCGGTGATCGTGTCGGCCTACATCATCAGCTCGGCCCTGCGCATCGCCCAGGGCTCGGCGACGGTGGCGATCGTGACCACCGCGGGCATCGTCGCCCCGACCGTCACCGCCGGCGGGTTCAGCTCGGCGCAGGTCGCCCTGATCGCGATCGCCATCGCGGCCGGCTCGATCATCCTCAGCCACGTCAACGACGGCGGCTTCTGGATCGTCTCGCGCTACTTCAACATGTCGGTCAAGCAGACCCTGCTGACCTGGACCGTCCTCGAGACGGTGCTCTCGCTCGTCGGCTTCGGCGTCGCGATGGTGATCTGGGCCTTCGTGTAGCTCGCAGGACGAACCCGGCACGGACGGCTCCGGACGTACGCCTCGCCCGGCGAGGGCGTACGGCACCCGGCGGAGCCGACGACGGCGGCCCACAAACCACGACGGCGGCACAGATCTTTTCTGTGCCGCCGTCGTGGTTACTGTGCCGCCCTCGACGATGCCGGGCGGGTGAGCCTGCGAGCCCGGCCGGAGGAGGAGAGGCGGCCAAAGGATGCTCCCTTGCCGCCCTCGACGAGGAGCGGCCCCGTCCCTGACGGAGGTCCAGGACGGGGCCGCCGGTGCTGCAGCGGGAATCAGGAGACGCTGATCGTGTCGATTACCCGGTTGCCCGACTTGTAGGTGCAGCTGGACTGGATGACCGGCTGGGGTTCGCCCGCGGCGTCGTACGGCGTGATGTCCATGGTCACCGTGGTCGGGGCGAGCAGCGTCCAGTCGCCGGCGACGTCGGCGACCGGGGTGGTGCCGGCGGCGCCCGTGGCGTTGAGCGTGGTGCCCGAGCCGTTCAGCTTCACCTTCGGGGCGTCGAGCGAGGAGTCCATCGTGGCGCGGGTGGCGCCGGTCGGGTCGACGACCTGCACGCTCGTGCCGGCGACGCCGGAGATGCTGTCGTAGCCGAGGAACATCAGGCCCGTCGACAGGGAGCTCGGCAGGGTCGCGGCGACGGTGCCGGTGCCTCCGGAGAACGACTCCCCCATGGGCAGGGTGGCCGGCGCGTTGGTGTCGATGGTGGTCGACACGTCGGCCGGCCCGACCGGGCTGGTGCAGCTGTAGACCAGCGTGGTCGCGGCCGACGCCGAGGGGGAGCCCGCGGCGACCCCCGCCCCGGCGAGGAGCAGGCCGGTGGCGGCGACGCCGAGGGCGCGGGTGGTGCGGTGTGCAGACATGGTGCTGTCCTTTCGAGAGGGGGCGGACACGTGCGGTGGTGCAACCCGCCGACGGCGGGGCGTTGGGGGCGCGCGGTCGGGCCGGGCGCGGTGCGGACCGGCGCAGGCCGGCCTGGTCAGGTCCCGGCGGGTGACAGGTCGACGGTCACCGTGTTGCCCGGGCCGGAGACCGCGGCGGTGACCAGCAGGTCGCGGCCGAAGCCGCACCCGGAGAAGCTCGGGATCGTCAGGTCGCCGGTCAGCGTCGCCGGCTCGGTGATGCCGGTGAAGTCGCCGCTCAGCGCCACCGTCCCCGCCGACGTCGTCTTGCACGTGGGCTTGACCAGGTTGATGCCGGGCGCGATGACCGGCCTGATCGACTCGATCTCGACGTTCAGCCGCTGGGTGGTCCTGATCCAGCCCTCGGTCGGGCTCATCGACCCGACGGCCGGTCCGTCGGGGACGATCCGCAGTCGTACGTCCGCGAGCGGCAGACCCGCCAGCGCCAGTCGGGTGGTCGTGGTCTGAGCGGGCATCGTGCTGGTCATCGACCCGTCGTCGGTGTCGATGGTGCTGGTCATCGTGGTGGCCGGGAAGCTCACCGTGCTGCCGAGCTTGGCGAGCCGGGTCGAGGTCGTGGCCTGCTGGGTCGTGGTCAGCTCGACCGCCGACGCGGACGGGGCGGCAGCCAGCAGGAACGCGACGGGCAAGGTGGTGAGCGCGGCGGAGCGGGCGATGGTGGGCATGACGAGATCACCTCTGGTGCGAAGTCGGGCGAAGGCGGGGTGGAACGAGTGCGGGGCAGGCACCGCTGCGGGTGCCTGCCCCGTTCGTGGGCTACTGCCGGGTGAGGCGGCGGCGCGCGGCGAACCCGCTCGCGCCGGCGGCCGCGCCGAGTGCACCGAGCGTCATCAGCGTGGCGGTGTTGCTGCCGCTGCCGACGACTCCGGTCTGCACGGGCGGGCCGCTCACCGACGGCTCGCCGCTGCCGGCGTCACCGGCTCCCGGGCCGGACGGCGCGGTCGTGCCCGGCGCGGTCCCGGTCGGTTCCGACGTGGGCTCGCTGGTGGGCTCCGAGGTCGGCTCGCTCGTGGGCTCAGAGGTCGGCTCGGAGGTCGGCTCGCTCGTGGGCTCAGAGGTCGGCTCGCTGGTCGGCTCGCTGGTCGGCTCCGCGGTGGGCTCGGACGTCGGCTCGCTCGTCGGCTCCGGGCTCGGCTCGCTCACGGCCGGCGCGACCGTCAGGTTGCCGACCACGTCGTCACCCTGCGGCGTGCAGCTCATGAACACGTCGACCTTGGTGCCGTCGGCCTTGGTGACGACCGTGTTGGCCGTGAAGTCCGACACCCGGATCACCAGGTCGCCGGCCTCGGCGGCGGTCAGCCCGGTGGCCGAGCCGGTCCCGGTGGCGGTCATCGTCGACCCGGCCTCCTGAGGCACGTCGGACTCGGGGATCGTGATGTCGCCGCTGATCGTCTGCTCGGAGGCGCTGTCGTCGTTCAGCGTCGTGGTGATCGTGGTGCTGCCCGTGCCGCCGAGCGTCTGGCCCTGCAGGATGCCGCGGGTCGCGTCCATCAGGCCGGCGGGGATCGTCATCGCCGCGGTGATGTCGGTGTCGTACGACTCGCCCGCCACGGGCTCGTCGGGCGCCGTCGCGGAGATGGAGACCGGGAACGGGTCCTGGTTGGCGTCGGTCGCCTCGGGGTCGCCGGGCAGGTACCAGAGCTTGAACGGGCCGGTGTCGTCGGTGCCGAGGTAGACCTCGCAGCCGAAGGTGAGGTCCTTGGAGATCGTTGCGGCCTGCGCCTGGCCGGGGGCGACGGCCATGAGTCCGAGGGCGAAGGCGCCGGCCACGCTCACGCGGGCGGCGGTGGTGAGGGGGTTGCGAGGGGTCACGTGCGGCTCCCTGTCCGAATGGGTGAAGTGGGCACCCCTACGAAACCGTAGCCCGCAACTGTGGGCAAGGTCACAGATGCTGTGAAGTCCTGTGAATCCGGTCGCGGTCCGGACACGACCAGGTGAACGACAGATCCGGCGGATCCTCAACGGGGAGAACGCATTTCGCGTGCGAGTTCGCCGTGCTCAGCCGCGCAGACCGTTGACCGCGTCGACCAGCAGCAGCAGCCCGACGGCCACCGCGACGAGCCCGCCGACCGCGCGCACGACCGGGTTGAAGTCGACGAACATCGAGCGCGACAGGCGCGGGCTGACCAGCACCGTGATGGCGTCGCCGACCGCGGGCGGCAGGTCCGAGTGCCACCGGGCCACCCCCTCGCGCGAGCGGCCGGACCGGTCCTGGAAGGCGTACCGGATCTTCCACCGCACGTCGCCGACGTCGTCGACCCACACGCTGCTCAGGTCACCGGTGGCTCCCACGGCATCCGCATCACCCGGCTCGCGCCGAT